>JAEWOH010000066.1 GCA_023460955.1 Bacillota bacterium | reverse complement strand
CGCAGTTCAAACCAGAAATTACTTCCTTCACCCTGTTTACTGATTACGCCATACTTTGCCTGATGCATGTCAAGAATGGTTTTCACTATAGAAAGCCCCAATCCAGTCCCGATAGCAGCCCTCTTATGAGCCTTGTCAACCTTGTAATACCTATCCCAGATTAAAGGCAGAAGCTCATCCGTTATCCCTTCACCTGTATCAATAATTTCTATTTTTACAGTCTCTTTGTCTGTAGTTTGCCTTATTTTAACTGTTTTATCAGCTCCCGTATAAGTAACAGCATTGTTTACAAGGTTATAAATAACTTGCGATATTTTAACTGCATCGGCCTCAACCCATGCTTCACAGCTATTTTCAAAAACAAATCTGTAACCATCCCGTTCTGTAAGTTTATTATACCTAGAAAGTATTTCTTTTACACTTTGAGTCAGGTTAAAGTGTTGCATAGTCAAATTTTGAGTACCTGACTGGAGCTTGGATATATCAAGGATATCGTTTACGAGAGTTGTCAGCCTTTTTGCCTCGTCAATAATGATCTGGATGTTTTCGGGAGTATTCTCTCCCGGCAAATCCCTCATAACCTCCCCATACCCCGTTATCATAGTTAGCGGGGTTCTCAGGTCGTGGGATATATTTGCTATAAGTTCCCGTCTGAGTCCTTCAACCTTGGAAAGCTCCTTTGCAGCATAATTCAGAGTATCATTCAACTCTGTAATCTCGAGATAACCCCTTCCGTCAAAAGTAGTATCATAATTTCCCTTTGCAAGCTCTTTAGCAGAAGTATTTATCTTAATAATTGGTTTTGATATTCTTCCGGAAATAAAAAGTGCCATGCTCACTGCCAGTAAAATAATTATAATTGTCAAATACACAAGCTGTACACTTAAGGTATCAACGGTGGCATTCACAGGTGTGATAGTCGAGTTAAGCATAAGTACTATCTTGGAGTCATCAGCCTTTTGAAATATTTTTACATAAATCATACTTTCAGCAATCCTGTCAAAGCCTTTGGGAAGCTTTCCTTCAAAGCGCTGATTGTTTCCAAATGGCTCTCCCCCCCTTCCGGCTCGGCTTTCCAACAGCGCACCTTTATTCTGCTCAGCTTTTCGGTACAAGTCATACAGTTCAACTGTAGACATTCTGTGAATTAAGCTGTCAGGAGCCGCATCCGATGAAAATATATTGGTTCCATCCTCAAGGAATAGCCTTATATAGGTCTGATTTTGCTCAGAAATGGTGTTCAAAAGTTCATTTAAGTTGTCATTATTTATGTTTTTTTCAATGGTTTCAGCCGAGGATTTGAGGTTGTTAATTTTAATATGTCTGTAGAAGTCATCCAGAAAAACAATCTGGAAGAACCATAACATAACGAGAATAACTGCCGCAAATACAGCAAGAAAGAAAAACAGCTTATACTTTATGCTCATTTTCTCAAGTTTCAAAGCGATACCCCACCCCTCTGAGGGTAACTATAAACTTATTATAATCACCAAGGCTCTTCCTTAAAAGTTTTATATGCGTATCTAAAGTTCTGTCATCTCCGAAAAAATCATATCCCCATACATCTGTGATAAGTTTTTCTCTTGTAAGTGCAATTCCTCGGTTTTTAACGAGATAGAACAGCAAATCATATTCCTTTGGAGACATATCTATTTTACTTCCGTTAATGTAAACCAGCCTTCCGGTAAAATCAACCGTAAGTCCTTCAAAGCTGACTATTTCCTTTTTAGCCTCCTCGACTCCCCCGCCGGTACTGCGTTTCATAATTGCACTTACTCTCATCATCAGTTCTTTCGGAGAGAAAGGCTTAACAACATAGTCGTCTATTCCTAGTTCAAAACCGTGAATCTTATCGTATTCCTCTCCTCTTGCAGAAAGCATGAGCACAGGAGTTTTATTTGTTTTTCTGATTTCCTTGCAGGCCGAAAATCCATCCAATTCAGGCATCATAATATCCATAATTATGATATCAAATTCTTTCTCCCTGCATATATTTACAGCCTCCATACCGTCTTTAGCCTCAGTTACCTGATGTCCTTCAAAAACCGCGTATTTTTTGATTATTTCGCGAATACCCGCTTCATCATCTACTACCAGAATCTTATACATAAAAGTCACCTTTCTTTTGTAATCCCCATGTTCTAAGTACTCTGCTTCTGAAAGCTATCCTGCTATTAAAAATAGAAAAACCTTCACAATGTATTTCCCAGATGATATTATTATACATCATCTCAAAAAAACAAATGTGAAGGGCCTGTGAATTTGAATTGAATTTTAATCATTATTACGCCATAGCTTTAATAGCTCTTTTATTCTGGTACATCTGATGATCAGCCTTATCCAATAAGACTTCCACTGTAATCCCTGCTTCACCGTTATACTCTGAAAAGCCGTAGCTTATGCTTATTGTATATTCTTTATTTGAAAAAGGCTTAAGCTGTCTTAATTCTCCTGAAATTCTATCCATAACTCTTTCTGAATAATCCATGGTACAGCCCGGGAAAACAATAACAAACTCGTCTCCTCCCAGTCTGCTGATAACATCTGTATCCCTTATATTTTCCTTTATCGTTCCGATTATGGTCTTTAGGAGAAAATCACCTTCTCGGTGTCCCAGCATATCATTTATAACTTTTAGGTCATTTACATCAATATAACATAGGGTCATTGTTTTACTTTGATTTTTGCAAAGTTCCAACTGTTCTTCAATAAACTTAAGCCCGGAAGATCTGTTAAGTGTTCCCGTCATAACATCCTTGAGGTTAGTGGTTTTGAGCCTGTCATACTTTAATCTGTTCAGCAGAAAATAATTAATCAGATATATTGTTCCGGCTATTGATCCCATAAGTACGCCTATGACAATTATAATGCTGATATACGCCCCACTGTTAAATTTAAGTGCGTCTTTGATTTCAAATGTAAAGCTGAAAAGACTATATATAAATATAAGTATTACAAATACCGTCACAAGATTTCCACAAAGTAAAATCATAAATCTTTTATGCCTTTTATATATCCGCTTCCTTGCCTTCATGAAATCTTCAGCGATAAATCTTACAAAAATACAACAAAAAAGAAAATTAAGAAGGCCGCCAACTGTTAGGTTGAAAAAATTTACTCTAAATTGCTCCTTTGTCGTATCCAATAAATTAGTAGAAAAAAGTGATAATAAAAGGTCAGCAAAACTAATTGCCACAATACTGAAAACTGCTGATATAACCGTATAGTACATATTAATTTTAAAAAACAACCTAACCACCATTAATACTGATAGAAAACCCAAAGTAAGCTTTATTCCCATATTCATTTCAGGACTCAGAACATTAATAAAGGCTGTGACTGAAGTAATAAAAAGAGCGCTGATGATATAGTTCACCAGGGAAACCTTTTTTAAATCGGTATTTATTCTGTATATTACGTAACAAATAGTACAAGCTGATATAAGTGCCGAATAAAATTCCAAAGGTACACTAACACGCAAATATTATCACTCCCCTTCCCATATTAAAAGGATGTTGTCATAATGAATATTATATAATAACCAGACAAAAAAATATTGGATGTATTTTACGATTTTATATATTGAGACACGTATTTTTTTGTATGATTCATACAAAACTAAAATGTAGATATTGTAGATAATTATTGTATTTAAACTTATAATTATATTTTGCAACATTTCCCGTGTTTGTCCAAGTAACAGAATAAGTTGCTAAGTATCCTTTTAGAAAGCGTAACTCATAATCATTAATTCTCAAATAGAACTTTCAAATTTCTTGGAATTGCATCATACCATTCATCTAATCCCATAAAATAGATTTTTTTAACCAGCTCTTTAGATAAGGTCTCCACAGGCTCGCCGTGCAATAGTAGCTCGGTTTCCTTTTCTGAAAAGGTTATGGAATCAATTATGCTGACCAGTTGTTTTCTATTCATAGGAATACCTGTTGACAAATCACACAGTCGTATAGAGCGTGGTGTGCTGTCTTGGGCAGCCAATCATCTCCGTGTTCAATAGCCTTGTTCTCTAAAATACACCCCATAAACAAAGTTCCTTTCATTATAAAAACATAAATTCAATAAATTAGATATGAATTTATGCAATATAATGGTATATTATGGTACATAATAAGTCAATTATAATTGGGATTTATTTCGTTAATATGGACAATTTTACTAAAAAATAGTTGCATTATACAACTATTTGCTGTTACAATAATTACAGGAGGTTTTACCAATGACTATTACAGATGATCCTAAGCTTTTGCGTGAAATGTTAAGATTTCTTGAAAGAAAGTTAGGAGTACTAGAAGATAAACAGGTTTCCTGCTGTAATATAACCATGGCTCAATGTCATGCTCTGGTTGAAATAGGGCGCTCGGCAAATATTTCTCTGAACGAGCTTGCTCAGTTACTTAATTTAGAGAACAGTACCATGAGCCGAACAGTAAATAACCTCGTCAATAACGGACTGGTTAAGCGTGACATAGATTTGCAAGACAGAAGATATGTTACTATATCCCTTACAGACAGCGGGGAAAAAATATTTAAAAAGATTGAAGCAAGTATGGATTTGTATTTCACAAAGGTGTATGACTCAATTCCCGGTACCAGTCGGCTTCAAGTAATAGAAAGTCTTAAAATACTACTAGAAGCCATAGACAAAAATGAGTCTTGCAATATAAACATTAAAGATTGTTAAGTTAATTAAATTTGCGTGGAGGTGGATTAAATGTGTAAGGAAAATGAAGCAGTCGCATGTTTTAACAAGGGCTTTAATTGTTCCCAGGCTGTGTTTTCAACGTATTGTGAACAACTTGGTTTGAATAAGGAAACAGCCTTAAAGATATCCTGTTCCTTTGGTGCAGGGATGGGGCGTATGGCAGAAACCTGCGGGGCAGTTACAGGAGCATTTATGCTAATAGGCTTGAAGTACGGAAAGTATCTTGAGGAGGACATGACCTCAAAGGTTAAAACCTTCGAGCTTGTACAGGAGTTTTCTGATAGATTCAGACAAATTCACGGGTCTATTAAATGCAAGGAGTTGCTCAAGTGCGACATAAGTACGCCGGAGGGCATGAAATTTGCCCAAGACAATGGTTATTGGGGTACATATTGTGTAAAGTATGTTGAAGACGCAGCCCGAATCATAGAGGACTTACTTGAATTATAGTTTAAAACAAATCAGCCTATAAGAATTTGGTAGCTATCAACAATATTATCGCTGTCCATATTAATATAATTACCGTTCCGGCTACCCAATTCTTCGGCTTCCCGTCCTTGAACACATCTTCAGCCTGTTCCCTGCATTCTTTCATAATATCAGAAGGAATCAGCTTAATGGCCAGAATAACACCCAAAGGTATCAGCACTAAATCATCCAGGTAGCCCAGTATAGGTATAAAGTCAGGTATCAGGTCAATAGGGCTCAACGCGTAACCCACTATCAGGATAATAAATAATTTTTTATACCAAGGTACGTCCGGCCTTTTATAAACTAAATATAGAGCTTTTATTTCTAGCTTAAGTTTTTTTGCTTTGGTTTTAAAGATTTCAAAGAAGCTTCTGAGCCCATTCATAATTAGAACCTTTTCTTAAAAACCACCCTATAGTTGCGTTAACCAACTTTCAGGGTGGCTATATATGTCTTATTAATTATATCTCCCGACGGCCCTCCAGTGCTTTTGCCAAAGTAACTTCATCGGCATACTCCAGGTCGCCGCCAACAGGAATTCCGTGGGCTATTCTAGTCGTCTTTATTCCTAAAGGCTTAATAAGCTTTGAGAGATACATTGCTGTAGCTTCTCCCTCTACATTCGGGTTTGTGGCTAATATAACCTCTTTGACCTGTCCATCTCCCAGCCTTCTTATAAGTTCCTTAATTTTAATATCTTCCGGCCCTATACCCATCATTGGTGAAATTGCGCCATGCAGAACGTGATATAGTCCCTTGAACTCTCTTGTCCGTTCCATGGCTACAACATCTCGTGCATCCTGAACAACACAAATAGAGCTCTTGTCTCTCGAGGCTCCGCTGCATAGCGGACATGGGTCCACATCAGTCAAATTGCTGCAAACCGAACAATATCTGGTCTTCTGCTTGGCATCCAATATTGAATTCGCAAGTCCCTGTACTTTTTCCATTGGCATGTTTATTACATGAAAAGCCAACCTTTGTGCAGATTTGTGTCCAATACCCGGTAACTTTTGAAATTCTTCTACAAGCTTTGCAACAGGAACTGCATAATAATCCATTTAAACCCCCATCTATGTGCCGGGTCGTCCTACAGTTTATCGACTATAATATATAAAGTCATAATTTATTGGACCATAGTTCATCTGTTCAGGCAACCGGTCATTATATCATTTGTAAATTGTATTTATATTTGAGAAAAACGCCCTGTTAGAGCGCTTTAGTCAAATCCTGATCTTAGAATAAAATAGCTTCAAGTGTCCTAGAATAATCCGGGGAAGCCGCCTAAACCGCCTGTAATCTTACCCATTTCCGAGTTAGCCATTTCATCAGCTTTTCTCAGTGCTTCGTTAACTGCGCTAAGTATAAGATCCTGCAGCATTTCTACATCGTCAGGATCAACAACTTCAGGTTTTATAACAATTTCCTTGATTTCCTTCTTACCTGTTGCAACTATGGAAATAGCACCACCGCCAACAGAAACTTCAACTGTTTTGTTCTCCAGATCCTGCTGGGCCTTTTCCATATCTTTTTGCATCTTCTGTGCCTGTTTCATCAGGTTATTCATATTTCCGCCTCCGAAGCCGCCACCACCACCAAAACCGCCTCCGGGAAATCCGCCTCTTGCCATATATAACATCCTCCTATTAACTGGAATTTTATTGTTTTTTGAATTTTCTATCTAATATTATAACTTATTCGTCTATTATATCAAGGTGAACATTAAGCTTCCCTGCAATTTCCCTGGCATTTTTTAATAAAGGGCTTTCTTCATCATTACTTTTTTCTGTAGCCTGAACGGGAATTATATTTAGCAGGTCTTCCTCGTCAATTAACTTTACTCTTACCTGCTTTCCAAGCTTTGTTAAAAGAACATTCTCCAGAACCTCAATATGTTCAGGCTTTGAAATTACAGTTTTAAATGAAGCCACACCTGATGGAAATACAATAAGTACTGTAGCTTCGTCACCATGCACAGCCTTTGCTGAAGTCAAATAAGTGGCAAGCATCATTCTGCCTCCGGAACGGAGTTCCTTCATTACATCGGGCCAGATTTCAAGGGGCTGATGTGAAGTATTGTTATGCGACATGCTTCCTGTTGAAACCGCACCCGCCGCACCATTACCGCCGGTGTTGGAACCGGTTGTAACCAAGCCCCTCGCTGCCGATGGCGGCGCAAACGGATTTACTGCTGTACTGTTCTCGGGTACCGGCGGCAAATTATCCAGAACCCTGCTGCGTGACTGTCCGGTTATTTCAACACCTGCTGCAGGCGCAGCAACGTTGCCTCCTCCGGGTTGGGCTGCGCCTGCCCCCGTTCTGATGGCATTTTCCAGATCGGCAACCCTGTCAGCCAGAGCGTTATCTTCCCCACCCTGTCCAAAGCTGCCCACACTTATAGAAATAAGCATTACCTCAAGGAATACACGCTGATTAAGGGCATATTTAAGCTGGGACTCGAAGGCTGACAGTTCCTTTATTATTCCGATAATTCTCTCCTTGTTAAAGGCTTCAGCCTGTTGAATCATGTTTTGGAGGTACTGTCTGCTTAAATCAATTATATCACCGGGGTTCCGAGTTATTTTGCATAACAGCAGATTTCTGAAATACAGTACAAGATCCGAAGCAAAGCGGAGTATATCCCTTCCGTTGGAGGACAGCTTTTCCACGCCGTTAACAAGACCTTCAACGTTTTTATCCTTTATATAATCGACTATTTCAGCTATAAAATCATCGCTGACAATTCCTATAACATCCAACACATTCTGATGTGAAATATTATTGTTACCTGCAGAAATACACTGGTCAAGTATGCTTAAAGCATCTCTCATTGCGCCATCAGCCAGTCTGGCAATCAACAGAGCTGCATCGTCTTCCAGTATTACTCCGCTTGCTGAAGCAATAATCTTGACTCTCCCGGCTATGCTCCCCGGTGTTATCTTCTTGAAATCAAACCTCTGACATCTTGACAGGATGGTTGCAGGAAGCTTATGGGGATCGGTGGTAGCCAGTATGAATACCACATGTGCCGGGGGCTCTTCGAGGGTCTTGAGGAGGGCATTGAAAGCTCCTGCTGAAAGCATGTGTACCTCGTCTATGATGTAGACCTTGTACCTTGCCTGTGAGGGAGCATAAACCACTTCATCCCTTATTTCTCTTATATTGTCCACGCTGTTGTTTGAAGCAGCATCTATTTCGACAACATCAAGAATGGAATCACTCAGTATACCCTTACATATTTCACACTCGTTGCAGGGATCACCATCCTTGGTATTCAAGCAATTAATCGCTCTGGCAAAAATTTTTGCCATTGTAGTTTTTCCTGTACCTCTGGTTCCGCAGAAAAGGTAGGCGTGTCCTATACGCTCAGACTTTACGGTATTCTTTATTGTTCTTACCACGTGCTCCTGCTCGACTACGTCTTCAAAAACCAGCGGTCTCCATTTTCTATATAAAGCTGTGTAGGACATACTTCACAACCTCTCTTCCCAATAGTTTATATAATGATATTTCTGACATGTATTTATAATAGCATAGTATGAGTTCAAGGATAACATATTAGTCATTTTTTATTAGTTAATTTGCTGTACTAATATTTATTACTGAACTAATATTTATTGTACTAATTTTTTTAATTAAAAGATAGGAAATAGAACGAAAAAGCTCTTGTAAAACAAAAGTAGCCTGTCCCATAAGTCATCTGACTCTGAACAGGCTTGCTTTGTTATAATAATGAATGGCCGTACACCCATCGTCGATAGAAATATATAGCCGTTACCACAGAAGCAAAGCTTCATTTACAGTTAACTCTAATCAGGTAACCTAGCGGCACACAGAATTTACCGCTTACCGCTGCTTCCTTCCGGACCTGACGGGGTTCACAGACTTCTATTGCGCAAGACCCAATTTTCATTGCCACTTGTAAAGGGCAGGCACTACATACTTAGACCTCGGACAGGAATTCAATCCTGCTATAGCGGATTGCAGGTACAGGGCACCGCTACCTCCCCATCTAGTACGACCAAAATTGGCTTATCGTAATATGCACGGCTCTAAACAAAATGTTTATCTTCAGTGCACTTTACACATTATAACCTAAATACTTAAGTATATCAATACATATTGTCCAGTAAATATTTGTTATCTGATATTAAGTTCTGGTAATCTACGCAGAAAAAAAAGCACCTCAGATTATAATTTATAATAATTCCTGATAAATAGGTGCCCTAAGTAACAAAAAACAAATCAATATGTTTAAAGGAGGAACAAAATGAAAAAGCTTATAATGGCTTTACATTTATTATTATACCACGTTTTTCCTGAAATAATGTTAAGATTGTATAACAAATATTAATAAAATGTGAATAGGACGAGCTAAACAGGGTATGCTTTCAGGTTATGCCTGTAGTAAGATTAAGTGCTCCCGTACAACTTAAAAAAATTTGTCGTACCCGAAAATAAAAAACACAATAGCCGACCAGCTATTGTATTTTTTTATTTCCTAATCATACTCCAAATTTTTTTAAGTTGTACTCGCGCACTTTGCATTTGCTATAAGTTATATACCTGCGAGGCTGCACCACGTTTAGCTCTTTCTTCTCACATTAAGGCCGGCAGACGGGCGATGTCCTGTGTCTCTTATGCTCAAAGCTGCATCCTGCCGCTTTGACGGCTTTATTCCTTTTCGTCGCCTTGAAATTTCGCAGCTGCTTTTAACCGTGCCCCCATTTAATTTTAGTTGTACTCGCACTTTTGATTTGCTATAAGCTATAATGTAAAGCAATGCTAGGATTAATTCTTTCTCATCACATTTAGGACGGCAACTGGGCACTTCCTGCGTCTCTTATAACATAAGAAGCAAACAGGCACAGAGCCTATTTGCTTCTTATGTAAAAAAATTATATAATTATCGAATCACTACTACATAATAAAATTTACGATTACAGCAGCTATACCTACATATAGTGCCACCTGTCCGATTGCTGCACCGAAGTTGTCCTGCTCGTATATTTCATTCCAGATATCCACCTTAACAATACCTGTAAAAATCAGTTTAAACAGTACTGATAATATTCCAAATATAACCAGGCTAACAGCTACAACAAATGAAACTGTTAGTAAATCAAAATCCATACTGTAAAAGGACATTATACCTGTAATTATTGTCTGTATTGCAAATACAAATCCTAACAACCCTATTCCTGCTGCAGCATTATTGTCAATAAACAATTCCTTGAAAAGTGTGGTTTTTCGTCTTAAAACAAATGAATAGCAAACCAGTGATAAAAGCATGAAAACGAGGAATACCAAAACTTTCATAAGTATCTCAAGACCCAATCCGTTTATTATATCAATAAAGTCAATTAATTTAACAATATTAATAAATATAACTGAAAGTGACACAGAGAAAAGAGCCGCTCCTATATTTTTCTGTTCACATATTTCTTTATTCAGACATATCTTTCCGTTTTTGTCACTGGCATTAATTAAATTTACAAAGAATTTTGAACATAATCTCAAAATGGTTAGTATTGCTATGTAAAACACTGTATAACCAAGGCATACTGCCAAGTCCACAAATATGTTATCACTTGCCGAACCTTTTATTCCGTGGCTGGCAAGATATAGTACCGGAAATACAAAGGCTCCGATAAATTCAATCCAGACAGCCAGATTATCACGGTTAAACAACGCATCCTTCAGACATACATCCCTCAAAACAATATTATTGTAGATTATCCAACCAAGAATAAAACCAACTGAAAGTATTACAAAACTAAAGGACAAATCCTTTAAGAAAAAGCTCAGATATTCTAACATCTTATCCTCCATCCCGCTGCTTTTGCAGCGATATTTATAATTCAAAAAACATTAATGTTTATCTTTCTTATAATTTACCTTATTACTTACTTGAGAATTCATGGGCTAATCCTTGTCAAGTCCTTGATATAGCTTGTAATGTATTCCTTCAAATCTCTGACCTATAAATATTCTGAACATTCCGTCATCCTTCATCATCTCAATGTTCAGATACTCAATTACACCATCTGCATCTCTTTGATAATCCCAGACTTCAACCTCCACTTTATTTGTCAGTTTACCGGTGTTCAGGTCCAATACTTTTATAGTTCCTTTTATACCGTCGATTCTATAATCGGCTTCCGGCATTACACACCGTTCATACTCCGAACCGTCCGGAGTTGTTATATATTTCTGTCCTACTACATTCATAAACTCCTCGGAAAAGGGTATTGTATCATCCAGAAAATACATGTAGGTCTCATGCGCACCTTCTTCCTCCTGAGAGTTGTATACCTCAAATATATATTCGGATTCATCCACTCTGGAATAAAGCAAATACCTTGTGTAGGGGCGCTGACCGATATCCATTTGAATTATTTTTTCAAAAGTGAAGAATCCTTCCAAATCCAGTTCTTTAAGATGGAATTCAATCATGGAATTTTTATTTATGTCAAGCGGATTTAATATTTCTGAAGCTTCATTCTTTTTCTTAAAATCAAACATATAATTCCCTCATCTATGCGCTTTGCATCAAAAAATATTATTAAATACCGATTTACGGTTATACTCTTAATAAATCCTGCTGTAATGGGATCTCTTCTTCTTTGGTTTCGATAACTTTCTTATTACTATTATCAAGCCAACGGCTGTGATAAAAATCATTACAACAACTGCACCACTGCTTCCCGTGTTTGTCGAATATTTATCGGTATAATATACCTTATCAATATTTTGCTCCTGGTATTGCTGAGAAAATTGAAGATCAGGATCAGTATCAGGATCTATATAGTTCTGATCTCTTTTTACTCCCTGCTTTTCAAGTTCATCTACTCTCTTTTCCAGCTTTTCGTATTCCTGTTGGTTGAAATAACTCTTGTATGGCGAAATCTCCAGCCAATGGTGATACCAGAACATATCAGAGGCCCTCATTAAAAACCACAAATCCCAAGGACCAACGTAAGCATACCCGTACGAGAAAGGGCTCCCGAACATTCCGGTGTTAACATTAATATTTACCGGTCTGTTTCCGAAGGAATTAATTCTTGAGGTTCTTGTTCTTATGGCATCCTCAAAGCTCATTCTTCTGGAACTTGTTCCATAGTCTCGTTTCATGGAGTCGTTATAAACCTTCTGTTGCTCGGTATTCAGTTTTTGCTTGTAAGTGTTGAAATTCTTCCCAGAAACCTGCTTCTTATAAGAATCCTGCATATATGAATATTTTTTTGATGCAGTTTTGGCAGAGAAACTTTTGGCCTTCGAACCGGAGGACCCAGTATAGCTCTTTGATGTACCGGGTATACTCCTGGTACTGCTGCCGATACCGCTACTTTTGAAACTGCTGCTTTTTGAGCTGCTGGTTTTTGATTTTGATGAACCAAAAAAGCCGCTGCTTTTCGAACTGCTAAAGCTCCGGCTATAGGATTTAGAAAAAGACCTGCCTCCACCGAAAGATCTTGCTTTTGCGTAAATCCCTACAGTAGATGTAAAAACAAATATTAAAATAAGTATAATTGATAAAACTCTTTTTTTCACAGACATCCCTCACATTTTTATTCTGCAAATGGTTAAACAAATATCAGAATATTAGTTATGCATTCTTATTAATAATAATACGTAAAAATTTTTGCTTTGTATTAAAAGTTTTGTATTATTTGTGTTATTTGATATTATATCATGTTGTTGTTTGACTTAATATAAATATTCACTTTGTTCCATGTATTAAGAATTATCTATTTATATCTTACTTAAATGTATAAGAAAAGTAAAATAAGGCAATAACTATAACTGACCCCACAAAATACATTTTAACCCCCTAAAAATGCTCCGGCTTGTCCGGGCATTTTTTTTATTGATTAGGTTCATAAGTATTAAGTGCTGCTCATTATATTTTGAATCTATAGCCAACTCCCCATATTGTCTCTATAAATTGTTCATTTTCTTTATCTTTTTCAATTTTGTCACGAAGTTTACCAACGTGCACGGTTATTGTGGCACTGTCCCCGAAGCAGTCAATTCCCCATACTTTTTCCAGCAGGGTATCTTTGCTGAAAACATGATTGGGGTTTTGAGCAAGGAAAAGAAGAAGGTCATATTCCTTGGTTGTAAGAAATATTTCCTCCTCGTTTAACGTAACTCGTCTTGCGTCGAGGTTTATAACCAGTCCTCTGATAGCCAACTCCGTTTGCTTGTGATCCCGATTAGTCCCGCTGAGCTTTTCATAACGGCTTATATGAGCCTTAACGCGGGCAACCATCTCATTGGGGCTAAAGGGTTTTGTCATATAATCATCAGCTCCCAATCCCAGACCCCTGATTTTGTCTATGTCATCCTTACGGGCTGAAATCATCAAAATAGGTGTATCCTTTTTGCTGCGTACTTTTCGGCATATTTCAAAGCCGTCCGTCTCTGGCAGCATCAAATCAAGGACTATCAGATTAAAGGATTGGTTTAGAGCTAACTCAAGACCCTTTGCTCCACTTTGACTTATATCAACCCGGAAGCCGTCTATCTCTAGGTAATCCCTTTCCAATTCAGCAATAGCCAAATCATCCTCAATTATTAATATTCTCTTTTTTTCCATGTTACCTCTCCAACCGCAGCCACTTTACTTACCCTGCGGTATTTTAAATGTAATTTCCGTCCATTCTCCCTTAACACTGTCAGCCTGTATTGTACCATTATGCCTATCTATTATTTGCTTTGTTATGGCCAACCCCAGGCCCGATCCTCCTGTGTTTCTGTTTCTGGAAGGATCAGTGCGGTAGAAACGATCAAATATTTTATCCAATTCATTTATATCAATACCAATACCGTTATCTTTAATTTTGACAATAAGTCCTTCGTTGTCTTCTTCAAAAGTCAGGTTTATCAGCTTTCTTTCCTTTTCCATAAATTTCAACGAATTGCTGACTATATTCTGAATTACTCTCTTAATTTTCTGACTGTCCATTAGAACCTTAAAGCCAGGAGAAACCCTGCAATGAGCTTTGAGTTCAACGGCCCTGCCATCAAGCTCCAGCTGCAATTCCCGCTGGCAATTATTGTAAAACTGTGTGATGTCTATATAATCCTTGTTGAAAGGCTCTTTCCCTGAATCCAGCTTTGAAAACAAAAATAAGTCATCTATCATGGCATTCATATCAACTGTCTTTGTATAGATAACATCAAGGTATTTCGATACCTTTTCAGGGTCATTTGCGACACCATCCCGAATCCCTTGAATGTAGCCTTTTATTGAGGTAATAGGCGTTTTCAGGTCGTGAGTAATGTCTGATAATAGTTGTTTTCTGCTTTCCTCCATTTGAAGCTGGCTTGCAATGGATTTTTTAAGCTCAAAACGCATTTTCTCATAAGAGCGGGTTACACTCCCTATTTCATTTTGTGAATTTGAATTCAGTTGGAAATCCAGGTTTCCTTTAGCGATCTCCTGAGCACATCTATCAAGTTTTTTCAGCGGAATAACTATATCTTTTGTTACAATCCACAATAACGGCAGGATGATAATCGCTGCCAGCAGTAGTAGTATTATAAAAATCAGATTATTTAACCGCCCTGCCATAATTTTTGAGTGATCAATTTTAAACACAAAGTAGTAGCTAAGATGACTTGAATTATTAAAGTTATATTCCAGGAAGAAATACTCCTGTCTCATCCAGTCAAATCTGTCACTGAAAAGAAGATCATGCTTTACAGGATTTGTATCCTTCTTTGACTCTACTATTTTTTTATAAAGAGTCACATCGGCATTTGGTTGACCGAAGGCCTTGAACTGCTCATTGTTTCTTATAACCAAAAAACCGCTAAACATTTCTATCTGACTTGCCAATTTTTCTGCGAAGCTGTCCTTAACAAGTGTATCAGGGTCATATTTCTCGGTATATCTCACGTCAACTATAACATCAACCACTCTGTTCAAGGCTGATTCCTCTGTCTGATCTCCAATAAAGGAATTGACTACAAGTCCCATGGTATGGGTTAAAATTGCAATTCCAAATGTAATTACTATAAATACTGTAATAACAAGCATTATGACATATGTTAAAATCAGCTTGACTCTCAGAGACATTGTTTACACTTCTTTCCTTTCAAAAATAATCAATCCTGCAACTGCAAAAATGACACAGTACGAAAGCATATAAATTAGCGTTGGTAAAGCTGTTGTTGCATTAGTTCCATTCACCAGAGGCTGGTACCACTGCGTAAACCCGGTAGGCAGGTATTGTCTGACAGGAGCAAGAAAGGTCCCTGCCAACCCCATCACAAACCAGATCATCAGGTTCATTACAACTGCAATATTTGGGCTTGCTGTAAGTAAAGTAAAAAAAGCCGTTATGAACAGTACCGCGGTGAGAAATATAAAAGTTCCGGAATAACTGATAAAGCTCATTCCGATACCTGAAAAAGCATCAGAACCATTAATTGCGACATTCATGACAAGACCGGATATTCCCAAGGTTAAAATTACAGTACCAATTAATGCAGCTCCTGCCACTATTTTCCCTAAATATATTATACTTTTACTAACCGGTAATGCAAATAGATTCTTTATTGTGGCATCCTTAAATTCAGCAGCATACAACTCACTGACAATAAGAATAGTAAAGAGGGGTAATATAAGACCTGATAGTATTTCAAGAATAAAGGCAGGGAATCTTTCTGGTGAAACTACAGTTACACCAGTGTTATTTTTAATAATAAAACTGACCACACCCATTGCAATTGCATATAAAACAGTTAATGCAAGAATAACCTTTGTTTTTGCTTGATATATTAATTTCTTATACTCTCCTAGTGAAAAATTTATAAAGTTTTTCATACTGCTCCCTCCTTTATGCTCAATTCAGAAATAGTGTCCAAATAATACTTTTCAACAGAGGGGCAGGTGTTTCTGATTTCACTAACCGCTTTTGTGCCTAAGCATTTACCGTTTTTAACTATACATACCTTTGAAGTTATATCCTCAATATCGTGAATTAAGTGGCTTGAAATAATCATTGCCGTATTGTACTTCTTGATCATTGACTTAAACAATTGTACCAGTTGGTTTCTACCTTCTATATCCATCCCGGAAAATGGTTCATCGAGAAGTATCAGCTTTGGCTTTGAAAGTAATATCCTAGCCAGACAAACTCGTTGTTTCATTCCTGTAGAATAGGTTTTTATTCTATTGTTCTTTCTATCTTCAAGACCGGTCAGGTTCAGAACAGCAGCAATATCTTCCTCAGTGATTTCACTGTATAAGTTCTGATGTAAGCGCAGGTATTGATGTGCAGTCATATGAAGGTAGGGGGCAGGGTCACCGATCATCATTCCTATTTCATTTTTAGTCTCCTGCGGTCTATCTATAATTGAAACACCTTTATATAAGGATGAACCGGTGTTAATAGGGACAAATCCCATCATTGCCTTCATGGCAGTGGTTTTACCTGCCCCATTGGGTCCGAGAAGAGCAACAACCTCTCCCTCCGAAACAGTGAGACTTAAGCCTTTTATTCCACAGTTTCCGGAATATTGCTTAGTTAGATTTATTACTTCCAGTAACATATCAGCCTCCATGGTTTATTGCACACCTGTCTGCCAGGCAGACAGATGTGCATATGGTATAAAGTCCTTCAAGCTCTTTCTTTAAGCTACACTTTACTGTATTGCTGTATTATGGGTTAATTCACTTCCGGCTGCATTTCAAATCGTCAGCGTCAATAATTTCAAGGGTTTTTCCTGTCAGATTAAACTCATCAACCTTAGTATTGTTAATATCACTTACAGAAACCGAGCTTTGGAATAAAATATCGTGAGAAATTCCATCGGCATCCTTACCAGTTACATCAACACTTGCCTCAATACCCTTTATATGATTGTCTGAAGCCACATTGAGTTTGAATACTAAAGCTGTCAATTTTACATCCTGCCTTAGTACAGGTATTGCATCTTTGTTCATTTCACAAAAGTCCTTCATAAAGGGAAGCTTTTCGAAAACAACCTGGTTATGACTATTGTCCTTTTCAAGCCCGCCATAATTGTCCGAATCTTTATGACTGGCTGCCACTGCAGTCAATAAATTCAAAGCCACCGGAATTTCATTCTGGTTCAAGTCCATGGTAATCGTTTTAGTGCCGTCACTGTTTTGTGATAATTCAATCTGAGCTTTAAGATCACCCATTAAGTAATCAAGAAAATTTTCTTCTGCCTTGCTCATTTTATGTGCTGAATACTCCTCACCATTATGTCTCCTATATTTCGATTTATTTTCTGATTTGATATTTTCCAGCTTGTAATATTTTTCATTTACCTGGTCAGCAATGTATGCTTCCTCACCTGTATGATAGAAGGAAAGGTCCTGCTTTTTTCCCTGCATACTGACTTTAACATTTCCACTGACTTCTTCTTTGTCATCGTGGTTTGCTTTGGCCGTGCCAGTCATTTCTGCTATGACAGTGCCATTGTCCGATATTTTGAAGAAACCGTTCAAGGATGCGCTTGTCATTTTTTCATTTCTTTCAGAATCGACCATTATTTGTTTCAGTGTTTCGTAGCCTTCATTTGTTGTTCCGGCTGCAAAGGCAGTTGCCGTAAATACTGTTACTGCTGCCATAACCAGGATCCCAAGTTTTAATTTTTTGTTTTTCATTTTTAAATATCTCCAATCTAAATTTTCTATAGCTTGTTGCTACAATATAGATTATAGAGGCCAAGAATAAAGCCCCTCGAAAGAAATTCTAAAATTTTTCTAAAAATATAAATAAAAATACTTTATATTAGAGTCTTAAAAAATAAAAGAGCCCGCACCTCAATCGTACGGACTCTCAAAGAAACTTTTTACCTATATTGACCTCTAGTGTCCTTTCCTCCAATACCGTTACTGCCTGTAATAGTCAGTGATATTACGGTTTTTGGCTCCAATACTGTAGCATAATCCGTAATAGCAACCTTCTGAGCCACTATAGCAGGATCAAGTGCATTAATCAATACTCTTTTCGGAGAACTTGCAAAGTTTGCGCCGGCTTCCATTATTGCTTCGAAGTAGGATTGGCAGGCACCAGCAAATATGCAAAGTTTATTGGGGTCAGGTTCATACTCCCTGGCAATTTTAACCGCATCAATAAAATACGATGAATTTGCGTAACTTTCCAAAGACTTATAATTTTTTGCATTCTTTTTTAAACCGTCGTGTCCTGTCAGTACTAGTATATTTGGATTATAGGTCCGTAAATACTGTTTCACCACAGAGGGTTGCCTATCCTCGCTTACCCATTTACCGAAACAATTTATCTTACTTTGCTTGTAAAAATCTAAACACTGGTTCATAAAGTCTTGTGCAGAGTCTATATGAAGAATTTTTCCAGGGCGTTTTTTGAATCTGCTGAAGAACCCTCTGCAGGATGGCCCTTCACATTCAATACTGCTTTTTGTCTGATAAAGTTCCCTATATGCTCTTGTATATGCAGTTCTGGCGTCCTGCTTTTCCAAATCATCAGCTTTAGAATCTGCTTCAATACGTGAAGACAACCCTCTCAAAACATAACACTCAGCACCACCACTCTCTAGTATTATGTTGACTACTCTAAAAAGAAGATCTCCGCCGTAAGACCTTCTGGTAACTACATCTCCAATTTGAAATTTAGCCAAAAAAATCACTCCAAAATTAACTTTTTATTGCATAATATGCAACCAAGTATCGTTTTGGGACTATAAACTTATAATTTTGTTTACTTAATATGTTTATGATAATTAGTACTTTTAAGAGTAGTTGTGGAGATAGCCTTTTATGCAAAATTTTTAAAATGAACCCTTATTATGGTATACTGTTTACAATGCTACTATATTATTCTACTTGCCAGATAATTGTTGCCCGGAGGCTGTTTATGAAGTATGATTGCTTGATTGTAGATGATGAAGTTTCATTGGCTGAAACTACAAATGAATACTTTAACATGTTTGATGTTAAGTCAGCTTATGTAAAGAGTTCTCAAGAATGTATAGACTTTGTAAAGGAAAACGAAGTGGCACTTATACTTCTTGACATTAATTTAGGCAATTCCTCCGGCTTTGAACTCTGCAAAAAGCTGAGGCTTACAACACAAGTACCTATCCTTTTCATAAGTGCCCGTTCCAGTGATGATGATATACTTATAGCTCTTAATATCGGCGGGGATGATTACATACATAAACCATACAAATTAAGTGTTCTCCTTGCAAAGGTAAAAGCTGTGCTCAAGCGTTATAACACTCTTCAAAATCAGTCCACAGCAGAGCCTACCCAGAAAATCACCATTGATAAAAGCCTTTGCCGGGCATATATTAACGGCTGTGAGATAAAGCTGAAGTTAATGGAGTTTAAACTGTTATATTATTTAATTCAGAACAAATGCAGAGTAATTTCAAAGGAAGAACTCTTTAATAATGTCTGGCAGGATTCCATCACCGGGGATGGTACCTTGAACGTCCATATCCGCCATCTGCGTGAAAAGATAGAAAAAGACCCCAATGAACCCAAGTACATCAAAACGGTATGGGGCATCGGATATATTTTTGAGGACTGCAGCCTATGAAACTTAAAAGAATCGCATTATCAATTGTTATTGTCTATGTTATAGGGGTTGTTCTGCTGCTATGTTCTATTAATATCAGAATAGATAACAGACTGGATATATTAAAGGTTAATGAAATAGTTAAAACTACTGAAAAAAATTGGGGACATATTAATCAGAGCTTATTTAAAGATGCCGATCTGGATTTTACCATCCTTGACTTATATGAAAAGGTAATCTACTCAACTGATAATAATACAGACTTTATTATAAACGACGCCATAAGACAAAGAGCCACAATGATTGATGTAAGCTCCGGCGGTACTCCTGTCGGAAAGATAGTTTTTACAAACGATTACCAAAGCATTCTTAATTCAGCTGTTAAGCGAGTCTACACAACAGTTTTCTTAACTTTTACCGTTTTAGCCTTACTTTGTCTTTATTATATCCTGTATATAGAGCACAATGTTTCTAAACCCTTTTCCAGGCTCAATAACTTTGCCAAAAACATAGCGGCAGGTAACCTTAACGTACCTCTTAAAATGGATAGAAATAACCTGTTCGGTGCTTTTAGTGAGAGCTTTGACTTAATGAGAGAAGAATTGGAAAAAGCCAGAAAAGCTGAATATGAAGCCAATCTAAGCAAAAAGGAATTAGTTGCAAGCCTTAGCCACGATATTAAAACCCCTGTCTCATCAATTAAAGCTATAAGTGAATTAATGCTGCTGCTTACCTCAGACGAAAAAGAAATACAAAGATTAAGTACTATTTATTACAAGGCAGAACAAATTAACATTCTAATAAGTGATATGTTTCAGGCTACTCTTGAGGAGCTTAATGAACTGAAAATAACTCTCAAGGAAGAGCTGAGCACTATTTTAAAAGACATTATACATAATGTAATTTACTTTGGCAAAATCAGCAGTGACCCCGTTCCGGAATGTATTATTATCACAGATACTCTCAGGCTTCAGCAAGTATTTGATAATGTTTTGGCCAATTCCTACAAATACGCAGATACACCTGTATATATCTCTTTTAACATAAACGCCTCTCACCTGGAAGTAAATATAGTGGATAAAGGTAAAGGAGTAGATGCAGGGGAGCTTCCTCTTCTCTTCAATAAATTCCATCGGGGAAAAAACTCTGAAGGTCAATCGGGTTCCGGTCTGGGGCTGTACATATCAAAATATCTTATGGACAAGATGGATGGAGATATTTCTTGCTGCAATATAGAAGGCGGCTTCAAAGTAACCTTGAAAATCAAGCTGGCGTGACAGCTTCTAACCATAAATCTTAACCATTTATTAGTCAAATATTTAAGGATCAGTTAAGGATTGAACAAAGACTATTTAAGAATTCAAAAGTTATTATAAGACTGTAATGTAATTTTAGTTACAGCCTTATTAATATACAAGGATGGTGAAGGAATTGAAAAATGTAATACTATCAACAAAAAAATTATGTAAGACCTTTTCTACAGGCGGAAACCAGCAGCATGTACTCAAAAATTTGGACATAGATTTATTTGAAGGCGATTTTACAGTTATCATGGGCAGCTCAGGTTCTGGTAAATCAACCCTTCTGTATGCACTGTCGGGAATGGATAAACCGACCTTGGGCGATATAAATTTTGAGCAAAAAAATATATCCAAACTGAGCAATGACCAGCTGGCTGTTTTCAGACGAAACAACTGTGGTTTTGTTTTTCAGCAGGTTTACTTGTTGGATAATATGAGTGTGTTGGATAATATACTTACCAGTGGTCTTCTGGTAAACAGAAATAAAAAGGTAATCGTTGAAAAGGCTAAACAATTGTTAAAGCAGGTCGGACTTGAGGAGCTTAGCTGGAACAAGTTTCCGTCCCAATTATCAGGAGGAGAAGCCCAAAGAGCCGGAATTGTCCGGGCCGTAATAAATGATCCTAAGATTTTATTCGCGGATGAGCCCACCGGTGCTCTCAATTCGGCTTCAAGTACAAGTGTTCTTGATGTAATTACAGAAATTAATCTCAGAGGCCAAAGTATTGTAATGGTTACACATGATATAAAGACAGCTCTAAGGGGCAATAGAATACTCTTTCTCCGTGACGGCGTTATTTGCGGGGAACTCAAGCTTGAGCCCTATTGTAATGCTGAATATCAGGAAAGACATGGCAGGCTTACCGCTTTTCTTTCTGAAATGGGGTGGTAATCTTGAAAAAAACATCGATTAACATATCCTGCATAGTCATGCCGGCTATTGCAAACATAAAAACGAGGAAAAGTGCCAGCTTGTCTTTATTTCTGCTAATACTTATAGCTGCACTGATGCTCAATACCGGATTGCAAATCTTCACAAGACTAAATAACTTTGTTGGAGAAAAAACTGCCGAGCTAAACGGAGCCCACTTTATTGCAAATCTGATCCACGATGAAACCTATCAAAAGCAGATTGACTTTATAAAAACTTATTCATATACTAATAAATTTGAAAAAGAAGAAAGTATCCTTTTCAGAGGTGCATCTGTTCCCTTCGGAGGCGGAGATCAGACCATAAATGTTGTAGTCCTGAATGAAGATACCAATAGAACGATTTCGCCGCTTATACCTGTTGAAAAAACTGAAACTCCCAACTTTGACAGTATATATCTTCCTTATGTTTTCAAGATTGGAGCTGGTTATTCAATTGGTGACACAATCCGCTTCTCTACTGCAGAAAATGTGTATGTTTACAAGGTAGGAGGTTTTTTTGAAGATACCTCACTCGGCAGTACATTGGGAGGCTGTATGAAGGTATTTGTGCCCGATAAGTGTTTTAAGGCTCTCAAAAATGCCTCTTCCGCAGATATGCAAAGTACTTTTATAACGGTTCAAATGACAGAGGCTTCAAAAGCTGCTGACTTATCAAAAAAACTTGAGAAAAAATTTCTATCAGGAATATTTGATCCAAGAATTATTTCCGATATAGTAAACTCTGACCTGAACTACACAGCACCTATTAAAATTGTTAGTTCATTGCTTATCGCGTTTGCAGTTATTATGCTCGCAGTATCTTCAATAGTTGTTAAATTCAGGGTTTCCACCATTATAGAAGATGGTATGTCCAACATTGGCTCCTTAAAAGCTGTGGGCTACACCAGTACCCAAATTCTAGCATCAATTACCTTACAGTTTATTATAATTTCCATAGCAGCAGTAATAACCGGCGTCGTAATTACCTATGCGGTCCTACCCTCCCTGGGACAAATAATTTCGGCCTCCGTTGGATTATTATGGACCACAGAGCCTGATATCCGGCTGAATCTTTTAAGTCTTGCAGGTATTATTGTTCTAATCTTAGCTGTAACGCTGACCACTGCTTTAAAGGTCCGCAGGATAACGCCTATAGCCGCGCTGCGTGCCGGTATCCAAACTCACAGTTTTAAAAAGAACTACTTTCCTTTGAGTAAATATAATCTGGGTCTTCAGTTTCACATTAGCCTTAAGAATATAGTGAATTCTACAAGACAAAATATTTTTATAATACTAATCATAGCCTCACTATGCTTTGCAAGCATTTTCTGCTCGGTAATGTACTACAACTTCGGTGTTGATAAAGCCAGTCTCTTTAACATAGTGGGATCAGAACGCTGTAATGTTGTTATTTACACCAAACCCAATGTTGATGCTTCAGCAATAGCTAAAGAAATCGAAGCTATGAAAGAAGTCAAACAGGTTGCCATGCTTTCACCTCAGACAGCAATAATAAACGATAGGGCAGTTATAATGAAGGTATCAGATGATTTCGATAAAGTCATATGGGAAAACATCTATAAGGGCAGACAACCAAAAAATGACAATGAAATTGCCATATCAGGCATGCTTGCCAAGTCAATGGAAAAAGAAATCGGTGATACAATTGAAGTTTCCTACGGTGATAACAAGAAAAGCTATATTATTACAGGCTTAAGCCAGCAATTAGCCAATGCAGCTCTCATTGTTGCTATTACTTTAGAGGGTTATAACAAAATAAATCCCGGATATGAACGGGATGAGTTAAGTATTTATCTTGTAAATAAAACTAATTCTGAATTTATCAACAAGATTAAAGCTAAATACCCCGGTCAGATTTCGGGCGTGGGAGATCTTGACGCTGCTGCCGAGAGTCAGCTTGGTGCCATTGTCAACGCTATTCTCAGTGTAATGGTGCTTATTCTAACAATCTCTGTAATCGTCATTGTTCTAATACTATATTTGTTAATAAAAACTCTTTTAATCAAACGCAAGCGGGAATACGGTATATATAAGGCTACTGGCTACACAACTCTCCAATTGATGACACAGATTGCTTTCGGCTTTGTCCCCGTAGTCACTGCAGGTGCTATTCTGGGCGGCATTTCAGGGTATCTATTCTCAAACTCAGCCTTATCAATGCTTCTTTCAGGGTTAGGAATATATAATGCCAAATTCAGTGTTAACCTTCCATCAGTTGTTCTTATATGTACAGGCATGGTATTAATATCATATTCTGTTTCAATGCTCATGGCCCGCAGGGTAAAGAAAATAACAGCTTACAGCCTGATAACGGAATAGCCTTCAGAATATAAGATATTGTGAACAGCTGGCTAAGTAATAAAATATAAAATAAAGTTCAAAAGAGGCCATGATTCAAGATCATAGCCTCTTTATCTGTTTTAGCAATTTTTAACCGCAAATGTTTTTAGCATTCGTAAGTCTTTGCGAGCTCAAATTCCTTCTGCATTTCTTCCGAAGGAGCCTTTGTGAGGAGTGATACAACTACAATAGCTATACAGGAAAATACAAAGGCAGGGAACAGTTCATAAATCCCCAGTACTCCACCCATTGGTCTCAATATGAGCTTCCATATGAATACCATACCGCCGCCTGCCAGCATACCCGCAATAGCACCTGCTCTGTTAACCCTCTTCCAGAAGAGCGAGAAGAGCATTATAGGCCCGAAGGTAGCACCAAACCCGGCCCAGGCAAAGGAAACAACTTTAAATATAACACTGTTTTCATCCAAAGCAATTATCATACCAAATATTGCAATAGCCAGAAGTGTTATTCTGGAAACATTCATTACCTGTTTGTCTGTTGCATCCTTTTTCATAATGCCCTGGAATATATTTTTTGAAAAAGCCGAGGCCGCAATAAGCAAATATGAATCGGAAGAGCTTATTGTAGCCGCCAGAATTCCGGCCATAGCCAAGCCTGCAAGCAATGGAGGCAGCAGCTTTGAAGACATAACAATAAATATGCTTTCAGCTTGTCCCTGTGTCAGAAGCTCAGTAGGATACAGTGTCCTTCCAACCAAACCTACTGCAACTGCTGCTGTCAGAGAAATAACACACCAAATTGTTGCTATCCTTCTGGAGTCAGTTAATTCGGAGGATTTTCTGATAGCCATAAATCTAAGCAGTACCTGTGGCATTCCAAAGTATCCGAGACCCCAGGAAAGTGTAGAAATAATGGTTAGAAAGCCATATTTACCCGCATCTCCGAAAATAGCCTTTCCAGCCGTTACCTGTTGGGCACCCTCAACCATTTTTGGCTGAGCAATACCAAAGAAATCAAAGAAGCCGGGAATTTCCTTTATATTCTGATATACAGCTGAAGGCCCTCCGGCTACCGAAACACCCACAATAACCACTGCATTTAAAGCAATTATCATTACGATAGATTGCATAAAGTCGGATACACTTTCTGCAAGGAACCCGCCTAAAAATGTATAGATAATTACAAATAGTGCACCTGCAACCATCATATACTGATATTTTACATCAAATAACGTACTGAAAAGTTTTCCTACTGTTACGAAACAGCTGGATGCATACACCGTAAAAAACACCAGAATAAACATTGCTGCTATGGTCATTATAACCTTACTGTTTTTTTCTTTGAATCTGTTGCTGAAATAATCAGGAATTGTAATTGAATCACCGGCTATTGCAGAATATCTGCGTAACCTTTTGGCTACTATCAGCCAATTAATATATGTACCTGCTGCCAAACCTATTGCTGTCCAAATAGCATCACTTAAACCAAACCAGTATGCAACTCCGGGTAAGCCCATCAAAAGCCAGCCGCTCATATCTGAAGCTTCGGCACTCATGGCAGCCACCCATGGTCCAAGTGACCTTCCACCAATGAAATAGTTTTCGCTGCTTTCATTGGCACGTTTCGCAAAATAAATACCTATACCAATAACCACTACCATATAGGAACACATGGCAATAAAGATTTTGGTTGTTTCCGCACTCATTCACTTTCCTCCTTTATTATGTTAAACAGCAAAAACATTATATCAGAAGAAAGTTTACAGTAAAAGCAGATATTTTATGAATTATGACTTAACTCGACAAGTAAATAAGTAAATCGATAAAGTACTCCCGTACAAATTTTAATTAATGGCTTGCACACAAAGCAGCTGCTAGAACTTAAAACGGCTTATATCAGGTATTAAGCCGTCGCAAAACAAGCCACATCCTGTGTCTCTTTCGCTCAAAGCGGCATCCTACCGCTTTGCCGGCTTTATCACCTGATATTCACCTTTAAATTCTTCAGCTGCTTTTAACCGTGCTTCCCATTAATTAAAGTTGTACTCACGTACTGTATAGTTAGGTTTACAATTTATTAAACTCGTTTACTTCAGCAATTCCGCTATCTTCATACTAATACTCTGCACATCCACAGGCCCCGCCGGTGTGTCGGCCAGTTCATACTTCTGCTTCAGCTGCAGTACACGGTAAACGCTTTCGTCGAGCCTTTCGGTGCTTATCTGCCCTGTGCGGACAGCCTGAAGCAGAGCCTTAAGAACAGTCTCCTGCTTTTCAAAGCCGTGGCAGACCAGCACTATATCCCCACCGGCCTGGATTGACTTTACTGCTGCCAGACCTATATCGTAGTTCTCTGTGATGGCACCCATGGTAAAATCATCCGTAATAACTACTCCGTTATAGCCCAGGGTATTTCTGAGCAAATCGCTTATTACTGCTTTTGAGAAGGAGGCAGGATTTTTCTCATCCAGCTTTGGAAGCAGAATGTGTGCAACCATAACGGTATCGGCACCGTTTTCTATTGCCTCCTTAAAAGGTACAAGCTCAAAGCTTTCCAGCCTGTCAAGGCCATGATTTACCCTGGGCAGTCCCACATGTGAATCAACTGAAGTATCTCCATGGCCAGGAAAGTGTTTTACTACAGATATTACCTTCTGAGACTGAATACCTTTCATAGTTTGTATTCCGAGTCTGCTAACCACCTCAGGGGTAGTTCCGAAGGCTCTGTCACCTATTACCGGATTTTTGGGATTACTGTTTATATCCAATACAGGAGCAAAATCCATGTTAAAACCAAAAGCCCGCAGTTCTTCTCCCAAAATTTCGCCGATACCGTAGCTAAGATTGCTGTCATTTTTCTTTCCTATAATTCTGTTTGAGGGAAACTTTTTTAATTCCGCCGGAAGTCGTGACACTCTTCCGCCTTCCTCGTCCACTGACATAAACAGGGGTACCCGGCTTACAGCGGCATTTGTTTGCTTTAGGGAATTTATAAGCTTCAAGAGCTGATTTGAGTCCTGTATATTCTTTTTGAACAGTATGAACCCGCCAACATGATATTTCTCCATTAAAAGCTTTGAATGCTCGTCATTATTGTAGGCATCTACACCCACAACAACAAGCTGTCCTACTTTATCCTCAAGAGTCATGGCTTCCAGCATGGCTTTCACAGGGTCGGCAGCGGTTCCATTTCCGACATCACCCTCCGGCTCCCCTCCCTTTGTACCTTCCTGACTGCTTGTACTGCTGCCCGGAGTTTCTCCCGGCGTCGGACTCCCCGACGGACTGCTTTGTGCGGCGGTACTTGGCGCTGAGGTGTTTTGTGCCGTCGTGTCGTTACCTATGCCCTTAGACCCCGATTGGCCAAATGGGTTTGTTCCCTGAAGTATGCCAAAGTTCTGTACTAAAACAAAACCAAGTACAACTGCTGTTATCGCAAGAAAAGCCATAAGCAATGTCAGTCTAGCCCTTCTTTTCTTTCTTTCCCTGTCCTTACGCATTTATTTCTCCACTCCTGTCTCAACCAATCGCCACTTCTGTTCATATTTAATATTATACGCATAAAACCTCGTAAAACAAACTTGCGTTACGTTTGTTTTACGAGGTTTTTTACTTGTCTCTTAAATTATTAAAATTAGTTATTCCACAGTAAAAGTTACTTCCAGCGGAGCTTTTCCACTCAGGGCGGCGCTGACCTTATCCGGTTGGCTTCCTCCGACAAAGAGAGTAAAGTCTCCATTCTCAACATATCGCTTACCTTCTTCATCCACCAAGGTCATTGCTCTGGAGTCTATTTCAAAGGTAATCGTTCTTTTCTCTCCACTTTTGAGATGTATGCGTTTGAAACCGCACAAGCTGTGGTGAGGAACTCGTACAGTTGCCTTCAAATCCTTGATGTATACCTGGACCACCTCATCCGAATCCATAGCGCCGGTATTCTTTACGTCAACACTTACAGAGATGCTGTCTCCATTATTAATTTTTGATGAAGAGCATGCCAGATTTGAATATTCAAAGGATGTGTAGGACAAACCAAATCCGAAGGGATACAAAGCGTCTCCCCTCATAAACTTATAAGTTCTGTTATCCATTGAATAATCGGCAAAGGCTGGCAGTTCCTCGGTTGATTTATAGAAGGTAACTGGCAGTCTTCCTGCAGGCGAATAATCACCGAAAAGCATTTCAGCAAAAGCCTGCCCACCTCTCGAGCCCGGATACCAGCACTGAACGATGGCAGCTGCTTTGTCGGCAGCTTTACCGATACTAAGCGCGCTTCCTGAAACAAGTGCTACAATAGTAGGCTTGCCTGTCTCCAGAATGGCATCCAGAAGTATACGCTGAGCTTCTGGAAGATTCAGATCTGCTTTGTCTCCTCCTGCGTCAAGTATCACAGTTCCCTGGTCGTTCTGCTCTCCTTCTACCGAAGCATCCAGACCAAGACAAAGCACAACAACATCGCTGCGCTCAGCAGCAGAAACAGCTTCCTTGATTCTGTCACCGGGAAGCGCCAGATCCTCTTCACGATTCATGTGTAAATGGCTGCCTAGAGCATACCATACACGGGTATCGGAAGAAACTCTGTTTCTTATACCGTCAAGAAGGGTAATACTGTGTGAAGGTGTGCCGCTGTAATTTGCTATTAATGCAAGGTCACTGGCAGCATTAGGCCCGATTACCGCTATATTCTTTATTTTACTTGAATCCAAAGGCAGCAAACCGTCATTTTTAAGTAATACCATAGACTTTTTCGAAGACTCCAGTGACAGTTCATTGTGCTCCTTACAGTCGTTAACTTCATAAGGTATACTGTTATATTCACAGTCGTCATCAAACATACCCAGCTTCATTCTGGTGGTAAGTACTCTTATTGCTGACCGGTCTATATCCTCTTCAGTTATCAAGCCCTCTTTTAAAGCCAACAGCAGCAACAGGTACATATTTCCGCAGTTCAGGTCACATCCGCTCTTAATTGCAAGGGCAACAGATTCGGTAGGAGTTTTTGTCACTCCGTGTCCCTCATGGAAATCCTTAATAGCCCAGCAGTCTGAAACAACATGTCCTTCAAAGCCCCAGCCGTCTCTGAGTATATCCTTTAGAAGGGTTTTACTGCCGTTGCAGGGCTCACCGTTTGTTCTGTTATAAGCACCCATAACAGCTTCAACCTTTGCCTCCTTTACAAGGGCTTCAAAAGCAGGCAAATAGGTTTCATACAAATCCTGCTGAGAAACCACTGCATCAAAGTGATGTCTGTCGTCCTCGGGTCCGCTGTGCACCGCGAAGTGCTTTGCGCAGGCAGCAGCTTTAAGATGCTTTCCTTTACCCTGAAGCCCATTTACAAAGGCTACTCCAAGCCTGGTTGTCAGATAAGGGTCTTCTCCGTAGGTTTCATGTCCGCGTCCCCATCTGGGGTCTCTGAATATATTTATATTAGGTGACCAGAAGGTAATTCCCTTATAAATGTCTCGGTCATCCTTTTTTGAACTTTCATTATATTTTGCTCTTCCTTCAGTTGCAATTACGTCAGCGATTTTCTGAAGATATTCGTCATCAAATATTGCCGCCAATCCTATTGCCTGCGGAAACACTGTGGCAACACCTGCTCTTGCGACACCATGAAGTGCTTCATTCCAATAATTGTATCTTGGAACTCCCAGCCTATCTACAGCCTGTGCATCATATCTCAGCTGAGCTGCTTTCTCTTCCAGAGTCATCCTTGATACAAGGTCTGCGGCTCTTTCTCTGAAGGAAAGAGATTTGTCCAAATACTTCGGCATATTTTCCATATTCTTTCTCCTTAATTCAAATTTTAGATCAGGTCTAAACTTTAAAGTAATTTATTACGCCAAATGCTTCAGCATCCTTACAACCCATTCTACCTTAAAACACAGCTTAATCAAGATAATATTCAATCTTTTTTAAGAAAAGCGGACTTTTCGCAGATAAAGCCGGTATAAACCGGCTTTATCTGTACTCCAGTTAAAAATCAGTATTGAAAATCAACCTTTGACTGCGCCCACAACCAAACTATCCTGAACTTTTTTACTCATGAATGCATATATGACCAAGGTTGGAATTGTTGCTACCGTCAATCCCGCCCCTATGGGTCCCCAGTCAGTTGTATATTGTCCTGCAAGTGATTGAATACCAACAGTCAAAGTTTTAAATTTTACATCACTAATGAATACAACTGCAAACATCAACTCATTCCAGGCTTGAAGGAAGGTAAAAATTATTACAGTAGCTATAGCCGGCCTCATTAGTGGAAGAATTATACTGAAAAATATTCTGTAAATTGTACAGCCGTCAATACATGCCGCCTCCTCAAGCTCCCTCGGAAGTGAAGCCATAAACCCTGAAAATATCAGTATGGCCATTGGTATTGCAAACGCGGTATATGGTATTATCAGAGCCCAATAGGAATTAACCATCTTGAGATTTCTAAGCATAATAAATATCGGAAGCAGTGCCGAATGCAAAGGAACGGTAAGCCCAAGAATAAAAAAGGAATTGGCTTGTTTTCTGATTTTAAACACCATTCTTGTAAGAGCATAGGATGCCATAACAGAGAAAATTACGGTTAATAAAATCGTCACACCTGTTACAATAACACTGTTTATAAAATAACGTCCTACATTCCCCCCCAGAAAAGCGTTGCTATAGTTGGACCATAGCCACTTCTGAGGAAGCCCTATAGGATTTCCGCCGAAAATCTCAGAGTTATCTTTTAATGAAAATGTGAACATCCAGTATAAAGGGAATAACTGTATGAAGGCCACAACGATGAGGGCGGCATACATTAGAATAGTGGCTACAGATCGTTTTGAACCGCTTACTGCTGTCATTTTACTCATCTTTTAGCACCCTCTCTTTCTCTGAACAGGAAGCCTACCAGGATAGATAAGGCGAAGCATTCCAGAATAACGAATATGGCCATCGCACTTCCATAACCGTACTGGTTACCTTTAAAAATCGTACTTACCATATAAGTACCTATAACCTCACTTGCGTGGGCTGGTCCTCCGCCTGTCAGAACATATACAAGATCAAATACCTTTAGCGCACCTGTTACTGCAAATATAACCGACACATTCAAAACAGGTTTTAGCATAGGTATGGTTATTTTCAACGATGTATTCCACCAGGATGAGCCATCTATAAGTGCAGCTTCAAAAACATCGGTGGAAATTGATTTAATGCCTGCATACATTAAAAGCATATGATATCCGATATACTGCCAGATTATTGGAATAAAGGTTGCGCCAAGCGCTCTTTTGGGATCCCCCAGCCACTCCTGGGCCCAAGTATCCAGCCCGATTAACCTGAGGAATAAATTTAAAATACCGTAATCGTAGTTATATATTTTGGCCCAAAGCTGACCAATAACAACTGTAGAAATTATAACCGGAATAAAGTAAATGGTGACAAAGCTTTTCTCAAACTTGACTCCCTTTGCTAATACAAGGGCCAAAAACAGTGAAATCGGGAGCTGTATAAACACTGACGCTGCTGCCAGTATCAGTGAGTTCACTGCAGCTTTAATAAAAATAGGGTCAGAAATGAGTCCCTTATAGTTAGCAAGACCAATAAAGGTGCCTTTACCGAAGCCCGACCATTCCTGTAAACTATAATAGGCTGACATAACTATAGGTATAATAATTATTGCTACAAACATAACCAATGCCGGAAATAGAAAGAAAACTATGGCTTTTTTATTACCTAATACCTTATCCACAAAACTCACTTCCTTCGTTTTAAATTTGTAAAACACAAAATTAATTTATGAACATATGCTTAAAATATGGCGTCCACTTGGCCACTGATAATTAAGTAATCAAATGGACGCCTTTTGATAGCTAACAACTTAACTACTGAGCCTTATGACTATTTGCCGTATATAGTTTGTAAACTGTCTACAAACTGCTTAGGTGTTTTTGTACCCATAAATAATTCCTGTAATGCATTCAAATAAGTTTCTGTATCTTTACCTGCAAGCAGTGTATCCCACCAGATAGTAAAGCCTTCAGCATCCTTTGTAAGATCAACCACCTTAACAAGAGTTGCGGGCAGTTTGCTCTTGTCAACGTCTTCAATCTTCCAGGCAGGCATTGCTGCACCAATTCTGTAAGATTCTCTCGCAAAGTTTTCTGCGAAATACAACTGGAATTTAACAGCTTCATCCTTATTCTTTGTATTTGCATTAACCATTACACCGTCAACCGCTCCTCCGGTAAACTGTTTTGCATTCCCTTTACCATCTGGTATTGCCGGGAACGAAATAGCCCCTATTTTTCCCGCAACCTTGGAATCCTTTGCATCTGCTCTACCTGCTGCCCAGCTTCCCTTGAACATCATTGGAATCTTTCCGTCATAGAAAGGTACTTCTGCCTCATCGTTGGTAATACCGGCTGCACCTTTTGAAAAGGCACCTGCATCAATCATTTCTCTGAACCTTGTGGCTGCATTAAGGAATTCCGGGTCTTTAAAGGAACCTTGTTTGCTCAAAGTCTTTACAATCTTGTCCGGTCCTGCTGCTCTTAATGCCATAACATCAAAATACATAGCTATAGTCCATTTATCCTTACCGGATACAGCCATTGGAGTTATGCCCTTGGATTTAAAAGTCTTTATTGCTGTGAGAAGTTCTTCATAAGTTGTTGGAACCTTAACACCATTTTTATCAAACAGGTCAGTGTTAATAAACAAAACTCCTGCAGCAAGGAAGAACGGCATCCCATACACTTTCCCGTCGTAGGTGAGATTATTCAGGGCACCATTAACCAGCTTGCCTTTTATGTTGTCTGTAAGGTAGTTGTCAATTGCCAGTACTGAGTTTGATTCGATAAACGGCTGTGAGAAGCCCCCTCCCCAGGTTGAGAACAGGTCAGGGAGCTGATTTGCACCAGCCATAGCCTTTATCTTTGTTTTATATGCTTCGTTTTCATTTGTATCAACAATAATTTTTACATTAGGATTTGCACTCTGGTAATCCTCAACAACTTTCTTGGCGGCGGGTGTATATGGATCTGTTGCTCCGCCCCAGATATGGCTGAATCTCAGCTCGATCTTCTGTCCGCTGCTGGCTGCTGATGTTGTGCCGGCTGCTGATGTGTTGGTTGCTGTCCCGGTGTTATTACCGCCTTTTTTTGCACAAGCCGTTAAGCTTAATGTCAAGGCACTGGCAAGTATAAATGCCATTCCTCTTTTTAAAAGCATGTTTTTCATCGATATTCCTCCTTGAAATAGTATGTTACAGTTAAAGATACTAGGTAATAGTGCCTAAAAAGCCACCCGTTTTTTAGTATTACGAATGGTATAATAACAACATTATCAAAGTTTATTATTAGCAAAATACATAGAGTTATATATATAACTTCCTATGAATATTCTGGAAAATGTAGCAACTGAATAACTTTCCCTAATTGTGGCCATGTTAATTGTGTAAATTGTTAATGATAATTTAATGTAACAGCATAAAAATTTCTGTTATTAAGAGGGATAATAATATGAACGAAGCCAGCCAGAAGAATTTTTTGGAATGTCCAAACTGTAGTGGGCAAGATTTTTTAATTAAGTACGAAGCCACCTACGTTTATTCTTATAACATTGATTCGGACGCTCCCGGATTGAGAAATACAGAGGAATTTCTCCCTTTTTTGTTTGATAAAAGAGAGCAAAAGGATGCAAACCAGTTCCTTGAATGCAAACACTGTGGAAAGCAATTTCCCTGTTACATTAACGAATGGAACGGAAAAGCAAGTCTTCTGGATTTACAGCGTGCTGTAAATAATAACTTACCCGACAAATAAATTTTTGGATAAATTACCAATTAGTAGAGGAATTTGTATAATAATGTAGAACTCTTAAATAGTGTTCAAAATTTTTTAAGGGGGCGCTATTATGAGTATACATAATCACATTTTTAATGTTCTTGTATTCAAAAACCCAGAAGCGCTTTTAAAAAAGTATTCCAAAGAAATTAGTGAACAAGTACTCAGAAGTAATACTTACCGCATCAAAAGAGTATTATTTATACTCCTGTCCATAAATATTCTACTGCTTTGCAGCGATTTCTTCTATTTTAATGAAAAATTGCTTACTAACGCTTCCTTTAGAAATGTATTCTATTTACACTTGTTTTTACTTCCAATACTTATTATTTATATTATCTTGTATCAAAAAAAACTAAAGGAAAACATTAATGGTGTTATTAATTTTTTGTTTAATCTTACAATGATAATCTGGTCTGAACTTGTGTGTGTCAGTGCACAGCAGTTACACGGTCAGATATCAGCTTATACCATTACTTTGTTTTGTATGTCCTCCCTTTATATTTTTACTCCGCTGCAAAGTAAGATCCTTTTTCCGTGTACCTTTATTATCTTTGTTGCAGGGTTGGGTATTACCTCTCCTCCCTCAGCTGTAATTTATGGAAATATAGTAACGTCGTTTTTTATGACTACAATCGCATTGTTCATATCTATTATGAGTTATTCAACTCTGAGCTCACATATTATTTCCGAGAGAATTATAGCTGATAAAAACAGCGAAATTGACCTCTTGAACAATGAACTTATGAAAAAAGTAGAGTCACAGACAAATGAACTGGTTAAAATAAATTCCTCACTGGAGCTGGAAAAGCTCAGACTCTCAATTTTAGCAAATATATCCCATGAGTTTAAAACGCCTATAAATGTTATACTTTCTGCAGAACAGCTTATGGAATATAAGCTTAGGGACGACAACACCATAGTTCCCATATCAAGCCTAAGAAAGCACATGTATTCAATAAAACAGAATTGTTACCGATTGATTCGGTTGGTCTCAAACATTATTGATATGAACACTATTGACTGCGGGCATATGAACCTTGACCTGCAAAACAGGGACATTGTCAAGACAACGGAAGATATAGTTTTATCTGTTGCCAGCTATGTTAAGAATAAAAATATTTCAATATTATTTGATACCCAGGTTGAGGAAAAAGTTATCGCCATAGATCGTGATAAAATGGAGCGGGTAATTCTGAATCTGCTCTCCAACGCACTGAAGTTTACAGGTCCGGGCGGTTCTATATGGGTAAATCTTCTTGTACAGAATGAGAAAGTAGTTATTTCGGTTAAGGATAATGGTATTGGAATACCTGAAGACCAACTGTCTGTTATATTTGACAGGTTGGTTCAAGTAGACCGATCCTTTACAAAATGCTCTGAAGGCAGTGGAATCGGTTTATCTATTGTTAAAGCTATTATTGAAATGCATAATGGAAGAATATATGTTGATAGTAGTCTGGGACAGGGCAGTGAGTTTGTTATTGAACTTCCTGCTTACGTTCTTGACAGTACTGAAGCAGAGGTCGCAGCAACAAATGAACAGGAGAAAATAGAGAAAGTTAAAATTGAATTCTCAGATATATATCTTTAAACAGTAAGCGTCAAATATTTAATCACATTTATATCTCTTTAGCCGGCAGGCGATACAAATTGTTCATTGAATCTATACAGATATTCGTATATAATACTTTTCATATTTTTGTTTTTCATGGAGTTTTAAACCACGAAAAGACCTACCATAAGGAGTGACGCTATGTTGCGTATTTCTGTCTGCGACGACCAACCAAGAGAGCTTGACATCATCAACGAATACATAAAAGAATACCTCGACCACCATACATTGGAAGCTGAGATTAAGGAATTTTCTCACCCGGATAAATTACTGACCGCCACTGAATCAGAGCGCTTTCACATTTACATACTTGATATTATCATGCCCATGGTGAGTGGCTTGGAGTTAGGGAGAGAAATTCGTCGCCTTGATCGAGAGGCGCAAATTATCTATGCTACCACCGAACCTCAATTTGCTCTGCAAGCATATGTGGCAAGCCCCATCAATTATCTTATTAAACCCTTAGAAAAGCAACAGTTATTTGATACACTGCACCTCGCCATCTCTAAAGCAGATCTGGCGGAAGATCGTACATTTGCCGTCAAAACCGCAGAGAGCTTGAGGATAATAAGGCTGTCGGATATCATTTACTGTGAATACCGCAGCCACGCTGCCATCTTCAGCCTGGTAAACGGAGAAGAAGTATCCAGTCGCACCTTTCGTGAGAATTTTTCGGAATATTGTGCATCAATTTTGAAGGATAGACACTTTCTACAATGCCACACCTCATTTCTCATAAATCTGCGTCGGGTGGAGCGCTTCTCCAAGGACAGCTTCATGCTCTACGGCGGTAAAACCGTTCCCATTGCGGCAAAGCAATACTCTTCGGTAAGAGATGCCTATATGGACTACCTGATGGCAAAGGGGGATTGATTATGACTTCACTCTTCCCCGACCTCTTTCGGTCGGTCATCACCGATGTGATGCTGATACTTTTGCTTTCCACTATGGCAACGCCGAAATACAAAAGTAAATCTATATATATTATTTCAACTATCGTTATATTGGTGTCAAATGTCGGTGCCAACTGTTATTTTTATCTTACAGAAAATTACACGGCTGTATTTTACGTTGACCTTGTCATGCTGATGGTAATCGGAGTTGCCCTAAAACCTCTTTTTACCGATAAAATCATGCAGTGGTGCTTCAGCTACATCACAATGGTAAATATTTATGCCATAGTGGTGTTTTTAAGCTATATGCTTTCTGATATTTTTCCAACACCGATTTATGGCAATTCTTATCTACGCCTTATTTTGTTTTCAGTTATTGTTTTTGTATTTAACAAGTGGGTATCAAAGCTTTATCGCAAAGTGTTGGACTATTGGCACATCTACATCTTGCCCGTTGTCTCATTGCTTGCGTGCCTATTGAGCTATTTTTTCGGCAGTGACATTGAGGAAACGCTGACCCGTAACTATGTACCTCTTTTGTTTGTTATGCTTTTAGGCTTTTCGGTATATGTTTCTATTATCCACTCGCTTAAAGCTATAACAAAGCAATATACCATGCGCGAGGAAAATCATAAAATGCAGGCTGAGCGAGACTATTTGCAATTGGCTGCAGGAAATATGTCCCAGCGGCTGGAGCTTATGGAAGAAGTTTCTTCACAGAACATCCGAGCTGCCCATGACCGCCGCCATTTTAACAATGTGCTTCTGGCACTTTTAGAGCAAGGGAAAACTGGCGAGGCCTGTGCTTTGCTGCAAAGTCAAAATCAAGTCGCGCATAAAGTCAATAAGGTCTACTGCGAAAACCCCGCCGTTAACGCCGCTGTCAGTCACTATGCAGGTCTTGCAGAGCAGGCGGGTATTGCCACCGAGATTGAACTGGACATTCCAAAAGATCTGTCCGTTGGTTCCTTGGAGTTTTCCATGGTGGTGTCAAACCTCTTGGAAAATGCAATTGAGGCTTGCGGAAGACTTACCAACGGCACAAATCCTTATCTGCGTTTTACCTGTCGAAGCATGGGGCGTTTGTTACTGGAGATGGAAAACCCCTGTGCAGAGAATACCACACTTGATGAAAGCGGCTATCCTTCTTCCAGCCAGAAAGGTCACGGCATCGGCAGTAAAAGCATCATATCTTTTGCAAAAAAGTATGACGGGGAGCTATTATACAAAATAGAAAACGGTGTTTTTCGGGTACGCATACTGGTTTGAAAATACGATAAATGTCGTTTGTCAAGAGACAACTTAAGTCGATATTAGTCTTTTTAAGTGTAAAAATGAGTCTTTTAAGTGTAAAGGCTCATTTTTTCTTTTTCTAATTGTAATCTTTGTCTGTAACTTTGTAAAAAAATCTGAATACTTTTCAGTGAAAGGAGCGTGGTATTATGGAAAACCGTCGGCGCAGGCAGGAGGATGCGCCCCTTTCTGCCCCCAATTCAGAGGGCAATGTGTGGCCCAAGCAGGCTTGCCCAGCTTTTGAGCCGAGAGCCGGTACACCGGAGGGCTTACAGCAGTGCTGGTATTGCCGGTGTGCCGATTTTCATTTGGACAAGCCCCGTTCGCTCGATGTGGGCGTATGCTACTGGCCGAAAAAAATATCAAAATAGGAGGATAGAAACGATATGACAAAAAAGCTTTTAAGTATTCTGCTTTCGGTGTGTATGGTGCTGACTATGCTGCCGACGGTGGCATTTGCGGCTGGAACGACGACAGCTGATTTTGGCGACTTTTCAGTTACCTATGATGACGGCGGAACCGCGCCGACATTTAACAGCGGCGTGCTGACCTTCACTGCGGCTGGAACATATACAGTTTCCATGTCGTCTGGAAAGACCTCTACCTCTCACACCATCGTGGTCAGTGCTTCGGGGGTGACGCTGAACCTTGACGGCGTAAACATTGCCGCACCGCAGGGCGCGATGTATACTGCCGGTGGTAATGCACTTACTGTGACAAGCGATGCAGTCACCCTAAACGTGATTGCAAATAGTAGCCTGACAGGCGGTGCTGGCGGCCCCGGCGGCATGGAAATCACTCCTGCTGGCAACGGTGGTGCCGGTATCAGTGGAAATGTTACAGTCACAGGGGAGGCGACGCTCACCGTTACCGGTGGCGGAAGTGGTCAAGCTTTGATGGGTCCGGCGGGCATAGCCGGTGTTGGCATCAAAGGAAACGTTAATGTTTCCGGTGCTGCTACCCTTATCGCCATAAGCGGCAGCGGTATGGCGAGTATTGCCATCTGCGACGCCAGCCGAAGCGGCGGTGGCACCATTACCGTGGGTGATGGCTATACTGTGGTTGCCGGGGCAGATGCTGCCAGTGCGGTAGCCTTTCCCAAGGCTTCAACCTACGTAACTAGCGCACAGTATGTCGCCATCACTCCGCCCGCGTCTCAGACCCGATGGGGCGTGGCGGGAAGCGGCGGGGCCGCGCCCACAACATGGGTTAACAGCGGCACCCTTGACGCCGCCATGACCTATGCCAACGCCAACAGCGGCGCATACATCCAGCTGCAAAGCGACGTGGACACCACCGCTACGCTCATGTTCAGCGGCGGAACAACTACGATTCTCGACCTGAACGGTAAAACCATTGACGCAAATGACGGTGCTTTCAGCGTCCTTACCGTGAACGGCAACTTGACGCTCTGCGACAGCAGCGCAGTAATGACTGCCGCGCAGGGTAAAATCACGGGAGGCAATCAGCCCGATCAAGGCGGCGGTGTGTATATTGAAAGTACCGGCAGCTTTACCATGACCGGCGGAAATATCACCGGAAACACCTCCGGTAAAAGCGGAGGCGGTGTGTTTGGCAACGGCAGCGGCAACGTTATGACCATGACCGGAGGAAGCATTACCGGGAACCACACCAAATATAACGGCGGCGGCATATTTATCCAAACTGGCGACTTTATCGTCGGCGGTACGGCAAACATCACCGGCAACACCAGCGGTACAGCTCCTGATATCCTTACAAACAATGTGTACCTCTATGGCACCTCGTTCCCGCCCGCGCAGCAAATACTTACCATCAGCACCGCGACGCCATTAAGCACAGGAGCTTTCATTGGCGTTCGTACAACCTTTGTTCCAAGCGCGTTGTCGCCGCTTGACTTCACCGGCGCAAACAGTGCCGATTACAGCGGCTATTTCACCAGCGATAACAGCAGTTATGTGGTGCAAAACAGCGGTTCTGGCAACGTGGTGCAGCTTGCGGTACCCGTTACTTCAGCTCCAACCGTTACTGCCGTTTCACCAGCAAACGGTGGCACTGCGGGCGGCACTTCGGTAACGATAACAGGAACCAATTTAAGTGGTGCAACAGCCGTGAAATTTGGAAGCACCTCGGCAACCAGTTTTACGGTGAATTCCTCAACCTCTATTACAGCAACCGCTCCTGCCGGAGCAGGAACAGTAAATATTACGGTAACTACGGCAGGCGGCACAAGCGCAACAAGCACAGCCGACCAATTTACTTACGCCCTCCCCACGGCGGCGCAGTATGCGGCGGCTGATCCTGCGGCAGCTTCCGGCACCGACTATGTGCTGGACACCGATAACGAAACCCTCACCATAAAAACCGACAAGGGTGCGGCGTGGTGGTCGGCGTACAGCTCGGATTATCTTGATTACTCCATCAAACTGGCCAATGACATCACCGTATCTGCCTTCCAGTGGACGCCGGTGGGAAACATGGGAAGTTCACCCACGTACTTTACTGGCTGCTTTGACGGGCAGGGGCACAGCATCAAAGGACTGTCGGTGGATGTGGCCTCGGGTACAGACGACGCCTTCGCCGGATTGTTCGGCTGTGTAGAAAACGCCAGCATCAAAAATATCGGGCTGATCGACGCGCAGGTCAGCGCCTCGAGTTCCTCCGATGCTTTTGTCGGAGGCATTGTGGGCCTTGGTTTTACCGGCACTTCCATTATTAACAGTTACTGTACCGGCAACGTCAGCGCTTCCAGCAGTTCCACTGACCCTATGAGGTTCGTCAACGCAGGCGGCATTGCAGGCAAAATAATCCCCGGTACCAATGGCTCCATCAAAAACTGCTACAGCGCCGCCAGTGTCGAAGCTGAGGTTACCGGCTCCGCAGCGGCCTACATGGGCGGTATTACGGGCTTCACAACCGGCGGCTCCATAGTCGATTCTTATTATCTGGCTGGCTCCGTTCCATCGGATAAAGCCTTCAACACCTACAGCAGTCCCACCGTCATCGGCTGCGGCACCTTCGAACCCAGCGGTGCGCTGACGGCAGGCACGGCGGATCAGTTCAAGTCAGGCCAGACCCTCGTCTACGGCAACGCACTCCTTGCCGCGCTCAACAGCTGGGTCGCCGCCACAGTCAGCACCGATTACTATACATGGGCTGCCGACAATGGGACAACACCCACCAACGATGGCTACCCCGTGTTCGGCACGGCATGGGCTGAACTGCAGGCGCAATGGGGCGTGGCAGGGGCAGAAAACGCCGCCCCCAATACTTGGGTCGGGAGCGGCAGCCTGACTAATGCAGTGGAATACGCAAACGAACTTGCAAGCGGCACAGCTTACATTCAGCTCCTATTTGACGTGGACACCACCGCCGCGCTGGAGTTTGAAAATGGCAAGACCACCGTGCTTGACTTCAACGGCAAGACCATCGACGGCAGTAGTATTCCGGCGGGAAGTGGTGCAAATAGGAGTGTCCTCACCGTTAATGGCAATCTGACCCTCTGTGACAGCAGCACGGTCACCGTTGCCGATCAGGGAAAAATCACCGGGGGACACGGCTCTGGAGATAGCATGGGCGGCGGAGTTTATGTCGAGTATTCAGGCATCTTTATCATGACCGGTGGCAATATCACAGGAAACACCGCTGTGAACGGCGGCGGCGTAGGAAACTATGGCACCTTCAATATGACAGGAGGAAGTATTGCCGGTAATTCCTGCATTTTTGGCAGTGCTTCTCCGTCATGCGGGGGCGGAGTGGTGAATTTAGGCTACTTCAACATGAGCGGAGGCAGCATCACAGGCAACACCGCAGCCGTCGGTGGCGCGGGCGGCGGGGTGTTAGATATCGGAGGAGGCATGACGCTATCCGGCAATGTGAATATTTCCGGCAATACAGTCGGCACGGCAAGCGACAATATTGCGCTGTTGGGTGCTGGCAGCGGTGGTGCCGGTGTCAACATTGCCGGTGCACTCACCAACACCACAGCCATCGGCGTAAGTATCGTTGATCTATCGAGGGACAATGTTTTCACTCCCAAAGCGGCTGTGTTCACCTTCGGAGATGCTGTTACTAACAGCGATTATATCTCAAAATTCGTCAGCGACAACAGCGGATTTGCCGTGATTGCGGATGGCAGCCAGCTCAAGCTCGCGGCGGCGCAAGCCATCACTAAGGCCGACACCACAAATGGCAGCTTCACCGTGAAGGTAAACGGCAACGTGGTTCCCTCTGCGAAAGAGGGGCAGACTGTCACCGTCACGCCCACAGCAAACAGCGGCTATGAATTGGATACGATTACCGTATGCAAAACCGGGGATTCATCCACAACGGTTACGGTAACAAGCAGCAACACCTTCATCATGCCCGCCTATGGGGTGACGGTTAATGTTGTCTTTAAGGTCAGCAGTGTCCCTGCATACACCATCAGCGGCACAATCAAGGGCAGCGATACCAGTGCAGGCATTCCTGCAAGCTTGCAGCTTAAAAACAGCAGCGGCAATGTGGGCGGCGCGGTAACAGCGGCGGCAGACGGCAGCTACAGCATTACCGGCGTTTCTGCCGGGAGCTATACGATTGCGGTCAGCTGCACGGGTTATGACAGTGGCACATTCACAGGAGTTACGGTATCAAACGCCAATATAACGGGCAAAAATTTGACGCTGACCAAAAGCATCTCCGGTCTTACCGACGCGCAAAAGCTTGCTGCGGCCCAGGCTGCGATTGTGGCGGCAATAAACCGGTTATCATTTTCCAACAGTACAACAGCGGCAGATATTTTAAGTGTCGCACAAGCTGCATCGCTTTATGGCGTTACTGTAACATGGGATAGCGCCGATGGATTTACAAAAACGGAGGCAACTACCGCTGCTGCAGGCTCCATCAGAGGCACCCTCAAGTTAGAGCTCAATCATGAGAGTGGTGGGATTGGAATCAATGCAACCATCGCCAAGCTATCCATAGGTGGTGATAACGGCGGTGGCGGCTCCACAACCCCTCCGACCACGAAGCCCACCGAACCTGTCACCGGAAACTCAGAAATCGAGGCCACGGTGGACGATAAGGGTAACACCAGCATTAGTCTGACCGACAAAACCATCACCGACGCCATTGCGGACGCAAAGGCAGTTGCGGCGAAAAAAGGCGTGAACGCAGGAGATATCACGGCAATTATCCATGTCACCGCAGGCGGTCAAAACGCGAATACAGTCACAGTCAATCTACCCAAGACCACTCAAGAGCAGGTCATTGACAATAAGATTGCAAACGTTCAGCTTGTCATTGACCGTCCCGACCTTACCATCGGCATTAATCTTGCGGCGGTAACTGAGCTTAACCGACAGGCAAAGGCTGACGTACAGCTTTCCGCAACACGCATAGACAATGCAAAGCTGTACGGCGACGCAAAGGCCGCCATCGGCAACAGACCCGTATACGATTTCAAGGCGACCTATGGCAGTGGAAAGTTCGTGACAGACTTTGGCAAAGGCAGTGTCAGTGTGGAAATTCCTTATACTCTGCAAAAGGGAGAAACTTCAGATAATGTCTGCGCCGCCTATGTGGACACGGAGGGGAAAGTGACCTACCTCACCGATTCCAGCTATGATGTAAAGCGCGGGATGGTAGTATTCTTTACCAGCCATTTCTCCACTTACGGTGTAGCCTACAAAACCAGCTTCAATTTTACTGACATTGACGGTCATTGGGCAAAGGATGATATTCTGTTTGTCGCAAAGACTGGCATCATGACTGGTACCAGCTCAACTACATTCAGCCCCAACTCTCCTGTGACACGGGGTATGTTTGTAACAGCACTCGGACGATTGGCAAATGCCGATATAAGCACCTATACTAAGTCCAGCTTTATCGATGTAAAGCCAGACGCCTACTACATGGGCTATATCGAATGGGGCGTAAAAAATAACATTCTGGTTGGTATCGGCGGCGGCAAATTCAACCCGGACGGTCTTGTGACCCGTGAGCAAATGGCGGCAATTTTGGACAGGTATGCCACGGCTATTGGGTTCAAGCTACCGGAAGTTCGCGCGCAGAAAATCTTTGCAGACAATACCAAGATTGGTGCGTGGGCAGCTCCTTCAGTAGAACGCATCCAGATGGCAGGTATCATTCAGGGCAAGAGCAACAATCTCTTTGATCCGAAAGGAACAGCCACACGTGCCGAGGTTTCGGCGGTGTTGCGCCGCTTCAAATAGCTGCCGATTTTCAGCGAAGCGCCCTTCAGTATTGGACTTATGGCGCCTTTCTATATCATGCTTTATGTTCGCTGATTCCGGCAGATAATATAATCACTTTATAGCAAAACGGCAGTCTTTCCGTTAAAGGGAACGACTGCCGTTTTGCTTTGCCCGGGTGCGGCTCACTAAGAACCAGAATAATGTCCTACTCTTTAAAAGGCCTATCTTATATTTTTCAAAATGGTTTTGCTGTCAAAAAGTTCCATATAAAGTTTTGCAGAAAAAATAATGGAAGCTGAGTAATATTACTCAGCTTCCAAATAATGGCGGAGAAGAAGAGATTTGAACTCTTGCACGGCTATTAACCGCCTACCGCATTTCGAGTGCGGACCCTTCAACCACTTGGGTACTTCTCCACAGACTCGGCATATATATTTTACACGGAAAGCATTAGCGTTTCAAGCTTTTTATTTTTCCACCAATGTACACAAATGTATTTGAAAATGTATTGGATAAAAGAACAAAAGTGGCAAAGCCACTTTTGTTTACGCGGTGTGACAGTTCTCTGTCGTGGGTGAAGACAGCCTTGTTTTTGTGTGGTTTTTATAACTCCATTTTTTCATATATCTTTTGCGCTATTCCCATTGATATTCCGTAGACTATTATATCAAAAAGTATTGAGACAACCAGAAATACATAGGCATCATTCAGCACAGCAAGGTCAGGAAGCTTCTCAAGTGATTCGGGCCCAACACTTTGACCTATTATTCCGGCTAGAAACATACCTAAAAACGGTATAAAAGAAATGAATCTACCTTTTATTGCACCAAACTTAAAATATGCGGGGAGCTGAATCGCTGTAAAAACAAAGTAGAGGGTTAGTCCTGCACCGATTGCCGCAACCGTATCTTCAAGGGCGTCAAATTTTCTTGTTGTCGCTAGAACAAGAATGTTTATTGCTGTTCCAAGCATTACGGCAACTATGCCGGTTAGGGCGGTAAACAAATACCTTCCTGCAACGATATCTTTTTTACTAATAGGTATTAAGCCGTAAAGTCTGTTAAGGTCATTTTTTTCGGCGATTGAAAAGGTATAATTTGATGTCATAGCCATGATGCTCATACATAAAACAAGCCCCGCAATTACATCCTGTGTATTGTAAATAATGATAACAGGAGCAAAAAATGCAATTAACAAAGTTTTTGAATAAGGCTTTATCATCGATAAATCCAGGCGTACCATCTTTAAGATATTAGTCATTTATATTACCTCCCCTGCTTGAAAATACTATAATATCATCAATAGTTACCGGTTCACAGGCAAACCGGGTGAAGTTTCCAATATTTTTAGTACTTATCAGACCTTCAAAGCCGGTGGAGTATTTTCTTGTGCCTATAAGCAGTTTTTCAAGCTCGCCGCTCAGTTCCCCGCTGCCGCCTTTAACCATTCTGAAGCTTTCAAGAAATTCATCCTTACTTCCGGTATAAAACATTTTACCCTTATTCATAAAAGTAATATAATCAGCTATTTTATCTAAATCAGTAGTAATGTGAGTAGAAAATAGAACACTTCTTTTGCCATCCTGAATGAATTCAGAGAGGATATCCAGCAGTTCATCCCTTGCCAGAGGATCCAATCCGCTGGTGGGTTCATCCAGAATTAAAAGCTTTGAGTCGTGTGAAAAGGCGCAGGATAACATCAGTTTCATCTGCATTCCTCGTGAGAGCTCCTTTACCTTTTTGTCACGGTCCAGACCGAACTTTTGAAGCATACTATTGAATTTTCCCGTATCCCAGGTTTCATAAAATATCCCTATGGACTTTTCAACCTGTGCTACAGTCCAATCCTGTACGAAATAATTTGAATCAAAAACAGCACTAACGTTTTCTTTAATATTATTCTGGTCTTTGATACTATCCCAGCCCAATATGGTTATATCCCCTGCTGATTTTCTGATCATATTAAGCATTAATTTAATTATTGTGGTTTTCCCGGCACCATTGGGACCAATCAGACCCATGATGTATCCCTCGGGCAAAGTAAAGCTTATATTATCCAAAGTGAATTTATCGTATTCTTTGTTGAGTCCTTTTATTTCTATTGCGTTACTCATTTTCATCCTCCTCCATAAGAATTTTAAGCATTTTTATAAGTTCTTCCTGCGATACTCCGGCTCTTTTTGAAGCTTTGATTGCACCCGAAAGATTTTCCTCTATTTCTCTTAATAACTGTTCCCGTATAAGCTCAGAGCCTCTTCCCATGACATAGCAGCCTTTGCCCTGAACATTAGTCACAAACCCTTCCTCTTCAAGCTCGGTATAAGCCCTTGTTGTTGTCAAGACGCTTATTTTAAGGTCTCTCGCTAACTGCCGGAGAGATGGAAGGAGCTCATTTTCGTCAAGCTCACCAGACAGAATGGAACTTTTTATTTGATCTTTTATTTGCTCATAGATTGGTATGCCGGACGTATTTGAAATAATAATTTTCACTTAGGCCCTCCGTTTAATGTATATACTGTTATATATGTTACATATACAGTATATACTTACAGTACATCACTGTCAATATATGTTATAAATATTTTCTAGAAATTATTAATGAGTTTAAATCCAAAAATAAAACAGCCTGTAATACAAGCTGCTATTTTACCACCTTTTGTTTAAGCTCTCTAAGGGCTTCTTTCAAATGCCCAAGCTGAGTGTTATACCTTTTGCTCTTCATACCAGGAAAGGCTTTTAATAACCTCTGTCCACTACCTCTTTTTGTTGTAAGTGCTTCAAACTTTTCTTTAAGTTTATTATTTAATTCAAATTTACTGTTCAAATTTTCCTTACTTGATTCTATTTTCAGATTTATACTGCTCTTTCCCTCTTCTATAAGCACCTTTAACTTCTCAAAACTCTTAATAAATTCACTCTCGTTGAACCATTCCTGAATATCGGCGTTTTTTCTCAGTTCTTCAGTAAATTCGTATAGTTTCTTTAATCTTTCATTCAGATTAATAAGTGTATTGAGTGTTAGTAAACTGTCCGCCGCAAAAACCACAAGCACGAGTATACATATAATTTTTATGTATAATTCAGGAATACACCATACCAAATATTCTGCCAAAGGATGAATAGCTTTAACCAGAAGTACGCTTAGAATACCAAAATATACTGAATTTTCAAGGCATACCCTTCCCTCCAGGTTGAACCTTTTGTTACTGTAATCCCACCATCTTGTTCTGAAAAAGGTTTCAAGGAGCCAACCGGTAATATATTCAACAATACTCGTAATTACAATTGCGCACAAAAAAACTACCGGTATACTTGAGGAAACGGGTTGCAGCAGCCATATTACAAAAAGTGCCCCGAAACCATAAACGGGGCACACAGGGCCGGCTAAAAACCCTCTATTGATAATTTTTTTTAATTTAAAAGAACAATAAATAACTTCACAAAACCATCCAATAAAGCTATAAATCGTAAAATAAATAACCAATTTCTCAACATATTGCATTACGGATCCCTCCTTAACACGAATCCCCAAGCTCTAGTTGTCCGGCCTATTATAATTGATTAAATTTTCTTACACCTACAGTGTTTAACATTCTGATGAGAATCACAGTAATAATGCTAAATAAGATTAATAGCATAAACAAATAAATATTCATGTTCTCTGGTCTAACTAGTATAAAGCCCACAATAGATATTATTATTGACACGAACCCAGCCAGCATGTTCACAAGTACGCTGGCACTCTGCTTAACGACTGCAACCTGAGTTGTCCATTCAAGCTTTGGTAAATACAGGTTTATAAGAAGACCTGTCACAGCTGAGAAAACACAATAAATCAGAAGTAAAAGAAGGCTTGCACAAACCGTTACCGGCTCCATCCCAAAGCCCATACTTACAAGCAAGATATTTACAAAAAGTGCAGGAACGGTAAAAGTAAGGTTTAACAGCACCTTGCTCCACAATATGCTTTCTACCTTAACTGGAAGCGATTTGATTATCCAAAGATTTTTTCCTTCCAGGGATATTGAGGATGCGGTAATAAAAGTCAAATTAATACAGAAGGCAAACACCATAATTATAACAACGGGCATAAATTGTTCTCCCATTGGAATTTCCAGTGTTTTTGCTACTGCTTCCTCCCCAAATATAACCAATGCTATTGAAAACACTGTCATCATAAGCGGTCCTATAGCCGTATTAACAACATATATGAAGGATGCGAGATAAAACCTTAATTCCTTTATGTATAAGGCCTTAAGTGGAGAGGATACTTTAAGTGCAGTCATTTTGTAGTTTGAGGCTCTATACTTTTCAGTCATTCTGCTGTTAATTGTTTTAAAGCCCTTAGACATCACTCCAATAAATACGGTAAATATTAATAGGCTTATACCGATAAACTCTGCAAGGTATATAATACTAGTCTGCTTCAAAGCTCCAACATAGAATTTCGTCCAAAATAGTATATTTGAAATAGAATCAAATGCCGGGAGAGCACCTTGAATCTGTTTGGAGTTAATCTGTCCTATCATTGGTGAGCCAACAATCAGAACAGCACAAAGCAGCAGACTTCCGATTATCATAAATGCATTGGTAGATCTGATTTTTGAGGACATTCTTCCAAGCAAGTATGCTAATATGGCCGCTATCGATATTGGTATAAGTGGTGTAAATATTGTTATTAACACAACAAAAATGTAATAGAATAAGCCTGAAGAGGTTTTTATCCCATATATCACCAAAGGCGGAACACTTACAACCACTGACAAAAGAAGATTTGATAAATAAATAAACACCATTTTGCTTGTAAGCACCTCTGAGGGTTTAACAGGCAGTGACATCAGCAGGTCGTAATCTTTAAAGGCAAAGAGGTAGGAAGGCATTTTGTAGGTACTCAGCACCAACCCTATGGCTGTTGTAGACAACACAGAGCTTGCCAGAATAACATCCAATGCATTAAGCTGTTCCAAAGCCTGGGCAAAAGGCATATTTACCACAAACATTGAAAAAATTACGGCAAGAAAGGCATATAAAATAGCAATACCAATAAGCACCGCCTTGACCTTATCACCCATTGACTTCGACTTAAGAAGCTTGTTTATTCCCCAGGAATTAGTTATATTTGCTTTCATTAATATTAATATATTATTCATTTTCAATCAGCTCCAAAAATAATTGTTCCAGTGAACTGTTTCCTTTTACATTTGAGGTTTCTCCGCTTGCAACCAGCTTGCCGTCCTTTATTATGGCTATTTTATTGCAAAGCTTTTCTGCTACCTCCAGAACATGAGTGGAGAAGAATATAGCACAGCCATTACTGCATTGCTCTTTCATTATTTCCTTTAATGTATGGGCTGCTTTCGGATCAAGCCCTACAAAGGGTTCGTCCATAATAAACAGTTTCGGCTTGTGTATGAGCGCAGATATTATTGCAAGTTTCTGCTTCATTCCATGTGAATATGAGGATATGAGATCCCCGAGACTGGAGGTTAACTCAAAAGCATCACCGTATTTTTGAATTGAATCTTCTCTCTGAACACGGTCTATGGAGAAAATATCCGCAATAAAATTTAGGTATTGAATTCCGGTCATATTTTCATATAAATCCGGATTATCAGGTATATATGCAAGCATTCTTTTGCATTGTAAAGGATCTGCCTTCACAGACTTACCCCCAATAGTTATCTCACCATCGGAAAACTCAAGAATACCTGTCACACATTTTATTGTTGTAGTCTTACCTGCTCCGTTATGGCCTATAAACCCATAAATATCTCCGCTTTCAATTTCAAGAGTAAGATTATCCACTGCCTTCTTTCCATTTCGGTATGTTTTGGATAACTTGTCTATTTTCAGCATTTTATCACCTTTCTTTTCAGAGTTTATTAAACAAGTACAGCTAATTATTTAATGCACAGTAATTATTTAATGCACAGTAATTATTTAATTCTAAATATTATTATACATGATATAAGAATAATCTTCTATAATAAACAATATTTGACTGGTACTCCCCGGTATACAAAATAGATGAAATTTAAGGAAAATTATTTGGATATTATTATGTTAATAACATTTTAATTACTTATTATGTATAGTAAAATATTAATTAATTTTAGTTGAAGGTTAGTTATAAGATAGTTAAAAATATCAAGTTTTTATACGCAAGCATATACAAATTTATCAATATAACTATATTAAGGGTGAATTACATGGATTTCAAGCTTCCAATTATAGACATGGTTTTGTCTCTCTCAAGTGCGATTGACTTAATAGACCCCAGCATTACAAACCACCACAAGAGAGTTGCTTATATATCATTTAGTATTGCAAAACAAATGAACTTCTCAGAGCTGGAATTAAAGGATATAGTTCTCGCAAGCCTTTTACACGACTGCGGGGCGGTGAATGTGTCAGAAAGGAACTCCCTGTTTGAGTTTAAATACGGCGATTCTGCCTTGCTCAAACATTCACACGGGTATAAGGGTTGGTTTATATTAAATGAATCTGACGAATTAAAAACAGCTTCAGAAATAATAAAATTCCATCACGTTTTCTGGGAAGAGAAGACTGAGGATTATCTGGGCTCTTATGATATCCCTGTCGCAAGCCATGTTCTGCACCTTGCAGACAGAATCGACGTCCTGATCAACAGAAACAAGGAAATCCTTAGTCAAAGAAATTTTATTCAACAGCAGATATCCAAACAAAAGGGTACAATGTTTATGCCTGAAGTTGTAGATGCCTTCGATGCTCTTGTATCGAAGCCCTACTTTTGGTTTGATGTTATCAATCCATATATCGATGATCTAATAAAGAAGGAGTTATCTTCTCATATAGTTACGCTTAATACCAAGAATCTATTGGAGTTTGCCAATATAGCGCACAGAATAATAGACTTCAGAAGCAAATTCACCGCTACCCATTCCATCGGTGTGGCTACCAGTGCAAGCAGTCTGGCTGCAAAATTAGGCTTTAGCAGCGAGGACTGCGAGCTTATGCACTGTTCAGGCTTGATGCACGATCTGGGAAAGCTGTCTATTACTGAAGAAATACTGGAGAAACCCGGGCCTCTCGATTATTTTGAATATAATATAGTAAAAACTCATTCGTACCACACCTACAGAATTATTGATTCCATGCCCGGACTGGAGAAGGTTCGGGATTGGGCAGCCTTCCACCATGAGAAGCTTGACGGTTCAGGTTATCCGTTTGGAAAGAAGAACTCTGAGCTGGATCTGGGCTCACGAATACTTGCAGTCAGCGATATTTTTACAGCACTTACTGAGGAAAGACCTTACCGCGAGGCAATGTCCGTGGAGAATGCAATGGGAATTCTAAAGAGTACAAAAGGGCTTGATTGTGACGTTATTGCATGCCTGAGTGCTAATATCGACGAAATAAATGAAATACGTAAGGTTTCACAGGAGAATATTTTTGTCAGCTGTCATGAAGTGCTTAATAGTGATTATGGTTTTATCAATGCCAGACTGAAACCCTGCAAACATGGAAAACTTACAGAACCTTAAAAAAACAGCCGGCTTTTACAAGCCGGCTCAATAATTGTTAAGGGTATTACATATTGATATTTTACTACTATTTATTTATTATTTCACTGTAAATTACTGTGTCCACAGGTATGTTATACCTCTGGGTATTTGTTCGTCAGTTTTGTGTTGACAAGTACAAGGACGTAATGTAAAATATAAAAGCAGCTTAAGGCTGAACTGAATAATTAGTATGGAGAGATGGCTGAGCTGGTCTAAGGCGCACGACTGGAAATCGTGTGAGGTTTAACCGCCTCCGAGAGTTCGAATCTCTCTCTCTCCGCCATGGCGCCTGTGTTTTCTGCGGAAAACACAGGCGTTTTTGTTTTACAAAAACGCGAAGCGCCTTACGGGTGAGACCAGTCTCCCCGTAACCCCCTCTGGCCTCCCGGCGGGAGTTAAATCGGGAAAGGCTTCTGATCAAGGACGGCGTAAGCGCATCAAGCGCAGCCTGCAAAAAATGATCCGAACAACCATTTTGCTGAGAGCGTATAAGCTCAGCACCGTAAGCACAGCGAGCCATGGGCGACGTAATTAGCATGCGATGAATCCCTCTCTCTTTCAAAATTGTACATAAGTAATTAAAACGCTTTTCAAAGCTTTTGCATTATCTTTGTTATATCTGTGGTTGTTCTGAAATCAGGAGTTTGTTTTATTGAAGAAATAGGTAATAATTGATAAAATACTTATAGTTACATTCTATATATTCTGTCTTCCGCTAAATAAGTTTAAGCCAAGTTCGCTTTATTTACTCAAGGATATAGCTTTTTGCAGAAAGTCTCAAATGAAGCGGATTACCTTTTTTAAATGGCTAAACTTTAATAGAAAATAATATCAGTACAAGGAACAAACCGGCAGGAATAATTGAGCTGAAGATTACTTTATTTACTGAAGATTACTTTATTTAAGGTAGGTGATTGAAAATAATAAAACATAAAGGAACTGAAAATATTATAACTGAAAGACTGCAATTAAGAAAATATAGTGTTAATGATGCAGAGGATATATATAGAAATTATGCTACAGATGAAAGAGTAACAAAGTTCCTTACCTGGCAGCCTTATAGCAATATTGAAAGTTTAAGAGAGTTTATTTTAACACAAGTATCAAATTACTCCATGAGCGTTTATAACTGGGTTATTGAATATAAAGGTCAGGTTGTTGGAAGTATTTCTGTTACTAGTTCAGATGAAAAAAACGAATCTTGCGAGATTGGTTATTGTATAGGCTATGAATTTTGGAATTTAGGTATAATGACTGAAGCAATGTCAGCTATATTGAAATTTCTTTTTTGTGATGTTGGTTACCATCGTATTTATGCAAAACATGATGTTGATAACCCTGCATCTGGTAAGGTTATGAAGAAATGTAATATGGTTTATGAAGGAAGGCTTCGTGAGCACTATTTACGTCACGACGGAAACTATTCAGATTCATTGATATATAGTATTTTAAAAAGTGAATTTAACCCGTAAAAAGCTCCATTTTAATGTTCACCAAAATGGAATAAAACTTTTACTTTTTGTCTATTGACTGTTAATTTGCATTTTACAGAAAATATATTTAAGCCTTATATGACAGAATAAAAATACTTATATTCGTATCGTGACTTTGACCCCGTGTCTTACTTTGTATTCAGAATAGGAAAAGAAATGAGGTTATGATATGGAGCTTCAAACAATCAGTCAGGTGTCAAGGGATTACGGTATTTCTACAAGAATGTTACGTTATTATGAGCAGGCGGGATTAATTCTAAGTCTGAGGAAAGACGATTATGCTTATCGGGTTTATGACGCAAATGCCGTGAGCCGTTTACGGCAAATTATAGTTTTGCGTAAGCTGCGTGTTCCCGTGAAACAAATAATAAGCATCCTTAACAATTCAGATGCGGCGGAAGCAGTGGAAATCTTCAGGCAGAACATAAGCGAAATAGACGGTGAAATTACCGCCCTGTCTACCGTTAAGTCCATATTGACGCGTTTTATTGAGGAAATCCATGAAAAAGCAGATATAAATTTAAAACTTCTCGGAGACGAGGCTGTGTTCTCTGTTATAAGCTCTCTTTCTTTTTCAGATAATCAAATCAATGAAATGAAAGAGAATTTATCAATGAAAGAATTGAATAAGGCTAACGAAAAACTGATGCAACTGGAAGACAAGGATGTGCGGATTATATATCTACCGCCCATGACCATCGCTGCTGCTTACGCCTCAGGAGAAGGCTGCGAAGGCAAAGCATTGGACATGATAAGTAAATTTACAAAAGAGAGCGGATTGTTAAAAATTAAACCCGACGCACGCAGTTTTGGTTTTGACTGCTCTCAAGGCGCGGCAATTGGCGAAAACTCACACGTATATGAAGTGTGGGTGTCTGTTCCCGACAACATGGAGATACCCGAACCGTTAGTAAGACGAACTTTCAGAGGCGGGTTATATGCTGCTCATGTGTTAAGGGCGTGGGATTTTCAGGATTGGCGGCGGCTTAAAGAGTGGGTTAATGCAAGTGATAAATACGATAGTGACTGGGGTTCCCCACGATGGGAATCGTCCGAAACAGTCTTTGGACAAGGCTTTGAAGAAACTTTAAATTTTTATAACTATATTCAAAAGCACAATTCTGAAATGAGTTATTTACAGCTTGATTTGCTGTTTCCTATTAAGGAGAAGGAAAATGGATGATATTAAATAGGCTCAGCAGTATCCTTTTGCGACTATAACTGGCGCATTCTTGACATAAAATCCTTTTGCGACTATAACTGGCGCATTCTTGACATAAACATCAATGTGGCTTTGATTAATGTCAAGCTCATTTAAAGGCATTATGTTAGCCTACATTTAATAATAAATATCTGAAAACTCAATACTGATCCTCTTAACGTGATCGTCTCCAATCTCGGCAGTTTCTTTAGTTATGTGATTTTCGCCCAGCACTTTATCCGGCAGTTTAATTATAAACTCACTTCCTTGACCTAGCTCGCTTTTTACCTGAATTGTCCCCTGGTGCATCTCCACCAGAGACTTGACAAGAGACAATCCAATGCCGCTGCCCTCACATTTTTTTGACGTGGACTTATCCACTTGAATAAATCTGTCAAATATTAAGTATTTCATTTCCTCGGGAATCCCAATCCCCGTATCTTTTACAGATATGCATACACTTTTGTCCTCGGTATAGATATTTACAAAGATACTCCCGCCCTTTTCAGTAAACTTAACTGCATTGGATAAAAGGTTTAATATTATTCTCTCAATCCTGTCAGGATCACAACATACAAGCTTTTCCTCAATTGTCGTGTCAAAGGTAAAGGTTAACCCCTTATTCTCTACAAAATCTGCTACCGATAAGGTTATATCTTCAACTACCTTGATAATATCTGTGTTAACCAATTTGACATCAAAGCTGGCTGCATCTATCTTTGTAATATCTATTAGGTTTCCGATGAGCCTTAATAATCTATAGGAATTTTGTTTTATCATTTTTAGATACTTATTCATCTGTTGGTCACACTGTTCCTTTTTCTCAAGTGTAGCGCCAAGCATTTGTTGAGAACAATATATTACATTAAGAGGAGTTCTTAGTTCATGAGAAATATTGGCGAAAAAATCTGTTCTTAGTTTTTCGGATTCTTTTAATTTCTGATTTGTCTGCTCCAGCTCACACTTACTTTCCAACAATTGCTTCTTGTTTATGAAATCCTTTAGGAAACATTTGTAGATCAAATGAGAGACAACGTAAGATATGATTATAAGAATAGTGGCATTTACAATATGACTGTAAAGAACCTTTCGATTTTCAACAAACAAATTTAAGCCAAAAACAAAAACAATCAGTGATGTCAAATAGGTCAGAAAATTCTCAAGTGGCTTTAAGTACAAACATATGGAAATACCTGACACACAAATAATATAAGCAGAAATTTGTCCGCTTATGAAAAGGTCATTCAGGCCCATAAACACTCCCCAATACATGGTAACGTTCATTAATAATACATATAATATTCTCCTGCTTAGAAAATTCTTATATTTTCTATGTAACTTTTCAAGTAAGAACCAAGCGGGAATTATTATTACCATGAGTATGTGGGAATAGTAAAGATATAAATAGGATATGGTTTCTGATCTCATAGGCTTATATACAATTAAATCTAGCAATATCAGTAAAATGTTAAGAATGAATAATACTTTACCTAATTTCTCACATCTCTCAACATTAAAGCTTAATCTGTAGTCTTCAATTTCATTTATATAGGCTTTAGTGGGAGTATGAAAATGTTTATTTTCTAAATTGATATCCGGCAGAATAAACCCTCCCCTCAGAATTACTTGAATTACTTGAATTTCTTAAATATTATAACATTATTTTACATTTTAATACATTATTTCTAGCAATCTCAACCGAACTTCCTATAAAATATGGGATTTTAAATATTATGCAGAATCATTTAATGTCTTTATTAATTAATTTTTAGGTATTGACAATAAATTAAATACACAATATAATATACGAGTTGCTTAATTTAATTTGTTTACCAACTTTATCATTAATGCGCCATTAGCTCAGTTGGTAGAGCACCTGACTCTTAATCAGGGTGTCCCGGGTTCGAATCCCTGATGGCGCACCAAAAAGGCTTCATATATATGAAAGCCTTTTTTTATTGTCATTTTTTTTATCATTTTTACCACAATTCGTACAGGATAATTTTTATATCATTGCAAAAAATATATTGGGTTAAAAAATATAGTTTTTCGGGAGGTATGAATATGGAACAACCTGTAAACTTTAGTGATGAATCCTTGGTTTATACGGATGTTAATTCATCCGGCTGTAATGAATGCGGGGCAGAAACGTTTAATATCGAGCTTTCCGATAAAGCTTCAGACGATAATTACGCCAAAGGAGTATCTTTCACTACCTACGGTGACAAGGTCAGATTGATGTATGACGGACAGCTTGTTAAAAACGGGGCTACAGAGATATATGCTATCGTTAATACCTTGGACACAAATAACGCTCGAAACAGCCAAACCTTTCCTATGAACAGTACCCACCAGAAGTATGAATTATCTGTTCCCGTTCAGTCCGGATGCCAGATCAGTGTATCCTTCAAGGATGCATCCAACAAAATGGATGATAATTCAGGCAAAAACTATAGTTATTATATCCAATAAAAACAGGTGGCCTTCGGGCCTCCTGTTTTTATGCTGCAACACAAAAATCCTGTGTATCCTTTCAAGTTAACCCTGCTTGATGATATAATTGTTTTGTAAAAGTACACAAAACAGTAAATAGTCACATTAGTGCAGGGGGTTAATGATGCTGTCAGGTTTAAAAATTAAAAACATACTAAAATATCTCATAATATTTTCTTACATATCAGCAACCGTAATAATTATGTTCGACAATGACTTTACCACCCTTCGAATCCTGATACCTCTTATTATTTCGCTATTTATCGTTAACTTTTCAAGAGAATATTGGCTGTACCCCCGAAATAAGCCTGCAAGCTATACAATAGTCAGCATTATTCTTGAAACTATACTTATATTAATTATCGGTAGCTTTGATAAAAGTTCTGTACATATACTGTTTTTTTATGTAATGTTATCATCTATGGTCCTCATGTACCCTTTAAAATATTCTGTTCTGGCAGCATCAACCTTTATTGTGGTCGAATTTTCACTATCAGCTGTTACAAAAGAAATACCTTACAGTTCAATGCTTTCTATGGTTGTCTCCTTAATTGTTTCCTCTGTATTTGTAATTGGTATGAGCCATCTCGTTAAAATGCAAATAAATGAAAAGGAGAAACAGGCTCGCATAAATAGTGAGCTGGAGCAAGCCTATAAAATGTTGATCGAGAATTCGGCAGCTGTTCAAAAGCTTGCTATTGAAGAGGAAAGAACAAGAATGGCCAGGGAAATCCATGATACACTTGCACACACACTTACTACTCTTATTGTTCAGCTTGAAGCATGTAAAAAGCTGGCCGGCGCAGACCCCTCCCGGCTGCCCGGAGAGTTGGAAAAGGCTCAGGAGCTATCTCGAAGCGGCTTTAATGATATAAAGCGATCTATAAAGGCACTTCGCCCCAAAGTAATGGAGGATAAATCCTTATTAGCCTCAGTTACCACCGTCATTAATGAAGTTACGGAGAATACAGGAGTAAAAGTAGCGCTCCATAGTTCTCTTCCGCAGGAGCTGAAATTGTCGACAGGCTTGGAGGTTGCGATATTCAGGGCAATTCAGGAGAGTATTACCAATTCCATCAGGCATGGACATGCTACCGATATAAGAGTTAATATTACTCAGGTAAACGGTTCTATTGAAGTAATAGTTGAGGATAATGGACTGGGCTGTACAAATATTAAAGCAGGCTATGGTCTGAAAGGCATCATGGAACGAATCAATGCCCTAAACGGAAAGGCAGAGTTCACCAGTTCAAATCGTAATGGTTTTAAAACTATAATTAATGTTCCTACAGGCAACTAGACTAAAAATTTGGCTTATATAAATTTTATTATTGGAGAATTTTATGAATATCAAATTAATAATTACTGACGATCAGAGGCTAATGAGAGAAGGTTTAAAAACGATTTTGGAACTAGAAGAGGATATGTCGGTGGTTGCACTTGCCGAAAACGGAAAGGATGCCCTTGATAAGGCAGCACAATTTAACCCGGATGTAGTTCTGATGGATATTAGAATGCCTGTTATGGATGGTGTTGAATGTACCAGAATTATAAAGCAGTGTTATCCTCATATAAAAGTAATAATTCTCACGACCTTTGATGATGATGAATTTATTATTGAAGCACTAAAAAATGGTGCTACAGGATATATTCTGAAAGACCTTTCCTCTGAAAAACTGGTGGGAGCAATCAGGGATGCGTACAACGGTAATTCTATAATGCAGCCGGAAATTGCGGCAAAAGTAATATCACATATAGCAGGTTCAAGTCCAATCCCTACAGGTCAGGCCCAGCAGAATGAGGAAGTTCCGGCCTCTGACCTGACAGACCGGGAGAAGGAAGTCCTCAGGCTTGTGGGAAACGGTATGACAAACTCTGAAATATCCAAAAAGCTTTTCATTTCTGAGGGAACTGTCAAAAACTATATAAGCAGCCTTTACAGTAAGCTGCAAGTGAGTGACCGAAGCAAGCTTACACTGTATGCACATCAAAATAAATACATATAGCTGTTATTGGTAACCCAATTGACATTATTTACATAAACCGTGGCAGAGTTAATTCATAAAAACTATGACTCCGGTCATACTTTTTATATAATAAAATATTACTTTGGGCAGATGTGCAAAACCCTCCATTGAATTACAATTAATTCATAATCAAATTGTAATTCAATGGAGGGTTAATATGTTAACAATATTAGAAATATTAATGATTTTACCAATAATTCCGGTACTTATCTGGCCTTTGCTGCCTGTCAAAAAAGTTCCGCGCTTTCTGGATTTTATGCCCCTTGCAGCTGTCGTTTTTTTAATGCTTCATCTTGTAATAGACACACAAACTATCAGGGTACGATTTATTCCTCTTTATATATTCATTATTATCCTTTTTCTTGTTACTCTTGTCAGAATATTCAAACACAATCCAAATCAGCCAAGGCACAGAGTATTGGCGGGTATAGGGCGTACAGCTGCAATATTGGCTCTTGGAATATGTGTGCTCTTCCCCACTGTTGTTCTTCCTTTTAATTCTCTTCCGCAGTCCACAGGCAAATACAATATTGGAACAATTACCTGTGACCTTACAGATAACAAGCGCGAAGAAACCTTTACTCAAGCAACCTGTGATTTCCGTAAACTTGCAGTACAGTTCTGGTATCCCGCCGAAACTGATATAAAAACCGAATATGGTACAACCGCCGCAAAGGTTTCAAACCAGGAAAAGAACTATCCTGTAGTCATTTTCTCACATGGTGCCTTCGGTGTCCGCAGCAGTAACGCATCAGCCTGCAGAGAGCTTGCAAGCCATGGCTATATAGTTGCCAGTATCGATCATACCTATCATTCTTTTTATTCATCCTTCGCTGATGGAAGTAAGGTTCCGGTTAATACGGATTTTCTCAATAGTGCGCTTGCGGCTTCATCCGGCAAACTCACTGCCCAGGAAGAATTTACAGAAAGCCATAAATGGTTGAACTTAAGAACTGCAGATATTGAATTTGTTATAGACAGCTTAAAAACCGGAGACCTTGGTACCCAGGGCGAATTATTAAGAGGACACATGGATTTAGGAAACATCGGGCTTTTCGGGCATTCACTTGGTGGAGCAGCCTCAGCTCAGGTGTGCAGAGACCGAGATGATGTCAAGGCTGCGATTGTAATAGACGGTACAATGCTTGGTGATATTACCGGGCCCGAAGGTAATAAGGACTCGTTAACGAAGGAGCCTTTCAAAAAACCCTTGATGCTTATGTACGGATCACTTTTCCTTGAGCCTCAAGCTAAGGAAAGCAGCTACCTTCCAAACATCAATGCGTATAATAACAGTAAAGCCGAAGCTTACTCCCTTTGTATAAAAGATTCAGGCCACCTTAACTTCACTGACTTGCCAAGGATTTCTCCTCTGCTCTCAAAAATGCTTGGGGTTGGAACAGTTGATTCCTATCAATGCATAAAGCTAGTAAATGATTATACTCTTGCGTTTTTTGACAAGCAACTCAAAGGGCAGGCTTCCGGGCTATTGGATGGCAGTAAAACAGACCCTTTGGTGATATTTGATAAACATATACCGTCATAATTATTGATGGTTGACAGCCCGGCAAAGTAAACAGATGCCCGTACCTTTTCTTACAAGCCATTTGTAAAGAGGGGCCGGGCATTTTTTTATATCCGGTAAATAACTCCAGTGGGAAGTCTGAACATTATCTGATAGTTATTATTTGACCTTCCTATAAATAACTTATGTTATTTTTACCTCCTATTACCCAATTTAGTAAAATGGTAGTATAATTATATATTATATATAGAGACTAATATTATGGGGGAATAATGTTCAGAGATTTTGTAATTAATGCAGGAATGTTAGTGGCTTTTATCAGTGTTTGTTATCAGATTTTCGGGAATACAGGCTTAAATCCTCAGCTTTCCCTGAGGCTCAAGCTACGTTCAGGCTTAATATTTGGTATTATGGGGATAATACTTGTAGAGTTTTCGGTAAAACTGGCCAACCATCTTATTCTAGACCTCCGCATTTTACCTATATTGATAGCTTCTCTTTATGGAGGCTTTTTACCCGGGTTAATTACAGGCCTGGCTACCGCAATGTTCCGAATGTTTCGGTTTGGAGTATCCTTTGCATCAATTTTTGCATCGGTGTCTATGTTATCTATTCCATTTTTCAACTATGTTATTTTTAAAAAGCAAAAAACCTTACATAAAAAGTGGATCTACAGCTTGTTGGTATCTGAGTTTGTTACAGGAACCTCTTACGCGCTTTTTGTCCCCGAATTATCAGATAAAATAGTTATTATACTGATATATTTATCAGTAACAAGTCTTGTGGCCTTTGTTCTATACAAATATATCGGATATCTTGAGGCATATACCTTTGCCTTCAGACGTTACAAACTGGAAGCTAAAAGAGACTTTTTGACAGGTCTGAATAATGTCCGACAATTTGATACTGTTTACAATAACGTAGTTGATACAGCCAAACAGCTCGATCAAAAATTCTCTTTGCTGTTCCTGGACATTGACTTCTTCAAAAAAGTTAATGATACCTATGGCCATAAGGAAGGTGATGTTGTTCTTAAAACACTTGGAGAAATTCTGCTTCAGAACTGCAGGGATGGAGATATTGTATCAAGAAACGGCGGTGAGGAATTTTCAATAATTCTTCCCAATTGCGACTCAGGACTGGCTTTGGATATTGCCGAAAGAATTCGCCAAAAGGTCCAGAATACCCCTTTTGTTCTATCTGATGGTACAAGCATCAAAATAACCATATCAATAGGGGCTGCTTGCTATCCCGATAAGATTGAGGATTTAAACACAATGAAGGAAAAGGCCGATGAGGCTCTATATTCAGCTAAACGCTCTGGCCGGAATAAAGTTGTGCTTGCTGAGCAATAAATAAATCTTTTTTAGTAAAAAACAAATCTGTTCTATATTTAAACTACCTTGAGAATAACCCAGGGTAGTTTTTTTATCTTTTTATTCTTTAACATAACTCGTCAAATTTGAATATTATGTATAAACAACATATTTGGAGTGAGTTATTATGTTAAATGTTTTATTTCTAACCAATGACACTGTAAGTTTCAATGTTTGGTTTTCTATTCTATTAATTTCTATTTTTGTAGTTGTTCTTGCGGGACCGCTTTTGTATGAATATATCGCTTCAAAGCTTTCGTACAAGTTAGCTGAAAGAAGGTATTACCGGGCAGCTAAAAAAGATTTCTCAGAAGAGCGGGACAAGGACGACGGCGGAAGTACCATAGATGAATTAATTGGTACTGCCGGTTACGCCTACAGTCCTAAAAATGACATATTCTTTTCAACAATGTATGCATGGCAGAGAAGTATGGGTTATTGCAGGCTTTATGATGAAGCAGCCGCTCCTCTGGGAATGATCATCGATTGCGAGCCCATCCGATTTTCCTACGGAGGAAGGCGTTGGCTTATAGAGTTCTGGAAAGGACAATATGGAATGACCACAGGCTGTGAAGTTGGAGTTTACTCCAGCAAATGGCCTGATTTAAACATACCCGGTGTTTTTGACGGTACATTTTATTCCTGCGCAAGCAATGAAGACAGATTATACATGGCTTTTATCCTTTACAAAAACGGTGAGAAAATAATGACCCGTAAGGATAAACACTGGTGGCTGACAGGGTTTAAACTTGGAGAGTATTCTGAACCTTCGGAGCTGTCTATGGATGTATATATAACCTTTAAAAGCAGGGGTATGAGGGATGCCTTCCTGAAAAGCCTTCTTAAGGCAGGTTACACAGAGGAAGAGTATGAGGTCAGAAGGACAACAGTTGCACTACATTATGACAAACCAAAGACGAAGCAGCCATACACCAGGTCAGCAGCCACTGACAGGTTGATGCTTGCGCAGCTCAAGAGGAACTGTGAGGTTTACCAGGTGCTTACCAAGGGCTATACAGGTTTGAAAGATAAGGTTAATGCTGTTAAAGAGGGCTCGCCCGAACTATATACCGAGTTGTTTAAAATAGGTAAAACAGCAGCAGTGTTCAGTGTATTTGATAAGATAAAGAGCTTCTTGAATGTAGAGACAGAAACAAATTATCTTCCCAAGTGAGGTGGGATAAATGAATAAATTAGAAAAGGTTACTCGAGTATATAACAGGTCAGAAATTATTCCCTTTGATAATTCTTCCCGATTTGTTTTAATGAGTGACTGTCACAGGGGCGACGGCAGCCGATCGGATAATTTTCTCAATAACAGGAACATTTTTCTTTCGGCTTTGAACAACTATTATTATCATAATTTTACTTATATCGAAATGGGAGATGGGGATGAGCTATGGGAAAACAAACGTCTCTCGGATATTATACAGATTCACAAAGATGTTTTCAGTCTGTTGTCCAAGTTTCATGATGATAGACGACTGTATCTCATGTACGGAAATCATGATATGGAGAAAAGAAATTACAAGTATATTGACACAAACATACAACGTTATTTTGCACAGCGGAACCAGGAGGACCCTTCCATATTTAATAGTGTTAGGGCACACGAAGGTTTAATTTTAAGGCATACCGAGTCGAACGATAAAATACTTCTGATCCACGGACACCAGGTAGATACCATGAGTGGTACCTTCTGGAGATTGAGCAAATTTCTTGTAAGGTATGTGTGGAAGCCACTGGAGACCTTCGGTGTTAATGATCCGACAAGTGCGGCAAAGAATTATAAAAAGAAAATATCAATAGCAAAAAAACTTACAAAATGGGTTGTCAAAGAAAAACACCTGCTTATAGCAGGACACAACCACAGGCCCTCCTTTCCAGATGTGGGTCAGGTTCCTTACTTTAATGACGGCAGCTGTATTCATCCCCGCGCCATAACTGCAATTGAAATAATTAACGGAACAATAAGTCTGGTAAAGTGGAGCGAAAAAGTCAAAAATGACGGTACGCTTTACATCGCCAGAGATATATTGGGGGGACCCAATAGACTACAGGACTACTTCGACTGGCTTCACAAGCTCCCATAAAACATATGAGAGAAACGTTTTTAAGCGGCGGAGAGATTCGCCAGTAGTCAGTATATTAATAGTCAGTATATCAATAGCCAGCATTCAATATTCAGCATAGCAATAGTCATAGATCATTGGATAAGGAGTCTCAAGCAAGTTAACCTTTGCTTCGGGCTTCTTTTCTATTTTTCCTTTTTCTTTCCCAAACAGTCAGTTTCCATTCACTAAGCCATCACATTTTAAATTTAGAATATGAATTGTGAAATAAAAAGAGGAGGAAATACAAAATGAATAATAAAAAATTAAAATATAAGTTTTCAGCAGTCTTATTGTCATTAATGTTAACCATACCCGCGTTGACAGCTTGCTCTAGCGTGACCCAAGATTCAACAGCTGCCGGCAACAGCAATTCTTCTGCTGCTGTAAACAACGTAAGTACCTCCGGTCAGGCAAACAAGGTTATAAGAACTGATGTTACGGTGAAATACAGTGCCGAAGACGAGGATTCAGCCTGGAGCACTGCCGATTCCACTATTATTTCTCTAAGTTCGGGTAACGTAACAATAGATGGAGCAGGAGCTAAAGCAGATAAAAACGTGGTTACCATTACATCAGCAGGTACCTATGTTATCAGCGGTACAATTGCAGACGGACAAATCCGGGTCAACACCGAGGATGATAAAACGGTCAGACTTGTCCTTAATGGGGCTAATATTACGAGTTCAAGCAGTTCACCAATATATATTTCAAAAGCGAAAAAGACGGTAATAGTTTTGTCTGAAGGTTCAAGAAACAGCATTACTGATGGCAAGAATTATAATCTCGACGACAAGGAAGCAGGTGAACCAAACTCTGCAATATTCTCAAAATCAGACCTCACTATAAACGGTACAGGTTCCATCACTGTTAATGCTAACTATAAAAATGCCATAACCAGTAAAGATGGAATAAAGATTATGAGTGGTAATATAACCGTTAATTCAACGACAGATGGTATTCAAGGCAGAGATTATGTAGCAATAAAGAACGGTGTTGTAAATATTAATGCTCAAAAAGACGGCATCAAATCAACAAATGATGAAGATGTTGAAAAAGGGTTTGTTTTAATTGAAGGCGGTACCGTAAATATTACCTCTCAGGAAGATGGTATTCAGGCAGAAACAAATGTTTTGATAAAAACCGGTGATATTAAGATATCCTCCGGGGGCGGGAGTGTTAACAGTGAAGTAAGAGCAGCAGAACAACCAGGTATGGGAGGCTTCAAAGGAGGCTTTGGGAAAGGCTCTGACTTCGGTAATCCTGATGGTACAGCCATGCCTCCTCTTGATGGACAGCTCTTTGAGGAACAGCCAGGCACAGCTGCCGGTTCCAATTCCGACAGTAGCGATTCTGTAAGCAAAAAAGGCGTAAAGGCGACAGTCGGAATAACAATTGACGGCGGAACTATACAGATTGATTCAGCTGATGATTCTCTCCATTCAAACAACAGCATTACTGTGAACGGTGGAACCCTTTCCGCCTCTTCCGGTGATGACGGCATACATGCAGATAACAGCATTTTGATTAACAAGGGCGAAATAAATATCGTTAAGTCTTACGAGGGTATTGAAAGCTCCAACATTACAATAAATAACGGTAATATCCATATTACTTCCAGTGACGATGGTATTAATATTTCCGGAGGAGCCGACAACTCTTCATCTGGTGGCCGGCCGGGCCAGGATGGCTTAAATTCCTCCGGTACCGGTGCCCTGAACATTAACGGAGGTTATATATATGTAGATGCCAACGGTGATGGACTTGATTCCAACGGTTCAATCAATGTGACAAACGGTACAATAGTAGTCAATGGACCGACAGAAAACAATAATGGAGCCCTTGACTATAACGGTGGTTTTAAAATGACCGGAGGTTTCCTTATAGCTGCAGGAAGTTCTGGAATGGCACAGGGAACTGATAAAACCTCAACCCAAAATTCGGCAATGATAACCTTTGATCAGAAAATGACTGTAGGTACTCTGGTTCATATTAAATCTGCAGATGGTAAGGAGCTTCTTACTTTTAAGCCTGCTAAGGATTTTCAGACAGTAGTAATCAGTTCTCCCGAACTAAGAAAAGACAGCTCCTATGATATTTACTACGGAGGAAGCTCCACCGGCGCTGAAAAGGACGGGCTCTATACAGATGGAACCTATAGTGGAGGTACTAAGTTCAAAAGCTTTACAGTTTCGGAAGTATTGTCTACAGTCGGTACGGCCGGCGGCTTCGGCGGGCGCGGTGGCCCGGGTTTCAAGGGTGGTCAGGGCAGAATGCAGCCATCAAACTGATTCTACTGGATTTGATGGTATTAAGCAGAGCATTATCAGTGGAACCAAATATTAATAAATTGAATTGCTTAGGAGACTAATATGGCTATAACCGCTTTTAAAAGATACGAGATGAAATTCGTCCTGACTGAAGAACAATACCAGGCTCTCCTTCCGCAAATTACAGACCGTATGAATGCAGATGAGTATTGTCGGAACGGAAAAAGCTACAACATCTATAATATTTATTACGATACCTTGGATAGCTCTTTAATCAGAACCTCACTATCAAAGCCCGATTACAAGGAAAAACTGCGCCTCAGAAGCTACTCTGTTCCCACTTCTCTGGCTTCCAAGGTTTTTCTGGAGTTAAAAAAGAAAACTGGTGGAATAGTCCATAAAAGAAGAGCGGCGATGACATTACGGGAGGCCTATGACTTTGTTGAAACAGGCAAAAAGCCTGTAGTGGAAAATTACATGGGAAAGCAGATTATTAATGAACTGGATTACTTCCTCAGCAGGAACAAGGTTACTCCTGCTGCTTACATCAGCTATACAAGATCGGCTTTCTTCGGGAAGCAGGACACAAATTTCAGAATTACCTTTGATCATGATATTACCACACGGAGAAAGGATCTCCTTCTGGAGAACGACAGTTACGGAGAACAGCTGCTTGAAAAGGGACAGCATCTTATGGAAATAAAAATTTCTACAGCGGTGCCTTTGTGGCTGTCTCAGACCTTATCAAAGCTTAAAATATATAAAACAAGTTTTTCAAAATACGGCTGTGAATATAAGAAATATACTTGTCAAAATTCAGTCAGAACTTTAGTAAATTACAAAAGGAGAAATGAACATGTTGGAGTCAATCTTTGCAACATCTAATTCAGGCGACACCCTTACACTCCCTGGAATGCTTCTATCCCTTGGCGCCGCACTGCTTTTAGGTCTTATAATCAGCCTGGCATATATAAGAACCCATAAGGAGGAAGGCTACTCTGCCGGCTTTACAATTACCTTGATAATGTTGCCGGCAATTATATCAATAATTATTATGCTTATAGGAAATAATATTGCACGGGCCTTCAGCCTTGCGGGTGCTTTCAGCCTTATCAGGTTCAGAAGTGCTCCCGGAGACCCTAAGGATATAGCATATGTGTTTTTTACGCTGGCAGTGGGTTTGGCTTGTGGTATGGGCTACCTTGCCTATGGGCTTATTTTCGTTATTGTACTTTGCCTCGTAATGACCCTTCTTCATAACTTTAATTTCGGAAAACCGAAGAATTCTTGCATGCAGCTAAAAATAAGCATCCCTGAAGATCTTAATTTTCAAAACCTGTTTGATGATATTCTGGAGAACTATACTTCTTCATGGAGCTTAAAGAGAGTAAAGACAGCCGATTTTGGTACTATTTTTGAAGTAGTTTATACCATAAATTTAAAATCGGCAGCCGATCAAAAGCAATTTATTGATGAGCTCAGATGTAGAAACGGAAATCTGAACATTTCTCTTACCTTGAAAGAATATGATGACAGAGTTGCTGTTTAAAAGAATAGTTTTTCTCTTCTATGAAAAAATAGTAATGAGCGCTTTTATCACTGATAGAAAACTTAATCCGCGCGTAAGGAGAGATTATATGGCTAAAAAAGGTATGAGAAGACCTGACCCTTCAGAACCTCATGGCACCGAAAGCAATCACTCACAGCATTTTCAAAAAAATGATGTCAGACCTGTCCCTGAAATACAGGGGAAGGCTAAGACAGGAAATAAAAAAGCAGGTCCCATATAAACTGCGGACTTACACCGACTGGCGTGCTCCAGCTTCGCTGGACGCACCATACGCTAAAAGACACTCGTACAGGGTGTCTTTTTTTGTAGTATATTTTATGTTTTACAGCTCATTCCATTATCTCCAAAAATGGTATAATCAGGTCATGCATTGTTTGTTTATGAAAGACTGTTTCTTATTTATACGCCTTAGTGAAAAAATTTAAAATAAGAGTTTTACTGTGTGATATTTTGAACACTTAAAGGGTTTTATATATGAAAGCTTAAGCATAATAACTTTATGGCCATCCTACAAAAGTTTAAACTTAATCCCACATTACGGAGGTTAGTGTGTCAAACCTTGAAATAATAGCACGCCAGAAAGATACAGTTTTCAAAATTGCATATGCCTACACTAAGAATATTAGCGATGCCGAAGATGTATTTCAGGAGGTGTTCCTGAGGTATTTTAAGAAAGCCCCCTCTTTTGAAAACTTTGATCACGAAAAGGCATGGTTTATCAGAGTTACAATAAACTGCTGTAAAAAGCTACTTTTGTCCTCATGGTTTAAAAAGATACAGCCCATTCAGGATAATATCTCCTTTGAGGGTCCCGAGGAAAGTGATTTATTTTACGCTGTAATGAATCTGCCTTTAAAGTACAGAGTGGTTGTTCACCTGTTTTACTACGAAAACTATAAAATAAAGGAAATCGCAGATATCACTTCACAAAAGGAAACAACTGTGGCTACACAGCTTCAAAGGGCACGTAACATGCTGAAAAATAAGCTATCGGAGGAATTCCTGTATGAATAAAGCCTTATATAAAAATGCATTTAAAAATATAACCGTTTCTGAAAGTGTATTAAATAGCGTAAAAACTAAAGGAGCTGCCCTTCAATCACGTGCTTCGGATACAAGAAAAGCGACAAGGCTTTCCTTGCCCGCAGCTATTATTCTGATTGCATCCTTTATTACAGTATCGGCAGCCGGTCAGTCTTTAGGGCTTAACACCGCCTTCCGCAGTTTTTTTTCACAATTCTATGATGCACGAATTACTGACAACCAGCTGAACATTATTAAAAAATATGGTGTTGCTCCAGACAAAACCTACTCAAAATCCGGTGTTACGCTCAGTGTAGATGGCGTAATCGGAGACAGTAATCTCCTGTATGTAAAATACTCAGTTTCAATGGATAAGGGCTATGATGAATATGCCCATTCAGGAATAATGTCAAATAAACTGTATGTTGGAGATCTGAAGAATAAAATTCAACCAAGGTCAATATCAACCTCCTCCTCTCTAAAAGAAACAAACTCTACGTCTAAAAAGAATGTGAATTGTTACGATTATTCGGCAATCTATAGCTTTGACCAGGATATCTCCCCAGATAAACTTGCCACTTTAGTCATGACCTTTCCAGGGAGCTATAAATCCGTCTTGTCTGATCTAGGCGATGTTTTGTCAGATAAGGGAGTTACCCCTCCTGCCGGAAAAGAAGCCTACGATATTCCAAATAGTAATTTAAACATACCCCTAAAAACTGATTACGGACAAATTCTTCTTGATTCCATTGGATATACCAACGGCCATCTTATCCTGGCAGTTGATACCTCAGGTTACTATAAAGCTCCGGTTCTTTATCTCCGTGCTTCTGATAATAACGGCCTTTATGGTCGGGATGACGGGTTTGTTTCAGTACGCCGAGATAATCTTGAGCTTTATTCATTTACTGTTGCTTCAGAAATGCTGGACCAGCTTGAAATAGTAATGCCCGAAGAATATCATTTTACTTTTCCATTGATGCACACTAATAAAACCAAAACTTTTAATTTAAGCGGTAAAAATATGACTGTAAATAATTCGACAATAATCAAAGAAATTAGGCTCTCTCCGCTTTCAATTACAATTACCGGAACCGTGCCATCAGGTCATGAAACAGGCTTTCTGTACAGTGACTGTTCAATAATAACGAAGGACGGCCGCTCCCTGACAGTTTTTAAAGGGGGCAGCGGAGGGTATCATCAAAGCGAATTCAGTATTAATATGCCGTTTGAGGCGCCTCTTGAAATTGAAACCATTAAAGCCTTAGTCATTAAACCAGCCAGTTCATCTAAAAGTACAGAAATACCTTTAAATTAATTTTTTCTCCGGAGCATTACAGCAAAGTATACAGCGAAGTCTCCTCCTTGGCTATTCTTCCTTCAAGTATGGTGAAAACTTTATTGGTTTCTTCTGCGAAGGCCGATGGGTTGGCAGCAATTTTAGTTCTGGTATTAAACCTATCCTTATATTCCAGGAAGGCTTCGCTGATATGACCCATCTCATCCATATAATTTTTTGCTGTGTTTCTGATATCCCCAGACTTGTTATTAAGGAGCTCAGGATACATATACTTGTCTTCGGTGTTCAGGTGAATTTTGAGCTTCCCTGCCAGGGTATTTACCAGCAAAGCAGTATCCCCTGCCTGAGCTCCAAGGTTTCTTGAGTTTATTATACTTTTTATGTTTTTTACTATTTCGGCTATTTCTTCATGCTGTCTTTTTAAGGATAAAAGGTTAATCATTTATATCACTCCTATTCTTATCTATGTATCTGGTGTTAGTTATATATTATCTTAAAGGCATATAAAAAACCGTGACAAAAGTCACGGTTTTTTACTTTTGATAAATATTAAGCTATCGCTGTTAGATTTGTTTCTTAATCAAATATAACCTGATGAAATTGAATACCTTTTACCAGTCCCTTTTCATAATAAATAGTCATTGTCCTGTAGTATGTAGCTTCTAACTCTTTTGTGTATTTGTAATTGAATTTATATTGCACCTTTTCATCCCCTGAGAACCCTATATCCGGTTTTCCATACAGGCTTTCAACCTTTTCTATGCTGTCACCCACCTTAAGTCCTCTAGTGGTAGAATAATCCCTGGACTCAGTATAAATATCGGTAATGACCCCACAGTACTCATAGAGAGAGACTCCTTTGTACTCCTGGCTTTCTGAATAATCTTCTTTAAGTTTACCACCCAAAGCAGCAATTGCTTCCTTCATAGTCATTCCGAGCGCAGGCCCCTCTTTCAAGGCTGCCTCTTTATATATCAGCGGTTTAATACTATTCAGCTTGCTGTTGTCATATTTCACTTTGCTGTCCACCTTATATACAGCTTCCGGCCCGCTGCATAGATCCAGCATCACATCTACTCTGGCAAGATCGTTGTACATAGTCTCATTGTCGTCCATATTCTCCAAAAGCGGGCCCCAGTAATAAGTGAGCATCGCATAATTGACAATATATCTGGCCCGTACATACCATCTGTCCTTTTCCTGTACAACGGTCCAAGCATGTTCCGTGGATAATAACTTGTTTTTATCTTTCACTGCCTTTGTATTGGAAAAAACACGCTCAGGTATTGAGGACTTTTTGCTTTGAGTAAAACTTCCTATACTGACGTCCAACTTTAAATCGTTCTTCTCCAGAGCAGCTTTGATACCGCTTTTATACTGTCCGAAGGCTTCCTCATCATATACTCTTACAAAATCATCGTTTACTATCTTATATATGCCTCTCTTAGCCGGCTGCTCTTCGTAAATGTTACTTTCCGTGCTCAGATATAACTCGGGAGCACTACCCCCTAAAAAGTTTCCGGCCTGAATATCGTTTATATAGGTATAACCGGTGTTGTATTCCCTTATCACTCGCTTTGTTGCAGCATCAATAACAATGATATTACCGCTGTCTGTTATTATCTGCTCATTGCCCTTATTTTTACTGAAGATATCGCAGGTAACCTTCCTTATTTCATGCCAATCTATGTAAAAGCTCCTGTTATCAACTCCTACTTTGTCAACTTTTCCCTCTTTATCGACTCTGAATTTTACTCCGTTTTTATACTCATAATCCTTGTATCCGCCATAATCGGATTCAACAGTATAGTCTTTTCCGAAGGTCCTGATCAGATTTTCCGTAGAGTAATTTCCCAATAACAAAAGCTTAATATATAAATCCTTACTGCTGCAGTCAAACAGTTCACCAGGCTTACTCCTGAAGCCTTTATTTGCATCTTCATTGGTTTTTACGCAAAACCAGCCTGCCAGCCAGCCTGTCACATTACCGAATTCAGCCTCGACTTTGTACCATACCCTGCCCTGAGCATCCTTAGCCTCTCCAAGTAGCTGAAAGACATCTCCCCTGGACGCTTCGGCAATAATTTTGCTGTCTGTGGATTTATCCTGCCGGATGTTAAGTTCATTAGCAGTAACCTTAATGTTTTGAGTTGATGTTGATGAGGATGTCGTTGGGGATGATGTTGAGGATGTCGTTGAGGATGTCGTTGAGGTAGTTGTTAAGGAAGCCGTTGTTGGTATAGCTGTTATTGATGTTGGTATATCGGGTACCATTGTTGATGTCACAGTTGTGTCCATAGTCGAGGCTTTCTGCTCACTTGCCTCACTCACTTTTTCATCAATTTCAGGTCCATAATATGAAGTCAAGATTGTTAAGATAATTACGAGAACCAAAAGAATTGAAAGTTTTTTCATAAAGTTACTCCTCAGTGCATTTTATCCTTATTTTACCATAATAATGATTAGCTTCAAATAGTTATAATGAACAAAAGGAAAACCTGAAAGGTGATGGGTTTTTCCTTCACCTTTCAGGTTCTCAAAATTCTGAAAGACATGAGAATTGATTTTATCCTGTGAGACTTATTATTCAGTTAAACTTATTAGTCTGTAAAACTTATTGCCCTGCAAAACTTATTGCTCTGAAACTAATCTCTTTTCACCGGTGATCTCCTGAATGGGCTTAATATCCTGAGTGAACTCCATGGTTCCCAGGAACTCCCCCTTTTGATTCCTTACGGCGAAATACCTGATATGAACATATTTGTTTCCCATCTTGATCCAAAAGTCTTCATGATCCTTTTTACCTGCTTTCAGGTCTTCCACTATACCTTCAACAATGTGGACACTGGCCGGGGGATGACAGTTCTTTACCTCTCTGCCGATTATGGTTTTTGGTCTTGCAAAAACTCTATCCTTACCCTGAGTAAAATATTTAACAAGGCCATCCTTATCTACAAAAGTAATATCCACCGGAAGGGTATTTAGCATAGCGTTGATTTCCTCCGGTGTCATAATACCTGCATCAAACTTTACATAGCCGTTGTTGGAGGGCTGATCTCCTTCTTCTACAGCTTTTTTCTCAACATTTACTTTTACAGGCTGCCATTTTGCGCTGGGTTCTATGAGACAATAGCCGATTTCACTGCTTGCCTCCTGTATTTGAAGCCATTCATCCTCTGCCAGAGTTTCAAGTACCATCGGGAAAAGGATATTTTCTTCCTTAAAAATCATCTCAATAACCCTACCGCACGCTTCCTCAGCCGATTTCAAAGTATATTCCCTATCTCCGGTATTTACGGTAAGAGCTTTAATAGTTTCTTTTATTGCTGCCCTTATTTCATCATCAACTCCCCACATAACCTTGGGTGGGGCTGTAATTCCGTACTTCTCCATAAAGGGAAACAACAGATTTTCTTTTCTTGAATAGTGCTTATCAAGCTCCAATAATTTTTTAAAGCTCTCGATCAAAGAATTAATATCTTGCTGATTGCCGGTTTTTGTTACATTTTCAATTTGAGGCTTTATTTTATCGTTAACCAAAGTTTCAAGCTTTCTATTCTCCAGCTTAAAAGTGTGAACCGGGTGACCAGGAATCTCTTCCGGCTTTTCCGGTCTGTGTATCTCTTCAATTGAGCCCTTGAAAACTGCCGCATGTACGTCACAGAGATTTTGGATTTCCTCCACAGGCATACCCTCCATAATAAGTGCCTGCTCCATTTCGGATATTTCTTTGGTTGAAATACCCTTAATCAGTTCCTCAAATCTCGCCTTTACTTCTTCAACGGGTTTTCCATTGTGAAGCTCCCTTATTATTTCTTTCAGCACCTTTTGCCTGTATTCACGGTTATTTATAAACTCGCTCATAAAGACACCTCCCTTACTCCTTTATACTAAAACCTTTATTTTCCAGTTCTATCTTAATTCTTCCCAATTCTACACCCTTCATAACAGCACCCTTTGGAATTGTCATGAAGCGCCCTGCGGTATTAAGCATGGCAGGCTTTGCTATCTGGTCAAAGCCCAGCTCTTTCAGTACCTCAATAATTTCCGGATATTCCTTGCACAAGTCGTGCACTGAACTATTCAGATTTATAACCTTATCCATTAAATATCACCCTTTCGCATTAATTGTTCAAACCAGCTTTCAAAAGTTTAAATATTAACCTTAATTGGCAGAATACCTCTTAAACAGAATGTTGTTTTCCAGGTGTATGTGCTGGAATAAGTCTCCTTCTATTTCCTGAAGCATTGAATAGGCCAAATGGTAGGTCCGGCACCCATCGTCAGGAACGCTGTATTCCTTGGTAATCTTGCGGAGCTCCTTAAGAATGTCTCCTGCTCCCTCGTGCTCATCCTCTGTCTCCTGCATAACTCTTTTTATTTCTTCCAGAAGCTCTTGAGAAGGCTTATTTTCGTATTTTTTTATTATTGGGAACAGCAATTCCTCTTCTTTAATCAGATGCTGTTCGAGCTCCATCCTTAAGGTATTATACAGTTTGTGTACCTTAAACAGCTCCTGGTGATTTCCACCGTGAGCCCTTAATATCTTAGTGGTCAGCTCAGCGGTTTCAGGAAGTGCTCTCCTAAGGTAAGCGTGATGGGTATTAACAATGTAATCGATAAGCTCGGGTGATTTCATCTCACGGAAGTTTACGTTTTTTGAAAGCTCTTTGGTTTCCAGATATGCCTCTTCCAGCTTTTGCATAACTTCCTCTTCATTAAGCTTCTGCTCCTTGATTGCCTCCGCAAGCACTCTGTTTCCACCGCAGCAAAAGTCGATAATATATTTTCTGAATACTTCACTTGCTTTGGGAAGTATTGATACTATTTCACCTATACTCTGTAGTGTATTGAAATTTTTCATGATTTTTCTCCTTTTCTATTTTATTAATTCCTCTTATTTAAATTGTTTGTTATTAATATCCTATTTATGGCCTAATGCATCACAGTATGATTTAATCAGCTCTGTGAAAAGTTTACCTGCCAACTGCTGCAGCCAGACCTTCACTTCTGTCAAACCTAATTTATATTCTCCTCTTGATGAGTTAAGAATATATCATTTACTGAAATAAAACTGTGATTGGAATCATACTTTTGATTATTTTGATAAAAAACAAAAACTGCTCCTGTAAGTCAGCTCAGGCGCAGTTTTTTCATACATTTATTATATATATGTGGCTTTAAGAAAAGTTAATCAGTGGCTGGAGCTTTAATAAACGCTCTCCTTCAGCCTTTTCATGTCCAATATTACCACCTTCTTGTTTCCCACCACATTAATTATCCCTTCCTCCTGCAGGAGGCTCATTTTACGGCTTACGGTTTCCCGGGTCAGTCCGATGTAATTTGCAATACCCTCACGGCTCATGGGGAGCTCTACCAAAATACCGTTTTCATGCTGCCGTCCGTATTTTTCAGAGAATTCAACAAGGACGGTGTTTACTCTGAGTTCCACATTCCTCGTTCCCATGCTTTCTATTGTATTCTCCAACCTTAGCAAACGGCTGCAAAGCTCCTCCATTACCTTGAAGCTCAGATCAGGATTTTCCCTCATAAGCTGCTGAAAGGCAGCTTTATTAATAGTACAAATACCTGTATCCTCAAGAGCTTCTGCGTTATAGGTTGCCTCACGGTTTAAGAGCAGATTCTTTTCCCCGAAAAAATCTCCCTCTGAAAAAATATATAAAATATGTTCCTTACCTTCACTTGTGTTTCTATAAGCTTTTACACGCCCGCTGTTTACTATAATCAGGCTTTCAAGCATTGTCCCTTCAAGAATTACAAGCTCACCCTTCTTATACTGCCTGCGAACTATAAGCTTTAATACCTTTTCTATTTCCTCCTGATTGAAGGATGAAAATATAGGCACCCTCTTTGAACACATTTTGTTCTGACAATTTTCACAGGAACAATTATTGCAATTATTAACTATATTACTCATGAAATTCTCCTTCTATAGGGGAATACCTGCCGGTTATTTCGATTATATCTAAATGTTAATCACTGTTCAATAATGCTCATAATAAACATCTCCACAAAACAAAAATGAACCGTCCAATGAGATTTACTCATGCTCCAGTTCATTTATATAATCTTTGATTAATTTGGTCGCTATTACAGACAGACTTTTTGCTTAGTATCTCCTTCGATTTTACCGATTCCATAGCCATAACAGAAGGACTGATACATACTTGTAATTATTAGAGAACTGAGACAATTCCGCTCCTCTTCATTCAAACCCAAATCCATTGTTCTCATAAAATTTTTGGTTTTGTCCTTAGCTATCAGTTTTATAGCTTCTCTTGTACCTGCCAGATCCTTTTCAAGCTTTTCCTTCCCCTGGTGCAGGTATTCCTTTATTACAGCCTCAAATTTTTCTGATGGTGTGGTATTTTGTAGTTCTTCCATTCCAGCCTCCTGGTAAATTCCTACCGGCAACCAATTTCTCATTAACGCCAGCGTCTTATTACTAAGTGTTTCCATAATTGTATTTCCTATACACAGACTTATACCTGTTCTGCTGTTTGGGGCTGGTTTGACTTAATAATCTTTTTAACACTCTTCTCAAATTTAGTTCTGGCAAGCATCACCTGATGTGAGCAGCCAGTGCATTTTATTCTGAAATCAGCACCGGTCCGGATTACTTCCCATTGCTTGCTTCCGCATGGGTGCTGCTTTTTCATCTCTACTATATCTCCAACTGCAAATTTATCTGCCATGTAAACCCTCCATTCAGCTTCTTATGAGTCTAATCTTCCTTTGTAAGAACAGCTCTGTCATAGAACTGAAGGTCTGTCTTCTCAAAGGCCTCCTTTATTTTCAGCCGTATCCTGCGCTCAACTGCCCATTGTTCGTTGGGAAAAGTACGCGCGGTGATCCTCAGATTAATACCCTGCTTACCCAGCTCAGTAACTCCTAAAATAGAAGGTTCTTCTGTAAAAACCGAGAATTCCTCCTTTACTTCATCACATACCGTACGCGCCAATTCATAGACCTTTTCCAAGCTCGCGGAGTATGCCACCGGAATATCTACAATTACCATCTTATTGTCTCTTGTATGATTGGTTACTCTCTTAATTTCACCGTTAGGAATGATGTAAATGTCACCGGTATAGTTTTTTAGTCTGGTAACTCTGAGTTCCATGTGTTCTACAGTACCTGTCATGTTATCAATAGTGATGAGATCACCTACCGCAAACTGATCCTCCAGTAGAATAAAAAACCCGGACAGAGTATCTTTAATCAGACTTTGAGCCCCAAAACCTATTGCAATTCCACCCACACCAGCCGCAGCAAGCACTGATTTCAGATTAAGTATATCTGATAAAATTATTAATGCAGCACCGATGTAAACAACATATTTGAACACACTGGCTATTAAGGTAGACATTGTATCCAACTTCTTAACACTCATTTTGAATTTAGAATTCTTCTGTTTTTCGAACAGTTTTTTTATCAATAGCTTGCCAACCCGTGCAATAATCAATGCAATTATGATTATAAGTATTATTTTACCTAACTTCGTAACAGGGGTGTAAAAGCCCCCTAAAAAAAACTTAAGGTAAATATCTATTTTATTCAGAAGTGTAATCTCGTCCATACTTCTCCAATCACTTTCCACATAAGTTACTTATATTTTAGCATACACTTATAAGCCTTTCAAACAGCTTTAGGTGGGTTTTATCTTTACGCCAGAGATTTTCAGGATGCCATTGGACTCCAAGAACAAACTTTTTATTTTCATTGCTTATGGCCTCAATTACTCCATCCAGTGAACAGGCATTGATAGTGAACCCTGGAGCTAACTGGTTTACGGCCTGATGATGAAAAGAGTTTACCCTTAATTTTTCTTTTCCGAAGGTTTTATACAGACAGGTATCAGGTACAATATCAATATCATGAATCTGAAACCATCTGGGAGCCTGTTGGCTGTGCTGTATCAGTTTTACATCAGAATTATTCTCGGCATAAATGTCCTGAAAAATACTTCCTCCTGCCGCAATATTTATTATCTGGATGCCTCTGCAGATTCCCAGCATTGGCTTATTCATTGCTAAAGCCTGCTTTGCCAGGAAAAGCTCCATACTGTCCCGAATCGGAGAAATCTCTTTAGCATAAGGCATATTGCTTTGACCAAAAAAAACTGCGTCAACATCCGGTCCGCCTGACAGAACTATCCCATCACAAATATCAAGATATTCAACCCAAACACTTTTGACTTCTGTTACCGGAATCAATACCGGCACAGCTCCGCACTGAATTATTGCCTCATAGTAGTCATCCTTCAGATTACTTGTGTTTTTGTCAAAGTCAAAGGCTGCCGTAATTCCGATAACAGGCTTTTCTTTATACATTCAGAAATCACCCCTTAAAATAAATTTATTAACCTAAGTTTATGATTAATATGGTATAAAAATTTTGTAAAATGGTAGCTTAAAATGGTATAAAAATAGTTTGCTGCTAAATAAAAGACGGCTCCCCTTGAGCATGAGCTCTCTGGAAAACCGTCTTAAGTAATTCTGCTGTTTAGTTTTATTGTTTTTCAAACATACTCTTATCTACTCCGCACAAAGGACATGCCCAATCCTCCGGAATATCTTCAAAAGCAGTACCCGGTGCTACTCCGCTGTCAGGATCCCCTACTTCAGGGTCATAAACATAACCACATACAGTACATACGTATTTATCCATTTGTTTTTCCACTCCTTGTATAGATTCATCCAAAAAATAATAACTATCTGATTTAATTATATAACATCATTAGTTATTAATATATATATTCCCAAATTTCATCTTGTATAACATCTTTTTTTAAAATTTCTATCGGGTCTATACGCTTTCCTATGCTTTGATGGTTTAAACCTTAGAAGACCGGAATCATGAGATTCCTCATCTTTCTTATTTTCAAGAATATCACCAAGAAGCTTATCAAGTTCATTATATACGTAACTTTCCAGCTTCTCCAACCTTGCATTTATATCATCATGTTTTCCCATTTAACTTCACCTTCGATTCCCCATCCCAAGGATTTGAGTTAATGACTAATAACATTATATGCGTCAGTTGGTAAAGAGACACTTTTTTACGTTTTAATTTCTGCGGTTTCTTGTAACTATAAGCAGTCCGCCAATAATCAGTATTGCAGGAACCAGATATAATCTTAATATTGTTATTCTTCCTAAAGATATTGCAAAGAATATCAGTGAGAGTCCTCCCAGAATGAAAACCGGAATAAGAAGTCCCTTTTCCTTTGAACCGAATATATACAATTCAAACAAGCCCACTGCAACTGCAAGAATAAATCCAGGCCACATATATGCCCAAGCATTGAAAATCGTTGCTATCTGGCAGGTAAGTCCCATTACCAATAGTATTCCCCCAGGTACAAGCAACCCGGCATCAGATGTCTTTGCCGTAAAAAATGAATAGTGGAAGATCAAACCGGGAATTATCAGGAACATTGGCCAGAATGTTGAAAACAGGAAGCCAATATCAAAAATATCAAAGTAAATCTCAAAGATGCCAAAATTATTTAATAAATAAACTATACCTATCAGTATTAAAATCAAACCGATAATCACGGTACCATTTCGCTTATTATTCATAAAACCCTCCTTATAATATATACCGTTACATATAAAGCGCTTCTCATCCTGCAACTGTCTTATACTATATTATAAGAAATATAAAAAGAAAAGTCTGAAAGTTCACCACAAATTAAGTTATAAATATATACCATTTGTATAGTTCTTGTATCAGGAATTCATTTCTTTAATAAAAATGTCCGAAACATTTTGTTCAGGAATGGGTGGCATTGGTTTTAAAAGCATTTCATCCCTGGAAATCCTCCAAAGTACATATTTTATTCCACTGGATATTATGTCAGCCATTTTCATAACAAGCCCCAGTCTGGTGTTCTGAAGTATTAAAAAGTCCATGAACCCGCTGAAGTTCACTATTCCGGTTATATGCATATCTCCAATGGGATGTAACTCCTTATTTACAGCAGAACCTGGCTTTAACGGTCCACAACCGACAGTAATATGTCCCACATGATCAGCCTTGCCTAGACATGCATCTACTGCAATAACAAACGGATTATGATAATCACTGTATATTTTTGTTGTGACCTCCTCCAGATTCTTTGCATGTACCGGTGTATCAAGGTTGCCATAAACATGTACATTCTTTTGTCTCAGCCCGTTCAGCTTGTGTCCTATAATTGGTCCAAGACTATCGCCGGTTGATCTGTCGGTGCCTATACAAACAAATACTAACTCCCGGCCGGTATTTGCTCTCATTGCTTTAACCATCTGATACATCGCTTCCGAGAACAATGAGAATGCATTGACTGCTTTTGAGTCAATATACTTTAAGTTTGTGCTATTAGTTCCAAAACTCATTCAAAATCTCCATTTCTGAATCCTCAGGCACTCCCTGCGATTACAAATTTATGTATTGCGTAAAGCTATCCATATTATTGCCAGAATTCCTACGGTTAATAATTTTTATTGGTAACAAGTTTTTTACTATAAACTATGTTAAAATATATGTAGTTTAGTTATTTATCTATGATAGTTTTGAGCGTTTTATGAGAAAGGTTGATTTTATTGCCCCAAAAGCTAAAAGGAAAGTTCGGTTCTACCGCATGTAACTTTATTGAAGAAATAATTGATGGAATGCTGGACTGGGTTCGTGTAATTAACACCGAAGATACCGTAGTCTTTGTTAATAAAGCCATGCGACAGGGATTGGGCAATAAAGATATAGTCGGCAAAAAGTGTTATGAAACCCTGGGCCGCAATGCCCCTTGTGCCAACTGTCTTTCAAGGCATAACTTTTCAGATTGGTCGGCAAGCAAGGAGGAGATTATTGGCGGTAGGATATTCTCAGTAACCAGTTCGCCGTTAAGAAATCAGGAAACAGGAGAAATTGAGGCAGTTATAGAGGTACTGCATGATATTACCCAGCTAAAAAATTTAAGCACGGAACTTGAAAGACAAAATACAAAGCTAAGAGCTGATTTATCTATGGCTAGAAGGCTTCAATGCAGTCTTCTCCCTAAAAAACAGTTAGCCACCGATAAAATAGATTACAGCTTTATTTATAAACCCTGTGAAACACTTGGAGGGGACTTTCTTGATATCTTCCAGATTGATTCCGATCATGTGGGGATATATATTGCAGATGTGTCAGGTCACGGCGTAGCTGCCTCAATGCTGACCATGTTTCTGCGGACAGCACTGGACAAGACCCTATTGTCTCCTTCCAAGGCTCTTGAGGAATTATATTCGTATTTTAACAGAAACGGTTTCTCTGATGAGTTATATATAGCAATTTTTTATGGAATAATTGATATATCAAACTATACTTTTACATATTCCAATGCTGGCTTGAACGTATGTCCCCTTGTAATATCCAATGGCAGCATTCAACCCCTTAGAACTCCCGGAATACCTATCAGCAACTGGGTTGATTCTCCTGATTACATTGAGATGACTACAAATATAGCTCCAAAGGACAGAATGTTTTTTTATACCGACGGTATAATAGAAATAAGGAACAGTAAGAATGCTCAATTTGGAGAAGAACGTATAGTTAAGCATCTGATTGAAAATAACCTGGAACCCTCGGCGGCACTTTCTGAACTTATTAATAAAGCTATTGATTTCTCAGGTAAAAAGGATTCTGATGAAATAATGGATGATATTACAGTAGCTTTAATACAAATAGAATAGAATTATAATTAACCGTGCAGAACATGGTTTAAGGAGGTTTACTTTGTTTAGCAGTGATATGTTATCAAATCTTGAAAAATATAAGTCTGAGGGTTATATGATCCCTCATCCATCCCTTATTAAGACACCTGAACAAATTGAAGGTATAAGAAGAAGCGGAAAAATAACCACTGACATTCTCGATCTTCTGCAAAAAGAGATACGTGCAGGAATGACTACTGCACAGATTGACAAGCTTGTCTACGACTATACCACAGACCATAAAGCAATACCGGCCACACTTAATTACAGCGGCTTTCCTAAAAGTGTATGTACTTCAATAAACGATGTGGTCTGCCACGGAATACCAAACGAGAAAACTGTACTAAAACCGGGGGATATTGTCAATATAGACGTTTCTACAATTTTAGACGGATATTATTCTGATGCCAGCAGGATGTATCTGGTAGAAGAGGTTTCAGACAATGCCCGAAGATTAGTTGAAATAACAAAAGAATGCCTGGAAATCGGAACGAAGACTGTTAAACCCTTTGCATCAACCAATGACATAGGAAGAGCCATCGAGCCTTTTGCCAATGAAAATGGATATACGGTGGTACGTGATTTAGGTGGACACGGCGTTGGTCTAAAGTTCCATGAAGAACCGCATATAGACCACTTTGCAAAACCGGGCAAGGGAGTATTAATGCTTCCCGGAATGGTGTTCACTATAGAGCCTATGATTAATGAGGGCGGGTACAGCGTTAAACTTGCCCGGGATAAATGGACTGTTACAACCAGGGATGGTTCCCTGTCTGCCCAATGGGAATACACTATTGCAGTTACCGAATCCGGGTATGATATATTGGCCGGGAAAGGCTAGTCCCGGTTGGGGAAAACCGGTTAAGAAAATTCAGTAACCATAAAGCATTACAGACAAAAATATGTCCGGCAGGAAGTTAATTCCCGCCGGACTTTGTTTTTTATTTACCTGTTCCTAAAAACCACTGGGCCAGCTTGTCCAGACCCTCTCCAGTCCTGCAGGATATTTCAAATATCTCGGCTTTCTCGTTAAGTGCTCTGACACCCTTGTAGAAGCTTTCACTGTCAAAGTCAATATATGGCTTAAGGTCGGTTTTGTTAAGAACGATTATATCAGCCAGTTCAAACATCGAGGTATATTTATAAGGCTTGTCATGCCCTTCAGGTACACTGGCAATTACCATCTTGACACTTTCCCCCAGGTCAAAGGAAGAAGGACAAACAAGGTTTCCAACGTTCTCAATAAACAGTATGGTGTTATCACTTAAAGCCAGGCTCTCAACAGCTGTTTTTATCATGTTGGCGTCTAAGTGGCAGCCCCCGCCCGTATTGATTTGTATAACCGGCTTGCCAAGCTTGTCTATTTTTTCAGCATCTATGCTTGAAGCTATGTCACCCTCTACCACAGCCACACTGGCTTTATCGCCAAAGGCTGCTATCAGTCCAAGAATCGTACTGGTCTTTCCAGACCCGGGTGACGCCATAATATTAACGGCCTTTATACCTTTTTTCTTAAAGTACTCTCTATTTTCTCCTGCAAGCTGGTCATTAGCATGCATAATGTTTTTCATAACTCTAACTTCCATAGGTACCTCCATTGTTTTATATTTATAAGTTGCTATATAAGTGAATTTAAGTATTGTAAATAATATAATCTGCTGGTTCATGTGCTCCCATATAGACTTAAAATAATATGTCGCACCCGAAATACATAAAGAAATATCACAATTATTTTCTTTATGTATTTCTAATCATGCTTCCATATTATTTTAAGTCTTATTCGCGCACAAGTATATAATTTCAACAATTATTAATTTTTCTTGTATTAATATATGTTTATATTCTCTACAGCCAATTATCTAAATCTGTATCTGGATTGGCCATTTCTTCACATAAGTCCAGGCCTCTGAATAACTTATAAATCTAATCTATTCCGGCTCAGCCTTTGAGGTTACGGCGATTACTTATACCTGTCTTGGTGTATTGCTCTGACTTATTCAGTATCGGAAGATTAAGGCCGAACCTGACTGCAATCATTCTAATGGCTAAAACCAGACCAATACAAATATATGTGTTTACATTTATACTCACATTATTATAAAGCACATAAAAAGTAACCGAACCTATCATTGATGCAATGGCATAAATCTCACTTCTGAAAATCAAAGGTATTTCGTTCACGAGGATGTCACGCACTATACCACCGCCAATTCCGGTTATCACTCCTGCAAAAACAACACCTAAAAGCGGCAGTCCGAATTCTATTGCCTGATAAGTTGCTGTAACGGTGAAAACACCTAATCCAATTGCATCGAATAAAATTATAACAGATATAATTTTGTTTACAAACTTGTAAAGTATGCAGGTTACCAGCATTGCGCCCGTAATTGCGGCGAAATACCTCCACTCTGTAAAGAATACAGGTATATTTCTCCCAATAACGATATCCCTGATAATTCCGCCACCGGAAGCAGTTATCATCGCCAGTACATAGACACCAAATAAATCAAGCTTGTTTCTTATTCCGACAAGCACACCGGATACTGCAAATGCAACTGTTCCGATAATATCAACGATACTTAAGACCAACATAAAGCTTCCCCCGGGCATTTGTAGTAACACTCTCCAAGTCTGCACTCCTATCTTATAATATGTGTGCTGCCCGGAATATGTTTTTGAAGACAACTGTTCTTTCTATACCTATATTAAATTTTTTTCTTATTCTATCTCAAGACTTTCTATATAAAATTCTCTCCCTTTTTCGGTGGGCATACCGAGCCCTCCGCATTTTGGGCAGTCAAAACCTTTTGGCGGCTTAACAAAAACTTCCCCGCATTCCCTGCATTTAAATTCTGCCTGGACTCTTTTAAAAACCAATTTGGCACCTTCAGCCGGGGTTCCTTCACTCATTATATCAAAATACATTTGCACCGAATCGTCAAGAATTGTTGACAAATCCCCAATTACCAGCCGGATTTCAAGAATCTTTGAGGCGTTCACCCTTTTTGCCTCATCTAATGCAATTTTAAGCATTGATTGTGTAACTGCGTATTCATGCATGATATTTTACTCACCTGTATTTATCCTTTGATATACTTAAATTATCCTAGTTATACCTGTCCATACCTATTTTATTATAACACTTTTCAATAGCTAAAAACACTCTTGCTTATATGTTAAAAATTCACATTAAAATCCTACTTACTTTTTGGTAAAATATTACTTATAGCTGTTTTTTACAGCATTCTATTTTTTGATGATAGTGAGGCTTTTATGAATCAAAGAATGAGAAGATTACTTGGTGAAGGACCATACCCTTTTACAAGTGACCAGGTTAATAACGAAGGTCCCATTGAAGCTTTTGTAGGTAGAGGTATGATTGTTTTGTCTCAAAAGTATAGCCTGAATATGCCCAAGGGAACTCATTGCCACGACAGCTACGAGTTTCTTGTGCCATTAACGGATATGTCTCATACTTGTTTGGATAAAAGACCTATTATTTTTGATAAGAGCAGACTGTTACCGATCAATTCAGGGCAGGAGCACGGCTTTTCAAAGCCAGCAGGAAATTGTCACTTCTATGCCTTTCAGGTTGATAACTATACTCTTAATGACATAGCTCTACAATTTTGTAACAAGGGACAGGTTGTTTTCTCAAATGAAAGTATGGACCTATGCCCTGAAATTCTTCCCCTTCTAAACATGTTCAAGAACGAAACGAAATATATGCAAACAGGAATAGACTTAATTCTGGACAATATCTCCAGCCTTGTGGTAATAAACCTGCTTAGATCAGTTAAAAGTAATTTACCAAGGCTGGTTACCGAAAAGAATTACTGCGAAAGAGATAATATAAACCGTGCAATCAACTTTTTAAGAGAGGAATACAGTAAAAATTTCTCTTTAGAGGAGGTAGCCCGTGTCGCAAACCTAAGCCCCTATCACTTCATAAGAATTTTTAAGTCTGTTACCGGCAAAACACCATATAACTACCTACTAGATATTAAAATTGAAAAGTCCAAGGAATTACTTAGGTTAAAAACATCTACTATCACTGAAATCTGCTTCAAGTGCGGCTTTAATAACCTTGAGCATTTTTCCTCAGTTTTTAAAAGAAAAGTCGGAATCCTGCCCTCCCAATATAGAAAATTCAATATTCTTTAATTATGTAAATTCGCAGCAATAAAACAGAAAATAACAGCAATAAACCCGAAGTCCGGAACTTATCTGGATGATATACTTTTTCTGTAAGATGAACTTTTTATGTTCAAACTGTATTACAGTTATAAGGGGGTTTGTATGAATAAGAAATTATTTGCAGTGTTTCTTGGGATGGTCTTAATATTTACAAGCATCTTCCCATCACTACTTGTTTTCGCAGCCGACGATGAATATAATGATGATGCCGAGGAGGTTTTGTCAGAGGAAACCGTTGTTCCCGGAGCCTCCTCAGGTTCACTGGACGGCTATAAGGGTTTGGTTGCTCACTGGAAATTTGACGGTGATTTGAAGGACTCGTCACCTTTTGGAAACGATGGTGAAGCAGTCGGAGGTAAAAATGGTGTGTCCTTTGTAAATGCGGTAGATGGTAAAGGCGTCAAGCTTGATGGTAAAAGCTACATTTCTGTAAAAGACAGCGCAGCACTTGACATTACAGACGAATTTACCTTCTCTTTCTGGGTATATAAGGATGATATGAGAAAGAAGGAAAATATGGATGGGGGTGTCCCTTATGTTATGAAGAATCCCGAACCTGACGGAGATTTTCCTTACGGTGTCTATGAGTGGTGGGAACTAACGCCCGGCTTCACTTTTTGTGATGAAAACGGTGCTGACGACATACACTCGGAAAAACAACTGGACTTTCAGAAGTGGGCCATGTTAACCGCCACTTATGATGGAAGCACTATGAAAATATATATAAATGATGAGCTTGTAAAAAGCGAGCTCATTAGTACATCATTTATTACTTCGACCAAACCTCTTTACATAGGCTTTGGGCACTTTATGACCGTAGACAATTACTTCAAAGGCATTCTTGATGATATGAAGATATACAACAAAGCTCTTGACTATAGTGACGTCGAAGACCTATACAGTGCAATTACTTCAAAGGCTCCCGGCAGAGAACTTGTAAACAGACCTAATAAGCTGGTAGCGTACTACAAATTTGAAAATAATCTTAAAGATCTATCCGGCTTTCAAAATGACGGAGTTGCTGTGAAGGCCAACAACTTTAAATATATAGACGGCATCGCAGGGAAAGCTGTAAAATTCAGTGGTTCCAGTTATATAGAAGTTAAGGACAGCGACTCTCTGGATCTGGATAGAGGCTTTACCTTCGGAACCTGGGTATATCGAGAGAAAAACGATAAAAATCAACCAATCTTTTCGAAATATGGACAAAGCAACGCAAAAAAGGACATATCGTACAGCCTTATCGATTGGAATAACGGGCAGAGACTGTCCCTATCAAAGTTTGAAGATGAAGGCAACATTTTTGATTTTGATACTGAGCTTACAGCAGATACAGCAGACGGAAGATGGTTCTACTATACTGCAACTTATAATGGGAATGGTGATGATGCAATCAACTCCAACGATGCAAATACTGTAAAAATATATATAAACGGAAAACTGGTAAGTACCCGGGAGTTTGAAGGTGACATATCCAATGCCAGCGGTCCACTGTGGATTGGCGGAACTACAGAAAGCATCTTCTTTAAAGGAGCAATGGATGAATTCAGAATTTACAACTATGCTCTTACACCAACCGAGGTCAGTAATTTATATAAAATGCGGGATAGTCTGGAGGTTTTAAGCTCAAATAAGAATATCTCCCTTGGCTCTCTTAAGAGCAGTCAGAGTCTGCAGCTAACTGTTAATTTGCTTTCACACTCCTTTATCTCTCCGACAAATGCTTTACCGAAGGGTAAGGATGAATTACTAAAAACCAACGTTACGACCAAAGCAACTTATAAGTCCAACAATCCGAAGGTTGTGGCAGTGTCGGCTTCCGGCAAGCTATCCGCAGTCGGAAAGGGAAGTGCTGACATCACAATTCAGTATGGGGCACAATCAAAAGTCCTTGCAATTAAGGTTAAGTAATATAATCTGGTGGCTGGCAGAATAATGTATATTGAGCTAATGCTTATACCTTAAACACTAATAACTCAAGAATAATACTTTAAAGCAGCCTAAAAAAATTCAGTCCGCTCCATCCGGACTGAATTTTTTATTAAAGTTTAAGTTTTTCTAAGAAAAATTATGCGGTAACCTTGTTTTCGTCCTCAACTGCTGCAGGCTTTTCGGCTTGCACAACCTTCAAGGTTTCCTTTGTTGCTGCTGCTGTCTTGTGAGAAGCACTTGCTACAATACACTTCTTAGGGCAAGCCTCAACACATGCATTACAGATAACACACTTGAACTGATTTATCTCCCAGGACTTCTCAGCCTTGTTAACTACAATAGCATTTGCCGGGCATTTTCTCTGACATATTCCGCAAAAAATACACTTATCTATTTCACAACCTTCTATCTGTCCTCTTGAATCTTTGAAAGGTTCTCTTTTTTCAACAGGATACATTCTGGTTGCCGGCTTTGACACCAAATTTCTGAATACATTTTCAACCATTTTAAACATGTTGACCTCCATTCCGCTGTTATGCAGCGACACTAATAGCAATAAAAACCCCTTAAAGTTATCTTTCTGTACAAGATATACATGGGTCAATTGTCAGAATAAGCAGAGGTACATCTGCGAGCTGACTGCCAGGCAGCATCTTTATAAGTGAAGGTATATTAGCAAAAGTAGGTGTTCTGAGTCTTAATCTCTCAAGATTCTTAGTACCGTTTGCTCTCAGATAATATAGGACTTCTCCTCTTGGCTGCTCTACTCTGGAGATAACCTCTCCCTTTGGAGGATTTCCCTTTACAGGAACTACGTGCTCACCTTCCGGGATCTTGGCAATTGCTTGCTTAATAAGGTCAATTGACTGATAAACCTCATACAATCTTACGTATGTTCTTGCATAGTTATCACCATCGTTATGAGTAACAGGTTCAAAATCCAGCTGTCCATAAGCTGAATAGCCTGTTGTTCTTAAATCCATTGGTATACCAGCTGCTCTTGCCATTGGTCCGACCGCACAAAGCTCAATTGCATCTGCCTTTGACAGTATTCCTCTTCCTACCAATCTGTGCTTTACAGTGTAGTTGTTGAGGAAAACAGCTTCAACCTGTTCAAGATCGTGCTTTATCTCATCAATTATAACGAGAATTTTGTTCATCTGTTCTTTATTAAGGTCACGTCTGGTTCCACCTATTGTGTTCGCAGATATAACAACTCTGGCACCTGCGGTTTCTTCCATTATGTCCATAACCTTTTCTCTGTCTCTCCATACCTGCATGAAAAGACTTTCAAAACCAAACGCATCAGCCAGAAGACCCAACCATAACAAATGGCTGTGCATTCTGTGGAGCTCAGCCCAAATAACTCTCAGGAACTTTGCTCTGTCCGGAATCTCAATGTTCATTAATTCTTCGATACCCTGGCAGTATGCCATTGCATGCATAACGCTGCAGATACCGCAGACTCTTTCTACTACGAATACGTTTTGAGTAAACTCTTTTGTTTCTGTCAGCTTTTCAAGGCCTCTGTGAACATAACCGATTGCCGGTATTGCATCCACAATATTTTCATCTTCCATAACTAGCTTTATATGAAGGGGTTCTGGAAGCACAGGATGCTGTGGCCCAAAAGGAATTACTGTTGAACTCATTCTTTTTTACCCCCTCTTTGCTCAATAGTTATTTGCTGTCTTAAGAATGGTGATCCCAACTCTTCTTCAGATAAGAGCATGTGTCCGCCGTAATCAACTACGATTCCGGTAATATTTAATCCGAACAGCTCCTTCATTTCATTCTCAACCAGAAGTGCGCTGAAAATTAATTTTGAGATACTTGGAACTTCTTCACCTTTTTTAACAGTGACTTTGTAGTTTTTCATCACATAGTCCTTGTCAAAATGATAAATAATATCTATAGTGTCATCACCATTATCTGCACAGGATGCAGTAACAAATCTGTAGCCCTCTATCTTGGCTTTGGAAACTTCACCAAGTAATTGGTCACTCGTAATTTCCACTAAATTTTCAATCATACAAATCTCCAATCCGCTGCATGCAGCGATTAAATAATCATTAAAAAGACGTGGCAGGAGTTATTTAGCTTGCTGCTTCATTAAATCTGCCTTTTCATCCAGCTTGCCTATACCTTGAACTATTCCATCTATAATAGCTTCAGGTCTTGCGCAGCAGCCTGGAACAAATACGTCAACAGGAATAACATTTTCAACTCCGCCCATTACGTTATAGCACTCCTTGAAAATACCACCTGTGCACGCGCAGGCTCCAATTGCAACTACTACCTTTGGATCAGGCATCTGGTTATATATATTCTTTAGTACTTGTGCATTTCTTTTATTTGCAGAACCGGTAACAAGCAAGATATCTGCGTGCTTGGGATTTCCTACATTTACAATTCCCAATCTTTCAGCATCATACAAGGGTGTGAGACAGGCTAAAACCTCAATATCACAACCATTGCAGCTTGTACAGTCATAATGCATTACCCAGGGTGATTTTTTCCTTGACTTGCTTATTATACCCATACAATTCACCTTTCTATTACGGAGCAAATTTAGCTTCGCTAAATTCGCACCACGCATATTAATTAGTTACACCATGTTTCACTCAGCAGTCTTTTAAGGACATGCCTGGTGCAAATTCAGTAAAACTGAATTTGCTCTAAATTAGGTACATCCAAACTATATTAACAAGAGCAGCACCTATTCCAATAACCCAGGTTGCTTTAACCATCCACTGCCAGGTCATTCTTGCACTTATATTGTCAATAACTATTTCGCAGAAATAACTTGCTAATGCTATCAATATACCTACCCATAGAGGCTGAGCGAAAAACAATGAAATTAATCCCAGCAAAAGCACGAGATCAAACCAGTGAGTCAGCTCAATGAGAGCCAGCTGAGTTCCTGAAAACTCAGTGGTGAGACCTTTTATAAGTTCCTGATGTCCGTGGTGTGAAGTAGAGAAGTCAAAAGGAGACTTTCTCAGCTTGATTGTAAGCACGTACAGGAACGCAAGGAATACCAATGGCAGGCTGTACAGTAACGGCTGCTTGTGGCTGAATATTTCTGAAATCATAAAGCTTCCGGTTGTCTTGTAAACACCAACAACCATCAATAGCAGTACAGGCTCGTAAGCCATCATCTGCATTATTTCTCTCTGGGCACCAATTTTACTATATGGTGAACGAACGCTCATTGCTCCCATTATTAATGAAACAGCTGAGAATGCAAGGATAAACATAAGCATCAACAAATCCTGTTTCAAGATAAGCATAACAAAAGCTCCAATAGCAAAGAACAAATGTCCCATTACATAAACCATCTGTGTCTGGTTTACTGCTATACCCTGCTTACCCAGCAGCTTAAAGAAATCGTAAAAAGGCTGCAGCAGCGGAGGGCCAAATCTATTCTGCATTCTTGCAGTTATCTTTCTGTCTATACCAGTTAATAAACCACCAACTAGAGGAGCGGCTATTATGGCAATAACAGCTATAATCAAATTGTTTATGCTCATAATCCAATCACCACCCCTAACATTATGATAATTACAGCTCCTGCAACGATGTTAACCCAGAAGGTCAGTTTGTTTTCACCGAATACAGACTGCATGTAATAGTTTCTTACTACAACATTTTCAACCTTGTCACCAGGGCTGATAAATTCCAAACCTCTTAAATCTTCGTCAGCATTTGCTCCGCACAGATATGGAGGCTTAAGTCTGCTTGGCTTGATTCTGTTTGCAATAATCGGAAGCGCAACCATAAGCACAAGAATTACTGCAAAGAACATTATGGAAGCAAAACCGCCATAGACAGCAGCATCCATTTTATGGAGCCAGATTCCCAGACCTGTTCCTGCAAGTTCTCCCTTGTCAGCCATCTTAAAGGAAATTATCTGAGGTTTAACGAACTGATTGTACAATGGAGCAATACCTATACTTGCTGCCATAACGAATGCTATTAAAGCTGAAAGTGCAGCTTTCATCGAGAAGGACAGCTTTTCAAGTGTAAACTTGGGCTTGTAGGACATGGTTAATATTATACCAATCCACTTAGACCAGAATACAACTGTCAATGCACTTCCAAGAATGATAAACAACAATACCAACGGCTGATGAACAGCAGTCTCTATTGCCATCCACTTGGTGATAAGAACACCGAAAGGAGGCAACAACATTGAAATCATACCGATAACTGTAATTACAGTTGTGAACGGCATAATCTTGAATAATCCCTGCATGTCTTCTATATCACGGCTTCCGATACCCAATTCAATAGTACCGACACAAAGGAACAGAAGTCCTTTTGAAACAGCGTGGAATATCATAAGAAGTACAGCAGCTGCAAGAGATATTCTTGTTCCAATACCCGCACAGCAGATAATCAAGCCAAGGTTTGCAATGGTGGAATATGCCAGAACCTTTTTGGCATTGCTCTGACTGATTGCTATAGCTGATGCTGCTACAAAGGTAAAGCCACCCACTATCGCAACCATTTGTCCCAATATGGTTCCAGCAAAGGCAGGTGAAATTCTGACTACCAGATAAACACCGGCTTTAACCATTGTACTTGAGTGAAGCAGTGCCGATACAGGAGTAGGTGCAACCATGGCTCCCAGCAGCCAGCTCTGGAATGGGAACTGTGCAGATTTTGTAAAGCCAGCCACACAAAGAAGAGCAAGTGCTACAGGTAAAGTCCCTGCAAAAATGCCTTCCATTCCTGATGCTGAAATTTCCTGTATTGATAATGTACCCAAGCCTGAATTCATTAAGACTATTGCGATTATGAATGCCAAACCACCGACGGAGTTAATCCATAATGCTCTCAAACCATTCTTGATGGCTATTTCTGTTCCATCATGTGAAATCAACAGGAAGGAACAAAGTGTTGTAATCTCCCAGAAGAAATACATCCAGGACAAGTTATCTGTCATCACAAGCGCATTCATAGCACCAAGGAAAATAAAGAGTATCATAAAAAATCTTGGTTGTCTTGACACCTTCAAGTGCAAGTGATGCTCGTGTTCCTTCATATAACCTATTGCAAAGAAAGTAACTATCGGTCCAATAATTGAAACAAGCATTATCATAATTAATGACAAGTAATCAATCACAAATGCATTGGCCGGTTCATGAACCTCCCCGAATACTCCGAACACTTCAAACAATACCCAAGGAATAAATTGTAATACCGATAAAATAAATACTATTGCCTTTTTATGCTTTAAACCGATGTACCCTATATAACCGAAGAGTAATAAATCAAAACCTTTAATTACCCAACTAACTAATTCGAGTACACTGTGCTCCATATGGAATATAAGCTTCCCATCGGGAGCCTTTACCATAAGTGCAATAAATCCGCCTGCTACCGCAAAGAGTAGGAGTGTTGAAATGCTTACTATTGCTATACGCACTTTCTGGTTTCTAAGCGTAAAGCATAACGCCGCACTCAGTGCAGGCAGCAGAATAGCTGCCAGTAATAAATACCAATCCACAGCTAATTCTCCTTTCAAAATGTTATTTTAACCCCTTATATTTTTTAAGAATCTCCACCACCCGGCAACCGCGCCGGATAATATTAATCCATAAAATACTGAAACTTATATAATCTAAATAGTTAGATACGGTAAAATATATAAATAAAATACCGATTCCCTTTTAAATCATAATGAGAAACCGCAATTTAGTCAATCTCATTTAAACTAGAATAAAATAATGAATTATTGCTATAATCGTGTATACTCTCACAATGTCATCCGCTTATAATTTTACAATATATTTTGATAAATGAAAAGCAAAAAGCCTATATTTATAAGGGATTTCGCATATAAAATTTGAACATTGTATACAATTATTGCTATATGTTTCCATATATTGAAATAGCTTCAATACGTCTGGATTATGTTGGATAATAGTCTACAAACTAAATATTTAACATCAATTTTTTCTTATTACATCACATAGAAAAAGCTTGTAGTCTTTGCTTTAAAAGACACAAGCTTTTCCACTTTATTAGCCTTTTACATTATTCAACATGATCTAAAAATAATCATTTAATTTCCAACTTTTGAGTAAACCTGTTATTGGTACCTGTAATTGGCATTCCAACATCAACGAATTGGTTATTATTATAAATTTAGTTATAATATCTTACACTTATATTGATAAATTTATAATATAATGTTAATAGTATATCGCAAATGAAAACCGACATTTGTTTTTTTGGAGGGTACTATGGAATTCTGGGATAAATATGAAAGTTCAATAAAAAAAGTCTTCCTTATAATAGTAATATTTGCAACTATCTATATTTCAATTAAATACATGTTACCTTTCTTTGCACCGTTTGTTATTGCCTTTGTTGTGTCCTATATAAATGAGCCGGTTATAAGGCTTTTAGGGAAAATTAAAATTCCAAGAAAAGTCGCAGCTTGTATCTCACTGTTGTTTACCATGTCTGTGCTGGTATTCGTAATTACGATGGGGATAATCAAAATTTATAACGAGTTGACTGCGCTTCAGGATAATATAAATACATATTCACTGGATATATCAGAGAAACTTAACCGTTTGCTGCTTAAGTTTACAACCTTTTATAATGCTCTGCCGGTTGAAGTAACAGACACTGTTACCACAAACCTGTCCAGCATTTCTACAAAGATTACAACACTGATTACAGCAATTATTCAATATGCTATAAATACTGTGTCTTCCATACCACGAGTAACAGTATTTGCTATCGTTACAATATTGGCTACCTACTTTATCAGCAGTGATAGAAAGGCTATATCTTCCTTCTTCTATAGACAGCTTCCCTTCTCCTGGAGAAAAAGAATGACAGGGATAAAGAAGGACACCATAAAAGCTCTTGTGGGCTATTTCAGGGCTATTCTAATCCTTATGGGCTTTACTTTTATTGAAGTAAGTGTTGGTTTATTCCTGCTGGATGTAAAGTACGCCTTCCTCCTTGCTCTTATAGTAGCAATTTCAGATGCCATACCAATAGTAGGTACCGGTGTTGTCATGCTGCCCTGGATATTGTGGAACGTTTTTACCGGTAACATGGCACTGGCCTTTGGCCTTGGAATAATTTATGTTCTCGGGATTCTCATCCGTCAGATTACGGAGCCAAAGATAATAGGTAGTCAAATAGGACTTCACCCCTTGGTTACCTTGTTTGCAATGTATATTGGTCTTCAGTTTTTCAGCATACTTGGTATGTTTATAGGGCCGATTACCATGATTATAGTAAAGAACCTGCAAGATGCAGGTGCCCTTAAATTGTGGAATGATTAGTGCTTCTAAATGATTCATTCCTAATGCTCAGTTTATTTGAACTATTCTTCCATATACTACTCTGTCATTACCGCCTAAGTCCTTAAGGACGGTGACGCCATCATAGCGGTCTTCCATGAGCCGGCTTACGCTCTCGCCCTGGTTATATCCGATTTCCAGCGCCAAGTAACCTCCAGCCTTCAGGAACCGCGGTGCTGCCTCAACTATCCTTCTGTAAAAATCAAGTCCGTCTGCGCCGCCATCCAGGGCGATGTATGGTTCGTGTTCTCTGACCTCGGTTTGAAGCTGTTCAACTGTTGCGGTTTCAATGTAAGGAGGGTTACTGGCAATGAGATCAAACCTCTCCTCGCTGTCCAATGCCTCAAATAAATCACCGCAGCGGAAATCCAGCTCATTTTTAACCCCTGCCAGCTCGGAATTACTTTTGGCTATCTCCAATGCAGCCCGTGATACATCGCAGGCTGTGACCCTGGTTTCAGGGCAGTAATAAGCTATGCTGACAGCAATGCAGCCCGAGCCGGTACACATATCAAGAACCTTTATTTCAGACGCAGAGGTATTGTCAGCAATAAGCTCAATGCATTTCTCCACCAGCACTTCGGTATCCTGTCTGGGTATCAGCACAGCAGGACTTACTTTAAAGCGTAAGGACATAAATTCAGTTTCACCCAGAAGATATTGAAGAGGTATCTTTTGGGACCGGTTTTGGAGCAACTCCTCCAATTTGTCAAGCTCCTGCGCTTCAAGGGTCCTGTCATCGTGTGCATACAAATAAGCCCTGTCGCAATTAAGCACATGACAAATTATAACCCCGGCTTCCAAAACCAGGGTCTCTATACCTGCATTTTTCAAAGTTTCTGTTGCATACTGCAAAAATTGCTTTATCGTTTTCATTTACGTTCACCATACAAAAAGAATTATAGCCTGCTGTTGTTAGTTCTTACCCCACTCGTCGCTTCCGTCTGAAGCGGGAATAACTTCTTTAAAGGCTGCAATTGCCACTTCAATCTGGCTGTCATCAGGCTCTCTGGTGGTAAAGGACTGAAACATCAGACCCGGTGCACTAAATACTTTAAATAACCAGTTGTCATGTTTAACAGCAAACTTAATTGCTTCGAGCGAAACACCCGCTACAACCGGTACAAGTAAAATTCTTATTAGTGCATTAAGGAATACGTTATGCCAGCCTGTGAAAGAGAATATAAGTATACTTATTATCATAATAGTAAAAAAGAGTGATGTTCCGCAGCGGGGATGCTTGGTTGTATATTTTCTGACATTCTCAACTGTAAGCTCGTCATTGTGCTCATAACAGTGAATTGTTTTATGCTCGGCACCATGATACTCCCATACTCTTCTCATTTCTTTCAAAAGCGAAACCAGAGCAAGATATCCGATAAATAAAGCGACTCTTATGGCACCTTCGATAAGATTGAGCGCTATCACTCCGGATTGAGAGTCACTGTTAATGGGAATGAAATTGGCAATGAAATTCGGAAGTAATATAAACAAGCCCACACTGAAAAGGATTGATAGTATTACAGAAAAATATATTGCTATATCTGTTATCTTATCTCCAAATTTATCATTAAGCCATTTCTCAAGTCTTGAAGGCTCGTACTTATCATCCTCTTCAAGGTCTACAAATTCAGCGGAATACATTAAGGCTTTTACTCCGATGACCATTTGAGAAAAAAGGTTAACCGCTCCTCTGATTATAGGCACTTTTGAAAGTTTCCCCTTAGGTTTCTGAGGCTTCTTATCAATAACAATTTCACCATCAGGTTTCCTTATTGCCGTAGCCCTGAATTCAGGTCCGATCATTAACAAGCCTTCAAGCAGGGCCTGACCGCCAATAGTTGTCTTTTTCAATTTTATCCCCCCTGTAAACTGGTAAGGTTTTATCCAAATCAAAACCAGATAAATTCTTTAAATTCATGTAACTAATTAAATAAAAAATACCCTATAAGGCTCATATTATAGCAATTCTACATTTTAGTCAATTAATTTGATTACTTATTCCAAATGCCTATAATTGATGTTTTTGTACTTAAAGGGATTTCAATTTGTTTTTATTTATGATAACTGTTTGGAGTTCTCGTAAACAAAGGGATACACCCATTTACTACTGGTGTATCCCTTTGTCCTATTACTTAATTACCATTATTAGGGGGATGATTTTTCAAAATATCATTTTTACTTTGTGGGCAACAGCTTTGCCAAACACAGTATGACTTTCATAATCCAAATGCATATAGTCTATCTCATTTACCCGAGTATAATCGTTGCAATCCATAAACTCACAATTATTCAACTGGGCACATTGCATCATCAGGGTAGGCAACTCGCGTGATTTTTCTACACACTTTGCGCCCATCCCACCTGCCACATTAGAAGTGTAGCATTTTTCATCGATAATAATTGGGGCAATTACCAGTATTTTTGGCTCTCCCCGCCATACATTTGAGCTTTTTGCTTTTTTTATCAGGCGATCGATTCCATCAGCAATATTTTTAGGTGTTGCAGAGAATCGTTCCTTTGTATCATTTGTACCTAACATTATAATGAGCAGGTCTATTGGAGACTGGGACATTAATATGGGGAACAAATGCTTGATACCACTGAGCCCTTCATTCAAGGGATCCTCAAATACAGTAGTACGCCCGTTTAGTCCTTCCTCGACAACAGTATACCCATTCCCTAATTCACTGCTCAAAACACCGGTCCAGCGGACATCGTCATCAAAACGACCGTCTGTTTCAGCATTGTATCCCCACGTATTTGAATCACCATAACAGACAATTCTTTTCTTATTCATGCTAATCCATCCTATGCATCAAAGTTTTAAATGTTTGCGATTGCACTCATGATTTTTTCATAAACAGCTTTGACTCTAGGCATATCCTGTGCATCTACAGGTTCCAAAGGAAGTCTTGTAGTTCCGATATCTATGCCCCTTAACTTTACTACTTCCTTTGCGGCACCATAAAGAGATGGGAAGGAAAGTAAATCACCTATTATGTCATTGATAACAAACTGCAGTTCCTGTGCCTTTTGAATATTCCCATTTGAAAAATATTCTTCAGCCTTCAGGAATAATTCTGGCATAACACCATAAGTCCCGCCAATTCCGGAATCGGCTCCCATTATTCTTCCTGAAATATATTGTTCATCAGGGCCATTAAAAACCAGCAGATCTTCCCCACCGATTGCCTTGAATTTCTGAATATCATAGGTGCTCATACTGCTGTTTTTTATACCAACCACCTTGGGATAAGTCAACATTTTCTTCAGGAGGTTATTCGATAGATTGTATCCGGTGGTTTGAGGAATATTGTAAATAATAAATGGAAGATCAGCGCTATCCATAATATTTTTCCAATGCAGTTCAATGCTGCGTTCAGGCAGTCCATAATAAACACTTGGAACTGCTGAAAGTGCATGGGCGCCTGCTTTTTCAGCATGCTTTGAAAGTTCAACACTGTCTTTGGTTGCTGCGGCCCCAACATGAACAATTATTTTTAATTCTTTACCAACTTCCTCCATAACTGCTTCCAGAACTTGCTTTCTTTCTTCTACTGAAAGAAGAAAACCTTCTCCTGAGCTGCCACCAACATAAAGACCTTTTACTCCTTTGTCAGCATAAAATCTAGCCAGCTTTTTTGTTGCTTCTGTGCTGATATTATTATCCTTGTCAAAGCAAGCATAAAATGCTATAAATATACCCTTTAAGTCTTCTTTATTATAATTCATATTATTGTCCCTTCCTTTTTTTATTAACCTTTTACTGCTCCCATTGTTATACCCTGGGTAAAGTATTTTTGGAAAACTATAAACACAACAATCATTGGAAGTGAGGCTATAGCTGCCCCAGCCATTATTACTCCGTAGTTTGTTGTAAATTCCTGTTGAAGCAAGGCAACTCCCAGAGGCAAGGTCATCATTTTCTCACTTCTGATTATAATCAGTTGCATAAAGTAATCATTCCAAGCACTTATAAAGGTGAATATTGCAAGTGCTCCGATTCCCGGCTTAACCATTGGAATAACTATACTCAAGAAGCTTCTTACTTCTCTGCAACCGTCTATCTTTCCGGCTTCCAGCAGTTCGTTAGGTATGCCTTGCGAAAACTGCTTCATCAGGAACACTCCAAACGGCCAGCCTGCTGCAGGAAATATAAGTGCCTGATAGGTGTTTATCCAGTTAAAGTTTGATAATATTGTGAATAGAGGAATCATTACTACCTGCTTAGGTAATGCCATAGCTGCAATCAGCGACCAAAATATAAATTGTCGGCCAGGAAATCTCTTTTTGGCTAGAACGAACCCTGCCATTGTGGCTACCAGGCACACAACCAACATTGTACCAAGAGATATTATGAAACTATTTAATGTCCAATTAAATAATGGAGATTTTGAAAGCTGTGAAAAATTCTCAAGTGTCGGATTCTTAGGAAACCACTGTGGTGGTATCTGAACTGTTACGCTCTGTGGTTTGAATGCACCTGTAGCAATCCAGTAGAATGGAAACATAAATACAATAGCCAACATTCCGACGATTGTCATAGAAATTATTTTGCCCAATGAATGCCTTTTAAAAAAATCCATGTCTATTCCTCCGTATTAGTATTCAACTTCTTCACCGAAAAATTTGAATTGAACTATTGAAATAAGCATTATTACAATAGCGAGAACTACTCCCATAGAAGCTGACAATCCAAATTTATTTAAAGTAAAGGCTCTTTCATAAACCATATACATAACTGTCGAAGTTGCATAGGCGGGTCCACCGGAAGTTAAAAGCTGAATTATCGAGAAACATTGAAAAGAATTTATAGTTGTAATAATTACAATATATAATGTTGTTGGCATTAGCAACGGCCATGTGATATTTTTAAAGACCTGCCAAGGTTTAGCCCCATCGATTTCAGCAGCCTCAAGATAGGACTCTGGCACATTACCAAGAGCTGCAACATAGAGTATTATCGGTTGTCCAACTGATAAGGTTACAAGAACTACTATCATACATGCCAAAGCATATTTGGGATCTCCCAACCAGCCTTTTGGGTCCATTCCAAACAATGATGTTACATAGTTCAGAATACCAAAGTTAGGATGGAATATCCAACCCCAAACAACTGTTATACTTACTACCGAGCACACCGTGGGAAGATAAAATATACCTCTGAAAAGAGATCTCACTACCGGTGATTTTTTATATATATTAACTGATACAAACAGAGATAAAATAACTACAATAGGTACATTTCCTACAACTAATAATAAGGTGTTAACTAAAGATTTAATAAATATCTTATCGTTTACAAGGGTTTTATAATTATCTAAACCTACAAACTTAAAATCCCTGAGTGTATAGTCAAAAAAACTTATATATATACCCTTAAGCATTGGATAAACAACAAAAGTTATAAAGAAAATTAGCATAGGCACAAGAAACAAATAGGCTGTTGTCCACTCCCTGATATGCGATTTGCTTATCCAACTTTTACGCATTGTTCTGCTGTTAATGTCTTGAACATTCTGCATGCGAACCCCTCCATAAATAACTACTATAATCACTCACAACTTATCCTGTGTCTATACACGCCAATACTACAATAAAAGCATAGTTAAAAAATTTGAAAAAGGTATCAACGATTACTTTGCTTAATTAAATTTCAGGGGGGTTTTACACCCCCGTGAAATCTGAGGTACTATTTATTTCTTATTTAATGTTTCGTTAGCTTTTTGAACAAATTCGTCCAGTCCGGCTTTTGGAGTTTGCGTACCAAGTAACACATTTTGCATTACCGGGAAGAAGTACGTTCTCATTTCAGCAAATCCTTGAACCTGATTATAATATGTTCCTAAATATTTAATCATACTCTCAGAATATTTTGATTCCGCGTCATCATAAAGTCCTGTAACTGATGATTTAACTGAAAAACTTCCTGTTTGCTTTAACGTTTCTTTAAAAGTATCTGGATCATTTGCAATAAAGTCTACCAATTTCTTAGCAGCAGCTACTTTATCAGCATCCTTGTTATCAAATACACCGATAC
>JAEWOH010000065.1 GCA_023460955.1 Bacillota bacterium | reverse complement strand
ATGCGGCAAACAAGGAAGTTACCTGGACCTCCAGCAATTCTGCCGTAGCAACAGTAGTCAAGGGTGTTGTTACCCCGGTTTCAGCAGGAACTGCAACAATAACTGCAACCTCAGCTGCAGATCTGACTAAAAAAGCAACCACAGTGGTTACTGTAACAGCAAAGCCGGAGACACCGAAGAAAGTAGAAGGAATTACTGTTACACCTGAGACAATGACCTTGATAGCAGGTGCTGAGCCTAAGACAATAACAGCAACAATTACACCATCAGATGCGGCCAACAAGGAAGTTACCTGGACCTCGAGCAATACTGCCGTTGCGACAGTAGCCAATGGTGTTGTTACCCCGATTTCAGCAGGAACTGCAACAATAACTGCAACCTCAGTTGCTGATCCGACTAAAAAAGCAACCGCACTGGTCGAAGTAAAAACAAAGCCTGAGACACCGAAGACTATAACTGTCGGTTTATTAGGGAATAGGTCAATACAAACTGATTCATCACTAGATGTTTCTGTAGTAAGCAGCCCCTCAGATGCTGTTAAAAGAGCAATGTCAAGTAGTACTGATGTCGCTTCGGTATCAGTTTCTGGTGATATAGTATCAGTTACTGGTGTTAATGCCGGAGAAGCAATTATAACAGTTACTTGTGAAAAGGATGGGTACACATCGGCATCTACCTTCTTTATTATTTATGTATATAAAAGTGATGCCCGGAAATTGTCTGAAGACAAAGCTGCCTTAACTATTCCTTTGGGGGATAACAGCTCTTCAGATGACATTAAAACCTCGCTGGGTGAACTGCCTCTTTTGCTTGCAAATGGAACAACAGTTAAATGGACATCAAGTGATCCTGATGTTATAAGTAATGATGGGAAAACAGTTGTAAGGCCTGCAATAGATGCGGCAGATAAAACTATAACAATGACAGCAAGCTTAACAAACGGAGATCTGAAAGATGAGGTACCATTTGTCCTTAAGGTTAAGCATCAATTGACAAAGATGAAGACACTGACCTATATCAAAATAAGCTCGCAGGGCTATGCCGAATGGAGTATACTTACTCCTAACTACGGGTATGATATATTGCTTTACAAAGGCAATGATTGTACTTATGTTACCACTATACAAGTCCCTCAGATGAGTGAACAAAAATATACTTTCTATATCACAAAATATTTATTGGAGTATGGGCCAGATTTATATTCAATAGCAATAAGAGTAAAGGGTAATGGTACAACGACTGAGGATGGAGATCTTTCTAAAAAATCTACTATTGTCAGACAACTTCCAAATGTAACAGGTATGTACTGGGATGGCAGCATTGCAAAGTGGGGTAAGGTAGATTATGCAAATGGCTATTTTGTACGTTTATATGAAGATGGAGTTGAGATAAAAAGTATAGTAGTTAATAATTCTGCTGTTACTGAAATGGATTTTACAGAATATATAAAGAAACCTGACAGTAAATATACCTTTACCGTTAAATCAGCCGCCGGAAGTGATGTTAATAAAGTACATTCAGAAGCTGTCGAATCCGAGGTAAGATTATTTCCTACAAGTGATGTTGTTTTGGAGGTGAAGGAACCTTCCGCAGATATAAAGTTCCAGGACGGATCAAGGAATGGAAGTGTTGTATTAGAAAATGATACTCAAGCATTTGTACTGAAGGCTACAAAAGCTGCAGCTCAGGAAATAGACCTCACAGGTTTAGATTTTTCTATACAAAGTCAGACAGATACCGAGATTAATTATTCAATAAATACTAAGGATATAGCAAAAGGCAGTTGTAAAAAGTTAAGGATAGTTGTTAAGGAAGAAGGAAAAAGCTACCTGGTATACAATTTAGCTGTAAGTGTAAAGCCAACGGCGCCTACATTATCTGTACAAGGTATAGCTCGATGGGAAGATGTTGAGAACGAGAACGGCTACAAGGTTGCGTTATATTTAAACGACAAATTAGTTATAGAAAAAAAATGTCTTAATAATGTGACAGAGGCCGACTTTTATAATAATTTCTTCACTGATCCTAATGCTGCTAAAGGTGGAAAATACACTGTTAAAGTTACTTCATTAGGTGATGGTGTTACATACTTTGATAGTGCACAGTCAGATGCATCAAATTCAGTAGTTCAATATGCAGCTGTACAATCCGGTTATTGGGAGATTGGAAGTGATGGTGAGAATAAGGCTGTATGGTCTGATTACAATCCGGATTTGGGTGAGACACCTCCCATTAAATATATTGTTTATTTATATAAGGATAATAATATTTTTGCGACGAGAGAATCTACTACAAATAGTTGCGATTTTTCATTTGGCTCTGGCGAAGAAGGCATTTATACATTTAGTGTTAAAATAATTAATAATGAGACTACAATTGATTCAATGTGTTCAGAAAAGCTTGATGCTTTAGTGCATAATGGAGTAAAACCTTATCGACCTCAAGTTACTAGTGCTTACAGAATTTCAAAAAATAAAATACTCCTTAAATTTGACTCTGAATTATACAATACTGATGAACTGCGCATATCATCCTCCCTGCGAGACTTTAGAGTCCATAATATGAGTACTAATGAGTTCAGAGTTGTATCTGTAGAAACAACAGAATATCGTGAAGAGATAATTATTACAGTTGAAAATGATTTACCGTCAGTAACTGATCCTTTATTTGTACAATTCTTTGAAGATAAGTTCTTGAGGGGAAAAAACGGAACAGTGGAAAGTTTTGAGATTGACATCAATAAAGGTGTGGCTCTAATAGTAAACTAAATTTTTATCGGAGGGCCAGTCACGTTACTTTATGGCTGGCTCTCTATTGTTATGTAGGGTATCTTCTTTAACATCGTTAAGCAGGCTCTAAATTCAGGTATATCAGCAACATATGCGTTTAGTATAGAACCAAAAATTAATTTAAACAAGAACTAATGACAGATACAGAAAAGACGTCGGAGAGATTTACTAACATCTCTATCGACGTCTTTTCTGTATTAAATTAATCGCTATTTTTGGATCGTCCCGTAATTGTAGCAACCAATAGTTTTCTGATAAAAAGATTAGAATAAAGCAAAGAGCTAATCAGGCTCAATATTTGTTTCATTAAGATAAATACACACTTGATCTAATAAATCAAGTAAAGTTTCACTCTGGTTGACGCCGATTTTTTCAATAAGACCGGAGTACAAGGAGTTAAAGTAGGTTGTTAATTTCAGTACTACTTTTTCTCCTTTAGAAGTTAACTTTATATCAGAGACCCGTTTATCTTTAGTGTCAACGCAGCGTTCAATATATCCGTTGGTACTTAGGCTTTTTATTAGCTCAGTAACAGTAGGAGAAGTTACAAATAATTTCTTACTGATTTCTGAAACCTTTATGACCTGTTTATTTTCACGAGAAAGCTGCTCAATACAAAGTAAAACGCGCACTTCGCTTTGTTTTAAGCCAAAGAGAGACAGTTTGCGTCGTTCAGCTTTAAACAATTTGTCAAATGTCTCTACAAATCTACTAATATCAAAGCTTGACTGATTGTGCAAAAAATTCACCTCATTTATGAATACGCCTTCAAGAAATGGTGTATTCAATTATTCATTACGATTTATTATAACCTTTCAACTGAGGTACTACAACGCCTTTTTATTTTATAAACGTTATGCGGCTTCTTCTTCCAATTCTTCATCTATATCCTTTGCAGCAGAATTTTTTGCTTTCAGAAATAAGGAAAGTACAACACCCACAAGCAAAAGTAACGCACCAATATAAAATACACTTGTTAATGCATCTCCCATTGCAGTTCTAACTAAATCCATCATATTTAAAAATAACTGCTGAACTTTATCCGGCAGGGTTGCTTGAATTGCTTCAAGCTTACTCTTATCTAATAACAATTGTGGATCTGCCATGGCTGTGAATTTTTTTGCAGTTTCTGCATTAAGATTTGAAAGGTTTATTCCGGAGCCTGATGCCATAACTGCTTCCATGTTTTTTGCCATCGATGTATTCATGATTGAACCAAATATAGCAATGAAAATGGTTCCTCCCAGGTTACGAAAAAGAGTACAGGAGGCTGTCACTACGCCAAGCTGAGAAGTAGGAGCAGAATTCTGTGCTGTTGTTGTGAATACTGTCATACCAAATCCCAGGCCAACTCCAAAAATAATCAAGCTTATAGCAGCCAATGCAATATTATTCATATTTGCCATAATAATCATACTTCCACACATAATACCTAAACCAAGAACAGCAAATAGCCTGTAGTTACCGGTTTTGGAAATCCAACGTCCTACCAATGTACTAAATATAATCATCATCAGAGACATGGGGATATTTAATAAACCTGAAGTTGTTGCTGATAGTCCTTTTACACCTTGAATATAGAAAGGAATATAAGACATTGCACCCATCATTCCACCACTCATAACAAAACTTGCTGCAAATGAAATGGTAACATCCTTGTTTTTAAACATTGAGAGAGGCATTACAGGAGTCTTGGCCTTACGTTCAACAAATATAAGAACTATAATTCCAACTATGGTGGCGCCAAAAAGAGTTAGAATCTGAGGTGAAGCCCAGGCATATTTTGTCCCTGCCCATGAGAAACCCAAAAGTAGGCAGGTTATTGAAAGCGCTAACAAAATTGATCCTAAATAATCTATTGATTCAGAAGAATTTCCCGAAACTTTAGGAAACAGACTCCATATCATTACCAAGGCAACAACACCTAAAGGCAAGAAGAGCCAGAATAACCATTTCCACGCGACATAATCAACCATAATACCGCCAAGCACAGGTCCGAGAATACTGGAAAGACCAAAAATTGACATCATGACACCCGTCCATTTGGCCCTTTCTTGTGGTGGGTATAAATCGCCAACAGCCGTAAGTGATATCGACATTAAGATACCTCCGCCAATTCCTTGAATTCCACGAAAAGTTATCATTTGAAAGATATTGGATGACAGACCTGTTAAAAATGAACCTATTAGAAATACAAAAATTCCCGAAAGTAAGAATATCTTTCTCCCATATATATCAGATAACTTTCCAAATATAACAGTAGAAATTGTTGAGGTAAGCATGTAGCCCGTAATTACCCAGGAGTAATAATCCATTCCTCCTAATTGAGCAATAATTTTTGGTAACGCCGCACTAATTATTGTTTGATTAATTGCTGCGAAGAACATGGTAGCCATTAAGGCTATCATAACTGCTGTTTTTCTCTTGTGTGTCAGTAGATGCATAAATTTCCTTTCATTTTATATAAAAAATTTTAGGTACAACCCTATTATTAAAACAAAATGTACTTAATAGAATACTGAAAAATAAATAGGTAGGTAACCTAATTATCTTAATATAATCTGTGTATCAAGATTAGTCAATACTAATTTTCAATAAAGTTTGAAAGTTTGCTATTAGTCAAAAATGGTATACAATGTAATAAAGTAGAATTTTGTGGAGGTATTTACAGTGAATATTAGCCTTAAAAGAAGATTCCTATGTGTAATTGTAGCTCTAGTAATGATAATGACCATATTCAGCGATATGGAATTTGCTAATGGAGCAAAAACTGCAAAATATCAAAAAATTTCTGCTCAACCAGAAAGTGTTTCTCTTATTAAAGATGATGGAAGCCTTTGGAGTTGGGGAGCCAATAGCAACCCACAGTCTGATGACAAATCAGACCAAACATCACCAAGAAAAATTATGGATAATGTACTATCAGTCAGTAAAGGTTCACATTCGGCAGTTATAAAAACAGACGGAAGCCTTTGGACGTGGGGGTCGAACGGGTGCGGTGAGCTGGGTGATGGTACAAACAAAACCTCGAAAACACCCAAAAAGGTGATGGATAAGGTGGCAAAAGTCAGTGCTGGTAATGAATATACGGCAGTAATAAAAACTGACGGAAGCTTATGGACCTGGGGAGCAAATAATTACGGTCAGTTAGGGAATGGCAAGATTGATGTATCTCCTGAGGCAGGAATCAAACCTTTTAAGGTTATGAATGGTGTAGCTGATGTTTGTACAGGCTTTGATTATACAGCTGCAATTAAAACAGACGGAAGTCTTTGGGTGTGGGGACAAAACTGGGCAGGTCAGTTGGGAGACAATACAACGAAGCCTTGTTATACGCCTAAAAAGGTAATGGATAACGTAGAGGCTGTCAGCATCTATTCTTCACATACAGCCGTGATAAAAACTGATGGCAGCCTGTGGATGTGGGGAGGAAACAGATGGGGACAATTAGGGGATGGCACCCAAACAAGTAGTAATAAACCTAAGAAAGTAATGGAGGATGTAATTGCCGTCAGCACAAATATTGGTTTCACAGCAGCAATAAAGAAAGACGGTAGCCTTTGGGCTTGGGGAGATAATGACGGAGGGCAACTGGGAAATGGTAATACAATAGAAAGCTCTAAACCTGTTAAGGTAATGGAGGATGTTGTTGCTGTTGAAACAAGCTCCAGATACATATTAGCACAGAAAATTGATGGAAGCTTATGGATGTGCGGTTATAATGTTGTTAACCCCTGGTGTAAGGTTCCGACAAAAGTTATGGAAAATGTTGCAATAAATAATTCTGTTAAGAAAGCTATACCTTACAATGAGAATAAAAATATTAAAGTACTATTTAATAATAATCAGGTTAAATTTACGCAGGTTCCTGTTATACGAGAGGGTGCAATACTTGTCGCTGCCGACGAGTTCTTCAAGGCTATTGGCGCGGCATATAAATGGAATGCTTCAACACAATCAATTTCAGTAACAAGCCGCGATATCAAGCTTGGAATGCAGATTGGTTATAACTTTATATCTAGGAATGGAATACAAAGGGTACTTGATACACCTCCCCAGCTTATTAATGGAAAGGTCTATATCCCGGTTAAATCAGTGGCAGAAGAGTTAAGCGCAAGCTACGAATGGGATACAGAAAAGCAGGTAGCGGAAATAAACGTATTAGAATCGACATTGTTAAAAAAGTATTCTAAATATGAAGAAAAGATGAAAATATTTGGTTTCGATTATTTATATAATAATCAAAGGCCAAATTCCAATGAACCTGTCACAAAGGCGGAGGCACTGAAACTAGCCATTGCGGCTGTTTTTAATACCGATGATATTTCCGGTTTTGCAGCTTGGCATGATGAATATGAAAATGCAATTTGGGTTGAATATGCAAAGGACAGTGGTATAACAAGTGAGAATATAAACATGAGTAATTTCGAGCAAAAGGCGACCTATATAGACGTTATAACATATTTAGAAAACTGTAAAAAGATATTTCTGAAAACATACCCTGTAAAAACTACAGATACTAAATTTAAAGATATTTTTGAGTATTCTGCAGAACAGCAGGCCGCAGTAGCCGATATGCTAGAAAGCGGAATAATAACAAAGCTCTCAGACAATCTAGATGGTAATAAAAATATATTCAAGGGACAGCTCAATGAGATGGTAGTAAACTTTGCTGAAAGGTATAATACTATTGCTCCATCGGGAGAAAAATTAGTCCTTGATCCTAAAAAGCAGCCCTCAAATGCAAATATGTATCCATATGTTCTGGAAAGTGTAGATAAAAGTTACTACGAAAAACCTTTTTTCTTTTATGATAGTGATAAATCGTTACCAAAAGACCTTTATGCAATGAAGAAAGGCTCATATTCGCAATTTGAAGAACGAAGTGAAGATTTTCTTAATAACATTTTAAATATTGATTATAGAACCATAACAGAGGAAGACTTTAAAGAAAGAATATCTCGATACTTAATATTTAAACCAAGTGATGTAAATATTCGTTATTATGTTAAATATGTTAAAGACAATCAAATTATCATAGAAGGTAGCTCAAAGCTTTTGCTGCCGATAATTTACTTTGATGGATTTGATTATAGGGTCAGGTTACGACTGAACTTTGAAGTAAAAAACTCAAAAACAAAAGATAATTTATTGTATTTGGATATTTTAAATGATTATCCTGTAACTTACAAAAATAAAAAATTTGATATATTGGTTGATTATCCTGTTCCCATAACAATAGGAAACAATAACATTTATATGGATGAAAGTGAATTATATAAAGGGATTCTTGATAAGGATAAATGTGGGATAACTCAAAAGGTTGGTAAATAAGAGAGTACTTGCCTGTTATTTTACAATAGAAAAAAGCTTATAAGTGAATAGTATAGAAAAAGAGAAGACGAAAATCTTCTCTTTTTATGTATCATTATTAATATTAATTACTTACTCATTTTTTACTTCCTCAGTATTCCAAAAGGCTTACCGGTTGGTAAAACAACCTTGCCAAGATGACCGTTAAATACGGCTGCAGCTGATCCATAGAAGGACAGCAATGCAATTAGGAATTCTGACCAGGCAGCCAGCTTATGAGTAAATTCTTCTGCTATTCCAAAGGTACTGAGTGACAAACCTATGAAAAGGAAATCGATTAAAAGTAAAATAAAGAAAAGAACTTTGTTAGTTTCAGTAGCTAATATTGTCATAAAGAAAGTAAATATCAAATAACCTACAAAGGCAACACCCAGCTGCTTACCATCGACATTAGCAGCAAGCTTCTCTCCGAAAAAGCCCAGCTTTATCAACCAGGAAAAGGCAACGCCAAACCAGAATAGAGCATACCCACCAAAAGCGGTTGTTCCGAATACATTATTACGTTTTGCATCACCAATGCAAGCAAATAACTGTGCAAAGCCTCCTAAAAACAGAGCCCAGGGAATAACAAATGACAAACCATCTGTCCAACCGAGTTTTTGTGATGAGGCAACAAGTGTTACCATAGCCAGTCCAAACAGACCGAGAGCAGAAGGGTCTGCAAAAATAGTTTTAATTTCCTGCGGTTTCTGATCCATGAATAAATTCCTCCAAAAATTAAATATGTAGTCTATGCTTTAGACAAAAAAATAAAAACTCCATTGAAAAAATGGAGTTTTTATTTTTGGTGCGATCGATGGGACTTGAACCCATACGGTCTCCCACACGCCCCTCAAACGTGCGCGTCTGCCAGTTCCGCCACGATCGCATTTATCGTGTCTGACGCGTTTCCGCATCAGCAAGTATGATTATACTAGGATATTTTGAGAGTGTCAACAACAAATTTATAAAAATTCGAATTTTGTATAAAATAATTTTAATAAACTTTTAAAAGGATTTGAATAGTGTTATAGTGACATATATCTGAGTACTAAATTAAATATAAATTAACATTTTGTAAATAATTATAAGTATTTTCTAAAAGGTGTTGAAGGAAATAGACAGTATTGGTAAAATACATATTATTATATCAGCATACAAGCTATGACTGTTAAAGAAAAGGAGAGTTGTTGCGTGGGGTTATTCAGTGCAAATTATAATAGACCGGGTCCTGGAGTGGAAAAGGATGCTCCTCCAAAGCCAAGATTTTTTGTATTTTTTGAGGTGTTAAAACGAAAGTTCTGGCATTTGCTTAGAGTAAATCTTATGTTTTTTTTGTTTAACATTCCCTCATTAGTTATTGCATTTTTTATTTCATCTGTATTTTTGCAGAAGCTTGAGATAGACAAGGGAATTAGTGATTTTTTTATAAGATTATTTATTGCGGCTTTGCTGACAATGGTACCGGTAATTACTATGGGCCCTGTTCAGGCTGGTTTTACACATATTCTCAGAAATTATTCAAGGGAAGAACACTCCTTTATTTGGTGGGACTTTAAAGATAGCTTTGTTAAGAATTTTAAACAAGGCTTAATAATAACAGTTATTGATATTGTAGTAATGTACGTTTTAGGTATAGCAATAAACTTTTATACCAGCCAAAGCGGTCTTATTTCAATTGCTGCCACATCGTTTGTATTTTTATCGCTCGTTATCTTCTTAATCATGCATCTATATATTTATCCGATGCTGGTAACTGTTCAATTGAGTATAAAGGACATATATAAGAATGCATTTATATTTTCAATATTAAAACTGATTCCCAATATTCTATTCTTAGTGTTGAATATAGCAATTTCTTATGCAGTTTTCTATTTCCCTATAGCGGGAATAATATTATATATGCTTATATTACCAAGCTTCCTTGGTCTAATGAATAATTTCTATGTTAATCCCATTATTAGAAAATATGTTGTCACGGAAACAGAAAAACCTGTAGAAGATGACGAAGAGGAAGAGGATGATGGTGAAAGCTTTTACAAAAAAGACTATAAGCTAGAAGACGGTGAAAGCTTTTATAAAAAGGACTACAAAGAAGACAATGATGAACTTGACACAGATGAAAACAAAAATGATAATACTTAATTAATCTGAAGTAAAATAACTAAATAAAAATTTAAAGCATAAAGCCCTGTCTCTCAGATCTTGAAGACAGGGCTTTTATACAATAATGTGTATTAATACCTTTTAAAACAGTACATTAGTTATTAATTTGTTATCAAACTTATGCAATTAGCAGGAACTCTTTTTTTAACGCAGCAGTGGTTTTATCAGTATCCTTGTCATAAATAAGGAAGGAGATATCAACCTCGGAGGTGGTTATAAGTTTTACTTCGATGTCATTCTCTGCCAGTAGTTTAAATAACATTGCTGCAACACCAGGCGTTTCCTTCATTGCTTCACCGAAAACACTTATCTTTGTGCTGTCGGAATCAATGCTGACCCTGAGGTTGGGAACAGTTTTTTTATAAGTATTCAGCAAAGCTATAACTTTAGCTATGTTGTCTGCGGGCATGCTGAAAGATATATTCAGCTTGCCGTTATAAGGAGGGGACTGGCTGATCATATCAATGTTAATTTTCTCTTCTGCGATTTTACCGAAAATATCTGATATTACGGTCATATCATTTGGAAGATTGTCTACTGATACCAGTGCTACATTGTACAGGGTACTCATACTTGTAACTGACTTATTAGACATAAGAATCCCTCCTATAATTAAGTAAATAAATAATCCTAAGCTCCTAAACACAAAAACTTAACGCAAGCTTTACTTGATTTCAGCTATAAGATCTGTCATTGAATAGAGGCCGGGTTGCTTTGACGCTAAAAACAACGCGGCTTTTAATGCACCAACAGCGAAAATTTCTTTAGATGTGGCAGTATGATTAATCTCGATAATCTCATCATTGCCTGCGAAAATAACTGAATGATCTCCAACAATGGTACCACCGCGAACTGCGTGTATACCAATTTCCTGTTTTCCGCGCTTTTTCATTCTGGAATGTCTATCATAGGTATATTCGCATTTTTCATCCAGTGTTTCGTTTATTGCATCAGCTATAGCCAGAGCAGTTCCGCTTGGGGCATCAATTTTCAGATTGTGATGCTTTTCTACAATTTCTATATCAAACTGACCTTCAAGGACTTTAGCTGCTTTCTTAACCAGGTCAATAAGTAAATTAACCCCAAGAGACATATTAGCTGAATAAAATACCGGAATATTTCTTGAAACTTCCATTTTCAACACTTGAACCTGTTCGCTGGAAAGACCGGTTGTACAAACGATAAGGGGAATCCTTCTTTCCTGTGCAAAATCAATCAAACCGCCGAAAGCCTTTGGATTTGAAAAATCAACGATAACATCAACATCTACATCACAATCTCTAAGTGAGGTAAATACCGGATAGGCATTATTGAGGTTATTGCTTATGTCCGATCCCGCAGCTATCCTTAACTCATTAAAATTTTCAGCCAGTCTTGTAATTACCTGGCCCATTTTTCCGTTACATCCGCTTAGCAAAACATTAATCATTTGCGTATCACATCCTAATCTATAAAATAAGTAAAATTTATCAGCTGTTGCTAAAATGAGATTTATGTTTATTTCAGTAATCCGTATTTCTTCAATTCATTCTTAAGTATTTCCAGATTTTTGTCCGACATATCCGTAAGAGGCAGTCTGCAGTTGCCCACATTCATTCCAAGGAGATTCATAGCTGCTTTGATTGGAATAGGGCTCACCTCTATAAACAATGCCCTAATAAGATCAAGAGTCTTAAGCTGAAGCTTTCTGCTGCCTTCAACGTCTCCTGAAAGATATTTTTCTACCATATCATGTGTGTCTTTAGGTATAATATTCGCCATTACCGAGATAACACCCTTTGCACCCATTGAAAGGAAAGGGACAATTGCTCCGTCTTCACCGGAATATACTGTGAAATCCTCACTGCAAAGGTTTACGATATCTCCTACTTGAGAAAGATTGCACTCCTTGATTGCTATGATATTATCTATTTCAGATAAGGCTTTTACTGTTTCGGGTGCAATATTCAGGTTTGTTCTTGATGGAACGTTATAAAGAACAGCAGGAATACTTATGCTGTTGGCAATAAGTTTGAAATGCTCATATAAACCCTTTTGAGTGGTCTTGTTATAATAGGGGGTAACGGTCAATATTGCATCCGCACCTACTTCCTGAGCATATTTACTCAGTTCTATCGCATGAACCGTATGATTGCTGCCGGTTCCGGCTATAACAGGAACTCTTCCGCTAACCTTGTCAACGGTAAACTTTATTGCGGCCTTATGTTCATCATCGTACATGGTAGATGCTTCGCCGGTGGTTCCCGCAATGATGATAGCATCAGTACCTTCCTTTATCTGGTACTCAATTAATTCAGCAAGTTTATTGTAGTCTGTACCTTCATTTGTAAACGGGGTAACAATAGCAACACCTGAACCTGTAAAAATTGGTTTTCTCATAATTTAACCTCCATCCGCGTTTTATGTACGCTGTTTTTTATACATATCAAAAGCTTATATCCAACACATTTACATTGTTCCCTTTATTCGTAGGCGTTCCAATACTTATATTTGGACAAAAATATTAGAACTTCCTAGATAATAAAAAACGCCGGCACGAGCCGACGTCTGTTTAAACAAATTAAGAATTATAGTAAACAGATAGCGCTCCACCACATCATTATGATGACAATCTCAAGGCTCTTAACCTTGAAACCAGGTATTACATAAACTGGGATGTAATAACCTTCGGCGTTTTCTCCTTTCACTGTAAATCACAAGACCCCAAAATCTTCATTACAGATACTTTTAAAAAACGCACCTCTATCTAAATCTATTCATTTTTTTAATTTTAACATTGGTAAATAAAAGTGTCAAATATTTTAGTTAATTATATATTAATTAATATACCTATGTTTTCCGGTTTATGTCTATAGTATATTCCGGATATTTCAATTCTGTTACAATTTCCAACACAGGGAGGATGTCCATTATTGTATGTCGAAACAAGGAGGAAAAGATAACAAAATGACAAGGAGCTTATTACAAATGAAGAAATTCTGCTTAGTATTAAGCATAATATTACTATTTTCGATGTTTTCCGGTGCAAACCTCAATAATGTTTATGCCGCAGCAAACCCTGTTGTGAAGGTAGGACTTTACTTTGGCACAAAAGCTGTGAGCCAGATAGGTATAAGTGCAGATAAAGGTATTGCCTTCAGCGCATACGATGGAGCCTCCAACACATATTCTCTTGTGTATAATGCTGCTCCCGGGCAAGTTATCAATGTCAGAAAGGACAGTTTCTTTACCGGGTCTCCTGCTAAGCTGACAGCGGTTGCCGAGACAGGCAGTCCTACGACGGGACCATATCACCTGAAGCTTCAAAAAAACTATAATACATATAACGATACGTTAGCAGTGATTGGTACTTACAAACAAAGCGGAATCACTGCATACCCGGTTTTTACAGATACCGGCTGGGAGATTTGGACCGGCAGTTATATTAATTATGCAGCTGCAGAAAGTGCAATAAAAGATGTTCTGGAAAAGCTGGGACAGCTTGAATGTACAGTTATTGACAGGGTTGATACAAGAATCTGCGGTACAGACAGTAGCACAGGTGATATTTTATTTATGTATGCTTCAACGCAAAAGCTATTAAGAGGAAAACCGATTGCAGATAATGATCCTGTAAAAATAGGTACCGGAAAATTCAACAGTTTCAGAGGTCTTGTTGAATTATTAAGAGTTACAGGCAGTGATATGACTGTAATTAATGTTTTACAAATGGAAGAATATATTTATGGAGTAGTTCCAAATGAAATCGAAAGTTATTCCAATAAAGAGGCAATTAAGGCCCAGGCAGTCGCAGCAAGAACCTATGCCTATTTAAATCTGACAAAAAATAAAAAATCAAATACCCATTTAAATTACGGTTTTAATTTGTGTAATGATATACACTGCCAAGTGTATAAAGGAATGGGCTCAGAAAGCACAAACTCAAACACTGCGGTTGATGAAACCAAAGATATGGTCATAACCTATAACGGTCAGCTTATAGAGGCTGTTTACTCTGCATCAAGCGGTGGTCAGACGGAGGATGCCTCAAATGTCTGGAATGGAGCTCCATATTTAAAAAGTGTTGAAGACAAATATGAGTCAGGAAAGTCTCCGAAATATAATTGGACCCTGACATTAACTGCTGATGAAATAAGCCAGAAGCTTAAGAACTATAATATAGGTAATGTTACAAGTATAGAAGTAACCAAGCTTTCAGAAGCCGGCAGACCAATAGAAGTATTGGTAAAAGGGACTTTAGAGCCTAATGGAAGAAAATTTACAAAAGACGGCTGTAGAACGTTTCTGGGCTTATATAGCCAGTGGTATACGATTACAACAAATTCCGATATAGATGTTATGGTTGATGGTAAGGTTGAGAAGAAGCAGGTGAGTCAGCTAACAATCGTATCCGCCGACGGTGTAACAAAAAACACCGATACAAATCAGAAATTAACCATTCTGGGTGCACAGGGGAATACAACTGTTGTTTCTGCAAATCCGACGGAATATACCTTTACAGGCAGAGGCTACGGACATGCGGTGGGGATGAGCCAGGAGGGCGCAAAGGGAATGGCAAATGCAGGGTTCACCTTCGACCAGATATTAATGCATTATTATTCAGGTACAAAAATTGAGGTTAAAAATTAATAATAGACTTATAACACTTTTTGGATTAAAATAAAAATTAATCTACGAAAGGAAGAGTAATTGATACAATGAAAATTGGCTAATTCAGCATTCGCAAATCTAATTATTATGAGCTTGTAAGCTCTATTTGTGCTGGATTAGTTTAGTTAACCTTGATATATTAAGTATTTACGAGCGTAGACTCTATTTTTGGTTATAAATCTTTCCAGCGCATGTTTATGCAAAGGAGAGATTTTTTTATGCAGACAAAATTAATTTTAATTGAAGGTATACCGGGTTCCGGCAAAACAACAATAGCAGGAAAAGTCAATAATTATTTGAATGCCGGAAATATTAAGACACAATTATTCTGTGAGGGAGATATTCACCCCGCAGATTTATCCTGGTGTGCTTATATACCTTTGAATGAGTATGAAAATATATTAAGTAAGAATGTAAACCATTTGGACGTTATAAGGAAGTTTTCAAAAATAGAAAAGGATTATGCTATTGTTGCATATACAAAAATGGGATTACTTCCAAATGAGGTCAAGGATTTTGCGGCTTATGAAGTCTATGATGGGAGAGTACCGGCAGAGAAATTTATGGAACTTCATCAAAAAAGATGGAAGGTATTTTGTGAAAGAGCGCACCAAGAGGCAGATGTAAATATTTTTGAGTGCGCCTATTTGCAGAACAGTATTTGTGAATTGATGGGAATTCACATGCAGCCTGAAGAAAAAGTATGTGAGTATCTTCTATCCCTAATGAATATTGTTGAAAAACTTAATCCTGTACTAATTTATCTGACACAACCCGATATTAAAGAGACCATAAGCAGAGTTGCAAAAGAAAGAATCTCCCCGGATAAAGCCATAATGAAGGATTGGATTGATATGGTAATAGATTGGGTTGAAAATTCAAAATACGGTAAGATAAACAATCTGAAAGGTCTTGATGGTACAATCAGGTTTTTTGAGGACAGAAAAAGAGTAGAATTATCAGTTTTGGAAAAACTTCCGATTAAAAAATATATCATAAACAACCCGGACTATAACTGGGATAGCGTATTTAATAATATAAAAGAAATTCTGATATGAAGTAGGAATGATATAGCTATATAAAGTAGAAGCCCTACATTTGACTACTTATTAATAAGCCATCTTAATAAAGAAGCACCTGAAAAGTAAAGTTATTCAACTTAAATTTCAGGTGCTTCTTAAATAGAAAGAAACTACTAAATGCGTCTTAATCCACGTAAAAATCTGAAAAAACAAATAATTATTTATGGAAAAATTCATTGTAAAGCGAAATAACTGCTTTATTGGATTCGCTTTCTCTTACAGCGAACATCATGGTTATTTCAGAGGAACCCTGATTTATCATCTCAAGGCTGATTGATGCCTTGGCCAGTGCAGAGGTTGCTCTGGCAGCAGTTCCAACTGTATTTTTCATCCCTTCACCAACAATAATTACAATAGCAAGATTATGGTCTATAGACACATCATCACAGCTAAGTTCTGTCTTTATACGATTAAGAACCTTCTGTTCCACTTCAGGTGTTTTAAATTGATTTTGCTTAAGGATTACTGATATGTTATCAATTCCTGATGGAGTATGTTCGTAGGAAATACCTTCTTCCTCAAGGATCTGAAGGAGTTTTCTTCCAAAGCCTACTTCTCTGTTCATCATGAATTTGCTTACATATATACAACAGAAGCCGGCATCACTAGCTATACCAACAACCGGATTAGGGGTCAGATCTCTTGTCAGAACTATTTTTGTGCCAGGAGCTGTAGGATTATTTGTATTTTTTATATTAACAGGTACTCCTGCCATAAATACAGGAACAAGGGTGTCTTCATGTAAAACTGAGAAACCAGCATAGGATAATTCTCTCATTTCTCTGTAAGTAAGTTCTGAAATGGCATCAGGATTGTGAACAAGTCCCGGATGTGCTGCATAAACCGCATCTACATCAGTAAAGTTCTCGTACAGATCAACTTTAAGAGCAGCAGCCAATATTGAACCTGTTATATCGGAGCCGCCGCGGGGGAAGGTAGCAACTTTACCTTCTTTGGTGTATCCAAAGAAGCCAGGGAATATAATTATTCCATCATAATTGTTCAACATTTTAAGGTTTTCATAGGATTCAGGCAGAACCTGAGCATTTCCGAATTCACTGCTTAATAAAAGTCCGGCTTCCTTAGGGCTGACATAATGTGCCTTTTTTCCAATACTGTTGAGGTATGCTGCTACAAGCTTGGCGCTGTTATCTTCACCGGCTGCTTTCATTGCATCCATGAACATTCCTTCATGACTTGTATCAAGCTGAACACGTGCTTCCAGATCTTTTCTGATTTCATCAACAATACCACTGTCCAGTTTAAGTTCATCTGAGATATCTTTAAATCTTTTTACAACGGCTTCAAGCTCAGCTGAAGATTCGCCGGTTCCAAGCTGCTTATTAGCGCAGGCAATCAATAGATCGGTTACCTTTGTATCTTGTTTATCTCTTTTTCCAGGTGCTGATACTACAATAATTCTTCTGTCACTATCAGATAGTACTATGTCGCAGACCTTTTTTATTTGTTCAGCGTTAGCCAGTGAAGTCCCACCAAATTTTGCTACTTTCATTCGTTGCATCCTCCATCCATAATAACTATATTTTTATACCTGACAGGAGCCATCCTTAATAAGTGTATTTAATATAATAATGAACCGGCTTTGGGCCGGTTTCTTAAGCTAGTATAATTTTGTTATTGCCTGTCACTTATATGAGATATCTCCTAATATTTTCTTGCAGGAATTATCTCATAAATTATACAAAAAAACAGTATATATGGCAATAAGTATTTGTAATATAAGTAATTATAATGTATGATATTTATTGTTTATTTGATACAGCGTTTTAAGCAGCTCAATTATACATATAATATGAAGTAATTAAATTTAATACGTTACTGAAACGTTATTTATATGGTCGGAGGACTTATTGTGGATTTAAAGGAATTTGATTATTACTTGCCCGAAGAACTTATTGCTCAGCACCCATTGGAGAAAAGAGACAACTCCCGTTTAATGGTACTGGACAGGGAGTCGGGAGAAATTAATCATAAATTGTTTAAAGATATAGTTGAATACTTTTCTGAAGGTGACTGCCTTGTTTTAAATAATACAAGAGTCATCCCTGCAAGGCTTTTAGGGGAAAAGGAAGGCAGCGGCGGAAAGATAGAATTTGTGCTTTTAAAAAGGATAGCTGAGGACACCTGGGAAGTTATTTTGAGACCCGGAAAGAAAGCCAAACCGGGTGCTAGATTTGTTTTCGGGAATGGTGAACTCAAGGCTGAAATACTAGAGGTACTTGAAGAGGGTAACAGGCTTGTAAGGTTTATATATGAAGGCATCTTTGAAGAAATACTGGACAAAGTGGGCATAATGCCCCTGCCGCCGTATATAACCGAAAAGCTGGAAGACCCTGAGCGTTATCAGACCGTATATGCAAAATACAATGGCTCGGCGGCGGCACCGACTGCCGGCCTGCATTTTACGCAGGAACTCCTTGAAACATTGACTCAGAAAGGTGTAAAAATAGCATATGTAATGCTTCATGTTGGACTTGGAACCTTCAGACCTGTCAAGGTTGAAGATATTACCCAGCATAAAATGCATTCAGAGTATTATTCTATAAGTCAGGAAGCCTGCGATACAATAAATGACACGAAAAGAAACGGTAAAAAAGTTGTTGCTGTAGGAACTACCAGCTGCAGAGTGCTTGAAACGGTGGGTAACAGCTGTAATGGTGAGCTGAAGGCTTCCGACGGTTGGACCGACATCTTTATTTATCCGGGTTACAGCTTTAAAATAGTGGACAGGCTTATTACAAATTTCCATCTGCCCGAGTCAACTTTGATAATGCTGGTAAGCTCACTGGCGGGCAGGGAAAAGGTTCTTAATGCCTATTCGGTAGCTGTTAAGGAACGGTACAGGTTTTTCAGCTTCGGTGACGCAATGTTTATTAAGTAGTAGTTAGTAGTTAGTAGTTCAGTGCTAGCAGATAGTAGATAGCAGGTAGTAGATAGTAGTTATAAGATAACACTAAACAATTACGGAAGGATTATAGATATGGCAGCAGTAACTTATGAATTAATTAAGACCTGTAAGCAGACAGGTGCGAGGCTTGGAAAAGTTCATACACCGCACGGCTCTTTCGATACTCCAATATTTATGCCGGTTGGTACCCTTGCTACCGTAAAGGGTATGTCACCTGAGGAATTAAAGGAAATAGACGCTAAAATTATATTGAGCAATACTTATCATTGCTATCTCAGGCCGGGACAGGACATCGTAAAGCAGGCGGGTGGCCTGCATGGCTTCATGAATTGGGACAGGCCCATACTTACTGACAGCGGCGGGTTTCAGGTGTTCAGCTTAAGCGGCTTGAGAAAAATCACCGAGGAAGGCGTAACCTTCAGATCTCATTTGGATGGATCAAAGCACATTTTCACTCCGGAATCGGTTATGGGTATAGAAAATGATTTGGGAGCAGATATAATAATGGCTTTTGATGAATGTGCCCCATACCCTGCCGAATACGACTACGTTAAAAAATCCATGGAAAGAACCACTCGCTGGGCAAAGCGATGTAAAGATGCACATACAAATACCGAAAAACAGTCTCTGTTTGGTATAATTCAGGGTGGAATGTATAAAGACCTTAGAATAGAAAGTGCCAACCAGCTCAATGAACTGGATTTTCCGGGTTATGCTATCGGCGGGTTAAGTGTTGGAGAACCTGCAGAGCTTATGTACGAGGTTTTGGACTATACAGCGCCGCTGATGCCGGCTGATAAGCCTAGATACCTCATGGGAGTGGGCTCTCCTGATTATTTGATTGAAGGTTCCATCAGAGGGATTGATATGTTCGACTGTGTACTTCCGACCAGAATAGGACGTAACGGAACGGTAATGACAAGCCAGGGAAGGGTAATAATCCGCGATGCCAAGTATGCAAGGGATTTCTCAAAATTAGACCCTGAATGTGACTGCTATGTATGTCGTAATTACTCAAGAGCATATATAAGACATCTGCTTAAATGTGGAGAATTATTGGGACTGAGATTGACTACCTGGCACAACTTATATTTCTTAATTAACTTGATGAAACAGGTAAGACAGGCTATAATTGATGATAGATTAGGAAGTTTCAGGGATGATTTTTATTATAAATACGGTTACTCAAAAAAATAAAGGGTTTTTTAACCCGGTACAATTTTCAGATTAATACAGGAATACTGTGTTAAATAAATATATTTTAACGGAGGTTTTAATTTTATGGAAGCAATTTTATTCCAATTTGTTATACCGATGGGATTAGTGTTCGGTTTAATGTACGTTATGCTTATTCTTCCTCAGAAGAGAAAAGAAAAGAAAACTAAAGAGCTTCTCAATTCTTTACAGGTTGGATGGGCTGTTACATCTATAGGAGGGATATACGGAAAGATAGTAAATATCAAGGATGATGAAATTACTGTTGAAACCAGTGTAGAAAAGACTCAGGTTGTATTTAAGCGCTGGGCAATCAAGGATGTAGTTAAGCCTGTAGAGGGTTAATAAAATAATAGACAAATTTAGTAATAGCTTGTTCTAAGAAACCAGCCTCAAAAATAAGATATATAGAAAACTTTTATATTTTATTTTTGGAGGTACCATATGGCCGGACAGACACAAGGATTGAAAAAGCAGCTCGATGAACATGTAAATCTTTTGAGAGTATTAAAAGGACTTATTTTATCGTTTCTTATAACTCTTCCATGTTTTCTTGCCTTTGCTTTATTTTTGACTTATACGGATTTTCCTGAAAAATATACTTTCATTGCTGTACTGATAACCACTATTATCAGTGTTCTGACTGCTTCAGCCTACTCTACAAAAAACGTGAAAAGCAAAGGCTGGATGAATGGCTGCGCTGTTGGAGTATTGTATGTAGCAATTCTATATCTGGCAAGCAGTATAGTTTTCATGAATTTCGCTGTGGATGTGCAGGTACTTCTGACTGTTATAATCGGTGCTATAGTAGGTTGCCTGGGCGGCATATTCGGAATAAATCTCCGTTGACGTGTTGACATTGGATAGGTTTTCGGTTATCTAGCGTTACAAATTATGCCTTTTCAAACCCTTTGATATATGCTATAATCTGCTAAGAAAATTTATTAGGAGGATATGACAGAGATGAAACACATTAAGACAATAAACACTGCAACTTTAAAAGAAAGCCTTTCTCACGGCGGCTGTGGCGAATGTCAAACTTCATGCCAGTCAGCTTGTAAGACATCATGTACAGTAGCAAACCAAAGCTGTGAAAAGAAATAATAAACAAAGTAAATAGTTATTTAATATTTAAGGTGAAAGGTGTCTAATAAACACTTTTCACTTTTTTATGGTCAAACGCGGAGGTTATAAATGATTCACAAGTATAAAATGTATGATACCAATATAGTCCTGGATATTAACAGCGGAGCAGTTCACGTGTTTGATGCTGCAGCTTATGATGTTGTTGATTTGTACAAGACTATGTCTAAAGAGCAGATTTTAGAAACCTTGAAGACAAAGTACAATGGACAGGATATTTCAGACGCATATGATGAGGTTTCAAGCTTGGAAAAACAAGGGCTGCTTTTTAGTGAGGATTCATATTCCGATGCTATAGCCAAGTGGGAAAGAAAGCCTGTTGTTAAAGCTCTGTGTTTGCATATATGCCATGACTGTAATTTGCGCTGCAAATATTGCTTTGCATCCACCGGTAGCTTCGGTGGACATAGAACAATGATGGATGCTGAAACCGGCAAAAAGGCTATAGATTTTCTTATAGAAAAGTCTGCCGGAAGAAGAAATCTGGAGGTTGACTTTTTTGGCGGAGAACCTCTGATGAATTTTGATGTTGTAAAGCAAATAGTTGAATACGCGCGAATCAGAGAAAAAGAAGCTGGAAAAAATTTCCGTTTCACCATTACCACTAATGCATTACTATTAAATGAAGACAACAAGTCTTTTATTAATGAAAATATGCATAATGTTGTACTAAGCATTGACGGACGCAGTGAAACTAATGACAGAATGAGACCAAGAGTTGACGGCACCGGAACCTACAACAGTATTCTTCCAAAAATTAAGGATATGGCAGAATCCAGAAATCAGGATAATTATTATGTAAGAGGCACTTTCACAAGAGAAAATCTTGATTTTGCCGAAGATGTACTTCATCTTGCTGATGAGGGTTTTAAGCAGATATCAGTTGAACCTGTTGTTGCTGCTAAGGATTCCGGTTATGATATTCGGGAACAGGATTTGGACAAGCTTTTTTCCGAATACGAGAGACTTGCCTACGAATATGTTAAGAGAGGCAGGGAAGATAAGGGCTTTAATTTCTTCCACTTTATGGTCGATCTTCAGCAGGGGCCTTGTGTTATCAAGAGACTTGGAGGTTGTGGTTCTGGGCATGAATATCTTGCAGTAACGCCCGAGGGTGATCTTTATCCCTGTCATCAGTTTGTAGGGGATGAGAAATTTAAAATGGGAAATATTCATCAGGGAGAATTTAACTCAAGCTTCCAGAAGGATTTCCAGAAATCAAACGTATACACAAAAAAGGATTGTTCAGAATGCTGGGCAAAATTTTATTGCAGCGGTGGTTGTGCTGCTAATGCATATCAATTCAACAATGACATAAATGTACCTTACAGAATCGGCTGCGAGCTTGAAAAAAAGAGAGTTGAGTGCGCAATTTGGATAAAGACTCAGGAATAAGGGGAAAACATTGTGATTAGAGATTTTAACAACGTTACACCAAAGATACACGAAACTGCATTTGTTGCACCAAACAGTACAGTAATAGGCGATGTTGTTCTCGGTGAAAATGCAAATGTCTGGTATAATGCCGTTCTAAGGGGAGACATTGACAGTATAGTTGTCGGTGATTATACAAACATTCAGGAAGGCTGTATACTTCATTGTAAGAAGGGTGCCGACGTAAAGATCGGTTCTCATGTTACAGTTGGTCACGGAGCAATTCTGCACAGCTGCCATATCGGCAACAATACCCTGATAGGAATGGGTGCAATTGTTCTCGATGATGCTATAGTAGGGAACAATTGTCTGGTTGCAGCAGGAAGTGTTGTCACACCAAGAACAAATATCCCGGACGGAAGTCTCATAGCAGGTAGTCCTGCCGAAGTAAAAAGAGTTTTGACCGAGCAGGAAATTCAAGAAATCAGGAACAATGCAAATGAATACATTAATCTTCTCAAGTATTACAAATAACATTATTTTCTCTGATAAACTGGTTTGGCAGAACACAATTTGGTTAGATAAAATAATAATTTTCATGAGGATGTATATTCTAAATATAATGCAGTTAAATGTTAATTTCTGCTGCCACAAAATGTAACAGCCGACAATTAGTTGTAAATTTCTAGTGAACATTGAGAACAACTTGTTGACTAGCAATTTTCTTAGTTATATAATGGCGTATGTGGAATGAATCTTTGCTGCAGTCTATGTTTGCAATATTCAATCCTTGTTTTGCAGTAAAAGAATTTTAAAGATTCATTATCAAGATTAAGGGGGAATTCTACAAATGAGAGGAAGCAACGCGGTTAAATTTTTCTCGATATTAGTTATCACCGGAATTTTAACCTGGATAGCAGCTTTCGGGTCTTTCGCAGGATTTGATATCAAGGGTGCGAAGGATATTAGGCCGGGTATTGATATTCAAGGGGGAGTAGACGCAAAGCTGTATGCAGTGACCGATAATGGTAAGCTGCCATCCGAGAAGGACTTGGATGCTGCAAGATATACTATTGAAAGAAGATTGGATGCAAAAAATATTTTTGATAAGGTTGTAACCGTGGATTACCAAAAGGGTTATGTCCTTGTTCAGATTCCTCATAAAAAAGGCGAAGCTTTTGATCCTCAGAAATCAATAGAAGAAATTGGACAAACTGCTTTATTGACCTTCCAGGAAGTCGACGAGACTAAGATGAATTCTGACGGAACCTATGTTCCGGCTGATACCACCAAGGAAGATGAAAAGAAGAGAATAATACTTCAGGGTACTGATATTGTTGATGCAACCTCTGAGCCGGCTTCAGACGGTTCTGGCTTTGAAGTTGGACTCAAGCTTTCAGATGTTGGAGCTAAGAAGTTCGCAGAAGCGACTGCAAGACTTATCGGACATCCTATAGCAATTTATATGGATAATAAGCAAATAAGTGCTCCTACAGTTCAGACTGCAATTACAGGTGGATCTGCCAGAATCACACTTAATGGTACTCCGCTTGATGAGCAACAGGCTGAAGCAAAGAAACTGGCTGGACTAATTAAATCTGGTGCATTGCCTTTCAAACTTGAAGCAAAACAGGTAAACAACATAAGTCCAACACTTGGATCTAATGCACTTGCTGTTAGTATAGATGCCTTAATCGTTGCTTTTATACTGATTTGCTTGTTTATGATAGGCTATTATAGACTACCGGGCTTTATCGCATGCATTGCTTTATTCCTTCATACAGTTATGGAAATACTTGCTTTATCCTGGATGAATATTACTGTTACCCTGCCGGGTATCGCAGGTTTGATTCTTACAATTGGTATGGCAGTAGATGCTAACGTTATTATCTTTGAAAGAGTAAAAGAAGAAATAAGAAGCGGAAAAACGCTTAGAGCGGCTATTGACGTTGGTTTTAAGAGAGCCTTCTCAGCAGTACTTGATGGTAATGTGACAACTATTATCGCAGCTTTGGTATTGCTTAAATTTGGTACAGGCCCTATACAGAGCTTTGCGTACACTCTGTTAATCGGTGTTATATTAAGCTTCCTGACGGCTGTTACAGCTACCAGACTTATGCTTAATGCAGTTTCCGATTTTAATATTGCAAAGCACCCCGTTTTATACGGTGTAAGTGCAAGACTGAAAGGAGGCAAAGCAAATGGTTAATTTATACTCAAAGAGATATTACTTTTTCATACTTTCAGCAGTAATTCTTATCGCAGGTGTTGTTTCCTACTTTGCAATGGGTTTCAAACTGGATATCCAGTTCGAAGGAGGAACAGTTATTGAGCTGAGAGCAAATAAGGATACATTTACAGCTTCAAATACACAGGAGATGCAAACAAAGATCGCTGCTTTTGTTAACAGTACAATCAACAAGCCTGCATCTGTACAGAAATCATCAGCTTTTGATGTCAATGGAAGCAATTCCAGCTATGATGTTATAAAAATCAACATAGGTAGTGAAAACACATTATCCAACGATGAGGTTACAAAGGTCGAAGAGGCAGTTATTAAAGAGTTTAAGCTCACTGCTAAAGATCCTGTAATCAGTGAAGAAAGTGTTGAACCTTTTATAGGTAAGGAAATAATGCAGAACGGTCTTAAAGCTGTTGCAATATCCTTCTTCCTTATAATACTTTATGTATGGTTCAGATTCAGACAAATGTCTGGTCTCTCAGCAGGTGTATTTGCTGTTGTAGGTGTATTGCATGATGCTTTGATTATGATTGCAGTATATCTCATATTCCAGGTTCCGCTGAATGAATCCTTTATAGCTGCTATCCTCACAGTTGTAGGTTACTCAATGAATGATACCATCATTATCTATGACCGTATCAGAGAAAACAATAAGCTGCTGAGAAAAATACCGCTTCCTGAACTTGTTAACAACAGTATCATTCAGACACTTAACAGATCAATAAACACTGTCGTTACATCTTTGATAGCTATAACTACAGTTTATGTATTTGCTAAAGTAAACGGTATTGTATCAATCGAAGAATTCAGCTTCCCGTTAATAATCGGAATAGCAACAGGCTGTTATTCATCAATCTTTATTACCAGCCCGCTCTACGTAATGTGGAAGGAAAGCCAGAAAAAAGCTAAAGCTGTTGCTAAAGCTTAATATATCGGAAAACCAATTAAAAAAGCTCCAGGGGCCATCGTCGCCCCTGGAGCTTTTTATAGTAGTGCGCCCGGCGGGCGCACGTTCAGATCAAAATAAAAGAACCTGCCGGGGAATTTATTTCCCAAATTGGCGGTTCTTGATAGGCGGTGCTTGTACTAAATTTCCTCGACATGTTGTCGAAAAATGTTTTTGATGTAATTAACGGGATTTTTTCTTTACAAGGATGTCAATAACCAAAGATGCTATCATAAATTCAGCCATAACAAATATTGTGTTGGTAATGAGTGTGGTGGTTGTAAACTCAAATACACTACTGAAGTTACTGCTTGTTTTGTTTGCAACAAACATTGCAGTCGCTACTGCCAGTAGAACCAGAGTAGCCGGGATAGCATATTTCAGCATTTTTTTCGGTAAATCCGCCATATCGCAAATAGCGGAATGTATAAGCTCTAAAACACTTAACTTGGTAGACTTGTTATTTTGCTTGCTTTCCATGGAATACCCCCTAAATGATATAAATTAATAATTTAGTAAATATAACATCAGTATTTGATGTAATCTGTAGAATAATAAAGATTAAATGAAAAAATGACTTGGTTCACGTAAAATATTAACACCTATAGGTACCAAGTTCAATGTAAATAATTGATAAAATATCATACTTCGACATCGAAATTACAGCAATTGGAATAAAATTATGTAAAGTAGTCGAATTTGCAAAAATCTTTTGTGTAGATGAAAATTCGGGCATGTATTATAATTACGCTATAAATTTTTTGCGGAAGGTAAGTGCAGGGATTTATTAATATTTGGATACGTGCTCAAACACGTAAATGGAGGATTAACATGGAATTGGTTTGTTCAAAGAAGCTAGAGATAAGTGAGTCTGTAGAATATCCATGCAAGGAACTTAACCTGGATTACTATCTGGTATCCTGTGAAACAGATGATTCTTGTACTTATGGTATTCAGATAAATATGACAAAGGATAGCGGTGAATCTGAGACTACAGTAATAAATGATGTTTTACCTTCAAAAACACGAATGATAGAGCTAATAAATCTTATGTACAAAAATTCTGTTACTCCCGTAAGCGCAAAAGATGTAATTTATGATTGTATACCGTAAAGCAGATTAAATATTAAATTGCAACCATACATATAATACTGTATACTCAAAGGCTAGAACATATATTCCTTTGGGTATACTTTTTTTTATCAAAAAAGAAGGAATATTAACAATAATGTCGAACAATTATTAAGTCAATTACTATCGGATATTATCAATAAATCCCTGTAATTTGTGCTCCGACAGTATTTGGCAGATATTTTTGCTTATCAAAAATAATTAAAGTAATATGTGTTTATAATATTTGATAAATAATTTTTTTAATTTATCAAACAAGATTGGAATGTAGTGCATAATGGCATATTTATTTCCTGAGGATCTGATTGAGGAAATTCGAGTAAGTAATGATATAGTTGAAGTTATCTCCGAATACGTAAAGTTAGATAAAAAAGGAAAGAACTATTTTGGCAGGTGCCCTTTTCATAATGAGAAGACCGCTTCATTTTCAGTTGAACCTGTGAAACAGATATTTAACTGTTTTGGATGTGGAAAGGGCGGAAATGTAATTCATTTTATAATGGGAATAGAGAACCTGGACTTCCCTGAAGCACTTAAATTACTTGCCGAAAGAGCCAAGATAACAGTACCTGAAACAAATAATAATGTTCAGGATGATGCACAGGTAAGGCTTAAGAAGGAACTTCTTGAAATTAACATAGAAACTGCAAGGTTTTTTCACAATAATCTTGTAAAGGGCAAGGATAAAGCTCCGATATCCTATCTTCTTAACAGAAAAATCGAAAAACAAACCATAATAAAGTTTGGACTCGGTTATGCAGCGGATAGCTTTGATATGCTCTACAAGCACCTGTTAAGCAAGGGCTATAGTGAAAAAGCGATTATTAGCAGCGGACTTGTTATTTATAAAGAAGAAACAAAAAAGGTATATGATAGGTTCAGGGGAAGAATTATGTTTCCTATATTTGATATAAGGGGAAATGTTATAGCCTTCGGCGGCAGAGTAATGGATTCCTCTCAACCCAAGTATATGAACTCCCCAGAAACAGAAGTCTATCATAAGGGAAAACACTTATATGCAATGAATTTTGCAAAAAGTGCCTGTGCTAAACAGATAATTTTAGCAGAAGGATACATGGATGTTATATCCTTACATCAAAGTGGAATAATAAATTCAGTTGCACCTTTAGGAACTGCGCTTACTGACAGTCAGGGGAAGCTACTGAAAAAGTACACTGAAGAAGTTGTGTTGTCCTTTGACTCTGATAACGCGGGACAAGCAGCAGCATTAAGAAGTCTGGATTTACTAAATGATATTGGATGTACTGTTAAGGTTTTAAGCATACCGTCAGGAAAGGATCCGGATGAATTTATTAAAACCCGTGGTGTTGACGAATTCAGGCGACTGGTAAGCAGAGCTAAAAATCTGGTGGATTTTAAACTTGATCTTTTGGATAACAAGATTGATACCACGACAAATGACGGAAAAGTAAAGTTTATTGACAATGCCATGGTTATATTAGACAAAATTGACAATAATGTAGAAAGAGAGCTTTATGTCAATAAGTTGTCAAAAGAGCTTGGAGTCAGTGAACAATCAATATATTCCGAGTTGGCAAAAAGGCAGAAGAATAAAAGTAAAATAGAGTTAAAGACAACAAAAGACACAGTTATAGTCAAGAGAAACAGCGTTAAGAAAGAACGAACACCCGAAGGTATTGAAGACAGGCAGAATAAGCTTCAACTTATGCTTTTGTCTACAATCTGTCTTGAAAATAACGTTTATTATCAAATCGCGGATTTGATAAAACTCGATACCATAAAATCTGATGAGTTAAGACAAGCCTTCAGTTTCGCTATTGAGCGAATTCAGAATAAGTCCGGAGTATTGCCGGGAGAGATATTAAATAAACTTTCACCTGCTTTAGCAGAAAGTTTTGCAAATATATTACAATCGCAGAGCGTTTTTGAAGATAACAGGAAAGCAGCTCTGGATATTTTAAAAAGATTAAACCTTATGGGTTTAGAAGCAAGAAAGAACGAAATTATAGAATTAAAAAAGAGATCTGATCTGACAGAAGGAGATGTTGAGTTATTAAATCGGGAATTAAGCAGTATTGTATTGAATATAGCTGTAATGAAGAAAGGTTTGTAATAATCCATGAAGGGAGGGGAACTTATGAAGCATAGTCAGGAAACAAGAAAAGCCATACTTAAGGATTTGATTGACAAGGGTAAGTCAAAGGGGATGCTCACCTATAAGGAAATAATCGATGCTTTCGAGGAAATCGAGCTTGAGCCCGAACATATTGAGAAAATATATGAAACCCTCGAAAATATGGGTATTGATGTTATAGGTGATATTGAAGCCGAAATGGAAGAAATCCAGCTGGCAGATGAAGAGCTTGATATAAGTATTCCTGAAGGAATAAGTATTGACGACCCTGTCAGAATGTATCTTAAGGAAATCGGTAAAGTACCCCTTTTGACAGCAGATGAGGAAATTGATCTTGCGCATCGAATGGAAAATGGTGATATAGAAGCTAAGAGAAGGCTTGCTGAAGCTAATCTGAGATTGGTTGTAAGTATCGCAAAAAGATATGTCGGCAGAGGCATGCAGTTTTTGGATTTGATACAGGAAGGTAATTTAGGTCTGATTAAAGCTGTAGAAAAGTTTGATTACAGAAGGGGCTTTAAGTTCAGTACTTATGCCACTTGGTGGATCAGGCAGGCGATAACGAGGGCTATTGCCGATCAGGCCAGAACCATACGTATACCCGTTCATATGGTTGAAACCATTAACAAATTAATCAGAGTATCCAGACAGCTCCTTCAGGAGTTGGGAAGAGAACCTCAGCCTGATGAAATAGCAAAGGAAATTGGAATGTCGGTAGACAAGGTTCGGGAAATTATGAAGATCTCCCAAGAACCTGTTTCACTGGAAACACCTATAGGTGAGGAAGAAGACAGTCATCTTGGTGACTTTATTCCAGATGATGACGCTCCTGCTCCGGCTGAAGCTGCTGCTTTTACTTTGCTTAAGGAACAGCTTATTGATGTACTTGATACACTTACAGCTCGTGAAGAAAAGGTTCTCAGGCTTAGATTTGGTTTGGATGACGGAAGAGCAAGAACGCTGGAGGAAGTTGGCAAGGAGTTTAATGTAACCAGGGAGCGTATTCGTCAGATTGAAGCTAAAGCCCTGCGTAAGTTAAGGCATCCAAGCAGAAGTAAAAAGCTAAAGGATTATTTGGATTAATATATAAACAAAAGTGGAGACTCGTTTACGAGTCTTTTTCTTTTAAATATATTGAATTATTTATATAATTATATCGTATAATAAAATGTGCAGAACAGTAGCAATCATTATGTTCTGCACGTAAATATGAATCATGTAATCCTTAGCAACAGGTAGCATTAGGAAACAAATGAATGAAAGAGAGTAATAAACCCAATAAACTGCTGAAAAATGGTTATTTTCATCTTGACCAGCAGACACTTCGTAAGTATAATATTATTTGTGCTCAGCGCTAAACCGTTTGAAAGCCCCGCATCAAGCACGACAGGCTAACGGTGAAAGGCTCTGAAACAATGATTAAACGGCGACAGCCGAATAATCAAATATAGATATTCCTCAATAGCTCAGTCGGTAGAGCATGCGGCTGTTAACCGCAGGGTCGTAGGTTCAAGTCCTACTTGAGGAGCCACAACGGGCCTTTAGCTCAGTTGGTTAGAGCAACCGGCTCATAACCGGTTGGTCCGGGGTTCGAGTCCCTGAAGGCCCACCAACCAAAAAGAACACTCATTAGAGTGTTCTTTTTTTGTGAATTTTTCATTATTCCTCAACACAGCTAGAAAATTATACCCAACTTTAGAAATAACGGTAAAATTATGATTTTCTTTTATGTTATAATAGATAAAAAATTTACTCATGAGGTGAAGTTAGTGATATCACGAACATGGCACGGTTTAGTACCGCTTGAGAAAAAAGCGGAATTTGAGGTATATTTAAGCGAAACAGGGGTAAAAGAAGCAACATTAATCAAAGGGAATCATGGTGCATATGTACATATAGAGGAACAGGAGGGATATGCTCATTTCTTTCTATGTACCGTATGGGATTCATGGGAGGATGTAGTAGAATTTGCCGGTGAAAAACCGAGTATTGCTGTTACATATCCAGAGGACAGTAAGTATGGATTAATATCTGATCCGATTGTAATTCATCAACAGGTTAATACAGATAAGAATCCCTTTATATTGTTTTAGTAAGATTGGATTGGTAACTACTTTGTTTTTCTCAAAAATTCAATATTGAAGGCTTCATCATGAAGGTCTATATCGGTTTTATTAATTGCAGATACATTAGGGTTAATCCCTAATATGTCTCTACCAAATATATTGCTGGATATAGGCCTTTCAATATCAGTTACCTTTATAGTTTTCTTGTAAGGAGCCATTTTTACACCTTCCATATGTCTTATGAGTTGATAATTTATTAATATTATGTGTATAATTTAGCTTGACGATACAAGTAACACAAAAGAATTTTGAGTCGGAGGATTAAGTTGATTATAGATTTGAAGGGAAGACTTAAATTAATTGCTGATAAAATACCTGTTTGCAATGTAGTTGCAGATATTGGAACCGATCACGCCTACTTACCTGTATACCTCATACAAAATGGGAGATGCCAAAGGTCTATAGCATCAGATGTAAAACCTGGACCTGTTCAGGTGGCAAACAGGAATATTGCCAAGTACAAGCTTTCGGATAAAATTGAAACCAGAATGGGAAGCGGTCTTGACACGCTGGAATCAAGTGAGGCTGATGCAGTAATAATTGCAGGTATGGGAGGAACACTTCTGGCGGAATTATTGGAAGCAGGAGTCCAGAAAGCTTCAAATGCTGATGTATTGGTGCTGCAGCCTATGAATGACCTGGATATTGTGAGAAAGTGGCTTTATGATCATTGCTTTGAAATATTTGATGAAGAGCTTTCAGCAGAAGGAAATAAAATATATTGTGTAATATCTGCCAGATATACTGGACAGAATAAAAGCTATATGGATTTTGAGCTCCATGTGGGAGAATGCCTTTTAAAGAAGCAGGATCCTTTGCTGCTGTCCTATTGCGAGATGAAGGTGAAACAAATCGACAGAGTATTGGGACAGCTGAAGGACATGGCTGACAACAGCAGGCTATTAAACTATTATACGAGCTTGAAAAACGACTATATTATGTTGATAACTCAGCTTAAAGACTTGAAGAGTTAATAGTCTTGAAGAAGCTTAAGTTAAAATACAAATGTAGCATTTTTGCATTTATTATTTATAAAGGAGTACTAATATTATGAAGGTTGGAGAAGTACTTGATTATATAAATGAACTGGCTCCCTGGGGTTATGCAGAAAGCTGGGACAATGTCGGACTGATGGTAGGAAGCAGGGATAGTGAGGTTAAAAAAGTATTGCTATGCCTTGATGTGACCTCAAGAGTTATTAAAGAAGCTATAGACTGTAATGCTGAGCTCATTGTATCTCATCACCCGTTCATATTTTCAAAACTCGGAAGGCTGGATTTTGACTCAATGAAGGGCAGACAGATACAGACCTTGGTTACAAAAGATATTAACGTTATAAGTGCTCATACAAATCTTGATGTTGCCATTGGTGGGGTTAATGAAACACTGGCAGAGGTTATAGGCATCTCCGAACTGAAATCCCTTCAGACTTATATCCCTGAAGGATATGAAAATGATATAGGTCTTGGAAAACTAGGAAGCTTTAAAGAGGAGAAAGCTTTTAATGAGTTTGTTGATTCCTTAAAAGAAAATCTCAACATTACAAATCTCAGAATAATTGGTACAACGCCGGATACCGTAAAGAATGTTGCTGTCTTTTGCGGTAGCTTTGATGTTGAACTGAATCATCTCAAAAGACTTCAGCAGGATGTACTTATAACTGGAGATTTAAAGTACCATGATGCTCTGGATGCAAGGGAAATGGGACTTTGCATAATCGACGTAGGACACTTTGCATCAGAACATGTAATCTTGACAAGACTTCAGAAACTGTTTACAGAGAAGTTTGGTTCTGTTGAGGTAGTTTGCAGTAAAATGGAAAGTGATCCATTTATTTTTTCTTGACACATGAGTTGACGGCGGCTATAATAAGTTGTCCAAGGCTGTGAAACAACTGTAACAGCAAATTTAAAACCAATTAAGTATCGCGAGATAAATAATAACAAAGAATTAATTAGATATTAATTAAATAACAATTTAATAATTATAAATAATAATGAGTAAGCCAGATGATCGCAGGTACTGCCTGAAAAGGTGTACATGAGGAAAGTCCGGGCTCCAGAGGGCAATGGTGCCGGGTAACTCCCGGTGAAGGTGACTTTAAGGAAAGTGCAACAGAGATATACCGCCAAGTGACGATTTCGTCACTTTGGTAAGGGTGGAAAGGTGAGGTAAGAGCTCACCAGCGGCATGGCGACTTGCCGGCTATGTAAACCCCACCTGGAGCAACGCCGTGGAGGGACGCAATGACTGCCCGTCAGTCCCGGGGAGGCGGCTTGAGCGCTGCAGAAATGCAGTGCCTAGATAGATGATCGTCAAATACAGAACCCGGCTTATAGACTTACTCATACCATTTATCAGAAACACCCGCTTATACGGCGGGTGTTTTTGTGTTTATAGCTCACCTCGACATTCTTTTATTAGCGATATAATAAGAGAAGGGGCAAGTATTGCTGAAATACAAGAAAGGAGCCATTAATACCTGAAGGTTATCAAAATCAGAAGGCTGGATTTACCATTTCAAGCAGGAACCCTAAATTTTTATTGATATAATCATTAACCATAGTAAATGTTTCCAACTATTGCTATAATGATTAATAATAGTTATTAAGTTAGTTTATTGTGAGGCGATTTGTATGAGTTTAAATACAAAAATAGAGGAACTGGCAAAGCAATTTGGTATAGTTTACTTTGGTGTTGCTGATCTTTCCCATGCTAAGAGTTCAGTAATAGAGCAGGGCGGGGAGATAGTCGCAGACTATCCCTATTCTATCTCGTTAGGGATTCCATTGCTTAAGTCTATCGTTGACCAACTTCCACACCGGGATCAAAGAGCAGTAGCATTGAACTACAAACTCCATGCGTACGATATTATCAATCAACGACTAGATTATACATCCTCTGTCATCAGCAGTTTTATTCAAAATGAGGGGTTTAAGGTGCTTCCGATACCGGCATCAGAAAGAATTGACGATCAAAGAATTTGCGCTTCATTTTCTCACAAGCTGGGTGCGAGGCTCGCTGGATTGGGCTGGATAGGGAAGAGCTGCTTATTGGTTACGCCGGGAAATGGTCCGAGAGTTCGGTGGACATCTATTTTGACCGATGCTCCTCTGAAGCCAACAGGAGAACCCATGGAAGAAAAATGTGGAGGCTGCACTGCATGTGTAGACATTTGCCCTGTCAGCGCGTTCACAGGGAGGAATTACTGCGTAGAAGACCCCCGTGAAGTACGGTATGATGCTCGAAAGTGTGAAAGGTATTTTGATGAAATGAAGGCTAATGGGAAAATGGCTGTTTGTGGGATGTGCCTATATGTTTGCCCACACGGAAGAAAGTAATGAACGGAAGAGAATAAAGGTTTTGACATAATTACTTATTATAATTATCAAATATAAATATCAAAAACACCAGCTTTCAAGGCTGGTGTTTTTAATATTTTGAAATAGTGTTTGTTATGTAAAAATACTATTTTATTCTACCGCATTTTTAAAGCCTCTTCTTTTGTATCAACAAAAGTTATCATGTCATCAAACCCGGGAACATCCTTTGATAACCGAGTTACCTGTGCTTGTGTTACTGCTGAGGCACACTTGAGCATGAAACGCTTCTTGAATTTAAAATTATCTGAAGAATATAGAGCCAACGCATTTCCAAGCGCTTCTGCAACTTGAGGTGTTGATGGCTTAACCCCTTGTGCGTCAACAATCATGATATAGTCTCCAGAGGCGCTGCATTCCAGACAAGCCTTTGTGAATTCTTCACAAAATGCAATCCCTTGTTCCATTGAAAAAAAGCCCTCAGCAAAAGCAGTAAATACTTTATTTTCTTTGTCGATGTTCATTTCAAAAACTCCTGAACCATTAACTGCCATATAATTGCCTCCATTAAAAAATATTTAGATAATTCATGTAAATATACTATATATATCAAAATATAGTCAAGTACTATAATTTATTATAAAATTCTCTATACATAAGTATAAAATTTATTTATTGACTAAGTAAAATTTACCAACTATAATTATTTATGGAACTAAAATTTAAACAGGCATAAGGAGAAAGAAAATATGAGTACAAAAATCTATAATAATATCAATAGCATCGGTAACACCGGTAATCCTCTATAACTAAATAATGGACAAAGGGTGATTGTATCAAACAGAACAATTTGTTTGATTTATTTGAGTTACCTTTGTCACTCTTCTATTAACCTTAAGCCTGAAATTAAATACGACATTATGAATGGCATGGTACGGTTATCGTGCTTTTTTTATGTCTAAAATTAATGTCCCACAGGAGGTTATTTCTGTGGGATTTTTATGTTTATTTTACGATTTGATACAATGGTCGGCAAAAAGCCAATATACGGAGGTTTTATGAAACTTATAGATATGGGATGGGATGATAATGCTGAAAAGCATTTTATTGATTTTAAGAATGAGGGTTACATCCCTGCAAAAGTAGTAACACAAAATAGAAATAACTATTATCTGTTATATGAGGAGGGCGTTCTGAATGCAAAACTGTCAGGTAAATTGTTTTATGAATTAAAAAAGCATCAGTTGCCCGTAGTTGGAGATTGGGTAGTTACTAAAAGTAAAGACGAAGTGCAAGCAATAATATATGGTGTTTTACCAAGGAAAACAGCATTTTCAAGAAAACTTCCCATTTCAGGCGGAAGAAAAATTAGAAACGGTGTCATTGTAGGTGGTGTCACGGAAGAGCAAGTAATTGCTGCTAATGTTGACATGATATTTATAGTTACCGGCCTGGATGAGAATTTTAACATACAGAGAATTGAAAGGTATATAACTCTGGCATATAACAGTGGAGCTATACCTGTAATTATTCTAAACAAGGCTGATTGCTGTCAAAATATTGAGGAATACGAGGGTAAGGTACGGAAAGTAGCCTCCGGAATTCAAATACACGCAGTAAGTGCAACTAAAAATCTGGGAATGGATGTGTTCAACCAATATTTGCGTCCGGGAAAAACGGTTGTATTCCTTGGTTCTTCAGGCGTAGGTAAATCTACCATATCAAACTATCTGCTGGGAAAAGAACAGCAAAAGACTGGTGAAACCAGCAGCTCAAGTGGTAAGGGCAGACATACAACGACTAGCAGCCAGCTTCTGTTTCATGACTCAGGCTGTATGATAATAGATACTCCTGGTATAAAGGAACTTCAGTTATGGTGTAATGAGGAGGCAATTGAAGAGAGTTTTGAGGACGTTATTGAGATTATACATTCATGCAAATACAGAGACTGTCGGCATGAAACAGAACCAGGGTGTGCAGTTAAGCAAGCTTTAGCTGACGGAACTCTAAATCCTGAAAGGCTGGAAAGCTACAATAAATTAATTCTTGAACTTCAGCGACTAAATGGAAGATTAAAGCAAAGTGAGCAATATCTAAGCAAAAGAGAGAAGTTATATGCAAAAATTAATCAAAGGGGGCATAAATAATATGATTTATGAATTACAAAAAAAGGATTTTTATAAAGTTGAAAACCTGATAAAGAATACTAACCATGAGCTTTCTGTAAAAGCTGTGTTGATAGGAACTTCTCCCGGAGAAGTTTATGTTGACAATGATGAGAAGCCTTCAGCAGTACTGATTATAGCGCCTGAGTGCAAGGTTGTAGCCGGAAATTCGGATAATAAGGTGTTTAATGAAGGGGTCAGCGAAACGCTTGACTTCTTCGATCAGATAACCTGTGATAACGACGGATGGGAAAAAAGTATAAATGAGATTCATAAGAATATTGGTATAAGGAAGTACATAAGAAGGTACTACGAATTAAGTCAACTGAAATTTTCAGATTTTGCTACAAATCTTGACAGCCAATTTACTTTAGAATATTTGAACACTGATAATCTGAATGAACTGAATTTTGAAAACAGTGATAAATTAAGAGAATGGATTAACGTTGTTGATATTAATAAGTTTAAGGATTATTGTCTTGGCGCTTATATAAGAAAGGGTAACGAAATAGTAAGCATGAGCTTAGTTGACTGTATAGTTGACGATAGAATTGAAATCGGAGTCAAAACCGAAAAGGAATACAGATCAATGGGATTAGGCTCAATTGCAGTAGCAGCTTTTGTCGGTTCCAGTCTATCGAAAGGGATAAAGAAGATTGGCTGGCATTGCGTTGATTCAAATAAGGGTTCAATAAAGATAGCTGAGAAGGTAGGCTTTGAGTTAATACAAAAATATAGTTCCTTTACACCTTTTCCACCAATTGAAAACGATAATGACTTAAGCAAAGAGCAATGGAGTGAATGGGCTCAGTATTATGAAGAAAAAAATGAATTGCAGCCCAATTACTTCTGGCTAGCGGCTGAGTGCTGGGCTAAGGCATCACAATTGGATAATGCTATAGTAAACATTAAGAAATTAATTGAAACCGGACAGATGTGGTTTAGAGATATTTTACCCCATATAGATGCTTTTAAAGCTTTTGAAGGAAAAGCGGAATGGGAAGAAATGATGAGTTTAGTAAATAATCATGAGTAATAATGCCCGAAAGAAAACAATTATGAAAAAATTAGTGAGGTAATTAAAATGATATTTGATAAATTTAGTGAAAAGTATATGGAGGATGCAGTTAAGCTTGCACAGGCTGATTATGATAGAGAAAGAAAATTTGTAAACACATTATACGAAAAAGACTTTAAGGATAAATTGACAAATTGCCTAGTGGATTTGTTCATAAGCAATTATGGTGCAGTAGCCCTTGATAACGGGAAACTTATAGGGTATTTGGGTTACTTGGGCCCCTGGGATGGTTGCTTTGGAAATGTAAAAGGTGTCTTTTCACCGATGTTTGCAAATTCCTTCAGAGGTGAAAACAGAGGGAGAACAGCTTCAAAACTGTTTCAATACACCTCGGAACAGATGGTGCGAGATGGAATTCTCAGTTTCGCAGTCTGTACATACAGCCATGATTCTGAAGTAAAGGATTCGTTTGTTATGAATGGATTTGGTATAAGGTGTTCCGATGCTATCAGAAGGGTAGATACGCCTCTGGATATTACCGTAAATCCAGATTACTCATATGAAGAAATAAATTATAGTAATACCGAGTGCTTATTAAAGCTTAAGAACAGTTTGGTAAGGCATACAAAAAGTAGTCCCATATTTATGCCTTGTGCTGAGTTTTCGGCAGAAGACTTCAAACAATTATGTGAACGTAGGAAATCACGTTTCTTTATCGCAAAAGATGGCAAGGAGGCCATAGGGTTTATTGAAGTTACCGACGATGGTGAAACCTTTATTTCTGAGGAGGAAGATATGCTAAATATCTGTGGTGCATATCTTGAAAAAAACTACAGGGGTAAAAGTGTTTTTCAGAGTCTCCTGAAATTCACACTGGAGTCGCTTAAAAAAGATGGTATAAATTATCTTGGAGTGGACTGTGAGACTTTAAATCCTAATGCTCTGAGCTTCTGGGGTAAATATTTCGAAAGTTATACTTACAGCTTTCATAGGCGAATAGATGAGAGAATAATTCTGTAGAATTTTTAGCATGTTAAGCCTGCTGTTAAATAAGTGTAACCTAAAAATCTGGTAGGTTATTATTTCGCAGCAGGCTTTTCATGGTTTTACTGAAATGTTTAATATCCAAAAATATTAAATATCTTTATAAATTATAAAACCATTAAAATAAACAAATATTCTTTTGTCACTAACACATAAGCCAATATTATAGGTATCTAAGGGAAGCTGTTCCTGATGCCATTCACTATCCTTAAAAGTATAGACATGGTTAAAATCTTTAGCTATATAATCCTTTCCGGTAAAGACTACAGTTTGGAAGATTTTGTCCGTACCATTAATAGTCCTGGTCCAATTTTTTCCATCTGGTGACTGGAAAACAGATCCATCCGAACCAAATATAGAATAGAGAGCATTCTCATAAGTTACATTAATAATTGGCTTTGAGTAATCTATTGAGTTATCTTTAATGTGAATCCTTTTCCAATTCAAACCATCGGAAGAAAAATCGATATTTCCATAAAAGTTTCGTGCTATATAGCTTTTATTACCAATTATTATATCCTCATAGACATTGGGCATGATTTTTGTTTTCCAGTTGATTTTATCAGTAGAAATCGCAGTACCTTTTTCACCGGCAATAACATAAGTACTGCCATTAGTAGAAAATGCTCTAAGGGAATGTAGATCGCCATATACTTTACTATTATAATCAAACTTTGTCATATCCAACTTTATAAGGTCCGTTGAGGTACCAAAGAAAGTACCAAAGGCATAATTACCGAACCAGGTGAAATTATTGCCATCCCATTTTGCATTGTTAAGCCAAAGACTTTCACTGATCTTACCTTGTTTACTCCAATTAAATCCGTCATCGGAGTTATAAATGTATTTGTCCTCTATTGAAATATATTTTTCACCGTCCCATAGCATCGGAAAAAGTGAAAGTTGCTTGCTGCTCGACCAATTGACACCATCTGTTGAGTACTGAAAAAATCCTGATTCCCCCACAATAATATACCTTCCGTTAATAAATACAACATCTTTTACATGAACATTCTCGGTATTTTCATTTAAACTAACAGTCCATTTCAAACCATCGGAGGATTTATAAATCGCAGGGCCGTAATAAAAGCCCGGACGACAAAAATTATCACACACCATTAAATAGTTTTTACAGCTGTCATAAATAATCATTATGGTGCAAGTATCATCATTTAAAACTGTACTGGCTACCTCTTTGTAACTAAAACCGTCGGAGGTTTTAAAGGTAATCAATTTACTTGAGGGGAAACCGTTATAGCCCTTTTGCTCAAGCTGGTACACGAGGAATTCTTTTCCATTCCAGATAATTTCATTGGTTCCACAGAAATATATCTCGTTTGAATCCTTTTTTAGTTTTCTAGTACTAAGGGGATTAATTTTCCAGCTGTAGCCATTAGTGGAGGCAGCAGAATAAATGCCTGAGGTGTATCCAAAATTATCAGTTTCAGCAAAGGTTGTGCCTAAAGTTATGAATATTTTACCGCTCCAGGCTATTTTGCTGAAAGAAGGCTTTTTATCAATAATCTTTATTTGCCAATTACAGCCATTGAGGGAAGTACAGATTTCGCCATCGTTTCCTACTGTAACAAATACCTTTCCATTACAGATTACATCGTTAACCGGATTTTTGGCACCTGAGTCATAGTTGTTCCAGTTCATTCCATCCTTTGATACTAAAACTTCTCCGGGCTTATCGGAAAATGCAATAAACATATTTTTTCCGTAAATTATTCGTTTAATTGGGTAGGTCGTAAGGGGCTTTACTAATGTCCAGCTTAACCCATCCTGAGAAAATAGAATAGTTCCCGCGTCACCAACAGTAACAACACATTTATCTGAGCATGCGATGTCCAGGAGCTCTTTTGTATTAGTTCTAAGAATATTGGTATTTAAAGTCCAACTCAGGCCGTCAGCAGATGTTCGTATTGTACCTTCACTACCAACTGTTATATATAACTTGTTATTAAAAAGTTTTATTTTATTAAGACTTGCTTTTGAGAAGGTGGGACTGACCTGCCATTGATGTTCTAACGAAGAACTGACTGGTTGATTAGCCTCCTTTGAGGCACCTGTAGCTACTTTGGGAAGCAGTACAATTATCACAATAAAAAAGCTTAAAATAGTGGTTCTGAACATATTCATAATGCCATCCTCCTGATGAATAAAACATATTATTTGTGAATAAAACCACAGAATGGAAAATTTGTCATTAATATATTACCATTATTAAATTACAAATCTGGGTAATTAATGTTAAATTTGTAATACAAAAAATACATTTGGTAGATTAAAACAATAAAATAACATAAAATATAAATGGCTAATATTACAAAATATGTGGGGGTATTATGAACAAAAGTACGTTTGACAAATTCGGGTATGGTTTTTTATTTATTCTTATTGATTTTAAGATAATGGGTTTTGACATCTTACCTGATATTATCGGATATATCTTATTCGCTTTAGGCTTCAAAGCTTTGGTATCTTATAGCAATTATTTCAATAAAGGGTTTTATGTCAGCATTCCGATGATAATTATTTCACTTTTTTCCGTTTATGAAAAACAGGTTCAGACCAATGGTATAAATTTCGGGGTATTAGGAGCATTGGGAGTTCTGGCTATTCCAATTGCAATTGCAACAATTGTTTTAAGTATATTAGTGGTGTATTATTTGTTTAAGGGAATTACTGAAATGGCCAATAACAAGGGAGAATTCAGCATTGCCGGAGAGTCAGAGAATAAATGGAGGCAGTTTATATATCTTCAACTGGCTTATTTGGCTGCTATAATATTTGTATTCATACCCTTACTGGGCATATTCTATATTATTGGAATTCTTGTAATATCAATAATATATACATATTATGTCATGAAATTTACTAGGACTTGCGGGGAGTATTTGTAATATCAGTGGTAAATTTATATAATTATGATTATTAACGATTATAATAATAGTTAAATTCAATTATTAAGAAGAGGTAAAATGATAAACGAAAGATTAAAGAATCAAATAAACTTTATTATTGAAATAGACAAACTAAAAAAGATACTTCGTCAAAATGTTGTTATCGGTACAACCAGAAATGAAAATGACGCAGAGCATTCCTGGCACATGGCTTCTATGGCGCTTCTGCTTTCAGAATACTCGGCTGAAAGAAATTTGGATGTTCTAAAAGTTTTGAAGCTGATTCTTGTCCATGATCTTGTTGAAATTGATGCAGGAGACACCTTCTGTTATGATGAAAAAGGTTATGAGGATAAAGCTGAGCGGGAGAATAAAGCAGCACTCCGGCTGTTCAGGCTTTTACCTTCAGATCAGGCAGATGAAATTTATCAGCTATGGAGAGAATTTGAGGAACTTGCCACACCGGAAGCGAAATTTGCAGCATGTCTTGACAGACTCCAGCCTTTATTGCTCAATTATAATACAAACGGACATACCTGGCAAAAACCCGGTGTTACTAGTGAAAAGGTTATTAAGAGAAACAGTATATTGGAGGAGAACGCACCGGAGCTCTGGAAGCTGGCTCAAGATATTATTAGTGACTCAATAGAAAGAGGAATTCTAAAGCCATAGTTGTTATTCAGTAATATTCACTGAATAACTTATTGAATCTTTAATGGAGGGCAATATATGTTTAGGGAAATGAGAAGAAGTGACAGACAGATAAGTGGTGAAGAGGCGCTTAAATTGCTGGAAGAGGCTCAATTCGGAGTACTCTCCACTGTTGGAGAAAATGGCTATGGGTATGGTGTTCCTTTGAATTATGTTTACTATGATGAGAAAATTTACTTTCATTGTGCACAGGAGGGGTCAAAGCTGGATAACATAGCTTATAATGATAAGGTTTCCTTTTGTGTAATAGGAGAATGTGAGCCTGTACCTGATAAATTTACCTATAATTATATAAGTGCTATAGCCTTTGGCCGTTGTGCTGAAGTTTCAGGAGAAGAAAAGGAAGAAGCCTTGCTGGCTATTATTAAAAAATATTCAAGCGAATTTTTGGAACAGGGAATAAAGTATATCAAAAAAGACATAGATGTTACAAAAATATTTAAAATTAATATTGAGCATTTTACAGGAAAAGCACGAAGATAAATGTTTATAAATGTTTATAGTAAAATATTCAAGTAAACCCGGCTTTCATTAAAGAATAAAAATTTCTATTAGCCAAATAATATTTATCGTAAGGTTTATATTAAATATTTTCGGAGGGAATAAAAATGAAAGCTAAAAAAATGGATCATCCAAACGAAGGAATAAAGTGTATTGTTAATACTTGCTCATACTATATGCAAGGAGATTACTGCTCAGCAGAGAAAATAGAAGTTCAGCCCAGAAATGCTTCAAATTCTCAGGAGACTGACTGTTCAACTTTTGCACCTGGAGCAAACGCTTAATAAAGCACCAAGCCTGTTAAGAAATTCTTAACAGGCTTGAATTTTTATTATGAATAAAGTAACATTTAAAGAATGGGGTAAGTTTATTTTACATATGGCGGGAGGACTGTCAGATGAAATACTTAGAAATTTATGATTCTGAGAATAAATTAATGAAAATGTCCAAATTGATTTTAGGAGGAGTTCCCTTCGGCACGACAGTTAATAAAGAGCAATCCTTTGAAATCATGGATAGTTTTGTAAGCCGGGGCGGAAATACTATTGACACTGCCAGAGTTTACTGCGACTGGCTGGAAGGAGGACATTCCGCCAGTGAAATAACCATAGGTGAGTGGATAAAGTCAAGAAAAAACAGAAAAGACATTATTCTCGTAACAAAAGGCGGACATCCCGAAATTTCCGGTATTTCAAGATTATCTCAAGAAGAAATTCTTAATGACATTAATGAGAGCCTGAAGGCACTTCAAACTGATTATGTTGATTTATATTTATTGCATAGAGATGATGTAAACATACCTGTTAAGGAACTTATGGATACTTTGAATTTACTTGTGAAGCAAGGAAAGACAAGAGCTATTGGAGTTTCAAACTGGACCTGCGATAGAATAAAGGAAGCAAATCTTTATGCTGAAAAGTATAATTTGGCCAAATTATCAGTATCTCAGATACAATGGAGCTTAGCAGAATGTTTTCCTCAAAACTTTAATGATCTGACTCTTGTTTGTATGAACCCCATAGAGTATTCTCAATACCTTGAAATGGAAATACCTGTAATGGCGTATTCATCGCAAGCAAACGGTTTATATTCCAAAGCCAAGGAAAATGGTCTTGAATATGTTCCCATTAAGCTTCAAAAGTTTTTAACCCTTGAAAATATTAACCGGTATAATAATTTACTTAAGCTCTGCAAAAAGAGGGGATACAGTAGGACAGGTACTGCTCTAAACTATATAATTGACAATAAGCTCAACAGTTCGGCAATAATAGGCTGCACAAGTCTTGAACAATTGATGGATTGTCTTACTGCTGCTGACTTTACTCTTTCAGAAGAAGAAATTGATATGCTCATTTAAGATATATTACGGAAAATATTGTATAATATATAAAACTATATTTTATACAATATTTTTATAGTGTTTTTAAGGGGAAATATGAGGGGAATAAATTCAAGTAGCTTAGTTTTGTTACTATTGCTTTTCTGGAATGTGATAATTTTTATTTATTACATAGCTAAAAAATTTACGAGGGTTTGGAGAGTTAAAAGACACAATTCTATTCTTATATCCTTTATTGTAAATGCTTTGCTTATCATATTCCTTGTATATTTTTCCATGGCTATTGGTGTTACCAGATATAATATCACGGATGCCAGAATACCTGACGCTTTTGACGGTTACAAGATACTTCAAATATCAGACTTTCATACCGCATCTTTTTATGGCGGAACGGAAAGTCTTATAAAAAGTGTAAGGAAGGAAAAACCTGATGTGATAGTAGTAACAGGTGATATTGTTGATGAGAACAAGGTAAATCTGATACCTGTTAAAAAACTTGTTTTACAATTGGTTCCATTAGCTCCTGTATATTTTGTTTCAGGTAATCATGACGTATGGTACGGTGATTTTACAGGTCTGAAAAAGACAATTAAGGAACTCGGTGTTAATTTGCTCGATAATCGGAAGGTTATTCTCCAGAGGGGTTCCTCCTATATAAATCTTTTCGGAATTGGTGATCCTGAAACCTGGGATGATAATAGTGCGGAAACCTACTTAAGAGAAAAGATTAAAGCACTAAAAACTGATAACGGATATAATATTCTATTATTCCATAGAGCTAATATGTTTGATATTATTAAAGGAAGCGGGATTCAGCTTGTTTTTTCCGGACATATGCACGGAGGACAGTTTCAGCTTCCATTTATAGGAGGACTTGTATCCCCACATAATCACAACAGGTGGTTTCCAAAATATACAGATGGTAAGTGGACATCCGAAGGAACAACACTTATAGTTAGCAGAGGCCTGGGTAACAACGCACCTGTTCCGAGATTATTTAATCCGCCGGAGGTGGTTGTTGTTACTCTTAAAAGTAAAGTATAAAAAAGCTGATTATTAGTATACAAGGATATATAAGGCTGATTATGAGTGCAAAAAGATAAATTTAAGGATAATGTTTAATGGAAAAAGCTCAGATAAAAATTTCAGTCAGAAATCTGGTTGAACTGGTGCTGCGGTCAGGAGATATAGACAGCAGGCTGGTATCCTCAAACCGCATGCTGGAAGGCACAAGAATTCATCAGAAAATTCAGAAGGAAAGCGGTGACAAGTATGCAAAAGAGGTATACCTGTCTTATGATTACCAGCTGAACGGCTTTACTATCAAGCTTGAGGGTCGTGCTGACGGTATCATAACCGAGGATGAAGGTATTATTATTGACGAAATTAAATCAACCGCAATGCCTTTGGAATATATAAACGATGAGTTCAGTCTTCTTCATTGGGCACAGGCTAAATGCTATGCCTTTATTTATTGTATTCAAAATGCGCTGGAACAAATATGTGTTCAGTTGACGTATTTTCACATTGATACCGAAGAGAGGAAAATAATACGAAAGCAGTATACATATACCGAACTTCAGGATTTTATCGGGCAGTTAATGGAAAAGTACATTGTCTGGGCAAGTATGTCCGATATATGGAACACACAAAGGGATAATTCTATCAAAGAGCTTCAGTTTCCATTTGAAAACTACCGCAAAGGTCAGAGAGAACTGGCTGTTGCAGTATATAAAACCATAATTCAGGAAAAGAAGCTTTTTGTACAGGCCCCCACCGGCATCGGGAAAACCGTTTCCACGCTTTTCCCGGCAGTAAAAGCCTTCGGTGAGCAGCATATTTCAAAGATATTCTATCTTACAGCAAAAACCATAACGAGACAGGTAGCCGAGGAGGCTTTTATCAAAATGAGAGAAAGGGGTCTGAAGTTCAGAACACTAACTCTTACGGCGAAGGATAAGATATGCTTTAAGGATGAAACCAACTGCAATCCGGATTCTTGCGAATACGCCAGAGGACATTATAACAGGGTAAACACCGCATTAATAGATATATTGCAAAACTCTGAGTACTTATCAAGAGAACGTATAGAGGAATATTCTGAAAAACATCAGGTATGTCCCTTCGAATTTGCACTGGATCTGTCGCTTTGGGCAGACTGCGTTATCTGCGACTATAATTATGTTTTTGATCCGAGAGTTTATCTGAGAAGGTTTTTTCTTAATAACGATGGAGATTACGCGTTTCTTGTAGATGAAGCACATAATCTGGTGGACAGGGCGAGAGAAATGTTTTCTGCCCAACTTAGCAAAGCAGCCTTTCTTGAAGCGAAGCAGGCCATGAAAAAGCAGCAGCCCAAGATAACCAAGTGCCTCAATAAAATCAATACTTACATGATTTCACTCAGAAAGCAGTGCGAGGAAAACGGTTTCATTATTAACAAAAGTGAACCCAGTGATTTATACCGGCTTCTGAACCATTTCATTACTGAGGCAGAGGAGTGGATTGTCAAAAATCAAAACAAGGGAATAGAAGGTTTTGACCTGCTTCTCGATGTGTATTTCAGAGCAATGGCCTTTCTCAAAATTTCAGAATTTTTTGACCATAGATATGTTACTTTTATTGAAGCTGCCGGAAGCGAGGTCAGAGTAAAGCTTTTTTGCATTGATCCGTCGTATCTGCTGGCTGAGGCTGTAAAGCGGGGAAAGACGGCTGTCTTCTTTTCAGCCACCCTTACACCTTTAAGTTATTTTATGGATATACTTGGCGGTGATAAGGAGGATTATAACATAAATCTCTGTTCCCCTTTTGACAATAGTAAACTCTGTCTTCTCGTTGAGGATAGCGTTTCTACCAAGTATAAGAACCGGGAGAACAGTTATGATGATATTGTTGAAATTATCAAAACTGCCGTTGATAATCGCAGGGGGAATTATCTCGTATACTTCCCATCCTATAAGTATATGAATGAGGTTTATTCAAGATTTATAGAAAAATATCCTGACATTGAAACCTTTATTCAGGAAAATTCAATGTCAGAGGAGGAAAGAGAGAGTTTTCTGGACAGGTTCCGGCCTGACAGGGAAAACTCCATGGTGTGCTTTGGCGTGCTGGGAGGTATCTTCTCTGAGGGGATAGATCTCAAAGGAGACAGACTTATCGGCGCTATAATAATCGGAGTAGGGCTCCCACAAATCAGTGTGGAACAGGATATCATTATGGATTACTTCCAGAAGAAAAACGGGATGGGGTATGAAAATGCCTATATGTTTCCCGGTATGAACAAGGTGCTTCAGGCAGCCGGCCGCGTAATCCGTTCCGAAAACGATAAGGGGATTGTGCTCCTCATAGATGAGAGATTTTCAAACAGGAATTACAGAAATCTGTTTCCAAAACACTGGGACCATGCTGTCAGAGTAAGAATTAAAGCAGAGCTTAAGAACAGATTGCTCGGGTTTTGGAGCTCTGAAACAGATTAGTTGTTGTATCAATGTAATAACAAATTTTATTAAATTGGTGCTACAAAAAAGGAGATGAAAATAATGTTTGAGCTAACTATTGATAATTCCATCAAAGAAATCTCAACATTAAAGGTTACGTGCAGACTGGCTGTCAGAGCAGTAATAATCAAGGATAACAAACTTCTAATGGTACACTCCAGACCGGGAGACTACAAATTCCCCGGAGGTGGAGTAGAAAACGGAGAGGTCAACGAAGAAGCTCTTATCAGAGAAGTCCATGAAGAGACCGGATACAGCATAAGCCAAATAAAAGAAAAGCTGGGTGTTGTAAAAACAATAAATAACGATCAATTTGAAGAAGATGCAATATTTGAAATGGAATCCCACTATTATTTGTGCCAAATAGAGGATAAACAGGGTTTACAGCAGTTGGATGAATATGAAGCTGAATTGGGATTCCAACCAGTTTGGATAGGTATAGAAGACGCAATAAGGAACAATGAAGAAATTATGCTCAAAGATAGCTGTAACTCTTGGGTCGGCAGAGAAACAAAGGTTCTGCACCTATTAAAGGATTATTTTTCACGAACCTAATTTATTAGTTAAATTTATTATATCAAAATTGATTACAAAAGAACCACAACAAACCTAATGGACTGGAAGGATAAATTGAACTTTTTTAACTCACTCGAAAATGAACATAATATAAACTTGAATATAGAACAACAAAAAGCGGTCAGTCACATTAACGGACCGGCACTTATTCTGGCAGGGCCCGGGTCGGGTAAAACAACAGTTATCACTGCCAGAGCCGCATACCTTGTAAAGGAAGCCGGAGTTAAGCCACAAAGCATTCTGACTCTGACCTATAATAAAGCCGCTCAGCTGGAGATGGATATGCGCTTTACCCGACTTTACGGTAATGAAATACAAGAGCGCATGCATTTTTCAACACTTCACAGTTTTTGCAACAGGGTTGTCCGGGATTATGAAAGAAAGAAAGGTCAAAGGCTTAAGCGTATTGAGGGAGAGGATATGTCCTTCAGCAAGCCACAACTTTTAAAAGACATATATCTGAGCATAAATAACTCAAAAATAAATGATGATGAACTGGAGAACCTGGTTAATGAGATAGGTCTGGTTAAAAACGGCCTTATCAAGAATTTTGAGGGTATGAAATTTTCAACCAAAAGATTTATTGAAGTGTTCAAGGCCTATGATGACTTTAAAAAGAAAAACCTGCTGATAGATTTTGATGACATGCTGACCTATGCCTATAACATACTAACAAGGGATACTCAATTGTTGGAATACTACCGAAGCAGATACAGGTATATACAGGTGGATGAGGGGCAGGACCTGTCCAAAATCCAGTTTGAAATAATAAAACTCCTTACTGCCGAAAGCAGGAATCTATTTGTTGTCGCAGATGATGACCAGTCAATTTACGGCTTCAGAGGTGCACAGCCACAGTATATTTTAGACTTTGAAAAGCAATATTCCGGCTGTATGATATTCAGACTTGAAAAAAATTATCGTTCGGCAGAAAACCTTGTTGCCTTAAGCAGCAATTTCATAAAGAACAATAAAAAGAGGTACAATAAGCAGCATTGTACAGACAACCAAAAGCATATTGACCCTGCTATAATTGCTGCATTTGATCGGAAAGAACAGCTGGAGGTTATAATAAACAGGTTGAAAACCTTATCTGAAGCAACATTCCCTCAAACAAAGAAACAAGGAGTAAAAATCCAGACAGCTGTTCTATATAGAAATAATCTGTCGTCCATACTTATAGCGGACAAGCTTGACAGGTGCGATATGCCTTTCAGAATAAAACAGAACAGGCTGTATTTCTTTAACCACTGGCTGGTACAGGAGGTTACGGCCTTTTTACTCTTTGCGCTTGACCCACAGGATGTTGAGTCCTTCTCAAAGATATATTACAGAATGAACAGGTATATATCAAAGGCTATGCTGGAATATGCCGTTACTGAAAATGGGAGCAAGCCGGTTATTGACTGCATAATGAACGGTGTGGAGCTTAAGCCCTTTCAGATAAACGGCTTGCAGGAGCTAAAACTGGAGTTTTCAGGCCTTGCTAAAAAAAGACCGTGGAATGCTCTCGAATATATAAAAAACAATTTTCACTATCTGGACAGCATCAAAGAAAACTGCCGCCTTACGGGAATAGCTTATGAACATCCCCTCAGATTGTTTGAGATACTTGAAGGAATAGCTCTCAACTGTCAGACAATTATTGAGTTTTTAGGCAGGTTGTCTGAATTGGAAAAGCTCTTTGAAGGAAGTAGCTTTAAAAGGGATATGAATTCGGATAAGGATATTGAAATAACCTTAAGTACAATTCATTCTTCTAAAGGGCTTGAATATGATTACGTTTTCATGATTGACCTGATTAATAGTGAGTTCCCGGGTGACAAAGCACTTCAAATGGCACTTGAAAGTCATGACTATACTGACATTGAAGAAGAAAGAAGATTATTTTATGTTGGGATGACCAGAGCCAGATATGAATTGTTCCTGATTTACCCCTCAGTTTCCAACAGTGAAAAGCTTTTACCTTCAATGTTTATAAAGGAGGTTGATCTGCTTTTGAAAAAGGAAGCTGTCTCAGAATTTGGAGATGGAGTAGTTGTCCATCATAAGAAGTTTGGTAGAGGTGTTGTTATATCAATGGGTTGCGAGGATCAAAATGACTATCAGCATCAGATAATTGAAATCAAGTTTTTCAACGGTGAGGTTAAAAAACTTGATTTGCAGATATGCATGGAGAATAAAATGCTTGAAATTGAGCATTTAAATAGTTCAATAGATAGATAATAAAATTAGCAAGTTAATAATGTATTTTTTTAAGCTTGTACAGCATTAATTCTTTTGTTATGATTATTAATTATTATGGAGGAATATGACAATGATTGAGAAGTACTTCCCCGATATATATTGCGACAGTATAAGGCACATAGATCTTGATGAACTAAAAAACAAAGGAATAAAAGGTGTAATTCTTGATATTGATAATACCCTTGTACCTATGCACAGTAAGGATGCTGATGAAAATGCAATAGGCTGGATTTCCGATTTAAAAAATAGAGGCTTTAAGGTATGTATACTTTCTAATGCAGCAGAGAAAAGAGTTGTCAGATTTAATAAAGATATAGCGGTAACTGCAATCCATAGAGCTTACAAACCATCCGGAAAAGCTTTTCTAAAAGCGGCAGAAAGACTGGAACTGGAGCCGGAGAGTATTGCAGTTGTAGGAGATCAGATATTCACAGACATACATGGCGGTAACAAAGCCAATATGCTTACAATACTTGTTAAGCCCATAGATAAAAAGGAGATTTTATATGTCAGGCTTAAAAGATTTCCTGAGAAATTTATACTTTCACGTTTTATGAAAAAGCTTGAGCATCAAATCAAAAGAAGAGCTCTCTGGAAGGAAAACAGTCTGAGAATGGAAAGGGCAAAATATAAAAAGTAATTTTTAAACAGGGAGGGAACTGAATTGAATTTAGTTACGACAGTTAACGGCAGGACAGCTTTATACGGTCTGATCGGCTGCCCCGTTGAACACACAAAATCCCCCTTTATCCATAATACCTTGTTCAAAGAATTAGATATAAATGGAGTTTATATACCTGTTCAGGTTAAACAGGGCGAGTTGGAAGCTGCAGTAAAAGGTCTGAGAGCCCAGAATTTTTCCGGTTTCAATGTTACCGTGCCATATAAAAAAGATGTTATTAAGTATCTTGATGATATATCAAATGATGCTTTGTTAATGGGAGCTGTAAATACGGTTAAAAACATTAATGGGAGACTAAAGGGATATAATACTGATGCTGAAGGTTTTTCCAGGGATTTTAAAGAGTCCTTCGGAACAGATTTTGCCGGTAAAAGGGTAATGCTGCTTGGAGCGGGAGGGACAGCCAGAGCTCTGTCCGTAAAGCTTGCAGCCGAAGGTGTTAAAAATCTGACAATAGCAAACAGAACACTTGAAAACGCTAAGAAAATCGAAGTACTTATTTCTGATAATTTCGGTAAAATAGCTACTTCTGTTACTCCGGAGCAAGCAGGGTTTTATGATATCTTAAAAGCCAATGATATTATTATAAATACTACTCCTGTCGGTATGAGCACCTTTGAAATCAAAACTCCGTTTGATTTCAAATTTGAATTTGAAAAGAGACAGCTGGTTTACGATGTTATTTATGCTCCCGAAAAAACTGAATTTCTAAGACAGGCGGAAGAGAGCGGCTGCAAAATTAAAAATGGCTTTGGAATGTTAATAAATCAAGGGATTTCAGCATTTGAAATATGGACAGGAAAAGTAGTATCTAAAAATAGTGCTGTAGAATTACTAAAACTTATAAATAAATTAGAGGAATTATAGAAAAAATAACGAATAATAAAAAATAACAAATTATAATTTTGATCTAATTAACTATTTTAATAGTTCAAAGCATATTCTAAGGAGGATAGAAATGGTTACTTTAAAAAACTATATGGAAGAGGTAGTTCTTAATCTAATGGAAGGTGTACTGGATGATATAAATATGTGCAAATGTGAACTTTGTGTTATGGATATCGCTGCCCTTGCATTAAATGATTTGCCTCCAAAATACATAGCAACTGAAAAAGGAGAGTTATACTCAAAAGTAAATTCACTTAAAAATCAGTTTGAGGTTGATGTAATTGCTGCTATTACTAAAGCAGCTGTACTTGTAAAGAGATCACCCAGACATAAATAATTCAAGATAACTCGACATAATACATATAAGATTTTTGTTAATTATATTATAGCAACTATAATTGATAACATTAGAAAAGCGTTAGTAGGCATAGACCCACTAACGCTTTGATTTTATTATATGCTTTAATAATTATAGATTACCAGAATAAATCGGACGCACAACTTAAGGTTTATCCTTTCCGTTACCTTTTGAATCAGTTTCGGAGTTCGAAGGATTTTTTACTGTAGGTTTTGAAGGCTTTTTTGTTGTAGGAGCAGGCTTAGAGTCTTCATCATCCTTATTATCAGGGACGTACAACTCTGATGGTGTTACTATTCCGCCTACAGATTTAAAATACTGTGAAACAACGTCCTCAGAAGGAAGAGCTTCCTTGGTATCAATATTTATCATTTTACCACTATATTCGTAGAACCAGCCTCCGTTGATTATCTTGTCCTCGCCGTCAAGCCTGAAGGAATTGAAATTATCCGGTGAAATATTAATAACGCCTGAAGTTAACTTTAAAGCATCACTTAAGGTCATGTTAGTAATAATATTTTCAAAAACATAGTTTATTACTGAATTGAATTTAGGTAGGTATTGAATATTAAGCTTTTGACTTATAAAAGCTTTAATGAATTTAACCTGCATTTCAGTTCTTTTTATATCACTTCCGTCATAAAACTGCTTTAGTTCCTTTAATTCAGAACTGGAATATAGTCTTGAACTGGGTTTTCTAAAGCGCAGCAGTTGTTCAACCTTCTCACCATTCAAAAGCTGATAACCCTTTTTTAAGTCAATATAGAGATCCTGTGTGGGGTCTTCGTATCTCAAATCGGCGGGAACTTCAAAATTGACGCCCCCCAGCATATCTGTAATTTTTTTAATCGATGAAATATTGATATGGACATAATAATTAATATTAATTCCGGTTAAGTTGCTGACTTTTTCGGAAGCATACATTGCGCCTTCATGCTCTCGGCCACCTGCAGCATAGGCTGCATTAATTTTAGGCAGTATATTGTTTCTCAATTTTACATATGTGTCTCGAGGAATAGTAACAACACTTATTTGTTTTGTATCGGGATTATAATTTACAACCATCATAGAATCAGTATTTCCACTGGCTTTATCACCAACCATTATAAAAAAGTTCATTGGATCTTTTTTTGTTCCGCTAAGACCATTAAGAATCTGAGGAATAGGTGTTGACGATCCGTCTTGTGGAGCTACGTTATTTATATAAAATAAGAAAACTGTTCCAAGTACAAAAAGAAACATTCCTAAAACTAAAGTTGTTATATAAGTAAATTTTCTTGTATCCATCTATGACCTCATTTATTGTTTTATGTTTATACCATCATAAGATTATATCATAAAATTATTCTTATACCATATATAATCGCCATACTTTTTATATAAAAATCAATAATTTCACAGGTTTTATAAATTAGTTATCCGGTTCACAGAGACAGGGCAAGTCTATAAACTGTAACATAATATGTTTACACAACATACTATATCTTAGAGCGTTTATTGCTTTTCTAAGGGAGGAATAGTAATTGAATAATATGGATATTGACAGGTTGAAAAACCTATTTTCAGATATGCTCAGAAATCAAAATACTCTAAGAAGTATGGATCTCGGTATAGATGGCAAGCTCATAGGTATTGGCTATAAACCTTTTTGGACCAGCCGTCAGGACTCCAAAATAGAGACTCTGGAATTCAATTTTCTGAGCAGCAACGGAGTAATGGTTCCTATTATTTTAAAGAATGTAGTTGACTACGAACTATATCCTAAGGAAGGAAAAAGAAATAAAAAGTACAGAGTAAATATGATTGAACTTATGCTTCTTTCACCATATATGCTAGCCAGAAATTCCAAAGATGTTTATGACAAAATAAAGCTTGAAATCCTTTATGATGACTAGAGCTTTAACATTTTTGGACTCTATCCTCAAAAGTCAATTACAATCGGCTTTCGATGCCGATTGTAATTGACTTTTTTAATTTTAATCCAGTATAATAATAACAATGGTTTAGCGCTATAAATTGATAAAATATTATAGAAAAATATGGATAATTATATGTGCGAGTAATCGCGCGGATGGAGGTCAAAATGAAGAAGCTCATGCTTGGCAATGAGGCTGTAGCGAGAGGTGCCTATGAGGCTGGCTGTACGGTTGCAGCAGCTTATCCCGGTACTCCCAGTACAGAAATTACAGAATATATAGCGAAATATGACGAAATATATTCCGAGTGGTCACCTAATGAAAAAGTAGCGCTTGAAGTTGCTATAGGTGCATCAATCGGTGGGGCAAGAGCAATATGTGCAATGAAACATGTTGGTCTAAATGTTGCAGCAGACCCGCTGTTTACAGTATCATACTCAGGAGTTAACGGCGGATTGGTAATAATGGTTGCAGATGACCCGGGTATGCATAGCTCTCAGAATGAGCAGGACAGCCGTTTCTATGCAAGATCATCAAAGGTTCCAATGCTTGAACCCTCAGACAGTCAGGAATGTAAGGATTTCGTAAAGTACGCATTTACGATAAGCGAACAATATGATTGTCCTGTAATCGTCAGACTTACAACAAGAGTTTCTCATTCACAAAGCGCTGTCGAAATCAGTGATAAGGAAGACTTTAAACTAAAGGATTACATAAAGGATGCAAATAAATACGTAATGATGCCTGCAATGGCCAGAAGAAGGCACGTTGAAGTAGAAAAAAGAATGGCCGCCCTTAGGGATTTCTCAAATTCCAGTGATTTAAATAAGTTAGAAATTAACAATAAAGAAATTGGTATTATAACCAGCGGAGTTTCTTATCAATATGTTAAGGAAGCAGCTCCGGAAGCTTCCATTCTTAAAATAGGTATGGTACATCCCGTCCCTGAAAAACTGATACAGGAATTTGCAGCAGAGGTAAAGACTCTGTACGTTGTAGAAGAACTTGAGCCCTTCTTTGAAAACCAGATACTAAAGATGGGCATAAAGGTTATCGGAAAGCAAAAACTGCCTGTAATGGGTGAATTAAGTGCTCAGATAATAGCTGAAAAGCTCTTTGATAAAAAGTTTGATATTGCTAAAATGCCTACTGACCAGCCAATTCCGGTAAGACCTCCGGTTATGTGCCCCGGCTGCCCACATAGAGGAATGTACTATGTACTGAAAAAACTCAAGCTGAATGTCAGCGGAGATATAGGTTGTTATACACTGGGTGCACTGCCTCCTAACGAATGTATGGATACTTGTATTTGTATGGGTGCCAGCATAGGTGTTGCACATGGTATGGAAAAAGCCAGAGGTAGTGAATTCAGAAAGAAGACTGTGGCTGTAATTGGTGATTCGACCTTTATACACTCAGGAATAACAGGACTTATAGACGTTGTTTATAACAAAGGAAATTCTACTGTTCTGATTCTGGACAATTCCATTACAGGTATGACAGGGCATCAGCACAATCCAACCACAGGGTTTACAATAAAGGGTGAACCTACAAAGCAGGTAGACCTTGAACTTCTGTGCAAAGCCATTGGAATTGAGAGAGTTAAAGTAGTTGACCCGTTTGACGTTAAAGAGTTTGAAAAGGTTGTAAAGGCGGAAGTAGAAGCCGATGAACCTTCTGTAATAATTTCACAAAGGCCTTGTGCTCTTCTAAAGAATGTCAAGTTTGAAGGGACTCAGAAGATTTCTCAGGATAAATGTAAAACCTGTAGAGCTTGTATGAAGATAGGGTGCCCGGCTATTGTTGACAAGGGAGATCATTTGGTAATTAATCCTGCACTTTGCGTAGGTTGCAAGCTTTGTACAAAAATTTGCAGCTTCAATGCCATAGAAAAGGCATAATTATTTTTAATCGCTGAACTGCAGCGGAATGGAGATTAGCGTGAAAAATACATTTGGTTGGTCATCGTGCTTTTCACGCAGCGAAAAGCCACCATGTGTCTTTTCATTACTATTTGTGTACGCGCTATGCGCGTAGATGGGAGATAATATGGAAAAATTAAACCTTTTAATAGTTGGTGTTGGCGGACAAGGGACTCTTTTAGCCAGCAGAATTCTTGGTACTGTGGCTCTGAAAATGAATTTCGATGTTAAAGTCTCTGAGGTCCATGGAATGTCTCAACGAGGCGGAAGTGTCGTTACATATGTTAAATTCGGTGACAAGGTATACTCACCCTTGATAGAAAAGGGTGAAGCAGACCTTATTGTAGCTTTTGAAGAACTGGAAGCATTAAGGTGGATTGATTATCTTACAAAAGATGGTAAAATGATTATAAACGAGCAGGAAATTGACCCAATGCCTGTTATTATCGGTAAGGCTAAGTATCCTGAAAATATAATGAAAACACTCAAAGCCGGTTATAGTGTTTACTCCTTGGATGCTCTTAAAATTGCACGCCAGTGTGGAACCATCAAGGCTGTAAATATAGTGCTTCTCGGTGTAATGGCAAGGCTGACTGGAATAGACAAACAGATATTCCTTGACGCTATAAATGAAGTTGTTCCGGCTAAAGTGCTGGAAGTCAACCTTAAGGCTTTTGAGGAAGGCTACAATTATCATACTTGATGTAAAGCAAGAGAAAATTATACTAAATATCTGTTACTAAGCATTTTGTTTTAATATTTTATTTTATATTTATCTAGAATAAATATTTATCTAGAATAACTTTATTGAATTTAGGCCGATTGCTTTTGTGTGGGGCGGCAGTGCTGTAAACCCTGAAAGCCATTCCGGGGTGGGATGTTTGGCAAAAAATAAAAACTAAATATCTAATCTTGGAGGGATTGTATTATGTCTTATTGGAACGAAAAATATGAATGTATGTCCAGAGACGAGATGAAAAAGGTTCAGTCCGAACGGCTCATCAAAACGGTAAACAGAGTCTACAACAATGTGCCGCATTACAAAAAAAAGATGGATGAAAAGGGTATTTTGCCCGGAGATATCAAGTCTGTGGAGGACTTGAAGCATTTACCCTTTACATATAAGCAGGATTTGAGGGACACTTATCCCTTCGGACTATTTGCTGCACCTATGAGTGAAATAATCAGAGTTCATGCCTCTTCAGGTACTACCGGCAAAAAGACAGTTGTTGGTTATACTAAGAACGATATCGAGGTTTGGGCTGAGGTTATGGCTCGTACCTTTGCCGGAGCAGGAGCAGGAAAAGACTCCTTCCTGCAGGTATCCTATGGCTATGGTTTATTTACCGGAGGTCTGGGAGCACATTATGGTGGCGAATACCTTGGGGCTACTGTTATTCCGACTTCCTCCGGCAATACGAAGCTACAGCTGTCATTAATGCAGGACTTCGGAACCACACACATTGCATGTACCCCATCCTATGCGCTCTATTTAGCTGAGGAAATGGAAGAGATGGGTATCAAGCCAAGTGATCTGAAGCTTAAAGCGGGCATATTTGGAGCGGAACCTTGGTCTGAAAGTATGAGAAAAGAAATTGAAGAAAGACTAAAGATTAAAGCCTTTGATATTTATGGCTTAAGTGAGGTAATAGGTCCGGGTGTCGCATGCGAATGCGAATATCAGTGTGGCATGCATATACCTGAGGATCATTTTATCCCCGAAATTATTGATCCTGACACAGGTGAGGTTTTACCTGAAGGTTCACAGGGAGAAATAGTATTTACAACCATAACTAAGGAAGGCTTGCCGCTTATAAGATATAGAACAAGAGATCTTTCCTCATTGAGTTATACCCCTTGTAAATGCGGACGTACAGAAGTCAGAATGAGCAAGGTAACAGGAAGAACTGATGATATGTTAATAATCAGAGGAGTAAATGTATTTCCTTCTCAGGTCGAAAGTGTTCTTCTATCAATTGGTGAAACGGCACCTCACTATATGTTGATTGTTGATAGGAAGGATAATCTGGATACCCTTGAGATACAGGTTGAGATTACACCTCAGTTATTCTCGGACGAAGTTAAGAAACTTGAAGATATTGAAAGAAAAATTAAAAAAGAGGTTGAAAGTACTTTGGGTATAAGCGCTAAAATCAAGCTTGTTGAACCAAAGAGTATTGCACGCAGTGAGGGTAAAGCCAAACGAGTTATTGATAAGAGAGTTCTGTAAAGGAATATAAAGGAGGCCTATAACTATGTTGGTAAAACAGATATCTGTATTTCTGGAAAATAAGTCCGGCCGCTTGGCGGATGTAACAAAGACATTGGCTGAGAACAATATTAATATTTGCGCTTTATCTATTGCTGATACTACAGATTTCGGCATTCTTAGATTAATAGTAAACAAGCCTGAGGAAGCTGAAAAGGTCTTAAGTGACAACGAATTTACCGTAAGTTGTACCAGTGTAATAGCAATTGGAGTTGAGGATAAGCCGGGAGGACTTGCAAAAGCTCTCGAGGTTCTTCATCAACAAAATATCAGCATTGAGTACATGTACGCTTTTGTGGGAAAGAGCGGAAACGATGCCTTTGTTATTATCAGGGTCGAAAAACCGGACGATGCCATTAAGACGCTTGCTAATTGCGATATAGCGTTAATTCCAAGTCAGAAGGTATATTGCATGTAAAGGTTACAATATTGTAAAGAAGTCATAGGCTAAAACCTATGGCTTCTTTTTTATTAATAATATATCATTAAACTTAATAAACAAATTTGTAACATATTGGTAAGGGCGGTGTCGAATGAATAAAAAATTTACCTTCATTGTAGTAATCAGTTCCATTTCAATAATAGTAATTATATCGGTTGTCAGCTTACTGCTTACAACAAATCCAACACCACAGGTAAATTATCAACCTCCTCCGACTACAATAGCAAACGAGCAAGCCCCTCAGACCGCAAATGTAAAAAATACCTCTGAAATAACAAATAACATATCAAATAAAGAACAAGCAGAAAAATACATATCCGAAATTAAACAGTTAATTAATCAAACACATTATAAAAAAGCAGCAGAGGAATTGAAGCTGGCAATAAAAATTCAATCGGAAAATGAAGAATTATTGAAGCTTCAAGACCTGTTAGATAGTCTACAGAATGATATGGTTATCTACAAGGGTCCCATATATCATGTGTTTTTTCACAGCTTAATTGTTTACCCGGAATTATGCTTTACTGGTGATTCCATGGAACAGGGCTATAATAATTGGATGACTACAGTCAAAGAATTCAAGCTGATGATACAGGATATGTATGATCGTGGATATACACTTGTGGATTTAGGTGCATTATTTAGTGCGGGTGCTTCAGGAAAAATGGAGGTTAAGAAATTATACCTTCCTAAAGGACAAAAACCTCTGGTCATATCAGTTGACGACATGAGCTATTATAAATATATGCAAAAAGATGGATTTGCAAAGAGATTGATAATTGATGCTAACGAAAAGCTTGCTTCAATTATTGATACTCCAGAGGGCAAAGAAATTATATCTATAGACGGAGATGTTGTCCCGATATTGAATAACTTTGTAGAGCAGAACCCGGACTTTTCAACAAAAGGAGCAAAAGGAACACTTGCATTAACAGGCTATGAGGGGATATTGGGCTACAGAACAAATCGAGATAATCCCTCCTGGGAAGATGAAAGAGAAAAGGTCATACCGGTTGTGAACAAACTTAAGGAAACTGGTTGGACCTTTGCAAGTCATAGCTACACTCACAGGAGAACTTTTTCAGAAGGTACCATAAAGCTGGATTTTCTAATGTATGATACACAGCGATGGAAAAGAGAGGTTGGGAGTATTGTGGGCCCTACAAGTATTTATATATCTCCTTTTGGGGCCACCTTTAAGCAGAGTGATAAAAGAATGAAGTATATAATTAATCAGGGTTTTGACATATATTGCGGTGTGGGGCCAAAGCCATCAATAATTACATATAAAGATAATGTATATATGGAAAGAATAGACCTGGACGGATATAAAATGTATCATATGCCTCAATTAATGAAGGACTTGTTTGATGTGAGTAAAGTTTTTGACAGCTCTCGTCCAAAATTCAAATAATAAAGGCCAGCGAAGCGGAATAATAATTAAATTCTACCGCTGCTGGCTTTTTCCTTTCTAGATACATTTTATAAAGAGATATATACTGTTGGAATTAAAATTTTCTAATTGAACCAAGATAATTTCCTACTATCCTGTCACACCAGGTATCAAATTCGGGGTCTTCAATTTGTAATTCAGGGTGAGAAAGAACATTATCGAGTATAATTTTAATTCCCTGGTCAAAACGAACTGTAGCATTAAAGCCGGGTACAAGCCTTTTTACTTTTGAATTGTCAAAAACAACAGTGTTTGCTTTGTCACCGATAAGCGAGCCGGTAAAATCATAATTACTGCTGGCCGCAAGATAATTTGATGGAATGTGAACAGCATTTAGTTTAACACCAAGTGCAGCTGCAATAATCTCATATATCTGATTCCATGTCAGGCTTTCATCAGAGGTAATATTAACAGCCTCACCGATAGCATGAATATTTCCCATAAGACCAATAAAGCCTTTGGCAAAATCGCTATTGTGAGTAAGTGTCCAGAGAGAGGTACCGTCACCATGAATTATAACGGGCTTGTTTTCAAGCATTCGCTTTGCAACCTGCCAGCTGCCTTTATCACCGTGAACTCCAAGTGGTATGCTGCGATCATCATATGTGTGGCTTGGACGTATTATTGTGACAGGGAAATTATTCTTACGATACTCGGAAATCAGCAGCTCCTCACAGGCAATCTTATTTCTCGAATACTCCCAGTAAGGATTCGCAAGAGGAGTGGATTCTGTAATTCTATAATCTGAGAGAGGCTTCTGATACGCTGATGCAGAACTTATGAAAATATACTGTTTTGTTATACCGGTAAACAGTCTGATATCACGTTCAACCTGAGCAGGTACAAAAGCAATAAAGTCTGCAACAACATCAAATTCCATACCCTTAATAAGGGAGGCCACATTGGCTTCGTCACTTATATCAGCCTTAATGATTTTAGTACCTTCAGGAACTCGATTGTTGTTATTACCGCGATTCAACAAATATAATTCACAGCCCTGTTTAACTAAAGCAGAAGTAATAGCCGTACTGATAGTACCTGTACCTCCGATAAATAATACTTTCATTATCCATTCCTCCCGTAAAATGATATAAGGCATTAGTTACAATAATTTATTATCCGGATAAATATCAAACTTATTACTATTATTCAAACATACCTTTCATATATCAAAAGTTCAATAACTATAGAAGTATTATACAACTGTTTGGCAAAATATAATAGTGTGTAAACCTCAGTTGGAAAGATAATACTATCGATTTTCAATTTTCTTCATATGCAAATGTATGTACGCATTTGTTTTTTAAATTTTATTTGGTATTTTTATTTATTGTCTTAAGTACGGCTCTAGTACAGACAGCAAGTGTAGAACATAAAAATAATATTGCGAATGTTATTGCAGATAGGAAAGAATTATCAGGATTGCCCCCGTCAAAAACGCCAGCTAATGTTGAGCAGATTATAAACCCAATTACCATTATTGATAATCCCATAAATATTGACTTAAAATATTCTTTCATATAATTCTTACTCCTTATTAATTAATATTAGCATAAACTTAATTTGTTAAAGGTACTAATCAGTTCATTTCGCTTTGATTATGATTGGATTTTCATTGTTTGCCGGTATAGAACTAGTATGGTTTTTAATATATTTTTGTGAATTCTCTCCTATAAACCAGTCAAACAACCATTGCGCTGGGCTGCTTGCCGATTCATCTGCCCTCATAAGCATCCATGCAGTTGTAACAAAGGGATATTTTTTGTTAACAATATTGGTAGGTGTCGGTTCAATTCCATCCACGGCAAAGCTTTTCAAGTTTGTTGATGATCCATATTCTCCATCCACAAAAGTCATAAAGCTAAATCCAATAGCGTTAATATCATATTCAACCATATTAACCAGTGCACCCATTTCGCTGATTTCCATATCATCGTAAGTTCCATCCTGAAAATCAGGGATGTCTTTTTGTCCAGCCCATACCAAGGATTCAAACATCCGTTGACTTCCTGACTGACTGTCACGCACATAAACCGATATATCTGCGTCTACACCACCAACCTCTTTCCAATTAGTGATTTTTTTACGGTATATGTCCCTTAACTGATTAGAACTTAGGTTTTTTACCGGATTCTGAGAATTACCCAGAATTAATAGGGCATCATATGCATAGCAACGGGCTTTTAGATCGACACCTTTTTTACTCATATATTTTAGCTCATCTTCAGTGGGTAAAAGTGCAAATACCAGATCCACCTTGCCGTCAATCAGGTTTAAAATCGCTTCATGTGTTTTACTGCAAAGGGGTTCCATCCCGGTCATTTCACCATTTATAACATGATCGTCATAAATTGCAGCAACCATCTCTTTACGAGCTGTAGACGAATCAAGCCGTGGAAATTTCAATTTAGGTTCTGGCTTTACTTCTGTAGTTTCAGTAACTTTAGCTTGTGAAGTACCTTCAGATACGTAAGTACTTTCTGAACGCTGCGAGGTCAGCCCCGAAACATCTCTATTTCCATTTATTGAAGTTGAAACCTCAGAATTTAGAGCTGACTTATTGGGATTCCCACAGGCACAAAGCAGTGCAATTGAACTTGCAATAATTAATAGGCATAATTTGAATCTCAACCTTCAAACCTCCTTCAAATCAAAGTTCATTAACTATAGAAATATTATATAACTCTTTGGGAAAATTTGATAGTTATAGATCAATCAATAGCCAAAATGTAATGTTGTACAATAAAAATACTTGTATAAAATTGGGTATAATGTTATGATTTAAATAATTCAGTACTGAATAATATTCCTTTCATTCGGTTTCTCTTTTATTTTCTTAGTGCGTAATTCTACGGTATCTGCTACTAAACTTCTGGCTACTAACTTCTAACTTCTGCGTACAGTCCTCCAAAATCTTTTTCAATCTAACAGCTTACTTTTTGCTTTTGGGTTGGTATAATATAAAGAGCTAATTGTTGAATGCAAAAAACTGTAAACAATACATTGGCTTAAATATTATGACCATTGTTCATATTGCTTCTGGAGCAGCTGGTATATGATTACAATCCGGTACTGTTCCAAACCTAGAAGGAAAGAAGGTTAAATAATGAAAGCTGAAATATTAGCTGTTGGAACTGAGCTGCTCATGGGGCAGATTGTAAATACAAATGCACAATACATTTCATCAAAGCTGCCAGACTTGGGAGTTAGTGTTTACTACCATAGTGTGGTTGGTGATAATCCCGAAAGGCTTAAAGAAAGTTTGGAACTGGCTCTAAAAAGATGTGATGTTGTAATTACGACAGGAGGTCTTGGCCCTACTCAGGATGATTTGACCAAAGAAACCATATCACAGTTATGCGGAAGAAAATTGGTTTTACATGAGGAAAGCCTTGAGGATATTAAAGCCTTCTTCAGGAAGATAGGCAGAGAAATGACTTTGAACAACGAGAAACAGGCCTATATGCCCGAAAACTCAATAATCCTTAAAAACAATAACGGAACTGCGCCGGGTTGTATTATAGAGAACGCCGGCAAGATAATTGTCATGCTTCCCGGACCGCCGTCAGAAATGAAACCCATGTTCAACGACTTTGTTTTTCCATATTTCAAGAGAAAAGGCAGCTACAAAATAGAGTCTAAATTCTTAAGAGTTTTCGGCATAGGTGAATCAGCCATGGAAACTAGAATTATGGATTTAGTTGACAGGCAGACAAACCCTACAATTGCAACTTATGCAAAAGAAGGAGAAGTAACTATCAGAGTTTCTGCTAAAGTTGAACAGGGTGAAGATGCCGAATTACTGCTTCAGCCGGTTATAGATGAAATTAGAAGTAGAACTGGCGAATGCTTGTATTCCGATGAGGATAAAACTCTCGACCAGGTGGCTGCCGAGCTTTTACTAAAAAATCATCTTACTCTTGCTGCTGCGGAATCCTGTACCGGAGGACTTATATCACAGACCCTGACAAATATACCCGGAATCTCTAAAGTCTTCATGGGCGGGGCCGTTACTTACTCCAATGATGCAAAAGAAGAGTATCTTGGAGTCAGGAGAGAGACTCTTATGCAGTATGGAGCAGTAAGCCGCAATACAGCTGCAGAAATGGCTGATGGTGTAAGAAGAAGACTTAAGACTGATATCGGAGTTTCAATTACTGGAATTGCAGGCCCGGACGGAGGAACACCGGAAAAACCTGTAGGTTTGGTTTATATTGGCCTTGCTACAGAAAATTCAGTTATTACAAAGGAACTGAGGCTTCTCGGAAGCAGGAACCGGATTCGGACAATTACGGCTTTGAATGTATTTGATATAATAAGAAGGCATATCCTGAATCTCGAAATTGCCGATAGTATAAAGCAGTAACAGAATAAAAAAGTATTTGCAGAAATAAGCAGAAATAATAAGAGTAAGAAGAATAAAAGTATTAGAAATATAAAATAAGGTCAAAGCAACAAAAGAAAAATTGGCAGCCGCTTAGGCGGCTCGTGGAGGCTATTTTGAGTACTAACAGTAAAAAAATCACAGGCGCCGCCATTATAGTTATGTCCTCGCTGGTCGTCAGCAGAATTACAGGTTATCTGCGTACCATTCTGATCAATAACCTGCTCTCCGCATCACAGTCGGACTCGCTTCTGGCGGCTTTCAGGACCACCGATCTCATGTACAATATGCTGATTGGCGGCGCAATATCTGCGGCGCTTATCCCGATTCTTTCGGGATATCTGGCAAGAGGTGAGGAAGAAGATGGCTGGAAAGCCGTAGGCACATTCATAAATGTTATATTCTTAAGTATGGTGGTAGTAAGCACACTTGGCGTGATTTTTGCACCCTGGGTTGTATCCCTGACAGCATCCGGGTTGGAGGGACAGGTAAGGGAGACCACCATTCAACTGACAAGGATACTGTTTCCGTCAGTAGGTTTTATGATGCTGGCAGGGATGACAAACGGCGTCTTAAACTCCTACAAGAGATTTGCAGCAGCAGCCTACGGGCCATCACTATACAATCTCGGAACAGCCTTGAGCATTCTTGTACTCAGCCGTTTCGGAGTCAAGTATGTTGCTTTTGGCGTACTTGCCAGCGCCATTATGTATTTCCTTATTCAGATTTCCTTTGCACTTCCTAATTTCAAGTACTACAGCCCCAGGCTGCTATGGCGCCATACGGGCTTCAGAAGACTGTTCAGACTTGCAATTCCATCGCTTGCGGCTTCAGCAGTTGTACAGATAAATATACTTATATCTCAGAACTTTATCTCTTTATTCAAGCATGAAGGCAGCATTACTGCTTATTACAATGCAAACGATATATGGCAGCTGCCCTACGGGATATTCGCAATGGGACTTGGAACGGCACTTTTACCTACCTTGTCTGAAAAGTTAGCACTGAAACAGGTTGAAGACTTTAAGAGCATACTCAACAGTGCGTTTAAAACTATACTTTACCTTATAATCCCTTCAGCAGTTGCCTTTATGACCATATCTAAACCTGTTATCAGTGTAGTTTACAAATGGTCAGGAAATATAAACGCTGAAAGGATTGTAACCGCCGGAAACATATTGCTTCTATTTACAGCCGCTATGATTGCCCAATCCATGCTGGCACTTCTTAACAGAGCCTTCTATGCCAACAATGATACAAAAACTCCTCTGTATGTGGGGACCCTTGCTATAGTGCTGAACTTTGCCTTCTGCTGGATATTCCTAAAAACTACCAAGCTTGGACCTGCGGGTATGTCTTTGTCCTATTCAATACAGAGCTTGATTAATATGACAATAATGATGTACATATTATCAAAAAAAATGAACGGGATGGGCTGGAAAAAACTTTTGGTCTATTCTTTAAAACTTGTTGTTGCTGCCCTTATGATGGGAGCAATAATTTTTGGAATAAACAGCCTTATACCTGTTGACTTTACCCAGGACTATACAATTCACTCAAAGCTTAAAGAAATAGCAGCTCTGGGTTTTGAAATCATCATAGGAGCCTCTGTTTACTTCGGATTTACAATGCTGCTCAAGGTTGAGGAAGCAGTAGCTTTTAAGAATAAACTGCTCGGACGTTTCAAAAGAGTACTTGGAAAATAAAAATTTTAGTTGACTTAAACAACAAAATACTATTATAATTAAAACAGAACAAATGTTCTATTATTGTGAGGAGGTCACCCCATGTTAGAAAAGAAAAAAGCTTTAGAAATGGCACTAGGACAGATAGAAAAGCAGTTTGGAAAAGGTGCCGTTATGAAATTGGGCGAAAATGCGCATATGAACGTAGAGGTAATTCCTACAGGTTCTCTTAGCCTTGATATAGCTCTTGGTGTTGGAGGAGTTCCCAGAGGAAGAATTGTTGAGATATATGGTCCTGAATCCTCAGGTAAAACTACAGTGGCATTGCATATTATAGCTGAAGCTCAAAAAGCGGGCGGAGAAGCTGCATTTATAGATGCAGAACATGCTCTTGATCCTGTTTACGCAAAAAAACTTGGGGTTGATATAGATAATTTAATAGTTTCACAGCCGGACACAGGGGAACAGGCACTTGAAATCACAGAAGCCCTTGTTCGAAGCGGAGCAATTGATGTTATAGTTGTTGACTCGGTTGCCGCACTTGTACCAAAAGCTGAAATAGACGGAGAAATGGGTGATTCCCACGTTGGTCTTCAGGCAAGACTTATGTCACAGGCACTCCGCAAGCTGGCAGGAGTAATCAGCAAGTCCAGAACAACAGCCATCTTTATAAATCAGCTTCGTGAGAAGGTTGGTATCATGTTTGGCAACCCTGAAACTACTCCAGGTGGACGAGCTTTAAAATTTTATTCATCTGTTCGTCTTGATGTAAGACGAATTGAGTCTATTAAGCAGGCAAATGAAGTAGTTGGAAATAGAACAAGAGTTAAAGTAGTTAAGAATAAAATTGCGCCTCCTTTCAGAGAAGCAGAATTCGATATTGTTTATGGTGAAGGTATCTCAAGAGAGGGAAGTATTCTTGATATAGCTGTCAACAACGATATCGTTAACAAGAGCGGAGCATGGTTCTCTTACAACGGGCAGCGTATAGGTCAGGGTAGAGAAAATGCTAAGCAGTTCCTTAAGGAAAATAAGGCAATGTGTGCAGAAATTGAAAAGCTGGTTAGAACCAACCTTACAATTACTCCAGCTGTTAACGAGACTGTAGAAGAGTTCGATGAAGAAGCGCTAGATCAGGATTAATAGCTTCTGTTTAAAAATGAATAACCCTTTGTAAAAATACTATAATTCTTAAAACTTATTTATTGAAATATTTAGGCATACCAAGCGAAGCTTTCTGACTTTAGTTTGGTATGCCTTTTCAGAATTATAAAGAATTTTAGAATGTAAGAGGTACTATATGAAAATTATAGAGATAGAAAAAAATGAAAAGGTTTCTTCAATGGCAACGGTATATCTTGAGAATAATACTTCCTTTTGTTTACCGCTAAAGCGTATTGAACTCCTTGAGCTTAAAGCAGACAAAGATATTTCGGATGAAACTATACGCTACATTGTCGATATGGAAGTATACGCTTCTGCTAAAAGTGCTGCCGTCAGTTTTCTTGCGCTGAAACTGAGAACCGCATGGGAGGTAGAACAGAAACTGACAGATATTGGTTATGAAACCGGAACTATTGAAAGAGTTATTGAGAACCTTAAAGAGATAAACTATATAGATGACTATAATTATGCCTGTAAATATATATCGGAAAAATCAAAACTTAAACCTAAATCTATTAAGTTATTATCAATGGAACTCAGCCGGAAGGGAATAGCTGATGACATAATTAGTGAAGCTATTGAGGTATCTGAGGTTAATGAGGGAGAAGTAGCCCTTCAACTGCTAAGAAAAAAGTTCTCGAGACATACAACGTTTGACGATAAACTGATACATAAAATGAAAACCTTTCTTATTGCCAGAGGTTTTAGCTACAGCCAGATTTCAAAAGCTGTGAGTAGTTTTCTTCCTGAGGATTTAGACTAATTTTTCTCTAGTCATTGACAATTCGCCAATATTATTAAATAATTTTTATTAGAGTTTACTTAAATCATATATTATAGATTAATATATATAATTGAATTTGCCGTAAATTTCGTTGCTGATATAAAACAAAAATTGAGGAGTGTAATTGGTGAATAAAAAAATTGGTATTGTATCTTTAGGTTGCCCAAAGAATCTTGTAGACAGTGAAATAATGCTGTGTATGCTTAAGCACGCAGATTATGAAATAGTTAATAACAAGGAAAATGCAGATATTCTTATAGTAAATACCTGCGGTTTTATTGAGTCTGCTCAGCAGGAATCAATAAATACCATCCTTGAAATGGCCGAGGAAAAGAATCGCAGCTGTGAATTGCTTATTGTTACAGGTTGTATGGCTGAAAGGTATAAGGAAAAAATCCTTGAACAGATACCTGAGGTGGATGCGGTACTTGGAACAGGTAATTATAAGGAGATTGCTGATGTTATAAATCGGGCATATCAGGGAGAAAAGGTGGTTGCATATGGTAGGTTGAGCGAGACTGATTACCTGGATGAGGAAAGGGTAATTTCTTCGAGCAGACATTCTGTTTACCTGAAAATATCCGAGGGCTGTGACAATCGTTGTACTTACTGTATTATTCCCTATTTGAGAGGAGCTTACCGCAGCAGAAAAATTGAAGCGCTTGTAAATGAAGCAAAGCTTCTGGCTAAGAACGGCGCAAGGGAATTAATTTTAGTTGCTCAGGATACAACACGTTACGGTATAGATTTATATGGTAAGAAAATGCTTCCCGAGCTAATCAGAGAAATTTCAAAAATTGAAGATATAGAGTGGGTAAGGCTTTTGTACTGTTATCCGGAGGAGATTGATGATGAATTAATTGATGAGATTGCATCAAATCCTAAGGTGTGCAGATATATGGATATTCCTGTACAGCACGCTTCAGACAGGATACTGAAACTTATGGGTAGAAGAGGAACAAGTGCTGAAATTAAGGAAGCACTTAATAAACTCCGTAATAAAGTAAGTGGTATGGTACTGAGAACCTCTCTAATAGTGGGCTTTCCTGACGAAACCGAAGAGGATTTTCAGCAGCTGGTGGATTTTGTTAATCAGTATAAATTTGACAGATTGGGTGTGTTTACTTATTCAAAGGAAGAAGGAACACCTGCAGCAAAAATGAAAAACCAAATTAGTAAAAGTATTAAGCTAAAACGTCAAAAAACTATACTTGAACATCAAAACTCAATTAGTGCAGAAATAAATGGCAAAAGAGTTGGAAAAGTTTATAAAGCTATTGTTGACGGAATTGCCGATGATGGTATATTCTATTATGGACGAACTTATGCTGAAGCTCCTGAAATAGATGGTTTGGTTTATTTTACCTGCTCCGAACCTTTGAATATTGGGTGCTTTGTTGACGTTAAAATATTAAATTCGGAAGATTATGATTTGATAGGAGAGGTCATAAATGAACTTACCAAATAAAATAACTATTTCAAGAATAGCTTTAGTACCATTGTTTATGATATTCGTAATCCCAATACCAGATGCAACTGTAAATTTGCCATTGTTTGCTTTTATGAAGAACGAGATGTTAAGGATTAATGAATTCATCAACAGCTATGGTAATTACGTTGCTGCTGTACTGTTCATATTGGCAGCCAGTACAGACGGTGTAGATGGATATATTGCCAGAAAGCATAAGCTTATAACGGCATTTGGTAAATTCCTTGATCCTATAGCTGATAAGCTTCTGATCACTGCTGCTTTAATAGCTTTGGTACAGAGAGATGTTGTAACCGGATGGGCTGCTATGATAATAATCTCAAGGGAATTACTAGTAACCGGTATGAGGTTGGTAGCAGCAGGTGAAGGTCAGGTGGTTGCCGCTAATAAGTCCGGAAAAATAAAGATGGTATGCCAAACCGTTGCTGTATCAGTTGCTTTACTGAATAATTTTCCGTTCTCCTTAGTAACTGATATAAAAATTGACGCGTACTTAATGTTTATAGCCGTTGTTGTGACCATATATTCCGGTATAGATTTCTTTGTGAAAAATATAAAGGTAATTAAACCTGATGAAATGTAAAATAGTATTGTATTGGAATGGCCGTAAATATTTACGGCTTTTACTTTTATGTAAATGTTTTCTGAATTATGTGCAGGTCATATAAGTTGATTAGTTAAATACTTATTCCTGAGATTTTTTTTTTGCTCAAAACTGGGAAATATTTATTGAATAGGCTTAAAACAAGGCAATAACATGTAATTTTAGCTAATATTATTAGAAAATAGTTGCAATAATAATAAAGTTAATATATAATTTTGTTATCAGCAATTAGTATCTGGTAATAATTATAAAAAATAATAAGGGGTGTGTTTGTTAGTGAGCAGGTCGTCTTCGCAGAAACAACAAAGACAGAAAGTATTACTTGAAAAAATCAAGTATGACCCATTTTTAACAGATGAAGAATTGGCTGATTTTTTTAAAGTAAGTGTACCGACTATAAGATTGGACAGACTGGAATTAGGAATTCCGGAGCTTAGAGAGAGAATTAAGCATGTTGCCGAATCCAATCAGGAAAAGCTTAAATCAATAGAAGGTAAAGAGTTTATTGGTGAACTTATTGATTTACAGCTTGGACAAAGTGCTATATCACTGATGGAAACAAATAATACTATGGCGTTTGAGAAAACGCATATTGTGAGAGGACACTATATTTACTCACTTGCTGAGACCCTCGCTATCGCAGTAATTGATGCTCAGGTTGCATTGGTAGGAATCGCAAATATAAAATATAAGATTCCAGTGTATTCCGGTGCAAAGTTGGTAGCTAAGGCTGAAGTAAGGGAATCCAGGAAAAACAGACATATTGTCTGGGTAAAAATATTTGAAAAAAATATTGAGGTTTTCCGGGGAAAGTTTATTCTTGTCACAATAGATAAGGGCAGCATTAAGGAACGAGGGATTTAGTTATATGATAAATATTATAGTTGATGCCATGGGCGGTGATAACGCCCCTGATGCAATTATAGAGGGTTGTATTGAGGCTCTGGAAAGGCAGGATGGTTTTAACATAACCCTCGTTGGGAATGAAAGAATAATTAAAGAAAAGTTAGATAAGAGAGAATACAATAGAGAAAGAATTGAAATAGTCAATGCTACAGAAGTAATAACAGGAGATGATACTCCTACAAAAGCAATCAGGAATAAGAAAGATTCATCAATGGTAGTTGGCTTGAAAATGCTTAAAGATAAAAAAGGTGATGCGTTTTTATCCGCGGGAAATACAGGAGCCATTTTGACGGGCTCTCTGCTTATAGTTGGCAGGATGAAGGGGATTGACAGGCCTTCAATGCCGGCACTTGTTCCTACAAAAAAGGATATGTGCTTAATTATAGATGCTGGAATGAATACAGTTTGTAAACCTATAAATTACCTGCAGTTCAGTATAATGGGTTCAATTTATATGAAGTTGCTTTTTAATAATGAAACCCCCAAAGTTGGTTTAATGAATGTGGGCTCGGAAGATGCGAAAGGAAATGAAACCCTTAAGCAGGCTTTTGCTACATTGTCCTCATCCTCTGTCAATTTTGTTGGTAATATAGAAGGAAATGATATTCCAGACGGTGATGTCGACGTTGCTGTCTGTGACGGATATGTTGGAAATGTTGCACTAAAGCTTTATGAAGGTGCCGGCTCCCTTTTCCTCAAGGAATTAAAAAAGATATTTACAAAAAACCTCTTTACAAAACTTTGTTACCTTATGGTAAAACCGTTTTTTAAGGACTTCAAACGAAAATTTGATGCTGATGAACTCTCAGGTGCACCTGTACTGGGGATAAACGGACTTGTTATAAAGAGTCATGGATCTTCAAAAGCAAAAACAATCAGAACAGCAATTCTTAAGAGAACAATTCCCTTAATTAAGTATGGAATTGTAGATGAAATTCAAGAACAATTTAAAAATATGGAGGTGAAGCCCTCTGAAGACGATATCGACTAAAAGTGTAGGTATATTGGGAACAGGAAGCTGTTTACCCGAAAAAGTGCTGACAAACAATGATTTGGAGCAAATGGTTGAGACATCTAATGAGTGGATCTTAAAAAGAACAGGAATCTCGGAAAGAAGAATTTTAAGCGACGATTTACCGGCCTATTCCATGGGAATAGAAGCAGCAAAAAAAGCTCTTGAAAATGCTAATTTAGAGGCGGAAGATATAGATTTAATAATTCTTACAACTGAATCACCGGATTATATGACACCATCTTCAGCCTGCTTAATTCAAGGCGCTATTGGAGCGAAACACGCCACTGCATTTGATATGAATGCTGCTTGTACCGGTTTTATTTATGGGTTGGCTACAGCTCAACAATTTATTGCAAACGGTGTTTTCAAGCATGCCTTAATCATAGGCTGTGAAGCCTTGTCAAAGGTTACTGACTGGAAAGACAGAAACACCTGTGTACTCTTCGGAGATGGTGCAGGAGCTGTAGTTCTTGGGGAAGTTGAGGATGAATATGGTATTCTGAATTCTTACCTTGGTTCTGATGGCACAGCTGGAATGAATATAACACTACCAAATCTTTATCTTACTGAAGAGGAAAAAGTAAAGAGACCAAACGGTAAATTTAATTCGGTTTGGATGGATGGAACAGAGGTTTTCAAGTTTGCTGTAAAAGCAATGTCGTCTGCGACTATCAAGGTACTTGAAGATATAAACATGAAGGTGGAAGACCTTGACTTTATATTCCCTCATCAGGCTAATACAAGAATTATTGACGGTGCAATCAAAAAGCTTGGAGTAACTGATGATAAACTGCACTATATAATACAAAAATACGGGAATATTTCCTCAGCTTCAATTCCTGTAGCTCTGGATGAGGCAAACAGGGAAGGAAAGCTTAAAAAGGGTGATAACATGGTTTTAGTAGGCTTTGGCGGTGGTTTAACCTGGGGCTCTATTGTTCTTAAATGGTCAAAAAAGTAAAGACATAAATTAAACATTTATTTTTCATATTGAATATTTTATAAATGGAGGTTTGTATGGGCAAATTAGCATTCATATTCCCCGGACAGGGCGCACAATTTGTTGGTATGGGTAAGGATATAGCAGCAGAATACGAGAGCGCAGATGCTATTTTTAATCAGGCCAGTGAAGCATTAGGATTTGATATAAAAGAAATGATCTTTAATGGTGACGATGAGACTTTAAAAATAACTGAGAATACTCAGCCAACTATCGTTACAGCAAGCGTAGCTTGCTTACAGCCATTACTTGAAAAGGGAATCAAACCGGATTTTGTTGCCGGCTTGAGCCTTGGTGAATATTCTGCCCACGTTGCTGCAGGAACTATGAGCTTCAAAGATGCTGTTGCACTGGTAAGAAGAAGAGGAAAATTCATGCAGGAAGCTGTTCCTGTTGGTGTAGGAGCAATGTCTGCCATAATAGGTCTTGATAATCAGGCAGTTATTGACAGCTGTAAGGAAGCATCAGCAGTAGGTGTATGTGAACCTGCTAACTTTAATTGTCCTGGCCAGCTTGCAATTGCAGGTGAGGTTGCGGCAGTTGAGAAAGCAAACGAAATCTGTAAGGCAAAGGGAGCAAAGAGAGCAATGATGCTGCCTGTAAGTGCACCCTTCCATTGCAGCCTGCTCAAGCCTGCAGGTGAAAAGCTTGCAGCCGAGTTGGAGAACGTTCAGTTAAACGATATTAAAATTCCTGTTGTTGTTAATGTTACTGCACAGGTACTTATCAACAAGGATGAAGTCAAAACAACGTTGATAAATCAGGTAAGCAGCTCTGTATTATGGGAAAAATGTGTTGAGACCATGTTACAGCAGGGTGTGGATACCTTTATTGAAATTGGACCTGGTAAGGTACTGAGCGGTTTTATAAAGAAGATAAATAAGGACGTAAAAGTTCTCAATGTTGAAAACATTGAAAGTCTGAATAAAACAATTGAAGAGTTAACTCAAGCTTAGTAAGTTTAAAGATTGGGGGGATTAGATGCAATTCGCTGGAAAAACTGCCGTTGTTACAGGTTCTTCAAGAGGACTGGGAAAAGCGATTGCGGTAAAACTTGGACAATTGGGAGCTAACATTGTTCTCAATGGAACCTCGGATTCTGTATTAAAGACTGCTGCCGAATTGGAAGCTTTGGGAATAAAAACGATTGCTACAGTTGGTGATGTCAGGAATGCAGAGGATGTAAAAAATATGTTTTCCAAAGCAGTTGAAACCTTTGGAGGCATTGATATTCTTATTAATAATGCAGGTATTACAAAAGATAAGCCAATGGCTATGATGTCAGAGGACGAATGGGACACCGTTCTTGACATTAATCTAAAAGGCTGCTTCCTTTGTACAAAAGCTGCTGCTAAATTAATGATTAAAAAGAGATATGGCAGGATTATCAATATTTCTTCTGTTGCCGGCGCTTATGGTAACCCCGGCCAAGCCAATTACTCAGCCTCAAAGGGCGGAATGATTGCGTTAACAAAAACCACTGCAAAGGAATTCGCTCCAAGGGGTATTACTTGTAATGCTGTTACTCCGGGGCTGATTGAGAGTGATATGACGGAAATATTACCTGAGGATCTGAAGCAGAAATATTTAGAGAAGATTGCACTTGGAAGGTTTGGGACACCTGAAGATGTTGCAAGCGTTGTAGCTTTTCTTGCATCAGACGAGGCAGGTTATGTGACTGGTCAGGTAATAGATATTGACGGTGGATTAGTTATGTAATAATATTAGCATGTGTTTGCTTGTTAAAATTGTGCAAGCCGGCTAAAATTTATTAAAATTGCATACTATATTGGTTGTATGTGCTTAGGCATGTGCTATATAGTAACAATTTATAAACCATCCTTTGGAAGGAGGTGAATATATGGTTTTCGAAAAAGTTAAAAAGTTAATTGTTGAGCAGTTAGGTGTTGAAGAAGACGATATAGCAATGGAATCTTCTTTTATAGATGATCTTGGAGCTGATTCTCTTGATATAGTTGAACTTATAATGGCTTTAGAAGAAGAGTTCAACCTTGAGATTCCAGACAATGAAGCAGAGAAAATCACTACAGTTGGTGATGCTGTTGAATACATTCAAAAGAATACTTAAAAAAAGTCCCAATAAGGGACTTTTTTTAATAATCAGCAGCTTAAGAACAATTCATTCAAAAGTATTTCAATTTTTTTCACAATTCTCGAGATACGCAGTATTTTCATTAAGTCCCTTGTCCAAAGGACATTTAATATAGATTCTCAAAATTTATTTAATAAATATATGGAGGTTATGTTATGAGCAGACGTGTAGTTATTACAGGTGCTGGAGTTGTTTCTTCTTTAGGAATGGGCGTTGAACAATTCTGGGGAAACATAAAAGAAGGTAAAAACGGAATCAGTGAAGTAACCAGAATTGATGTTTCAAATCTTTCAACAAAGGTTGCAGCAGAAATTAAAGAATTCGATGCTGCACAATACATTGATAAAAAAGAAGCCAGAAGAATGGACAGATACAACCAGTTTGCAATGGTTGCCGCTAAATTGGCTGTAGAAAATTCAAAATTAGATTTAGAAACCCTTGATCTTGATAAATGCGGTGTTATAGTAGGTTCAGGTGTAGGTGGTCTTGAAACCCTTGAAGAACAGCATTCAGTAATGCTAAACAAAGGTGTTGGCAGAGTAAGCCCATTCTTCATACCAATGATGATTTCTAATATGGCAGCAGGAAGAATAGCTATTGAATACGGTTTCAGAGGTTTTAACGAGTGTGTTGTTACAGCTTGTGCTACCGGAAATAATGCAATTGGAGATGCTTTTAAGGTTATTGAACGTGGTGATGCAGATGTTATGATCACAGGAGGAGCTGAAGCTTGTATTACAATGATGAGCTTTGCAGGCTTCTGTTCAATGGGTGCTATGACTAAGAATCCTGATCCTAATACTGCCTGCAGACCATTTGATAAAGACAGAGACGGCTTTATACCTGGAGAAGGTTCTGCTATTCTTGTAATTGAAGAATTGGAACACGCTATAAAAAGAGGAGCAAACATTTTAGCTGAAATAGTTGGTTATGGCTGTACTTGTGATGCTTACCATATCACTGCTCCACATCCTGAAGGAGACGGCGGAGTTAGAAGTATGCAGATGGCAATTAAAGATGCAGGTATTTCACCTGAGCAGGTTGGTTATGTCAATGCACATGGTACTTCAACACCTCTAAATGATCCGACTGAAGTTAATATCGTTAAGAGAGTATTCGGAGACCATGCGAAGAGCCTTGCAATGAGCTCAACCAAGTCGATGACAGGTCATTTGTTGGGAGCAGCAGGCGCTATTGAAGCAGTTATAACTGCATTAGCTCTTAAAGACAGCTTCCTGCCGCCGACAATCAATGTTGTAAATCAGGATCCTGATTGTGATATCGATTGTGTTCCTAACACAGGCAGACACGCTGAAATAAAGTATGCTTTGTCTAATTCACTGGGCTTCGGCGGCCATAATGCTACTCTTTGCTTAAAGAAGTACGAATAAATAATATTGATGATATCCGATTAAAAGTATAAAATAAGGGTGGGGAAATTTCCCTCCTTTATTTTTTTGCTTTCATTTAGATGTATATCAATTAAGCTGGCATAATAATTAAATGAAACAATTAACGATATTATATGACAGTAGCTACGGAGGAACCGATGAACACCAATCTTAAGAGTGAAAATAATAATATTACTGTTCTGGAAGAAAGAATAAACTATATCTTTAGTGATAAAACCACAGTTTTAACAGCTTTAACCCATAGCTCATATGCTAATGAGAAAAAAGCTAAAAGACTTAAGTATAATGAAAGGATAGAATTTCTTGGAGACTCAGTCTTAAGTCTTATTATAAGCGAGCATCTTTACAGGAAATATCCAGATCTGCCCGAGGGAGAATTAACAGTTACAAGATCAAAAATTGTATGCGAGACTTCATTGTCAAAGTGTGCCGCAGATATAGGACTTGGGGAGCTATTGCTCTTAGGTAAGGGAGAGGAACTTTCAGGAGGGCGAAGTAAGAGTTCAATTCTGTCTGATGCATATGAGGCACTGATAGGTGCAATTTACATTGACGGCGGTTTCGATACTGCAAAGAATTTTATACTAAAAAATATGGATGACGTTATTAAAAACAGTATGCAGGGTAAGCTGTTCTACGATTACAAGACTCAGCTTCAGGAAAAAATTCAACAGAAGGGTGAGCAGCTAATAGTATATGAGGTTATAGATGAAAAGGGACCTGATCACAATAAGACATTTATTACCCAAGTCAAAATCAATAATGTAATATTCGGACAGGGAAGCGGACGATCAAAAAAAGAATCCGAACAGAATGCTGCCAAGGATGCCTTGGACAAACTTTCTGAGTAACAGTATAAAGCCACTTATAAAACAAGGGAGTGTTATTGATTAAAAAGCACATAGTAATACCGGTATTTGTGCCGCATAAAGGCTGTCCTTTTGATTGTATATTCTGTAATCAGAAAATAATAAGCGGACAAATATACGATGCCAGTGAAAAGGATATAAGAAACACCATAGAGGACCACCTCAGAACAAGCGGAGATGCTTATGTTGAAATAGGCTTCTATGGAGGAAGCTTTACAGGCATACCAATGGAAGAACAAAAGAGGTATCTGGAGATAGGCTACAGCTATATTAAAGCCGGGAGAGTTAATAATTTGAGGCTTTCTACAAGACCTGACTATATAAGTCATGAAATCCTTGAACTTCTGAAAACTTATGGTGTCAAAACCATTGAGCTTGGAGCCCAAAGCCTTGATGCTGAGGTTCTGTCTTGCAGCAATCGGGGTCATGATATGAAAAGTGTCTTATTAGCCTCTGAATTGATTAAATCCAGAGGGTTTTCTTTAGGAATACAAACGATGATAGGGCTTCCTAAGGATACCAAAGAGAAAACACTCCATACTGCCCAAAAAGTGATTGAGATAGTTCCCGATATTGTCAGAATTTATCCGACACTTGTGATAAAAAATACTTATCTCCAGAAGTTGTATGAAGCAGGTAAGTATTTACCTTTAACTTTGGAGGAGGCAGTTGACATATCTGCAGAGCTGCTGCAGCTTTATGAAGATAATAATGTAAATGTTATCAGGATAGGTCTACAGCCTACTGAAAGTATCAGTGAAAATGGAGAAGTAGTTGCCGGCCCTTTTCATCCTGCATTCAGACAGCTGGTTCAATCCAGACTTATGAGAAACAAACTTGAGAAATATTTCCATAAAAATAAAGTGAACAATATTGAAGAAGTTATTATCGAATGTAATCCTAAAAATGTATCAGATATTATCGGACAGAAGCGCGAAAATCTAATATTACTGAAGAACATCTTCAATATTAGCCGAATAAAAGTAGTGGGTAATGAAAGCGTCAGTTCATTTAATGTGAAAACTTGACAAATTTAGCGTTGAATGTTTATGTAAAATTATAAATGTAAAAAGAAGGAATTTGAAGTAATATATAGAATAGTATAAGAGATAGATATATTTCACTTTTATTTTTATTAAGCATTTTTTAGGAGGATGTATTTATGGAAGTTCTAAAAGTTTCAGCTAATTCGCAGCCCAAATCTGTTGCTGGAGCATTAGCCGCTGTTTTACGCGACAACAATTATGCAGAAATCCAGGCAGTTGGTGCCGGCGCTGTAAACCAAGCGGTTAAAGCAATTGCTATTACTCGGGGTTTCGTTGCTCCTAATGGAATTGATTTAGTTGCAGTACCTGCATTTGCTGAAGTAAATATTGATGGGGAAGAAAGAACAGCAATTAAGTTTTATATTCAGCCCCGTTAATTAAGGAAAACGATTTAAAGGCTCGCTATTAAAATAGCGAGCCTGATTATTTCTCCGGCACTTGTCCATTAAATGCCATTAATAGCCTTCTCTCAACCTCGGACCAATTTATTAGTCCCCACCAGGCATCAATATATTTCCTTCTGTTATTCTGATAATCAAGATAATAAGCATGTTCCCAGGTATCACATACAAGTATGGGAATTGCACTCCATTGAGTAAGATTCTGATGTTTTTCCGCCATTAAGATCTCAAGTCTCTTCCACATAGGCTGCCATACCAGAATACCCCAACCAGAACCTTCTACCTTTTCAGCAGCCGCTTTAAATTGCTGTTCAAAAGCATTAAAAGTACCAAAGTATTGCATTATATGGTTTAGAGTATTAAAACCGGGAGTTCCTCCTGTTCCTGGAGCTGACATAACGGTCCAGAATATGCTGTGGAGTATATGACCTGAGCCATTGAAGGAAAGTTCATTCTCCCAGTACTTGATAAATTCAAGGTTGTTACTTTTTCGTGCCTGTTCCAGATTTATTTCAGCCTTGTTTAAGCCATCAACGTAAGCTTTGTGGTGTTTGTCATGATGTATTGTTAATGCGGTCTGACTTATTATGGGCTCAAGAGCATTGTAGGAATAGGGAAGCGGCGGCAGCTTGTGCTGTCCTATAGGAACCATATTAAACTGCATAAATTCACCTTAAAAAAATAATTCTTTTTTATTATATTAGTAGGACATCTTTAATGTGAATTTTTGTTAGTTCGTTTTCTTAATATTATTTAGGGTTACAGCTTTTATCCGGACAAATGTCTATAAAACAGCTAAACTACCGATTTTTGTATTTTCCGGGAAATAAATTTGTTATATTGGTGGATAATAAAAAGCGTCAAAATAATATTTTGACGCAAAAATCAACATTTTTTCGGGTGATCAGTTAGTACCAGTATCCTCCTGGATAGCCATATCCGTAATGAGGACGGCGTCTTCTGCCCAAAAGCTCTCTTAGGAGAATGATTGAAATGAGATCTCTACGGAATCTCCTTCTTCTGCCAAAGCCTCCTCCAAAACCAAACTGTCTGCCATCATCCTTTTGATATTTTTCAAAAGCACCCATGGTATTCGGATTCTCATAAGCACCCATGGTATTCGGATTTTCATATGCACCCATGGTTTCTGAATTTTCATAAGCACCCATATAGTTTGAATTCTCGGAGTATTCATTTTCTTCATACTCAGCTTCTACATCCTGTCCAACTCTGTTGTCAATATCATCTACCATTTCCTCAAGTTCTTCTCTGGAGGGGGTGTACATTGTACCTTTTTTCGATATCATTCTGTCACAGTGACGGCATACCTCCGGATGAATTATATAATAGCACCTTGGAAACATTGATTCTAATTGTTCCTGAGGCATTTCCATCATTGGCTCATATTGCTTAGGAAGATTCATCATTTGCATATATGGCTTACTAGACCAACTATTTGGCATCAGGCCAACCTCCTTTTATCACTTATATACGACATATATACCTACAGCATATACTATGCTATCCACATAAAAATGGTTACGATATCAAGCAATTATGTCAACAATTAAAACTCAATGAAATAACTCAATTTAAAAATCTCCACTTAACTATAATTAATAGTTTCTAAGGTTAAATAAAAATAAGTATACTAATATCTTTATTAACGCAAAAATATAATATTAAAGAAAGACTAACTATTAAAAGTCAAGTGTAAAAATGATATTTTACAATAAAAATGACTTAATATTTCATTGATTTATTTGAACTTTGAAAACTGCATGACAAATAGAGCATCTTTTAAGGTGCT
>JAEWOH010000064.1 GCA_023460955.1 Bacillota bacterium | reverse complement strand
CGAGATGGTACGAGGCCGCGCCCATCACACGCCAGAAGCCACGCTGGGAGAGTTCCGGTGACCCGTTGCGGACAAGGGCCTCGAAGGCATTGCCAGCCTTGAGAAAGCCCTCGCGCCATATTGCTGGGTCGCCCTCGCCCCGCTCCCGCAGGGCGAGCGATGCACGGAGCAAAGAGAATCCATACTCGGACAAATCGGTGTCGAGACTCACCGCGAAAGCCGGAGCACCCTCGGGAAGTTGGCCGGCCCTCCTAATGATCGCCCGCGCGTCACCCCGTGCTTGAAGCCGACCGCGTACCGTCGGCTGCGCCATCACTTCGATAAATTCCTGAAGCTCCTCAATCGTTTCCAAGGCTCTCGGCCTCTTCATAAATCCAGGCGATGAACTCCTGGTGGTCGTTTATGCGGAGGTTCACCGAGATATGGCCGTGGTCACCGCCAGCACCTGCAAGATCGGCTTCGAGGTCGGCGCGCCGGTCGTTGCCGGTTAACGTGAACAGTCCATGCGTGACATCACGCGCCCGAATCGTGCCTCTGCCGACAGCATTGCGGATTTGGCGACCTAGCGCCTCGTCTTCTTCGCTCCCCTCCAGCAACCTATCGGCTACAAACAGTAGGGAGATCGGCGTGGGACGGCCATCGTCGTCATTGAGCCGGGCACGAGCGGCGTTTATCACACCTGCGGCCATCGCCTGACCGCTCTTGGCCTCGCCCTTCAGATAGGCAAGGCGTCCATCTACCTCCTCGATGCCGAGGAAATCATCGCCGCGCAGGGCCATTTCGCGACCGTCCTTGTAGCGCAGGCGGCGAACGGGGATCCGGAATCCAGTCTGGTGCTCCACAAACTCCGTAGCCAATATCTCGCCTACTTCGCCGGACCGCGTTCTGGCGTCGGTCGGCAAGCGCTCGCGAAGAATGGCAGCAGCGCCGGGGAATCCCAGCTCGGCAATGTCGTCGGCAATGTGCCGCGGATCGTCGTAGTGAGCGCGGACACGCTCCATGAGGTCCGCCTGGACTGCGACTCTACCGCCACCTCTCTCGCCAAGCACAAAGAGGCGCTTTCTTTCGCCGTGCTCCGCCTCCTCGATGTTCAGCCAGTCTTCAATCATAAATATTTGTTATCAGGCCCTGATGACTGAAGAAAGCAACCACGAACATGTAGCTTCTTACCGTAGCCATCAACTTCGGAGGTGACGCGCCGAATGGCTGATGTTCCGTGCGTGCCTCCGGATGTTGCACCTGCGAGGTTGGAAACTGCGCGTACGCAGCAACAAGGCGCATTGTCAGCATAACTGGCATCTCACCTCGCCGCTCCACGCGCGGTTCGCATTGCCGCACCTACCGGCTGCACCACCATTCATCGCCGTCAGGCCAGGAGCGAGCCAGCCCTTCTTCGATCAGGATGTCGCCGATGTCGCGACCACCGATTCTGATCGTCACGAGCGCCCGCGTGCCGGTGTTATCCCGCTCTCCATATTCGACAGTCCAGTTATGCGAGTTCAGCAGCTCGATCACCCGGTCGCTGGCTCGGTGTGCCAGCGCGACTTCGGCCTCGCCACCGCAGATGTGGGTTTGCGGTTCCGGGGTGTCATATCCCTCCATGCGCAGCTTTTCCCCGTCAATCCAGATCGTGTCACCGTCGACGAGACAATATTCGTCAGCGGTGCGCGCCTGACCGGGAACGCACTTCGCAATCTGCGGCCGAGGCTGAGCCTGGGCAGGTTCCGGCAGGCCGCCGACCGCCCAAGATAGAGCGAGGGAAAGCACGAACATCTGCCAGCGGAATGTGGACAATGGGGGGAGACGAATTTGCATGGGCAGATCTGGTCTACTGCAATCTGAGTGAACGGGCGGATCGCTGGGGTGAGGCCAGCCAAGCATTCAACCTCCAGCCTCACCGAGCGAGGCCGCGATGTCGTTGATCGATCGGAGCAGAACCAGGGGATCATCCCTGGACGGCTCAAAGCCGCGCCGCCTCCAGAATTCGGCGGCTTCACCATCGACGGCATTGACCAACAAGGGCCGTCCGCCGATCAGCGAAGCGGCCTGAACGCAGCGCTGGAGGGCGTGCTTCACAAGACCGGTCCCGATGCCCAGCCCTGCCCAACCCGTATCGGTCGCGAGCTGGCCGAGTAGCATGCACGGGACCGGATTGGGTGGCTGCCCCGTCCGGATCGAACGCGGCAGCACCGATGGCACAACGGCGGTCGGCGCCAGGCCATAGTAACCGACCACGCGTCCGGCCTCGTGCACGACAAGGACGGCGGTGAAGCCCTTCTGCTGATTGGAGAGGGCGCGCGTCTTCAGCCAGTGGTCAAGCGTGGGCTTGCCACAGGAGAAATCAGACACATCGTGAGCGGCGGTAAGCGGTTCGGGGCCTGACAGTTGCAATGGCTTACCGCTTCGCCACGTAGCCGGGCTCCCACGGCGCGGGCCGTTTCAGAACTTCGACCATCTCCGGAACGGGAGCGGCCGGACGCGCCAGCACATCCATGAACTC
>JAEWOH010000063.1 GCA_023460955.1 Bacillota bacterium | reverse complement strand
CTTATATCCATTGTAACTTCCTGAACACGTGGGAAAACAGTTCCAATATTTATTTTAAGTTCTTCGGCTGTTCTTTCACCTATCATAATGTTATGCTTCTTACGCATATACCTTACAATTGCTTCATCAAATTTGTCACCTGCGACCTTTATAGAAGTGCTGACAACAGTACCCCCAAGGGATATGACAGCTATATCGGTAGTACCGCCGCCCATATCTACAACCATACTTCCGCAAGCCTTTGCAATATCTATTCCGGCGCCTATTGCCGCAGCTATAGGCTCTTCAATAAGATAGGTCTTTCTGGCTCCAGCCTGCATTGAAGCGTCTATAACAGCTCTCTTTTCAACTTCGGTAACACCGCTTGGTACGCAGACCATTATTCTTGGCTTGAAGAATTTCCTGCTGCCCGTTACTTTATTAATAAAATACTTAAGCATACGCTCAGTAATGTCATAATCTGATATGACACCCTCTCTCAAGGGCCTGATTGCTACTATATTGCCGGGAGTTCTTCCAAGCATTCTCCTGGCTTCCTCACCAACAGCCAACAATTTATTTGTATTCTTATCTATGGCAACAACGGAAGGTTCTCTTAAAACGATACCCTTACCCTTAATATAAACAAGCACTGTAGCAGTTCCTAAATCTATTCCGATATCCTGTCCAAAACCCAAAAATAACAACTCCCTTAAAACAATTTGATAATCCTAACAGAAAAATATACATTAATTATATTGATACTACACACTTAATAAAATATTACAAATATTGAAGTTAAAATTATCTATTATTTATATTATCATATTAATTTAATTATGCAATATTTTTGTAAGCTTATATTAATTTATTAATAATTTTGTCAAATATTAACCAGGAGTGCAACCTTTAATTAATGGGAAACACGGTTAAAAGCAGGTGTAATTCATTAATTAAAGTTGTACTCTGTTATAATTACACACGAATGGATATAGTATAAAACTTATTTTTTTCTTATAAAGCCAGCTTATCAAGAATGTTGTTTATTTTTGCTATAGCTATTCCATAATTGCATATTGGCACCTTTTGTTCCTGCGCCATAGCGATACGCGTAAGGACGTATTTTCTGTTAAACATGCAGCAGCCGCACTGTATAACAAGAGAGTATTTGGACAAATCCTTTGGAAAATCTGTACCACTGACAATATCAACTGTCAGCCCTTCTCCGGCTTTCTTCCTGAGCAGCCTTGGAAGCTGAATACGTCCGATATCTTCACCGAGCGGCGCATGTGTGCAGGCTTCTGCTATAAGTACTGCCGAGGACTCGGTAAGTTTATCTATTGACTCGGCACCTTCCATGTAAGCTGATATATCACCTTTATATTCCGCAAATAATACTGAGAAGGAAGTCAGCAAGCTCTCCTCCGGCTTAAGGGCATACACCTTGCTGAATACCTGTGAGTCAGTTATTATAAGCTTCGGAGGCTCTTTTAAGGTTTTGAGCACTTGTTCCAGTTTATCGGTTGTCACGCTCATTACCATACATTTCAGGTCCAGCAAATCCCTTAGGGTTTGAACCTGGGGCAGTATCAGTCTCCCTTTTGGAGCCTGAATATCCTGTGGCATAACCAGGAGTACAAGATCTCCTTCTTCTACCAGATGAGAGGTTATACTTTTAACCTCAAAATCCTCAGGAACTGCTCTTATCAATTCTTCTCTGACCATATCCAAGCCAGTCTTTTCCATGGCGCTGATTACGATAGGCGAAAGCCCCAGGCCTTCTTTAGCTGAAGCTTGAATTTCGTCAGCATTTTTTATAATATCTGCCTTATTAATAACCGGAATTATTGGAATTTTTCTGCGTCTGAGTTCAGAAATCCATTCCTTTTCAAAGGATAAATCAGTTTCACAGAAAAATACAATTGCAACATCTGTCTTCTCAACTGCTTTACGTGTTTTCTCAATTCGCATTTCGCCCAGAGTTCCTTCATCATCAAAACCGGCTGTGTCAATAAACATTACCGGTCCGATGGGATACAGTTCCATCGCCTTGTAAACAGGGTCAGTTGTTGTTCCGGGAATGTCAGAAACCAGTGCGATATCCTGTCCGGTAATTGCATTTATCAATGAAGATTTACCGCTGTTTCTTCTTCCGAACAGCGCAATGTGCAATCTGTTTGCACTGGGGGTGTTTGTCAAGCTCATGGCAGGCCTCCTGTTTTAATCACAAATTCGGTGTATTAATTGCATATCCATATCTCTCTTGAGTTAAAATCTGAAATCTCTTTTACCCTGATTCAGCTCGTTTAGATGCTCTTTAACAATTCTCTTAACATCTTTGTTTGAAAGCGTTTCTACCTCATCAGCAATCATCTTTTCTCCGTGGAGCTTTGTATCGTCAGAAGCATAGTCTTCAAGGTATTCCTTTAAGGTCATCAGAGCATTGGGTTGGCAAACATTGGCTATAACACCGCTCTTAACAAGCCTCATAAATCTGTCTCCTGTCCTTCCTTCCCTATAGCAGGCTGTACAAAAGCTGGGGATGTAGCCAAGCTTTATAAGCCAATTGACTATCTCATCAAGAGTCCTTGTATCATTTACCTCGAATTGAGCTGTATTTTCCTTTTCCTTTTCTACATAGCCTCCTACGCTTGTGGAGGAGCCGCCGCTAATTTGTGAAACACCCAGCTTCAAGCACTCGGCTCTGGTTTTTTCTGACTCCCTGGTCGACATGATGATGCCTGTATATGGAACTGCTATACGGAGTATTGCAACAATCCTTTCGAATATTTCATCAGGAATGGCGTTGGAGTATTCATTGAGGTCAACATCGTCTGCCGGACGGATTCTTGGAACGCTTATAGTATGAGGTCCAACGCCCATCGCATCTTCAAGATGCTGAGCATGCATCAGCAAGCCGACAAAATCATATTTGTACAGGTTGAGCCCGAAAAGCACTCCCAAACCAACATCATCAATTCCTGCTTCCATGGCTCTGTCCATGGCTTCGGTATGATATGCGTAATTATGCTTTGGCCCCTTTGGATGAAGGTACTCATAGGTCGGCTTGTGGTAGGTTTCCTGGAACAGAATATATGTGCCGATTCCTGCTTCCTTTAACTTTTTATAGTTTTCAACAGTTGTTGCCGCAATATTTACGTTTACTCGTCTGATTGCCCCGTTTTTGTGTTTTATGCCGTAAATTGTCTTAATGCTCTCAAGAACGTACTCTATCGGACAATTTTCGGGATCTTCACCGGTTTCCAGCGCAAGACGTTTATGACCCATGTCCTGCAATGCAATTACTTCTTTTATTATGTCCTCCCGGGACAGCTGTTTTCTGGCGATATGTTTATTTGAACCATGATAGGGACAGTAACGACATTCGTTTATGCAATAGTTTGAAAGGTAAAGTGGTGCAAACATAACAATCCTGTTTCCGTAAAATTTCTTTTTTATCCTTTCAGCAAGTGAAAAGATCTCAGCATTAATATCTTCAAGCTCACATTCCAGTAATACGGTGGCCTCCCTATAAGATAGACCGTTAAATTGTCCGGCTTTCTTCAATATTTGTACTATTAAATCCCTGTTGTGACTATTTTGTTTTGCATATTCCAGGGTACTTAGGATTTCTTCATCGTCAATAAATTCAGTTGCAATTTTAGATTTGCTGTTATACATACTGGTCTCCTTCCGCTTAAGTCGGTCTCCTTCGGCTTAAGGCAGTTAAACTTTTGAATATACTGTTTTAATATTCACTCCGGGCACCATGCCGAGTTTCCCTGAAAGTGAACTTATTACATCGTTTGGTGCATCAACAACAACACTTATTATGCATACATTTTTCTCCCGGTAGGGTATTCCCATTCTGCCAATAATGTACTTTCCAAAATCGTGAAGGATGCTGTTCAGCTTGTCGGTTGAGGAAATATCATCAACAATAATGCCAATCAATGCAATTCTGGTATCCATTCCTTCATACCTCCCTTTAGGTAATAATTAGAAATAACTGGTTCTACGTTAGCCCTTTCCTAATCCTTTGCTAATAAAATTAGCGGAAAACAAATAAACCCCATGCACATTAAATGGCACGGGGCAGCTTGTTAATACTATTCCTGAAGGTTTATCCCTAAAAATAACCTTGGAATTTTATTATGTCACCGTCTTACCATTCGGGACTAACCCTCATGCAATCAGAACGTTGTTTATTTGACTTCTTTGTCCTCAGCCGCTCATGTGGTATTACACTTAACGTCTTTAGACTCAGAATCCGCTTGTAATAGTTTTCGACTCAGATAAATATGTATTAATACATTATATAATTTTCACTGAGTATATTTGATAATATTTTAACACAGTATGGTATAAATATCAAGCTCTGCAGATTTTCTCTAGGTGACAAATATAGCACCCAGATATATGAATTTATTATTAAATTTCACAGGTTGGCTTGAAATTGATTTTACCAATAACTAAAATAAGAATAAATGTATTATTAATCAACTAATCTATCGCACTTAGTTAACAGGTCACATTTAATTTGGAGGATTGCTTATGAATTGGTTCAGAAGGTTTATGACGGGAAGATACGGTGTTGACCAGTTGTCAGTTGGTCTGCTTTTTTTATCCTTTCTGCTTTCAATAATATTCTATATTTTACCCGCAGGCATATTAAATTATCTGGTTTATATCCCTTTTATAGTTTTTCTCTATAGGGCACTATCAAAAAACCATGTTATGAGACGCAAAGAAAACAACGCTTTCCTGAAAGTATGGAATCCTGCTGCAGCATGGATTAATAAAAAACGCAACAGAATAAACTCTTACAAAATCTACAGGTATTTCAAGTGTCCCGGCTGCAAACAGGAGGTCAGGGTTCCCAAAGGAAAAGGGAAAATACGCATAACCTGCCCCAAGTGTAAGCTGGAGTTTATAAAGAAGACATAAACATTTTGAAGCTTGGGCTTTATTAATTTGACTTAAGAAATAGGCCTTATTAATTAATCCAGTACAAATTTAATTAAATGGTAAGCACGATAAAAGCTCTTACTGAAATTTGTTGGCGAAAAACAAGTATGTGAGCCGGCTAATTTACAGGATGTAAATTTGAGCAGCATGCGAGACCAGGATGGTCAAGTCGCTGCGACGGCTTAAGTGCTTGTTTAGAGCCATACTATTTCAAGTAAGAGCTTTGTGTGCAATCCATTTAATTAAATTTAGTACAGTGAATAACATTCTTAAGCTTTTTTTATGACGTCAATTATATAAAATCTATCTAATAAAGTTAGTCCAAACCCTCTTTTCCATTTCAGGAAGCTTGACATTATTTTTGCTGTACTCAAGGGATTTCATAAGCCACGCCATTTTCTGACCTAAAGTCTGCATTATCTGGACACCCTCCTTATCCTGCATTACCTCTTCAGGATTTGAACCATGGATGACATTCCAGTAATGAGATGGCGTAATTATTACGTTTGCCAGGTTAAAATAATTGTTCATCTGGTGGAAGGTATCCACGCCGCCTGAACGTCTTAACGATACCAACGCGGTCCCAACTTTGTACTGGAGATGTGCTCCTGAATAAAACAGTCTATCCAGAAAAGCTTTCATTGTACCGGCAATACCTGAATAATAAACGGGTGAGCCAATAATTATACCGTCAATTTCTTTAGTCTTTTCAATAACCTCGTTTACAAGGTCATCGTTAAAAATACATTTTTTATCTGCAGACCTTGAACAGTGATTACAGGCCATACAACCTCTAATTACCTGATTTCCCACATGAAGTATTTCTACTTCGATATTTTCCTTTTCAAGTTGTTCTGAAATAAGTTTTATTCCTGTATATGTACATCCGTTTTTATGCGGACTTCCGTTTAATGCAAGTACCTTCATACATTCTTCTCCTTTACAGTTGTTCCTCTGTCTTTAATATTTTTTTGCTTTTTTATGTCTTTTATCTTTTATTTTTGTTATTTCTGTTATTTCTGTTATATTCTTACCGGATATTTTCCTCCTGCAATATGGCAGGTATTTTGTGCTAATGGTATGATGCTCGATGCACGCCTTGCAATCCCCGTGACGAGGACAGGAAATTTTTCTGCATATACACTTATCCGATCCATTCTCAAGCACCATACCTTTTCACTCCTAATAGCCTAATTGAATTCTAATTGAAATCACCTTGAGTATTGACTGCAATTAACACTGCTTGTATTCAAACCAATCAAAATCAGCATGATTTGAACTCCCTTTTCCGTTGCTGCTGGCATACATGCCTATATAGGTTCCTACAAAACCTCCTGCAACATCAGTGCTCAACAGCCTGCCATCCACTTTTTCCGCCAGCGGCTTCATGTCATTTTCAGTATTCCCTAAATAAAAGCTGTAATCCTGTCCTTCTGCAGTGACTTTCATATACACCTTCGGCCCTGCAAGTTCCTGCCTTGCAAGAATTGTTTCTTCTCCATTAAAGCACCTTATAAGACGAACTTCATTTTGACCGGCAGCCCAAGTGTACTCCATCCTCAGATTAAAGTCATTGCTTTGTATAAGTGCTATTCCTGCAGCCTCGTTATCCTCGACTGGCCTGAATTCCATGCAGGCTGCCGCGGAAAAGTTCATGTGCTGCTGACGTCGACAGATAAAGCTTGGATTACTTAACTCCGTCAGCTTTTCGGGTATGAGTCTCAACCTCAGATAGCCCGGTCTGTCGGTGAGGCTCCAGAACTGTTCCCTTGGCGTGCGAAGCACATTCCAGACTAATTCAAATTCTGCGCTATCAAAATCGTCTCTTACTTGGGGCACTATTTCCGGATCCTGTGGCAGTTCCGGCCTTAAATATTTGAATTCTAGTTTGCCGGTACCGGGACTAACTACAGGCCAGCCATCCTCCCATTCTACAGGAGCCATAAAGGTTTCGCGGCCCAAATTTCTGAAATAGCCCCCATATGGACGTGAAGCCAGAGCAACCATCCACCATTCACCGTTCTGGGTTTCAATCAGATCAGCATGACCGGTATTAGCTATAGGGTAGGCCCTCCCCAGGTGTCTATGAGTCAGAATCGGGTTGCCAGGATTTCCTTCATACGGACCTGTTAACTGCCGGCTTCTGGCAATTGTCACCGAATGATGGTAGTCGGTACCACCTTCGGCTATCAATAAATAATACATTCCATTAATTTTATATATGTGTGGTCCTTCTGGCCATATTGCATTTTTTAGGGCACCTCTCCACAAGCCGTATCTTTGCCCAGTCAGTGTCATAGTGTTCAAATCCAACTCCTGAAGCCATATTTCATTATCTCCGAAATATTTGCCTCCTTCGGGAGCCTCACTTGTTCCCACATAGTATGCCTTACCGTCATCATCAAAAAAGAGTGACGGATCAATTCCCGGGGCATCGTTGAGCCAGTAAGGATCAGACCATGGGCCTGAAGGATTGTCTGCAGTCACAATAAAGTTTCCGCCTCTGGTTACATTTGTAGTTATCACAAAAAATTTACCCTGGTGATATCGTATTGTAGGTGCGTAAATACCTGCTGAATGTCCCCCGTCATCAAGGTCTAGCTGAGAAGGGCGGTCCAGAACATGGCCTATCTGCTTCCAGTTGATCAGGTCTCTGCTATGAAATATAGGTATACCCGGGAAGTAGGAAAATGAAGAAGTTACCAGATAGTAATCCTCTCCCACTCTGCAAATTGACGGGTCAGGATAGAAGCCGGGAAGTATTGGGTTTTCAAAGTATTTACCACTTGTGCAATCGGCAGTTGAATCATGATTGTTTTCACTTTTCATCATCATTGTAAAACCTCCATATAAGCTATTGTTGTTTATTGTATGTTGTTTATTATTTATTTTTTAACTATTTTATATATATTTTTCGTTTCTAATAATAATATTGTATAGACCTTAATAATACTTGAATTATACCACTAACAGGAGGACAATAAATGAAGTTTTTTTGAGTATCTAAAAGCTAAAAGACCGAACATCTCAGTTACTGTAAGATATCCGGTCTTCACATTTCTATTTTTTATAAATTTTTAGAATTTCACCGGCATAGAAACGATGAAAATCTCCGTCGTGGTAAAATCGTTTCAATACATCCTCAGGTATACGCTCAGGCACAAAATCCAGGTAATACATCTTTTTACATATGATACAGAGGTTTCCCTGTTCAAAAGTAGGCACACCGTCCAGATACTGAGTTGTAAGCTCAGCCTCTGATACTTTGTCACAATCACGACCGGATTTTGAGCCTAGCAAGGACAACGCTTTCTTATAACCCTTGGGGAAAAATGTAAGAGAAAACATATCATTCTTCTCTATAAACTCATAAGTGTAACGTGTTGGCCTAATAAATATGAATGCAGCGTCTCTGTGCCAGAGATTGCCTATTCCTCCCCAGCAAGCAGTCAATGTATTACAGCCGTCTGTTTCGTTGCCTGCTGTTACCAGCATCCAATCATCACCTATACCGGTCAGCATATTCTCTGAAAAGGACGCCCTGGGTAATTCTTTGTATACGTCCATAACTTATTCTCCTTTATTACTTGATTTTTTGAAGACGAATAACATTCCAAGATAGTTTTGGCAGATTGGCCATGACCTTGTTTCCATCTATCTGGGCATCTCCATTGCTCTTAGGAGTAACAAAGTTTGGATTTTCTTCAGTATTTGTGTCCTTAGGATTTCCGCTTGTAAGAACAATGTGTTCTGCAACTGCATATTCTGAGAACCCTCTCAATTCAGTCTCCAGCGGCAGAGTCTCCTCAAGACTTCTATTAATAGCAAAGATGGTTAAATCACCATTATCTGCCATGGTGGCTGCTGCATCAAGGTAAGGGATATCGGTAAAATCAGTTGAATCATATTTCGGTGAACTTATTGAAGTAACTAATGAGCTACCCCTTCCATATTTAGAAAACAGTAAAAATGTAAAATATGGTGGCAGAACCCATGCACCACCGCCATTTTTGGTGCGAATATGCGATATGCAGTTTACTAATTCAGATACACAGGCTATTTCCACACGATCAGCATTCTTTAATACCGCAAGCAGCATACCTCCGAGGGCTAATGCATCCTCAATTGTGTATGTGTCTTCCAGCAGAGGAGGTGCTATCTGCCACTTAGTATTGAACCTAGCCTCCTCGGCTATTGAATGCCAAGTATTAAACTCATCGAAGGAAATATTTACTTTTTTATTGCTTCTGGTTTTGGCCTTTATATAATCAATTGTTGATGCTGCAGCCTTAAGATAGGCATCTGTTGTTATAGGTTTTGCAAGATAATTTGGTGTATCATTTTTTGCGTTTCCTATATATTGATGGATGGAGAGATAATCTATAAATTCATAAGATTCCTCAAGAGCAGCCGCGTCAAAGCCGGGGAAAGTTGCCTGTGATGGCGAGGAAGAACCCGCTAACACAGTTTTTATACTATCATCAAGCAATTTCATACCTTTTGAAGCTTCTCTTGCTATTCTTCCGTAGTCAGTGCCGGTCTTCTGTCCAACCTGCCAAACCCCGTCAATTTCATTTGTAAGACACCAGTAGCGATATCCATGGGGATTTTTATATCCATGCGAAACACGTAGATCGGACCAATAGGTACCTTCGTTGAAGTTACAGTACTCAACACAGTCCATGGCCTCTAAAACACCTCTTGTAGCAAGGTTCACTGTCATCATTACATCTGAACCGTTCAATTTTGACCAGTCGGCAAACTCATTGAGTCCAAATTCATTGGTTTCAATACACTGCCAAGCAACTTCAGCTCTTCTTGGTCTCTTTTCCTTTGGTCCGATGCCATCTTCCCAACGATAGGTTGATACGAAATTTCCCCCTGGGAAACGGTTTAATGTAACATTTAATGGTTTGGTTAATTCCAGAACATCTCTTCTAAATCCTTTTTCGTCTGCCGTTGGATGACCTGGTTCGTAAATACCGCCATATATACATCTTCCGAGAGGCTCTACAAATGAACCGAAAACTTTTTCATCTATTTTTGAAATTACAAAGTCTTTATCTAATACTAATTTAGCTTTATCCATATTTAACCTCATTTCCATCCTAGCTGTACCGGATTTCTTATTTAGCATCCGGTAGCTCGATGCAATTATTTTTAATAGAAATCCATTCTAATATTTAAGATTGTATTATTTCAATCTCTACCCCGTTCGGATCAACAATGAGCATAACCTTCTTATCAATCTGTGGAATGTAAGTTGGATTAAGATTTATTGAATAACCTTTGTCTTCACACCGTGATCTGATCTCTTCAATATCGTCTGTATATACTGCAAAGTGACGATACAGGCCAGTATCAGTATTTCCGGTTTTATATAGTTTCTGAGGTTCTTTATATTCTATTAATTCAAGCTTTATATCGGTAAGCTGGTAATAATGTAAAATATGGTCACCCATGTCCACATCATTTAAGCGCTTTAAGTCTAATATTTCCTCATAGAACCTGAAAGAACCATCAATATCTGAACAATTAATTGTTATATGGTCTATCCCAACTAATTTCATAAAATACTCCTTTTAAATCATTTTTAGCATTTCATTAACAGTATTTTCATCTGTGATAAGGACATCAATGTATTCTTTTCTGAGTGCCCCAATAAGTGGTTTCACTTTTTGAGTGCCGGTTGCAACACAAACCTTGGATTTAATCTTTCTAAAATCATTCAGGTTAATTGTCACTGTCCGCTCATCCAATTCCTTGTCGCAAATTTCTCCGTATTCATTAATAAAGTGGGCACATAGATCGCCAACAGCATTCTTTTTTGTGAGGGACTTCATTATTTTTTCATCAATGTACCCACCACGGTATAATACATTCTGTTCTCCAAAACTACCTACCGTAAAAAGTGCAATATCAGCCTCTTTGATTTTGTTTAATACACTATTTACGTTAATATCGCTGAATAAAGCTTCTTTTATCTGGGCGTTCTGCAGAACTGCCGGCAGAGGAATAAATAAAGGTGTCCCATTGTACGCTTCTGCTATGTTTGTTGATATCTCTGATACATAAATCTTTTTCTGCAGGTTGGTCATACCTCCGGACAGAGGAATAGAAACCACATTTTTTATATCCTTGTTTTTTACCATATTGGAGGAAATCTGGAATACGGTCCATCCCCATGAGAAAGCAATTATCATTTCGCTTTCAATTATGGAGTCCAGGTATATACAGGTTCTTTCCACAACTTCCTGATTCAACTGATTTGGGTCGGCATTAGATAGTGAAGGAACAACTATAGCCTTACGCAAATTGAATTTTGACCGGATATGAGCTTCAATTTCCTTCTCCTCTTTGGTAACGTCATTGATTTTAAACTCAATGATACCAGATTTTCGCGCCTGCTCCATCAGCTGGCATACATAACCCCGGGATATACCAAGCTCAACCGCTATATCCTTTTGATTCATACCAAAACAATAATACATTTTTGAAACATCAACCATTAACTTATATTTATCACTCACGCCATTATACCTTCACTGTTATTTTCATTGTATTTTACATTTATTTGTACCTAAACAAATATTATACTTCAATGTATTTGATGTCAAGAATCTTACACAACAGCTCAAACCGCCTCCTGTAGTCTCCTAAAAACAGTACTTCATGGTGAGTGCCGCCATTTGCCAGCCATTCATCCATTGCCTTTTTAATTCCGGAATCAGGCTTGAAGAATGCATGATTCATTGGTACCGTCGGTAATTCTTCAGTATCAAGGATTGTACCCTTTGAAACAATAAGCTGATATCTTTCTCCCTCTACTGCAACAAGGGATACAAGTGTTGCTGTTCCAGGTTCAACATTAAACTTTGGTGTTGGCGGATTATCCAAACCACCAATGTCTAAAGGACGATCAATCAAGGTTACCCCTCTATCCTTTCTTGCAACCTTCCAGTTACCTTCTCCCATATGACTAAGCATTGCGGAATCTTTGCCGAAATCAAGAGAGTACATTTCAGTAAAGTGCGGGTCTCCAATCATCATATGACCTATTACTGTCATCACTAGAACATTTGTATCACCCTCGGCTGAATATCCATAACCTTTGGCAAGAAGGCTGGAGCCACCAAGTATAGGAATCTGCTTAAATCTTCCATCTTCCTTGTAAATGTTAAAAAACTGTGAAAAACCATCGTATCCATTATCCTTAAGGAACTTCTCAAAGCCTAGCTGCATGCGTACCGCATATCGGTGGTTTTCCTCGTTAAGGTTAGGATCAATTTTAAAGTTTTTTCTATCCTCTTCGATTTGGGCATCTATTTCTTCGTTAGTAAGTGCCTCCATGTAGTTATAAACAGGGCCAATGGTTACATGATTCGCCTCTACCCCGAATTTCCTGCACAGTGCGGCATCGTCTCCAAGAATATCACCCATATTGTGCATACGTCCGAAAATAGCCAGCTTTGTCTTTTTTAGCCTGTTATATGTATTAGCCGCCAGTGCCCAGTCCTCAACATATGCTTTGAATGAATCTGATTTCCAATCATCTGTTATTATTGCCGGCTTAATACCGCATCTCATCAGTACATTACTGGTATCCTGTATTCCATGTATTCCTTGATTTGTTGTACACAATACCCAATCCCAGTTTGGCGTTACATCAGGAAGTGGCTGAATGTTTGCAAGCAAAATTGGAAGGCTGTTTTTTTTCATTGCCTGTATCAAACGATTACCAGGACTGTATAACAGGTTTACAATGATTATTCCGTCATATTCCTTTTCATTGAAATACTTTACGTATCGTTCAATATCTTCTCTCTCTTTTGCAGGTCCCGGGAAATCAAGGTCTGCCACGTCCTTTAGCTGCTCTACAACTTGTCTTGCCCATGCTTCCTGCATTTTTGGCAATTCGGGCTGTGATTCATCATACAATCCCTGCATTAAACCCAGAAATCCGATTTTTGGTTTTTGTTTTGTAATCATTTTCACTACCTCCTGTAAAATAAAGTTATTGGTTAATTACTACCATGACCTTGTATTTCCATCGTAATCAAAATACATTCCGGCATCTAGTGCGTGCATGTAGTTATCTGCAAGCTTTACTATTCCCTTTGCCGAATCCTCCGGCAATACAGGGGCTTCCTCACCGCCCATTCTGGTCCTTACCCAGCCCGGATGGACAACAAGCACCTTTATTCCGTCGGGTTTGAGATAACGCTGCAATATTATACTTTGTATATTTAAGGCTGCCTTAGACATGCAATAGTCGTATCTGTTTATATAATCACAATGCGTGGACATACTACCCGCTTCAGATGAGATATTTATAATCAGCTTATCTTCACCGTTTTTCACAAGTGGCAGAAGACTCTTAACTATTCTTAGAGGCCCCAGTGAATTTACTGAAAAAACTTCAATAGCCTGAGAGATTTCAAAATTCTCTAATAAATTCGCGCTGTTAGGAGGGAGAATTGCTGCTGCATTAATTATAATATCGAGGCAGTCAGTTCTCTTTCTCAGCATTTTAGCAGCATCATCCACAGATTTGTCCTCACCAGTGTTCACCTGAAAAAATTCAAATTGGTCGGGATACTTAGTTTTAAGTAAGTCTATTTTGTCATTATGCTCGTTATCAAAGCCAAAAACAAAATAGGCTTTCTTGATAAACTCACTTGCCAGGCATATGCCCAGACCCCCTGCGACTCCAGTAATCAAAACTCGTTTCATATAACCTCCGGTAGTACCTGAAAACTTATTTTTTTGCCCAATCTAAGGATCTTCCGACAGCTTTCTTCCAACCCTCATACAAAGTGTCACGTTCTTCCTTTGTCATTTTCGGATAATAAACCTTGGCTATTTTCCAATGCTTTCTCAATTCAGAAGTGTCCTTCCAAAACCCTATACCCAGTCCAGCCAGATAAGCTGCACCCAATGCCGCCATATCTGTTACTTCGGGTAATTCAACCGGGATTCCGAGAATGTCTGCTTGGAACTGAAGTAAAAATTCACTTTTTGTTGCTCCACCATCAACTCTGAGAGACTTTAGTTCTTTACCTGTGTCAGCTATCATGGCATCTATTACATCCCTGGTCTGATAGCCCATGGATTCCAGTGCAGCACGGCAAATATGCTCTTTTGTGGTTCCCCGTGTAACCCCGATAATAGTTCCTCTCGCATAAGAGTCCCAATATGGTGCACACATACCGGCAAATGCAGGTACGATGTAAACGTCGCCAGTGTCTTTTACCTTTTCAGCAAGGATGTCACATTCCTTTGCATCCTTTATAATACCCAGACCATCCCGAAGCCATTGAACAACCGCACCGCCAACAAAAACCACACCTTCAAATGCGTACTGAACCTTTCCGTCGAGTACCCAGCCGAGATCAGTTGTAAGTCCGAAGTTAGACTTGATAGGTTTATCACCTATATTCATGAACAATGCCATTGAAGTTCCGTACGTATTTTTTGCCATGCCGGGTTCAAAGCAAGCTTGTCCAATGGTAGCCGCATGCTGATCTCCTGCATCTCCGGATATTGGGATTCTTTGTCCGAAAAATATTGATGGAGTTGTATATGCAAGTGCATCACAGGAAGAAGGTTTAAGTTCAGGAAGTATTTGTTTTGGTATACCTATCTTTTCTATAAGCTCATCATCCCATTGTAAGTTATGAATGTTTAGAAGCAATGTCCGGGAAGCATTTGTATAATCAATAACATGGGATGCCTTGCCACTCAGGTTCCACATTATCCACGAATCAATAGTTCCCATCAGTATTTTTCCATCATCAGCCTGTTCCTTAACACCTGGTACATTTTCCAATATGAATTTTATTTTACTTGCAGAAAAGTATGGATCAATACGAAGCCCGGTTTTTTCATTTATTAACTCCTCCAAACCTTCCTGTTCTTTCATTCTTTCACAGATTGGTGCAGTCTGTCGGCTTTGCCAGCATATCGCGTGGTAAACAGGTTTTCCTGTGACCCGATCCCATAATATAGTTGACTCTCTTTGATCAGTTATACCGATTGCAGCAATTTCCTCAGGTTTAACAACGCCTTTTGAAAAAATCTGTTTGCAACAATCCAAAACTGTTTCCCAAATCTCCTCAGCATCATGTTCAACCCATCCAGGTTGAGGATAAAACTGTGTTATATCCTTTGAAGCTTGATCTATAATTTTACTTTCCTGATTCACTACTATTGCCTTAGTAGATGTTGTTCCCTGATCAATAGCCAGAATATATTTCTTATCCATATCAGCAGCCTCACTTAAAACTAAATTTTATAAAGAAAGCGTTAATCATTACAAATAATAGCTTTCATTATACTACCACCTTCAATGTCTTTGTAAGCTTGTTCTATATCTTTAAGCATGTATCTTTTGGTAACATATTTTTCAACGTTTATTGAATTGTTATATATCATCTCCATAGCTTGCTTGTTTTGCTCCGGAGTTGATGCGTGAACACCAAAAACACTGATTTCTCTATAATGTATTAAATTACTATCAATAAATCCCGTTGACTCGCCTGACAATCCACCGAAAAGTGAAATTCTTCCGCATTTAGCCAGCATTTTCATACCATCGGCTTGTGCACTACCGACCGAGCAGGCAATTATTGCAATGTCTGCTCCCTTACCTCCGGTTATCCTGCTTACCTCACTGAAGGCGTCGGTTTCGGCAGCATTTATGAAGATTACTTTGTCTAAGAGTTCACTCGCTTGTTTTATTCTTTCCTTTGAGGTTTCGATTATTATTACATTCCCTGCTCCTGAATACAGTGCCAGCTCAGCATGCATACAGCCAATTATGCCTGATCCGAATATTACTACATCCTCGCCCTTTTTAATATTAAGGTATGATTGGGCATTTATTGCACAGGCAAGTGGTTCACTCAGGGTGAATACAGTGTATTCATTGGTTTTAGGAAGTCTATATACGTTGCCCATTTTGAAGGCTTGCGCAGGAATAACCATATATTCGGCAAACCCTCCGTCAAACTGAAAACCTATCGTTTTAAGGTCTTCACACATATTAGTCTTCCCTGCCTTGCAAGCATAACAGCTTCCACACCCGATTGCCGGCGCCATAGCCACGTAATCACCGATGCTGAATTCCTTGATATCTGGTGATACCTCTATTATTTCTCCTACTACTTCATGTCCTATTATTCTTCCATCATCAATTTTTGAGCTTCCGAATCTATAGGTTCTTACGTCGGTTCCGCATATGGAGCAAGCTATTACTCTTACTAATGCACCCGCCTCCTTTAATTGCGGTTTGGGGGACTCCTGGAGCCTTAGTGTTTTATCTGAATGGTAAATATATGAGAGCATTTTTCCCACCTCCTAGTATCTGCAATTAGTTACTTTAAATTCGGGTCAAATATTACTTTAGTAAACATCTCTTTTTTATAATACATCATTTCAAAGGCATTCTGACATTCTTCCAAACGTACAACATGAGTAATCAGATCTTTAAGCTTTATTTTCCCTGATTCAACAAACATCAACGCGCTCTTCCATTCATTAATAGGCAGCGGTGCTATTGATGAGTTCCAAGAACCTTTAACATTCAGCTCTCCTCTTAAAATCTTTCCAAGAGATTTATTAGGTAATACCAGGTCATTATAGGCAATCCCGCAAAATACTACAGTTCCTTGTTTACGAACAGAGTCAATGGACTGTACCTGAGTAAATGTGCTGCCTGCCAATTCTATTGCAGCATCAGCGCCTCTTCCGTTTGTATACTCTTCTATTGATTTAACAACATCACATTTTGTTGCGTTAAGACAAAGGTCAGCCCCTAATTTTTTTGCCAGCTCCAATTTTTCATCTATTATGTCAACAGCAATAACCTTGTGACAACCAAGATTTTTCAACCACTGAACAGTAATGAACCCTATAGCGCCTAATCCAAATACCACCACAGTCTGTCCCGCCTCAACATTTGCCTTTCTGACTGCATGCAATGCAACAGAGACAGGATCGGTCATTGCTGCCTCATAATAACTAACATTGTCAGGTATATGTACAATATTTTCCTCACTTACCTCTATGTACTCAGCCATAGCTCCGTCAATTCTGGAGCCATAATAGTCATAGTTATCGCAAGTAACAGCCTGTCCTATTTTACAATAATCACATTCCTTACAGTTTACCAGAGGCATTGCAGTAACCCTGTCACCCATTTTAACTGTTTTGACCTCTGAACCAACTTCGACAACTTCTCCTGCAAATTCATGACCTATAACAATAGGATACCTGTACGCACCTTTGCTCATAACGCGTGGAATATCAGAACCGCATACTCCGCATGCCTGTACCTTAATGATTAAGTTTTTTGGATTTGTAATGATAGGAATGTCTATCAGCTCGCAACTTACACGTCCTGGTGCAAACAACTGAACTGCCCTCATTTTTTCAGACATAAAATCACCCCATTGATTTATTTAAGATAATTGTATCTATATGATTTAGAATATTGCCTATTTATCAATAATATCTACTGTCGCACTTGCACCTATCCTTGAAGCACCTGCATTGATCATTTTAACTGAACTTTCATAATCCCTTATTCCACCTGAAGCCTTCACACCCATTTCAGCCCCTACGGTTTTTCTCATTAATGCAATATCAGATGCTGTAGCACCACCGGTACTAAAGCCTGTAGATGTCTTAACATAATCAGCACCGGCAATTTTAGCTATTTCGCAGGCTTTTATCTTCTCATCATCTGTAAGCAGGCAAGTTTCTATTATAACTTTAACCAATGCTTTCTTTTCGGTGGCAGCAACAACAGCTTTTATATCATTTTCTACATACTGATAGTCTTTATCTTTAAGTGCTCCTACATTTATAACCATATCTATTTCCCCGGCACCTGACTCGACGGCATCTCTGGTTTCAAAAGCCTTTGCAGCAGTTGACATTGCTCCGAGAGGGAATCCGACTACAACACAGGTTTTTATATCAGAACCTCTAAGCATATCGGCTACCAATTTAGTATGGCAGGAGTTTACACAAACCGACGCAAAACCATATTCCAGTGCTTCATTACACAATTTTATTACCTGTGCTCTTGATGCATCAGCCTTTAGTACTGTATGATCAAACATTTTTGCAAATGTCTTTTTATCTTTTAACATAATATGTATACCTCTTTTTCTAATATTTATTGTGCTTATCCTTTTACTGCTCCAGCCATCATACCTTTTATAAGTTTTTCCTGGAAAATAACGAAAGCAATAATCATTGGTAATGCAGAAAGTGTCAGTATTGTCATAACCATTGGTATGTCTACCCCGTATTGTCCCTGATATTCCCAGATCGCCAATGGGAGGGTACGACTTTTCACAGAAGAAGTGAGAACAAATGCATAAACGAATTCATTCCACATGTTTATCGCGTTATATATTGCCAAAGTAGCCAGACCAGGCATTGACAGTGGCAGAATAATCTCAAGGAAGGTTCTTACCTTACCTGCACCATCTACATCTGCAGCTTGCTCAAGTTCAACAGGAATTCCTTTCATAAAGCCTGTTAAGATGAACACCGATACAGGGATATTAAAAGCAATGTATGGTCCTAATAATCCGATAATATTATCATAGAGTCGAACTTCTTTTGTAAGAAGAAATACAGGTATAAGTGTCGCATGAATAGGTATAGCCATACATGCAATAACTATTGAAAATAATACCTTGTTAATTTTAAATTTAAGCCTTGAAAATACATATGATGCCATTGCCGATGCTGCCAACAGCAAAACCAAGCCAATAGCGCACACCAAAATGCTGTTTCTGAAATAGATGATAAAATTACCAGATAAAATTTCCTTGTAATTATCTAAGTACAAGGCTTTAGGTAATGAAAAAATAGTTGGGCTTTGAAACAACTCATTTCTCTGCTTAAAAGATGTTAATGCCATGAACAGGAAAGGAAATGCCGTTACAAGTACCCATGCTGCTGCAAAAATTATTGCGACAATCGCAGCGAAGGAAAACTTTTTTTGATTTACCATATTATTTTTCCTCCTTCATATTCATCATTTTAAATGTGAAAAGCGAAATTGTTGTTATAATGATAAACATTGCTGCCGCAATGGTTGAACCATAACCCATTTTCATTTGGGTAAATGCATTCTTGTACATATACGTAGCCATTAATTCTGTGGTACCAGAGGGACCACCTTCAGTCATAACATAAATCAAATCGAAATATTTCAGGGAGCCTACTATACACATAATAGTTGCAGCTTTAATAGTATCGCTAAGCATTGGAAGTGAAATCCTGAATATGTATTGATGACGTTTAGCTCCGTCAATTACAGATGCCTCATATAACTCAGGTGATATAGAGGTTAGTCCGGCGAAATAATAAACCATGTAGAAAGGGATAAATTGCCAGGATATAACTCCAATAACTGCCCATATTGCTGTCTTTTCATTTGCAAGCAAATTAAAAGGGCTATCTGTAAAAATACTCATTATTGCTCCTGCCAGACCATAATTGGAATCAAGCAGTTGCTTAAAAAGAAAACCAAGTGCAACTGAACTCATAAGTAAAGGAAGGAAGTATATAGACTTCAGAAATTTGAACTTTGAGTTGGCCCAGTCTAATAGATAAGCCAACACCAAGGCTATCGGCATTTGTATTATCAGACAGGCTATAACCATAATGATATTATTTTTTATTGTAGTAAAAAATGTGGCATCATGTAATAGTGTTTTCCAGTTATCCAGGCCGATGTAAAGCGATAATGGGCTTACTCCATTCCAATCAAGAGTACTTAGTTTGAATGTATAGATTACTGACCGAAAAATATAAACTATTAAGAAAAATGCTACAGGTAATAGGAAAAAAGTCGCAACGATTGCGGTAGATCGTTTTCTCACACTTTCCAAGGATTGTCTGTTTACCCCCATATGTTATCCTCTCATTTCTAAGTATTTTGATAATAACAGGTACCCCTTCGGGTACCGTTATTATCAAATAGACAAACTACGTAAGTTATTGAAAAAATTATTTACCCTTTACACCATCGGCCATACTCTTGTTATATTGTTCAGGAGATATTGTGCCCGCTAAAAGTTTTTGAAGCTGGTCTTTATGCAATTCTGCATCGTTTGGCGCAAGATACTGGTCTAGCCATAACTGCATACTGGTAGCAGATGAAGCACTGTCAGAAATTACTTTGCTGATATCATCTGTTAAAGTTATATTTTTAAGTGGAGGAATCTTACCAGCAGGTATTCTTTCTTTAACGGCTTGATCATCAAGTAGATAAGTGATTGCTTTGAATGCCATTTCAGGATTTTTAGAGTTCTTTGATACTGAGTAAAAATTATCACCCATTGTTCCTATATATTCAGTCGCTTTACCCTTACTGTCAGGATTTGCAGGGAACTGCATTACTCCTACATCTTTAACAAAGTCCGGATTTTCACCTTTTGCAGTAAACAAGAACCAACCACCCATTATATACATGGCAGCCTTTCCATTATAAAATAACTGTCTGTCTTGTCCTGCATCATAGTCAATACCGTTATAGTCTTTTCCAAAATACCCCTTCTTTGACCAGTCTGAGATTTTTTGAGCTGCGGCAAGAAAATCAGGTGAGTCAAAACTGGTTACTCCGTTATTAGCATCTGCAAAAGCAGTTGGACCGGCTATTCTGTCAAGAACATAACCATATACAATTGAACCAGGCCATTTTGTTTTGTTAGCAAGTGCAACAGGTATAATACCTTTTTGAACAAATGTGTCACTTACTTTTTCAAACTCATCCAAAGTCTTTGGAACTTCAATACCATTATCTGCAAATAGTTTCTTGTTATAGAACATCAATGCTGGAGAAACATTTTCTACAGGTACTGCCCATATTTTATCTTTATATGTAGCCTGTTTAATAGCGGCATCCAGGAACTTGTCCTTATAATTGTCCTTGTTCATATAATCTGTTATGTCATATACTGCATCAGATTCTATATATGAAATCATCGGACCGCCTGTCCAGTGAATGAATGCATCCGGAAGCTGGTTTGCGCTCATTGCTGTAATAAGCTTAGTTTTATACGGATCGTTCTGCATAGGTATTGCTTCCATTTCAAAACCAGGGTTATCCTTAGCAAACCTATCCATTGATGCGTTAATTATTTCAGTAACGTTTTCCTGTGTTTGAATATGCCACATAGTCAGTTTTGTTGTTTCTCCTGCTTTTGGGGCCTCTGATTTCTGTGCGGTATCACTTGAAGTTGCAGTGTTACCGGAATTCCCTGAACCGCACGCGGTAATTGATAGTAGCATGGCTGCAGACAGCAATATAGGTAATATTGTCTTTCTCATTTTCATATCATTTTCCTCCGAATTTAATGATTGAAATAATTATTAAATTAAGTTACTAGCTAGTATAAATTAATTTAATTTCATTATACTCTAATAAAATAATATGTCAACATTTTATACAATTAATTTTAATTATATATATCTTATTTTGTTCATCATCACTAGTACTTCTGCTTTTTTTACGTTAAATGGTATAAGATGCCTTTAATGTAAAAACATAATAGTTAGTAAATTTATTTAACTGTTTATTTTAAATTTATTCACAACAGAAAATATAAGATTTAAATAAATTTAATTAGAAAAAAACACCGCCTCTTAGGCAGTGTCCAAGATAGTATTCATAGACTATAAAATTAGTATAAAAAAAATACCGCACTTCATTTTTTTTGAAATGCGGTATTTTTGCTAATTGTTTAATTCTCTTCTTCAGTTAATGACATGACCAACTACGACACCTACATATTTATACTCATACACTTATGTACCAATATACACCATACCTGTCTACAACTTCAGCGCAACAAGAGCTCCAGGGAACAGAACCTAATGGAAGAAGGACCTTCCCACCTTCCGACAACACGTAATATGCTTTTTTTACTTGGTCTTCACTCTCAAAATTAATCCCGTAACTCATAGTGGGTCGAGACCCGTTTAAGGAAGAAGCCAACATAACATTAACAAAGTTATCATTCTGGGATTCGCTTACAGCGAATATCTCCTCCCCGTTTTTATGCAGTACAGCGTGCATGAAGGTTCCGTCGGGAAATTTCTCATTGTACCCCAAGGTCAATCCAAAAGCTTCTATATAAAACTCAATAGCTTCAATTGTGTTCTTAATGTATAACGTAGCACTCAGCTTCATCCCGCACCTCAATTTCAATAAAATAACTTTTATTTTTATGGTATAAAACTCCAATTTATTCAAAGGACATCTCACTTATAAAATACATCTCTAAACAGCCCTGTATATAACTATTTTTACTCCGTCCTCAGCAGGATAACCTTCTCCGACTAATACATCGTGGTTCAGAAAATCCAGCGCCTTACTATTTGTTATGATTTTAGGATATGTTCTGAACAGGATACCCTCAAGTTTGTTGTTAATATTGCCATTGTTCTCAATAAAGATTTTACAGCTTTCGCCTTCATAATCTTTTCCCTCAAGAATATACCTGGCCGACAGGGTATGCCTGTCGCCGTACTTTCCAATAACTTGGGTATCTACTCCCCCTGGAAGTACCTCTCCCTCAAAGTACTTGCCTTTGGTATTGCCGGTGAATAAAATCATGACAACAGCATCACCATTATCATTTTTCATATCAATTGCGCTCTCTATTTTAATATTTATCGTCAGAACTTCTTCAAATTTCATCTGACCACGCCTCCTAAATTTATTCACATCAAATGATCTTCGTAAATAAAGTATGTCTGTCAACAATACTGTCAAGAATATTGTTCTTTCATACGGTAGCTGTTACATACACCTCATATCATGGATGTTTCAAGCAAGCAGATAAAAATTGTTCAGTTATGTTAAGTATCTGTGGACTCCATATGCCGGTACCATGATCAGCACCTACAACCTTATAAAATGTAGCATTCTGACCATGTTCCTTCAAAGCTTTATACATCTCAATACTCTGATTAACATGAACAATCTTGTCACTATCTCCATGAATAATCATAAACGGAGGAAGTTTTTTAGATAAATCCTGGTGAATAGGACTTGCCTTTTTTGCCAGTTCAATATTATCCTTTACTCTTCCTCCAACAAAAAGCCCCTCCGGTGAATCGGCAGCATCATGGTCAAGTATATCATTGTATTTGCCCAAGCTAAGAATATCTGAAACTCCGTAATAATCCACAACTGCACATACTTCATCCGACTCCTCGCTATAAAGCCCGTTATCAAACTCTCCCATCGTCAATCCAGTCATCAAGGAGAGGTGTCCGCCTGAGGAGTCCCCCCATACTGCAACCCTAGTGGGGTCAATCCCATAGGTATCTGCATTCTTACGCATAAATCTGATAGCACATTTGACATCCTCGACAGCAGCCGGGAACCGCGCTATATCGGTGTCTCTGATTTCAACACTGGCTATAACATATCCCTTTGCTGCAATATGTGAGAGATTTGGAATAGCTCCATATAAATCCTGCTTTCTCCAGGCAGAGCCCTGAATATAAACTATGAGGGGTAACTTCTGGCTATCCTGCAATGGTTTTATTATCTGCAGCCTTCTTTCAATATCACCATACTTTGCATAAGTAACATCGGGCAGATATGTGCATGAATAGTACTTTCCTCCCTCAGAAAATTCACCGAATAAAATCTGTGTCCCCGCAGGCATTTCATTAGCTGCAATATCAGCTGCTCGCTTATCCACACTAATCACCCTTTCTCTAAATGATGAATTTATATTTATATACTTCTGGCAACTTCATAGGCATCCCAAATCGCATACATTATGTTTGATACCTTCCGAGCATCTCCTATTAAATGAATGTCAGCAATGTCAAATTTAAGCTGTTCATAGATGGCTCTTTCAGAGTCGTAGCCCACTGCTAAAACTATGCTGTCAGCCTCCAGCTCTCTGACTATTCCGGCAACCTCTACCACCGCGCCTTTTTCCGTTGTTTTCATTATTTTTGAGGATGTAAGAACTTCTATCCCCTTATATGGAATCAACTTTTCAAGCATATCAGAATTTGCATGACACAAAGGACCGTTCAAGGCAAGGAGCTTGTTTTGAATTTCTACTATAGTTACTTCTTTTCCTTTTTGTTTCAGCCAGAGTGCAAGTTCACAGCCCACCAGACCACCACCGACAACAATTACTTTATCACCTGAATCTACTTTTTCCAGCAATACTTCTTCCGCCGTGAAAACTTGATTATCTTTACCCAGATTGAATATCTTTGGCTTTGAACCTGTTGCAATAATAACTGCATCTGCCTCACTGCTTTTAATTGTCTCTGCGTTTAATTCTGTACTACATTCCACCTGCACTCCCAGTTCTTTTAGAGTTTCTTCATACCAAGCAACCAATAAAAGATCATCTTCCTTAAAGTCAGGTGTACCTCCTGGTAACAAATTACCCCCTAATCGGCTTCGTTTTTCGTACACAACAGGCTTGTGTCCGCGAAGTGCTAAAACTCTGGCTGCTTCACAGCCTGCCACTCCCCCTCCTGCAATAAGCACTTTTTTGCTTCTTAACGCAGGAGTCAAGTTATGTATGTTCTCTCTGCAGGCTTCTGGATTTACTGCGCAGTTCAGAGCGGAGTACTCCTGAATTCTTCCCATACATCCTTCCTGACAGGATAGACAAGGCCTAATGGATTTTTGTTTACCGGCTCTTAGCTTGTTAACCAAATCAGGATCTGCAAGTAAAGGCCTCCCCAGACTGATAATATCGCATGCTCCGTCTTCAAGAGCTTTTAGCGCCAAATCAGGATTATCCATACGTCCTGCACACAGAACAGGAACATTTACTGCTTCTTTTACAATTTTAGCAAAAGGTATATATAGACCCTTTTCCTGATACATGGGAGGATGACTCCACCACCAGGAATCGTAAGAGCCCACATCTACATCCAGAGCATCGTACCCATAAGAAACCAGTAGTTTTGCTGCTTCTATACCTTCAGGGATATCTCTTCCCTTTTCTTCAAACTCTTCCCCCGGCAATGCCCCTTCACGCCAATCCTTAATAAAGCTTTTGGGACTGTATCTTAAGGTAACCGGAAAGTCATTTCCACATCTACGCTTGATTTCTTCAACAATTTCCCTTGCAAATCTCAACCTGTTTTCGAGACATCCACCATATTCGTCAGTACGCTGGTTGAAAAAAGAAATTGCAAACTGATCGATTAGATACCCTTCGTGAACAGCGTGAATCTGAACCCCGTCAAAGCCTGCACGCTTTGCATTATAGGCTCCTTCTCCGAATTTTTTAATAATTGTCTTGATTTCCTCAACGGTCAATTCGCGACAAGTTTTATCCAACCACCTATGTTTAATTGGCGAAGGTGCAACAGGAGGATATTCTCCCAGATTGGTAGGAATAGTCACTCTTCCGAAGCCCCCGCTTAACTGCAGGAAGATCTTTGAATCATAAGCATGAATACGTTCGGTCATCTCCCTGGCGGTACGAGTAAAATGTACCGGATTGTGAGTAGAACAAGGGACGTTGGGCATTCCATGCTCTTCAATCTCATTATCAACAAAAGTAACTCCTGTAATAATTAATCCAGTCCCGCCTCTTGCGCGTGCAGTATAGTAATCTATCCCGCGTTGATTAAAACCGCCTTCGGCATCGGCTAACCCCAGAGGTCCCATAGGGGCCATGGCAAACCGGTTTTTTATCTCTACCGAACCAATCTTTATTGTCTCGAATAACTTTTCATATCCTTTTTTCATACTTTTCCTCCACATCTGTTTAAGTTATAAAAATTAATTTAAAATATAGTGTTATAAATGTAACTTCATAATTCTATTAAAGCAGTTTCATAGTTCCATTAAAGCAATATAATATAATATTTTTAACATTATTTCATGTGAGAAAATTAATTAAATATCTTATATGTCTTTGGACATATCTTCCAAAATCATTGCAATGAGTAAACCCAATTGTGAACCGAATATCCATATTGCCCAAGAGCAATTAAAACTCCTGACACAAGATAGGCTATGCAAAATGTCAGCACTGTAAAAAGTACTACGATTTTTCTGTTCATGACGATCTCTTCACCCCAAGTTTTGAAGTTTACATTTGTTTATCTACGTTAGCCATACTTCTGCTGGTTGACTTTTTAATCAATAACAATAAGGATATACTAATAATTGTATATCCGACAATTGCAATAATTGATGCTTCAATTCCAAATCCCGCTCCGGTTACCAGATAGTTTTTCGTTGGAAGGATAATAGAAAATATCGCTTTAGCGGAAATGTCTTTTCCAAAGTAAATATGCAATATATCCCCACACATTATGAAGTTCCAGATGGTGTGAATCAAAACACTTCCCCAAATGGAATTATTTCTATAAGCAATAAGAGAAAACATGATACCCGCTAAAGTACCGCTACAAATTAAAAGAAGTAAGCTGACAAGATTGAATACTTCCATTGAAGGGATATGTGCTAAACTAAAAATAAAAGATGGCAAAATTATAGCTATGTATTTATTCCATCTAATTTCCAATAACTTCATAATATAGCCCCGGAAAAGTATTTCTTCCAAGATGCCTGCTTTTAATGCCTTAAATAATGCAATAATTACAATACTGCTCATTACATCATTGGTCAAATTATGATTTATAAATGGTTTTCCCAAAATAATAAATCCACCTATCACAAAAGTCGTAAGCAAAAGAGCATATAAAACATCAATGAGCCTTACATGTAGTCTGCCTATTCTGAAATCTTCCATATTAGAATGTAAAACCTTGTGTGTGTAAAAACGAAAGATAAGATATGTTACAATAATGCACGCAGTTATACGCGTTAAACCATACATCCAATCAAATGGTAATTCAACATAACTAAAGATAATATCAAAAGGTAATGAACTTAAAAAATCCCCTGCAAACATAATTACAAGTAAAACAACTATATGCATCAAAGTTTTTAGTTTCGATAAATTATTATTATGTAAACTCATTAGTATGAGCCCCCTTAAATTGTATTACAAAATATATGGAAAATTATAACAACATTTTCTTATATATTATTTATTCTAAATATTATAGCGTCGCCCTCTAAAATTCCTCCATACTGCCGAAATATATATTCAATTAAGTTTTTTGCAGCTTTACGTTTATCCGACAATGAACATACAGGATTTAAAAGTATCTCGATATGTTTATAGCCTTCATAACATTGGGATTTTAAATAATTAATCGTTTTCTTTCTCGTTTGAAACCATAGGTGATTGATTTCGGTTAGCATGGGGATTGCGCTTGTAATTAATAACGAGACGAGATAACCAAACACAATATTATCTTCAGTATCCAGTAAATCTAGATATATTTCCGTTAAGTCCGACCGTCTTTTTATTCTGTATCCTTCTTCTTCCCACCTTGCGTTTACGGGCGGTCCCTCTTCAAGAATTCTTTTTGCTTGGGCAATCAATTGTTCAGTTATTGAAATTTTATCAAACAAGACAATTCCGTCCACTAACGCAAATAGAATAGGTATCTCCTTTGCTTCAAAACATTTCTTTTGTAAATATTCCAAAGACTCTTCAACCAATTCCACAGTAATTCCGTTTCGTACCATATGTCTTTTTTGGAGGTGATTTTCGCTGACTATCGCCAATAGGTCTATATCGCTATTAGCACTTTCCTCGTGCCTTGAAACCGAGCCGTATAGTACTAATGCCAAAACATTATTATCTTGGAATAATTCTTGAGCTATTTCTTTTACTAATTCCTGATGATTTATCATTCTATCCCCCGTATTGCCAGAATTTTGTATTTTTGCATTTCTAATCTTAAGTTCATAATATTAAACAATTCTGCTGTAAATGGAAATCTGCTACATCTATGTTACAGTTGGAATTATATGGAGTCAATAGTGTTATGTTATCATAAGTACCACACTATTTAGTTCTCTATGTCTCAAATCCTTCCTATAAATAACAAAAACCAGGTACATTTGTACCCGGCTTTTCAACCTTATCCTCTATGTAAATTTATTTTTGGGAATAAAATTCTCCCATCTATGTAAAATTATTTTCCCTGATATTTTGCCTTTGTTGCTTCTCCGCCGCGAATATGCCTTTCTGCCTTATTTTCCTCGAGTATCATTCTCACATCGTTCATAAGTGTAGGATTTATTTTCTCTAGTCTTTCAGTTACATCTTTGTGGACTGTGCTCTTGCTGATACCGAACTTCTTAGCAGCGTATCGTACTGTTGTCTTTTTCTCGATGATATAATTCGCGAGCTCCAAGACCCGTTCTTCTATATATTCCTTCAACCATATACCCCCCTTTAATAAGGCAATATTTACTGCAACGTAGGTAAAGTCAAATACATTAATACCCGCAAGAGATCAAGTACTGATAGTAATTGACTTCCAAAGCTACACAGGCAATGTCTGCAATGTATCCGCTTGAGCGAACCGACAGCGGATACAAGGTGTACCTACTTTGTTGGTACACTGTATATATATGCCTTTGGAAGTAGGGTTATGAATATATAGGTAAAAAAACAACCATTTTTATTATCTTTAGAATAAAAATGGTTGCTCTCGTTTCTCAATTTATTGTTATCTGATTCTGAAGTTGATGTTAAAATTTAATTTTGGTTTAACGTTTCATAGTTGACATATACATTTTTAACATCCTTAACTCTTTCCCTATCTGTTACAACAATAAAACCAAGGGTAGAAAAATCCTGAGCATAAATACGAGAACTGTATTCGAATACAATATTAAGTGTATCCGCTTCAACCTTAAAAGACTTCATCTCACATTTCACACTGATGGAGTCACCATCCTTCATCACAACATATATCTTGTTTTTCTTAAAAAAGCTTTTACTGAAACCGTAATCTATTTCCCGGCTATCGTAATTTATTTGATATTTTTTAATAAGCTTGTTAAACTCGCCCTCAGAATTTATATCAAAGACTTTGGGCTCCCTTTGGTAATCCTCCGATAGTCTTTTCTCAGCCTTGACACGTAGTGCAAAAGGCTCGGGAACAGCACCATCAAAGTCATTTTTGGGGATTGAGTCAGGGCCTGAAGAACAAGCACAACAGGCACAAAGTATACTTAAGCAACCTAATATTAAAAGTTTTAGAAGAACCTTCGGCATTTTAAATCACCCCCTAAACTAATAGTACTATAAATTTACATTTAATTACATATCTTGAATTGTAATAATTTACATCTAATAAATTTACCTTGTACAGTTCTAATGTTACCATTATTTAAGAAATGGCAACCGGTATTAGGTTAAGGGGAAGCTATATTAATAATAAAGACTGTAGGCTGTTAAACAATAAATTTAACCACCTGCAGTCTTTTTTGTTTTACTTAATCACTGTCATTCCGCCCATATATGGTTGGAGTGCCTTAGGAATATTAACTGATCCGTCTGCATTCAAGTTGTTTTCAAGGAATGCAATCAGCATTCTCGGAGGAGCAACAACTGTATTGTTCAGTGTATGGGCAAAATACTTGCCTTTTTCTCCATCGACTCTGATTTTCAGTCTGCGAGCCTGTGCATCACCCAAGTTTGAGCAGCTTCCGACTTCAAAATACTTCTTTTGTCTTGGTGACCAGGCTTCGATATCAACTGACTTAACCTTAAGATCGGCCAAATCTCCTGAACAGCATTCCAAGGTTCTTACAGGTATATCTAATGAACAGAACAAATCCACTGTATTTCGCCAGAGTTTATGATACCAATCCATACTGTCCTCAGGCTTGCAAACCACTATCATTTCCTGCTTTTCAAACTGATGAATTCTGTAAACTCCTCTTTCCTCAAGACCATGAGCGCCCTTTTCTTTTCTGAAGCAAGGTGAGTAGCTGGTCAAGGTCTGTGGCAGAGCGTTTTCAGGTAAAATGGTATCAATAAATTTACCTATCATGGAGTGTTCACTTGTTCCAATAAGGTACAAATCCTCGCCCTCAATTTTGTACATCATTGCATCCATTTCAGCAAAGCTCATAACACCTGTAACAACTTCGCTTCTTATCATAAATGGGGGGATGCAGTATGTAAATCCCCTGTCTATCATAAAATCTCTCGCGTAGGAAATTACCGCCGAGTGAAGCCTTGCTATATTACCCATCAAATAGTAAAATCCGTTTCCTGCTACCTTTCTTGCACTATCAAGATCAATACCGGCTAATTTCTCCATTATTTCGGTATGGTAGGGTACATCAAAATCCTTAAGTGCAGGTTCGCCGAAACGTTCAACCTCAACATTTTCACTGTCATCCTTACCTATTGGTACACTTGGATCAATAATATTGGGTATGGTCATCATTATAGTTTTTACTTTAGCTTCAAGTTCATTTTCTTTAATTTCGAGTTCAGCCAAGCGTGCTGCCTGATCATTAACCTTTTTCTTAAGTTCTTCTGCCTCTTCCTTCTTACCCTGGGCCATTAATCCGCCTATCTGCTTTGAAATTTTGTTTCTGTCACCCCTCAAAGCTTCTGCTTCCTGTTTTGCCGCTCTAAGTTCAGCATCCAGAGCAATTACTTCATCTACCAGGCCAAGTTTTTTGTCCTGAAACTTATTTCTTATATTCTGTTTTACTATTTCGGGATTTTCTCTTACAAATCTTAAATCTAACATCTTCCCACTCCTTATTTCTATTGATTTTATTGTTTACATAGTTAACAAATACTGAGTATCTTTTACTAAATACTTTTACTGAAATTTTCCTGTCAACTTACTATATTGTGACAATAAAAAAACTCCCATCCCCCAAAACCACTGGGACGAAAGTATTCCGCGTTGCCACCCAAATTGCCGGTAAAATTACCGACCACTCATATAGTACGATATAGGGTACCGGCCTTTCGACTTTTCATCGAAAGCTCAAAAAGTGGACTGATTTTTACTCCCACCGGTTTTCACCACCCACCGGCTCTCTGAGGAAAGTTCGAAATCGTAGCTTTTATCATCGCTTATTAGTTATCATTATGCATAATTATATATACTTTTATTCCAGTTTTCAAGAAAAAGTTTGGAGCCTCAATTTTCTTATTTTATACATTTTCTTATTATATTCATTTTGTTATTTTTAGTCATCTCTTGTTCAAGCCCAGCAGTCGGCTGAGGGCCTTGTCCCTGGTAACAATAGCACCCTTGGGGCATAACTCCTGACAGCAGAAGCATCTGATACATTTACTGTAATTCCATTCCGGTACGCTTCTGCCATTTCTCTTTACAAAAGAAATAACTTTAGACTTTTCGGGACAAGCCTCATCACACTTTCTGCAGCCGATACATTTATCCTCGACCAAAACAGGGTCCGGTGCTGTCAAGGAGGATACAAGCTTTGTCAAGCCGGGTGTGAGGAAGTTTATAACTTTTGCGTTTCTGGAGAGTTTGAAATCCCCGCACTTCATATCCTTTATGGATTCTCCCAGGACTTCTATTTCTTGAGGCAGTACAGTACCCCATCCGGTTTCCTGAGCAACCTTCAGTATAGGTACCGCCAATACATCTTCATACCCAATCAGTCTCACCGCTGTAGAATCAACGGCAGTAAGTGACTTGCCCATTATTAAAGTATTCATTTGTTTTGGATTACCGTTTCTGGGGCCGTTTCCTTCCATCGCTACAATACCGTCAAGAATTACAAAGCTGGTTTTCACCACCGTATTTAAGTCCAACAGCATTTTCCCGAAGCTTTCCGAATCCGGCAGTTTGGTGTGCCACTCTGCCTTTTGACCTCCGGGAACACACCCGAACTGATTTTTGACCGCTCCGGTGTAATACATCATGGCGTGTGTTTTAAGCTTTGGAAGAGTAATGATAACATCGGCCTCATAAGCTGCTTTTGCCACATTCCAGTACTTATACATCAAAGGCTTTTTAAGTTCACAATGAACTGAATCTTTGTTAAAGTCTTCGAACTTCACACCGTATTTTTGGGCCACTTCCATTATCCCCGACTTTTCAGCAGCTTTTAAGGTATCATCCTGTCCCGGCGAATCACCAAATGAAATATTGTCACTATACTCCTTCACAATTCTGACCACAGCCTCAAAGACAGCATAATGAGTAATTATTGGTGAACCTTTCTCGGCAGCACTAAGAAAGTTAGGCTTTAAAAGGACTTTGCTGTTCAGAGGAATGAGTTCCCGCAGAAAAGCAGCTCCTCCTAATAATTCAAAGCCTTCCCTTAACTTTTTCTCTATCTGCTCCACATCATATTCAGTACATTTGAGTAATGCTACCTTTTCCATAATACCTCACATGTTTCATTAAAGTAATAAACGCTTAAGTCCTAATGCTTAGGAATTATTTTCACATTCTCTCATTGCCAGAATGGTCTGCTCTATGAGGTAATCCAACTCCCAGCCCAGCATTGAAGCCCCCCGTTCTATAACTTCTCTCGAGCAGCCTGCAGCGAAATTTGCAGTTTTATATTTCTTCTTAACAGACTTTAGCTCAAGATCTGATACACTCTTGGAAGGCCGCATCAGTGCAACTGCCCCGATAAGACCTGTAAGTTCATCCACAGCGTAAAGTACCTTCTCCATTTCATGCTGTGGTTCTATGTCAACGGTGAGAGCATATCCGTGGCTGGCAGTTGCACGGATAATTTCGGGAGCTATACCTTTCTCTCTCATTATTTCCTGCTGCTTTATGCAATGCTGATCGGGATACAGCTCAAAATCCAGATCGTGCAGAAGTCCCACTATGCCCCAGAAATCCTCAGCCTCCTCATAGCCCAGCTTCTTTGCAAAATAACGCATAACTCCTTCCACAATCAAGGCATGCTTCAAATGAAAGGCCTCCTTGTTAAATTCTGTGAGCAAAGCCCACGCTTCTTCTCTCGTCAATTGACTCATATTCGCTACACCTCGTTTTAAAATATCTTTATGCTTCTCAGGCTTTATCTGCTTATGCTGCTTATCCCTTATGCTGCTTATCCCTTGTGCTTTCTGACTGCAGCTTCCAGCTGTTCAAAGGCTCTGCTTAATAGTTCCCTCGGGCAGGCAATATTAATTCTTTGAAAGCCTCTGCCCTCTTCTCCGAACATCAGCCCGTTGTCCAACCACAGCTTTGCTTCATTGGAAATCAGGTTTTCAAGTTCTTCATCTGATAATTTCAAATCATTAAAATCCAGCCATACAAGATAAGTCCCTTCAGGTTCCACAAGCTTTATACCCGGAAGCCTTTCATTTAAATAACCTTTTATAAAGGATAGATTACCTGAAAGATAAGCCTTCAATTGAGCAAGCCATTCCGAGCCGTATTCATAAGCGGCATGACAGGCTATCAGACCCATGGTATTGAGCTGGCTGTAGCCACTTTTAACAATCTCCTCTTCAAAGCTTGCTTTCATATAACTGTTTTGAATGAATATATTCGAAACCTGAAGGCCTGCGAGATTAAAAGTTTTACTCGGTGCCGTACAGGTTATTGTAATATTTGCATATTCAGGCTTAAGGCTCGCAAAAATTAAATGCTGATGTCCCTCATATATAAAGTCGGCATGAATCTCATCGGATACAACAATAACATTATGCTTGATGCATATATCCCCAAGACCTGTCAGTTCGTCCCTCGTCCACACTCTTCCCACAGGGTTATGAGGATTACAGAGTATAAAAAGCTTTACTTTTTCAGAAATAACTTTTTTTTCAAAATCCTCCAAATCCATTTTGTATGTTCCGTCCCTGTATACCAGAGGGTTGTTTACAAGTACCCTGTTGTTTGAAACTATTGTATCTGAGAAGGGATAATATACCGGCTTTTGGATCATTACTCCTTCACCCTCTTTGGTGAAAGCTCTGATTGCCATTGCAATGGCATAAACTATACCCGGTGTTTTTACCAACCATTGGGGGCGTATGTTCCAACCGAATTTATCAGAATACCAGTTATATAATGTAGTGAAGTATTCTTCCTTTACTTCAGAATACCCGAAAATGCCATGTTCACTTGCTTTAACAAGCGCGTCGGTAACTTCCGGCAGTGTTTTAAAATCCATATCTGCTACCCACAGAGGAATCGCATCCTCAGGCTTTCCCCTCTGTTTGGCAAAATCATATTTAATGGAATTTGTATTTCTTCTGTCGACTATTTTATTAAAATTAAATACCATAAGTTCTCCCTTTAGCAACTCAATAATATGATAGTAATTGTCTCTAATTACTCATAATATACTCTGTCATATTTGGAAAGTCAATAGCATACTAAACATATATTAATAATATATTTTGCTATTGTTATTGACAAATGGAAGTTCTTGTTCTATAATTAAATCATAGTAATTATATATGAAATGTAGGATATGACTAAGCGTATAAAATGAAAATTAAATCAAAAATTAAATAAAAAGGAGAATGTAATATGCCAAAAATTTATAAAAGCCTGACTGATTTAATAGGAAAAACACCCTTGCTTGAGTTGACAAACTATGAGAGCAAAAATGCTCTTAATGCAAAACTGGTAGCAAAACTCGAATACTTCAATCCTGCAGGAAGTGTTAAGGACAGAATTGCCAAGGCAATGATTGATGACGCTGAAGCTAAAGGTTTACTAAAGCCGGGTTCAGTAATCATAGAGCCTACCAGTGGTAACACAGGTATCGGCCTTGCTTCTGTCGCAGCAGCAAGAGGTTATAAAATCATTCTTACAATGCCTGAAACCATGAGTATCGAACGTAGAAATCTGCTTAAGGCTTACGGTGCCGAGTTAGTTCTTACAGAAGGAGCAAAAGGTATGAAGGGTGCAATTGCAAAAGCTGAAGAGCTTGCCCAAGAAACACCTAACAGCTTTATTCCAGGCCAGTTTGTGAATCCGGCAAACCCTGCAGTACACAAGGCTACTACAGGTCCTGAAATTTGGGAGGACACCGATGGAAAAGTTGATATTTTTGTAGCAGGTATCGGTACCGGAGGTACTATCAGCGGTACAGGCGAATACCTAAAATCTAAAAATCCCGACATTAAAATAATTGCTGTTGAGCCTGCCAGTTCCCCTGTGCTTTCAAAAGGAACCCCTGGACCACATAAAATACAGGGTATAGGAGCCGGTTTTGTTCCGGATACACTAAATACAAAAATTTATGATGAAATTATTGCTGTTGAAAATGATGACGCCTTTGCTTCAGGTAAAGAAATTTCCAAAGTTGAGGGCTTACTGGTCGGTATATCATCCGGTGCTGCTTTATGGGCTGCTACACAGATCGCAAAGCGTCCTGAAAACGCAGGTAAAACAATAGTAGTTCTTCTTCCTGATACAGGAGAAAGATATCTCTCCACCCCATTATTCTCTGAATAATTATATTCGTTAAAACTAAATTCTTTATATAAGTAGTCTTGGTTATTGACAGGCTGATACATTTTTTGTTTCAGTCTGTTTTTTTATCATTTTTGTTACTTAATTAACAAGGTTTTCTCAAACTATGGTTTAGGAGCCTTTAGCGTGGTATAATAGAATCATTAGAAGTTTAGTAGGAATTTCAATATATGATTTTAAGTGTTTTATTATAAAATTTTGAGAGGCTGTATACTATGAAAAAATTAATTGATAAATTATATTCAACTAAACGTCTGGAGAAAGAGGAATTTATACATATCCTTGATAACATAGACAGCGAGACCAGTGAGTATCTCTTTGAAAAAGCCAGAGAAGTAGCCCGAGAAAACTTCGGGAATGCAATTTACACAAGAGGCCTTATTGAATTCACAAATTACTGTAAGAATAATTGCTACTACTGCGGAATTGGAGCAGGCAATACGCATGCCGACCGTTACAGACTTAGTCTGGAAGATATACTTTCCTGCTGCAAAACAGGCTATGAACTTGGCTTCCGCACCTTTGTACTGCAAGGCGGAGAAGATAATCATTATTCCGATGAAGACATTGTTGAAATAATAAAGAAAATTAAAGAAGGATATCCTGATTGTGCCATAACCTTATCAATTGGTGAAAAGAGTTACGACTCTTATAAGAAATATTTTGAGGCTGGGGCAGACCGTTATCTACTTCGTCATGAAACTGCTAACGAAGAACATTACGCAAGGCTTCACCCCAAGAATTTATCCCTCTCCAGCAGGAAAGCCTGCCTATATAACCTCAGGGAAATTGGTTTTCAGGTGGGAACAGGCTTCATGGTAGGCTCTCCTTTTCAGACCACTGAAAATCTTGCAGAGGACTTGCTTTTTATAAGTTCTTTTAAGCCTCATATGGTTGGCATTGGTCCTTTCATACCGCATAGTGAGACAAGGTTTGCGGAAGAAAAATCCGGAAGTCTGGAAAAGACACTGGTTCTAATCGGACTTATCAGATTGATGCTTCCAAAAGCCCTTATCCCTGCAACCACAGCCCTGGGTACAATTAATTCCCAAGGCCGTGAAAAAGGTATTCTTGCAGGAGCAAACGTTGTAATGCCTAATCTTTCTCCTGTATCAGTAAGAAAGAAATACTCCCTGTACGATAACAAAATTTGTACCGGTGAAGAAGCCGCCGAATGCCGTTTTTGTCTATCTAACAGAATGGAGAAAATCGGCTATTATCTGGCTGTTGACAGAGGAGATTACAAGGCTTAGATTAACCCTTCTGTCTTATCCAAACTGACATTTCACCCGGTTTTCTATTTCCCCATATACAATAGGGAACCGCTTTTATAGTTATTGGTTTTTCATTTATCCTTGCTGTGCTGTACAGATCTTCCTTCCATTCTTCAGTTCTGAATGCATTAGCACTTATTACTACTGCTCCTCCGGCTATTTCTGGGTCAAAGGTAGCCTCAAGCTTACTGTCAAGAGGAATGGATATTGCGGATAAATTAGCCCCGTTATCCGTTTCTTCGAGGCAGTAAACCAGCGGGCCTCTCTGAAGGGCAAGTTTTCCTGCATTGGCACGTACCAAAGGGTTCGACTGCATTAACTTTACCTGCATATCGAGAGTAAGCTCTATTCTGTCCCCTCTCTTCCAGATACGTTTTAGCTTGGCATAACCATCCACTGTTTGTACGGCATGACTCAAACCGTTAACTGAAACATTACTACTGTCGCTCCAGCCTGGTATTCTCAGAAAAATTTCAAACTCCTTCTCTTGTTCAGGCATAACTTCAATAAGTATTTTGCCTTCCCATGGGTAATTTGTTGTCTGCCTTATTAAGGTCTTTGTACCTGCTACATCTACCTTGGCTTCTCCTCCCATGTACAGGTGTACGTATAAAGCTTCAGAATTTACTGTATAAATATATTGTCCCAAGGAGCTAAGCAATCTTGCAACATTCGGCGGGCAGCATGCACAGCCGAACCATTTCTGTCTTACAGGCTTTACGTGTTTTTTAATAACACTCTTCTCTGATGCCTCAGGCCATACTTCCAAAGGGTTAACATAGAAGAAGCTTTTGCCGTCAAGGGACATTCCAGCCAGTACATTATTGTACAGCGCTCTCTCCATTATGTCGGCATAGCTGCTTTTGGGTTCAGCTTTAAGCATTCTTTGGGCAAAGAATATCAGACCTATTGAGGCGCAGGTTTCGGTATACATAGTATCATTAGACAGATCATAGTCAAAGGAAAAGGCTTCTCCGTCAGCAACAGACCCTATTCCGCCTGTGATATACATCCTTTTTTGGGTTATGTTATTCCAAAGTCTTTTGCAGGCTTCAAAAAGCTCCTTATCTTCTGTAAGCAAAGCCAAATCCGCCATTGCAGTAAGCATATAGACAGCTCTTACAGCATGACCTTCAGCTGTACCCTGCTCTCTTACAGGCTTATGCGCCTGATTATACGACCTTACCTCGTCTATTGTCACTTCTCCCGGAAAATGCTTCTTATAGTCCGGTCTGCTTTGTTCAATATCAAAGAAGTTAGGGGTTTGCCCTCTTTCATCAATAAAATATTTGCTTAGCCTTAGATACTTTTCTTCTCCGGTTGCTTCATATAGTTTGACAAGGGCGAGCTCAATTTCCTGATGTCCGTCATAGCCCCTGATTTTACCGGGTTCAGTACCGAATACCGATGCAATAAGGTCAGCAAAGCGGCACATGGTATCTAAAAATCTTCTTTTACCTGTTGCTCTATAGTAAGCAACTGCAGCCTCTATCATATGTCCGGCGGTGTATAGCTCATGGCATTCCGTAAGATTGGACCACCGTCCCTCGGGTTCCTTAACTGTGAAAAATGTATTAATATACCCATCAGCCTGCTGAGCTTTTTCTATAAGTTCAACCATGTCATCTACCAGCTTTTCAAGCCCCGCTTCAGGATTTGTTTCCAGCTTGTAAGCTGCTGCTTCAATCCATTTCGCGAGGTCTGTATCCTGAAATACAAAACCGTGAAATTCCCCTTTTTCCAGACCTGCGGCAATCCGAAAATTCTTAATGGCATGGCTGGGCTCCGCATCGGCCACTCTATCATTTAACACTTCCCATTGATAAGGAATAACTACCTCATGTACAAGCTTGATATATTTACTCCAGAAGGTGTCTTGAATAACAACATCCTTCAGCGGTAAGGCATCGTTTCTTAAATTATTTCCCATATATCCCCCATTCTGCAATATTAATCGGATCTTTTCAAACAGTTAAAGTCTTTAAGACATGAACTTGCTTGTAAAAGATTAATTTATATATGCGTGTCTTGTGGTATTAATTGGTATGCATGTGCATACAAGTATATATTATCGTGAAACGGGTAGCTTTTCAATGGCATAATGCTTGGTAGAAATATATTTTCTAAAGACAAATGCGGGAGCCCCGCGAAGGCTCCCGCATTTGTTTTGCTTTCAACATAAATCAGCAATAAACTGTCTTATTTATTTTTTACCTTACAACTCTCGCACCAAGTCCCTTCATAACGCCTTCCACCTCTTTTAGGCTGGCCATTGAGGTATCACCGGGGGTGGTCATGGCTAAAGCTCCGTGAGCCACACCATAGTTGACGGCCTTCTGGGCATCATCAGCAGTCATAAGTCCGTAAACCAGACCTGATGCAAAGCTGTCTCCGCCGCCCACTCTATCATATATTTCAAGTGCCGGAAATTCTATTGATCTGTATATCTTGCCTTCCGCCCAACAGATAGCGCTCCAATCATTTACCGTAGCAGTTTTAACCCCTCTTAAGGTAGTAGCTACTACTTTCATATTCGGATATGCTTTAACTACCTTGTCAATCATCTTTTTGTAGCCTTCAATATCTAATTCCTTAAGGCTTGAGTCATTGCCTTCTATTTCAAAGCCCAGGCACTGAGTAAAATCTTCTTCATTTCCAATCATAACATCAATGTATTTTGCTATCTCCTTATTAACTTCCTGAGCCTTCTTGTTACCTCCTATGTAATTCCAGAGGGATGGTCTATAGTTCAGGTCATAGGAAACAACAGTCCCATACTTCTTTGCTGCTTTTACAGCTTCAATTACTACCTCAGGGGTTGTTTCGGATAAAGCTGCAAAAATCCCGCCCGTGTGGAACCATCTCACACCAAGCTGACCGAAAATATATTCCCAGTCAATATCTCCGGCTTTAAGCTGAGAAGCGGCAGTATTCGCCCTGTCAGAAACCCCGAGAGCAGCTCTTATTCCGAATCCTCTTTCTGTAAAGTTAAGACCGTTTCTCACCGCACGTCCTATTCCGTCAAATGGCACCCATTTTATTAGTGAAGTGTCAACGCCGCCCTGCAGGATAAAATCCTCGATAAGGCGCCCTATATCATTTTCGGCAAAAGCTGTAACTACTGCACAGTTCAGACCAAAGCATTTGCGAAGACCTCTTGATACATTGTATTCTCCGCCACCCTCCCAAGCTCTGAACTCTCTTGCGTTCTTAATCCTTCCATCTCCGGGATCAAGTCTGAGCATTACCTCTCCCAAAGATATACAATCGTATTTATAGCTTCCTTTCGGTTTTAATTCAAGTATGGACATAACAAGCCTCCTAACGACCAATTTTTATCAGACTCTTGCCTGCTTAACCTTTTCAACAAATTGCTTTCCTATAGTAACAATTGATTCATAGTCACCTTTTTTGGCTCCTGCGGTTAAATTTCCTCCTACACCTACCGCAACGCTTCCGGCTTTAATCCATTCTCCAACATTATCAAGATTAACTCCGCCTGTAGGCATTAATCTTATATATGGCAGAGGTCCTTTAAAGGCTTTGATAATTGCAGGTCCGAACAGTTCTCCCGGGAATACCTTTACTATGTCCGCTCCGGCTTCCATACACTCTACTGCCTCTTTAACAGTCATTGCGCCCGGCATACAGGCTACCTGATATCTGTTGCACAGCTTTACAACCTCTGTGTTAAGGCATGGACTTACTATGAATTGTGCTCCTGCCAATATTGCTGCCCTTGCTGTTTCAGGGTCAAGAATTGTTCCTGCTCCGATTAGAATTTTTCCGTCTTTGTTTGCTTCTGCCAACTGTTTAATAACATCAACGGCTCCATTAACGGTAAAAGTAATTTCAATGGCATTAATTCCAGCCTCAACACAGGCATCGGATATTTTAATTGCCTGCTCAGCGCTTTCAGCCCTTACAACTGCAACCACACCGCAGTCGCATATTTTCTGCAATACCTCAGTCTTATTCATAGCAGCACTTATCTCCTTTTTATTTAAAAACTATCGTTTTTAGCACTAATACACAATTTGTTTAGCTATTGATAAATCATTTATTATATATTAATATACTAGTATACAAGTTCGGTGTCAACATAAGAAACCTGGATTTATTCCTATGAATTTTGTATAATTTAACACAAAGTATATTCGTAAATTAAGGAGTTATATGGGCAGCTACTCAAGAAATGTACTTCCTTTAAAGGAAGTTATATACCTGGAAATAATGAATAAAATATTGAATCTGGAATATAAGCCCGGGCAAATGATAAGTGAAAGCGAAATCTCTGAGCTTCTAAACGTAAGCAGAACACCTGTCAGGGAAGTATTTATCCGGCTTTCCTATGAAAAGCTGTTAAATATATATCCCCAGAAGGGTACTTTTGTATCGTTGATTGATCTGCCCTTTGTAAGAGAAAGCGTATACATGAGAAATATTCTTGAAAGCCAGGTGGTTACTGAAATAATACAAAAAGGACTTGTACTCCCTCAGGAAATAAAAAAGAACCTGCGGATGCAAAAAGAACTTGCAGAAGAAGCCGGAACAGTTGAAGAATTCCTTGAACTCGATAATGATTTTCACAGGCTGATATTTCAATCCGCCAGGCACGAAACAATTTGGGATATAATCAGCACAACCCGTATCCATTACAACAGATACAGAGTTCTTACAATGTATGAGCCTGAAATGCTGCATAAGGTATGCAGGGAGCATAATGACATTGTGGAAATGATTGAAACCCGCAATCCCGAATGCTCTTCTCTACTAAAGCAGCATCACTACTCCGGTCTGGAGCATTCCGGTGTTCTCAAAGAAAAGTATCCCTGCTACTTTATTTAAATTATTTAAAGCTGTTTTGCCAAAACTGTAGAAGATTTTTAAGGAAGATTTTTAAGGAAGATTTTTAAGAAAGAACTTTAAGAAATCAGCTCTTTGGTAACAGCCGGGTCCTCCCCAGAGAGACTTCTGGTTACTGCAAATTTTTCCAGCCAGCCTTTTTTAAATTTTAAGGATATATAACCCATTATACTAGTTCCCAGAGCTCCCAGGGCATCTACAATCAAATCCTTCATAGTGTCGGTCAATGCATCTCTTCCAACTCTTAGACTCCCGTTTTCATAGGCAAACTTTTGCATATTCAATCCAAGAAGTTTATCAAAGGAAAACTCATAAACCTCCCAGAGTGCACCTATAGCCAGCGCAAAGGAAAATGCAAAAATGGCTACAAACAGCGGACTAAGATTAATCTGAACTTTTTCAGAATCATTCAGCAGCCTTACGACAGAAAAGCCCAGAGCACCTATCATCGCTCCGCTGAAAGTATGTAAAACAGTATCCCAGTGAGGAATGTGATAATAAAAACTTCTGACTTCCCCTAAATAAATAGCAGCATAAAGGAAAAAGACAAATACTATATGCATAAAGCTGGGTATGTTAATCTTCCACTTTCTCTCCAGTATTGAAGGCAAAAACATTATTATCATACCCATAATACATTGAATCAGCATTAGCACGTAATCACTTTTGAGCTTTTGATACCTTGCTTGCTGTATAGCACCCGAAGGAGATAAAATAACATTTACCAGAGAAAAAATTGTAGATGCAACAAGCGTTGCAAATACAAACCAGAAGGTAATTTTTTCCCAATTAGCTTTCTTTAGACTGAATATATTCTTCATAAAAAATACGACCTTTGTCATTTATTTAATCCATTATACATTATATATAAAAATTGTGCATGCCCAAAACGCAAAAGGGAACCGGGTATTAGCTTCTGTCCCCTGTTCCCTTTTATCCATATTTCATTAATATGATAATAAACAAACTATAATAAAAATAAACTTTTACTTATAGGATCTTCTCAGTATTTCTATTACATCCTTGTCTGTCAGCTGTGCAGGATCACAAGCAAACAACCCTCCCATGGTATGTCTTGCATTCTGGGCAAGAGTTTCAAGCTCATCTTCCCTTATACCGTAATCAGACATTTTGAGTCCGTATACGCCGCAGGCTTTCTGCAAATCTACCAGTGCAGTTACAAAATCCATTGGGTCCTTTGCATCCTTTTTGCCCAGTGCAATAGCCATGTCTATAAGCCTCTGATCACACGTACCCGACTTTGCAAAGAAGGTATAATATGCTTCACTAACCATAATTAATCCCGCACCATGAGGCAGCTCAGGATGGAATGCACTCAAGGCATGTTCCAGCGAATGCTCTGATGTACAGCCTGAAGTAGATTCTACCATACCTGCGATTGTATTTGCCAATGCAACTCTGTCACGAGCCTCTTCGTTTGAGCCTTCATTAACCGCTGTAGAAAGATATTTGCCGATAAGCTCTATGCTCTTGATGGCATACATATCGCTCATATCATTTGAAAATACATTAATATATCCTTCGGTACTGTGGAACAGAGCATCAAAGCCTTGGTAGGCAGTAAGGTGAGGTGGCACAGTCATCATTAAATCAGGATCAACAATTGATAATACCGGGAAAGTCTTGTCATAACCGAAACCAATCTTTTCATTGCTCTCATCATTTGTTATAACTGTCCAAGGATCTGCTTCGGTACCTGTACCCGCTGTGGTGGTTATGGCAACAATAGGAAGTGGATCGTTTGCTACAGGTTTTGCTTTGCCTGAACCTCCACCTATATAATCCCAGTAGTCTCCTTCGTTAGTGGCCATTATAGCTATTGATTTTGAGGAATCGATGCTGCTGCCTCCTCCAAGACCTATAACGAAGTCGCAGCCGGTGTCTTTAGCCAACTTTGCACCCTCCATTACATGCGGTTTTATTGGATTAGGCAAAATCTTATCAAATAAAACATAATCTACATTTGCTTTCTTTAGCTGATCTTCCAGCCTGGCCAGATAACCGTGTTTCTTCATGGATGTACCGGCAGAGGTAACAATCAGTGCCTTTTTACCTGGTAAAGTCTGCTTGCTAAGATTTTCAAGCTGGCCCTTTCCAAATAAAATACGAGTTGGAATATAATAATTAAAACCCATTAAAACTTCCTCCTTTTTATTAATCATACGTATTTAATAAGTACTTTATTTACCTGTTTTTAATTATTTCTTATTTATACCCCGATATATTTTAATTAATCCATATGGCAGACTATATACTTATTTTAAATATAAACAGCAGTTACTTCATTTCAATATTTGCTATAAATAAGTCAGAATCTACGAATGTGATTTTTAAGTTAAGTCCTTTATCCATTAACTGTTATTCTTTATGTTCCAAAAATCCACTGCTTTTTAGAAACTTAAGTTTTTCTTCAAAATGAATGGCGTGTCCGCCCTCATGTCCATTAAAAGGATAAATCCTTATCTCCTTCGGTGCTGTTATCCTGTTATAGGTTGCAAAATAACATTTTGCAGGGCACACATTATCCTTTAAAGCTACAGAAGCAAATACTCTGCACTTAATTTTGTCGGCCATGTTCATGGTATCAAAATAGCTGAGAGTCTCATAAACTTTCTCAAGCTGGTAAGGATACTTCTTTAAGTACTCAGTGATACTTGAAAAAGACCCGTAAGCTCCTTCAACTCTGACTTCAAGATTACTACTGCTGGGGACATCCACCATTGCCAGCGTTGGTCTGCTGTCCAGTGAGCAAACTGCCATTCCCAATGCCCCTCCCTGGCTTATACCATGTATAACTATTTTGTCAGCGTCAATTTCCGGTCTGCTGTTGGCAAAATCAATAGCCTTGATGCAGTCCATGATAACAGCCCGATAATAGTATTCATTTTTGTTTAAAACACCTTTACAAGCCACATTTCCGGTCATTCCGCTTGTAAAGGTGGCAGAGTTTCCGGTTTTCCCGCTCTGTTCCCTACAATCCACAGATATTACAGCCATACCCATCATACACCAGGCCATAAAGTCGGCAGGCATTCCTCTGTCCCCTCCAAAGCCATGGTAATTTATTAGGCAAGGGTATTTATCTTTTTTCAAAAAATCAGGGACTATATACCATCCATGTATGGGTGTGGTATCAAAGCCATTGTACTCAATTTCGTAGACTTTTACATAAGGGCTTGGATAATCATATTGCTTGACTGTTGCATTAAGATTTACACCCCAGGCCTCTTTAAGCGTATCCGACCAGAACTGGTCAAAGTCAGGTCGTTTGGTAAGAGGCGGAAGATAAGTATACAATTCCTTTATGGTATTTTCCAAAGAACTCATAGTAGCTATCCCCTATTTCTATGTATTAATATGAACATTATACCCTAGTTTGAACAATTATGCATAGAATACCAATGGGTAGACATAGTTATTACCAGAATAACTCTGAAAATCAGGTTGCTATACTTCTTAATTTCCGTATTGCTCATACACATAAGGCAAAATCACCCATGTAACGTCGTCGGCAGCAATGGTATTTGTGTGGATTTCAGGTTTTAGCCCTTGATATAAATGGTGTGATTTATCACAGGGATTTTTATGACAATTCTGGCATCTATCAACGTTATTTTCTGCTGCGCATTTTAATGAATCGCAGTTAAAGCCTTTATCTAATCCCCCTGTATGACAGCCATCACACAACTTCATATCATCGCCCCAATACCCCCCATCGCCTACACCACCCGCGTATACACGTATCAATCGCTCTTTCAACTCGGTCCGTAACTCCTCGCTGATTGTACCGCCGTTATAATGGACACACAAATCGCAACGATGCCCGCAGCTGGCATAGACCGCCTGCTCTTTTGGAAACGGCTTTCGGTTAGGCCTTTTCTTAATCAATACAAGCTGCTTGACAGCTTCAAGCGTAGGCAAATCGGCGACGGAAATAGACATCCATTTGCCGTCATGATATGTTTTGCTGTTTTCGTATATTTCCCGTATCTTCTGCGGAAATTCATTTCGCCGCATCTCAAATAATTCACGTTCTGCCTTTCCGAAAATAACGAGAAAATCATAATGATCCTCACGAGTGTAGATAGTCAGCACCGTTTTCCCGCCTCTGCGGAATTTCAATTCATCTTTCCCGTTGCCCACTTCATCTAAAACATACTTCCCTCGCATAAAGCGCATGGTTTCCTCGCTAACCTTTTGCAGTTCTGCTTTTTCGTTCATTTTTACCCCCTCACCACATTAAGGACGTCCGTCAATTATTATTTAATTATTTCATAAAGATGTTCGCATTGTTTTTCACCGTTAGAATTGATAGGTGATGATACAGTTTCTATAAGTCGCAGCCTCATGTCTAGACTATTTTCGAAACCATATTCTACATGCCCGCTGCAACAACCGCAATATGTAAGAGAAACGGTTGCGGGTTTTGACAATTTATTTATGATTGAGCATACGCATCTATATTTCCCATTCTCTTCTTAATTCCAGAAGATACTCAGCGTTCCATCATCATTTAATCGACAACGTGCGGATTCATTCATATCCATTGCGTTTAGTATTTTGATGCGTTCTTCAAAAATTGCTCCATTACTTCCTTCGGAATACGTTTGTCAATCATAGTCTGTTTGATTTCAAATATGTTCATAATAATAAAACCTCTAACATTTTATTTGTATTGGAACAAATATATCTTGTTGGTATCTGTTCAGCTTATTTGCTATATCCCACGGTAGAATTTCCTCAATCATTTCGTAGCGTTGCAATTCTCCTTCTGCATTAACGTCAAGCTCGTAATGGTCGCTCTTATTTATCCAGTCTCTCAACAGAATAAATGTATCATCCATATTTTCCATGAAGGAACTGGCTATGGCGAATAGCCCGCCTGCAAATTTTTCATCTGCGTATTCTGTTGTATTTACATAATCGCTTGGTATTTTGATGAGCATAATCCATTCACCATTTGGCTCTTTGCGGTAAAAACAATTACGTAATCCGGGATTTGGTGTGAATCCGAAATTCACAAACAGGTTCTCCATTTTACCATCCAGATTTTCTACTTGTCCTGTTTTCAATCGTGAAGTAAGAAAACGCATGGGTGGTAATTGAATAACCCTGACATCATGCAGCCTTAATGCTCCACGGCTGATTTCCGACAACTTTTCAAATGTGACCGTCTCATTTCTTTCTACTGTGGTAAGCCTTTTTTCGGTTTCTTCATAAAGTAAAGTAATGGCCGATATTTTCTTGATACCGCTCATAAGCATCTTATGGAGAAAATCATCGACAAGATGTCTTAGCTCAGATAAGGCTGTAATCTCCGTATCAAGAGATTCGAGCTTGTCCACAAACGCTTGAATCAATACCGCCGTGTTTTCACTTTTGAATATAACGACTATATCCTTTACAGGGATTTGTAATTTTCGTAGAATAATAATCTGTTTCAACCGTTCAAGCGCGGCAGTATCATAATAACGTTGAGTTTTATTATCAGGATGTTTACTCCATAAAAGACCCATCTCCTCATAATATCTTAGTGTTCTGCTCGATATACCGAAGTTGTCAACAACTTCGTTTATTCTTATCAATTCCAAAAACATCACCGCCTTATAACTATTATATAAGTTTACGCAAGGTCAATGTCAATAGTACTCCTATTTAGACAAAAATACCCGCTCAACCAGTTTTTAATTTATGGTGAACGGGTATTTCTGTGATTTTGTTTAGGAGACTATATTATTGGCTGCACAATGATGGTCAGCAATGAAGAAGAGAATTGATATCAATTGTGTTTCAGCCAGGATTAATTCTTTTATGTGTTTCAGAATATTTCTTATTTACCGTAATAAGCTTTGAGATACAATTCTTTCAATTCGCTCATTAATGGATATCTAGGGTTAGCGCCTGTGCACTGGTCATCGAAGGCTTGTTCAACCATCTCATCCAGAGTTGCAAGGAACTTGGTTTCATCAATGCCTGCATCCTTTATGGTTTTTGGAACTCCAACCTTAGCTTTTAATTCATCTATTTTGGCAAGCAGCTTATTGAATTTTTCTTCATCGGTTGCACCGTTGATGCCTACAAAGGAAGCAATTTCTGCATATCTCTTTAATATTTCAGGATACTTGTATTGTGAGAAGGTACCCATTTTCACAGGTGCTTCTGCAATATTGAACTTCATCACCTCATTAATCAGCAGTGCATTTGCAATACCGTGTGGCAGGTGATGGAAGGCACCCAGCTTGTGCGCCATTGAGTGACATATTCCCAGGAAAGCATTTGCAAATGCCATACCGGCCATAGTTGAAGCGTCGGCCATCTTTTCTCTTGCAACAGGATCTTTTGCACCATTTTCATATGCTGAAGGCAGGTAAGCAAAGATGTTCTTTAGCGCCTGTAAAGCAAGACCGTTTGTGTAGTCTGTTGCCAACATTGAAGCATAAGCTTCAACTGCATGAGTCAGAGCATCAATACCTGAAGCAGCTGTCAAGCCCTTTGGCATATTCATCATGAGGTCAACATCAACGATAGCCATTTTAGGCATCAATTCGTAATCGGCAAGAGGATATTTTACACCTGTCTGTTCGTCAGTGATAACTGCGAACGGTGTTACTTCAGAACCGGTTCCTGCTGAAGTTGGAATTGCTACAAAGTAAGCCTTTTCACCCATTTTAGGGAAGGAATAGACCCTCTTTCTGATATCCATAAATCTCATGGCCAGGTCTTGGAAGTCAACTTCAGGATGCTCATACAGAGTCCACATTATCTTACCTGCATCCATTGCCGAACCACCGCCCAAAGCTATAATAACATCTGGCTGGAATTGTCTCATAGCCTCTGCACCAAGCTTTGCACATGCCAGTGTTGGGTCTGGAGCCACATCAAAGAAGGTGTGATATTTTATATTCATTGCATCCAGTAAATCTGTAACAGGCTTTGTATATCCATTGTTAAAGAGGAAGGAGTCAGTAACTATAAAGGCTCTCTTTTTATTCATAACGTCCTTGAGTTCCTTTAATGCCACTCCAAGGCTGCCTTTTTTGAAATATATCTTTTCAGGAGTTCTAAACCAAAGCATATTTTCTCTCCTCTCAGCAACGGTCTTAATATTAATAAGATGTTTAACTCCAACGTTTTCTGATACTGAGTTTCCGCCCCATGAGCCACAACCCAGAGTCAGTGAAGGAGCCAGCTTGAAGTTGTACAGATCTCCGATACCTCCGTGTGAGGATGGAGTATTTACAAGAATTCTGCAAGTTTTCATTGCTGTTGAGAATTTATCTATTTTTTCTTTTCCGTTAACTGCATCAACATATATTGAAGAGGTGTGTCCAAAACCACCGTCAGCTACCAGCTTTTCTGCCTTTGCTATTGCTTCGTCAAAAGTCTTAGCTTTATACATAGCAAGTACAGGTGACAATTTTTCATGTGCAAATGCTTCTGAAAGTTCAACTGATTCAACTTCTCCAACAAGAATTTTCGTTTCAACAGGAACTTCGAAACCCGCCAACTTTGCAATTGTATGTGCAGTCTGACCAACTATCTTGGCATTTAAAGCTCCATTTACCAGCAGCACTTCTCTTGTCTTCTGGGTTTCTTCCTTGTTTAGGAAATATGAACCTCTTAGAGCAAATTCTTTTTTAACTTCGTTATATACTTTATCAAGCACGATTACTGCTTGTTCTGATGCACAAATCATACCGTTGTCAAAGGTTTTTGAAACAAGTATTGAGCTTACCGCAGTCTTTATGTCAGCTGTGTCATCTATTATTGCAGGAGTATTACCAGCTCCAACACCGATTGCAGGTCTTCCTGATGAATATGCTGCCCTTACCATACCCGGTCCACCGGTAGCTAAAATGATGTTAGCTTCTTTCATTACTCTTTCTGAAAGTTCAATTGACGGCTCATCTATCCAACCGATAATACCCTTTGGTGCACCTGCAGCAACTGCAGCTTCAAGTATAATGTTAGCAGCCTCTATTGTTGACTTCTTTGCTCTTGGATGGGGTGAGAAAATTATTCCGTTTCTTGTTTTAAGTGCGAGTAAAGCTTTAAATATTGCTGTTGAAGTAGGGTTGGTGGTTGGTACTATTGCAGCAATAACACCCAGAGGTTCAGCTATTTTAGTAATACCGAAGGCTTCATCTCTTTCAAGCACACCACATGTTTGTGTATCCTTATAAGCATTGTATATATACTCAGATGCATAGTGGTTCTTAATAACCTTGTCTTCAACTACACCCATTCCTGTTTCAGCCTGTGCCATTTTCGCCAGTACTATTCTTTTTTTGTTGGCAGCTAAAGCTGCAGCTGTAAATATCTTGTCAACCTGCTCCTGTGAATAGGTTGCAAATACTTCCTGTGCCTGTCTGATCTCAGCTATCTTTTCTAAAAGAGTTTCAACGCTGTTTACTATCACATTCTTCTTAGCCATAAATCCAACCTCCAATTATAAAATTTATTTTGATATTGTAAGCAAAAATTATTGTTATTTTTTTAACAATTGTTATTAAAAAATTAAGCCTTTTACCTCACAATATTGGGCTCCTGTTAATTATTTAACAATGTTTATGTATTTATTGTAGTTCATTGTTAATTATTTGTCAATATAATTTTATTAAATTTTTTTGCTTTAATTTTGCGACTATTTGACTGTAATATTATTGATAAGGATTTTTTTCACATGTACATCTCAGTCAGTTCCTCAGCTGTACTTTCAAGAATACCCTCATTCTGTGAAAGCTGTAAAACAGTATATCTGGGCCTTATTTCCTTTACGTGGATAGTTCATGTTCCAATACTTTGAGCTCATGTCCGCTTATGTTATTACAATATAACTCTTTTAACAGAAATAAAAGAATAACTATGGCTAAACTAAATATATAAATTAATCCGAAAAGATTATACAAATTTGAAGTTTTATATTACAATATGTATATGTATGCTATAGAATTAGCGTACTAAAGTAAAATACCAGAGCCTATTATTACTACCGTAGATAAAATATGCACTAAGATGGAGGATTACATGAGTATACTTGCAGAAATTTCACAAAATCTTCAAATAGGTAAGGCAAAAATAGTAAGAGAGTTGGTTCAAAAGGCTCTTGATGAAGGTTTAAATCCACAACAGATATTGAATGAAGGTCTTCTCCCGGGTATGGCTGTAATAGGTGAAAAGTTTAAGCGCGATGAAATATATGTTCCGGACGTTATGATTGCAGCAAGAGCAATGAATATGGGAACAGAGCTGTTAAAGCCATTGTTGGCGTTAAGCGGTGTAAAAGCGGCAGGTAAGGTAGTATTAGGTACTGTTGCGGGAGATCTTCATGACATAGGAAAAAACCTTGTCAAAATGATGATGGAAGGCAGAGGACTGGAAGTAATTGACCTTGGAGTTGATGTTTCAGTTTCTAGATTTATTGAAACTGCTGTTTACGAAAACGCACAAGTAATTGCTTGTTCGACACTTCTAACCACTACTATGTCTCAGATGGAAAAAGTAGTTAAAGCAGCTGCTGAGGCCGGAATAAGAGATAAGGTTAAAATTATGATAGGTGGCGCACCTGTGACACAGGGCTTCTGTGAAGCAATATCGGCTGATTATTACACTGCCGATGCAGCATCTGCAGCTGACGTTGCCTCCAAAATCTGCGAAGGAAAATAAAGCTTTGCGAAAATAATACAACGAATTTTTAAAGGCACTAATCCTTTGGATTATGTCTTTTTTCGTATCTTTGGTTACTACTAAAAATTCTGCAGATTTTCTTAATTGGGGCTATCTGGAGTTTGAAGGCAGTTGTGAATTGTTGCAGAATATTTTTAGTGGTGAATTTAATGAAAATGAGGTTTTACTGGTTAAGAATAACCTAATTTACAGCTTGTTTAGTACTCCGCAGGCTGCTACAAGGAATATACACTGGTTGAGTTCACATACAGCACCAAGTATGTCACCAGTGGCACCTCCTGTCTTTCGGCTGAAATACCGTACCAGCAGAAATGCACAGACAGGCGGAAGAAGCATAATAATCCAAAGCTTAAAATCCATGGTCAGCAAACTGATAACAGTATAGATAACCAAACCTATAATAAGCTCTTTTTTTCCGCAGAAATCTATAAAGGATTTACCCAGGCCCTCTCCCCGTCTTGCATATTCAGAGACTGAGGCTCCGATGAGGGAACCTATCCTTCCCGTCACCGGCATTAGTAAAATTACCCTAAGAAAATAATTATCATTAACCTGAGTAAGAGCCGCAAAATCAACCAGTAGAACGGCTGTGACAGCAAGTACCGCGTTGGTTCCAACTCTGCTGTCCCTCATTATTTCAAGTATCCGCTCCTTGGGACGGTTTGAAAAAACACCATCAAAAGTATCTCCCAGTCCGTCCAGATGAAGTCCGCCTGTTATCATAATATAGAGCACAATAATAATTGCAGCTGCCATAACCCTCGAAAATACAAAAAGAAGGCCATATGCTGCAAGTGACAGAAGGGCTCCGATTACCAAGCCTACAAAAGGAGCATACACAAGTCCCTTTCCAAAATCCGAGCTATTTGCAGTAAGCTGTATTTTTATAGGTATTCTCGTAAAGAATTGAAGCATAAGCACTAGCCGTTTAATCGCTTTAATATGACCTCACCCCTTAATTTTCACAGGTATTCCCGAAACACAAAAATAAACTTCATCAGCTGTTTTGGCAAGTAGTTGGTTCACCCTTCCTGCTATGTCACGAAAGTCTCTGCCCATTGCTGACGGAGGTACTACTCCGAGGCCGACCTCATTTGTAACCAGAATAAAAGGAACATTATTCATCATTATGACGCTAATCAGTCTCTCCAGCTGGTGTTGAACATAACTTTCTATTTCCATTACCCTCTCTCTGGACAAGCCCTCCCAATCCTGGCTGTTATCCATTATGAGATTTGAAACCATTATGGTTATACAATCCAGAAGAACCGCATGCTTTCCACTTATTAATGCATCCAGTTCCAGATCCAGATTTTTATAGCCCTCAAAGGTTTCCCAGGTTTCAGGTCTTTGGGCTCTGTGCCGCGATATTCTCTCTTTCATTTCGTCATCAAAGGGCTGTGCAGTGGCAATATATAAAATATTGCTGCCGAATTCCTTTGCCTTTTCTTCGGCAAAACTGCTCTTACCGCTGCGGGCCCCGCCTGTAACAAGAATAAATTTTCCCATGCTGCCTCCCTAAATCTTACTATTTAAGTATGTAACTTGTATTACAATACTTCATGCAGTTGAGCAGAAGTTATGACAGCCGCTGCAATCCTTTTAAGTTTTTTGTACAGCTCTATTGCCTTTCCATCTGTGTAATCCCTGCTTTCAGGTTTTTCATCTTCGATAATAACCAGTTTCTTTGAGTTCAGTGCTGCTTCAAGGTTTCGGAGATTTTGATACCCGAAGGGCATATTGCAAAGTATTGTAAAATCAGAGTTTTCTACAAAGGTTACATTTTGGGAGTATACCTCTGAAGATATTTCACTAAAGGGCTTTTCTACAAGATATTTTACTCCAAATATTTCGGCACTGCCAATGTCGCTGTCTCCGTAAGAAAAAACTCCGGCTGTGACAGCATAGCCCTGTTCATAAAGCTGTCTGATGACACCTGACGCAGAACCTCCTCCGCCAATAACATGTACCTTTCCTGATTTTTTACTTGTGGCATCACTGCTTATAAACATATCCAGCAGGCCTGTTAACCTGTTCCGGTATACCAAAGCATTTACCCCATACACGTTTGATATGTTCTCCGAGGTAAGTACTTTTTCCGGTGCACCATCAGCTTGTATCTCACCATCTTTGAGCAAAACCAACCTGGAACAATATCTTGCAGCTATTTTGAGGTCATGTATTGCCGCAATTACTGTGATCCCCCTGCTTGTAAGCTCACGAGAATACTGAAAAATCTGTTCCTGGTAAGTAATATCCAGACTGGCGGTAGGCTCATCAAGAAGAACTATATCCGTATCCTGTGTTAAGGTTTTTGCAAATAGCACCCTTTGTCTCTCTCCGCCAGACATCTCAGTAATCGCACTGTCTTCAAGACTATCAGTATCTGTGTAGCTCATATTTTTTCTGGCAATGCAATAATCCTCTTTGGATTCCGGCTTGAACCTTTGCTGATAGGGGTATCTTCCCATAAGAACTATATCAAGAGCTGAAAATGGGAAACCCACCGAAGTATTTTGATGCATAAGTGCAACTTCTCTTGCAAGGCTCTTATCAGTATAATCTTTTATTTTGAGGTTCTTTATTTTTATTTCCCCATCACCCTTATTTATTCCGTTAAGGCACTTTAAAAGTGTGGTCTTTCCTGCTCCGTTCGGACCAATCAAGCCTACAAATTCTCCGTTACTGATATCAAGGTTTATATTCTTTAGTATTGTTTTATTATCGATATTAAAGTTCAGGTTTTTAATTTCAATACGGCATTCTCCTATAAGGCTTTTTGCTTTCATACGTTTTTCCATATTACAGCAATGCACCCCCCTCTTTTTTTGATTTAAGAAGAAGATAAAGAAAGTAAGGCGCACCCAGAAGTGCTGTAATTATTCCGACTCCAAGCTCATAAGGAATTGCTACCACTCTCGATATGAGATCACATACTACCAGGAAGATAGCTCCTCCCAATGCGCTGGCGGGAAGTAAAAGTCTATGATCAGGGCCCACCAAAAGTCTTATGATGTGAGGAACAATCAGCCCTACGAAACTAATCGCTCCCGTCACACAGACAGCGCTTGCTGTGGCTGTTGATACCAGTATAAGCAAAATTGTTCTCAACCTGCCGGTATTAAGACCGACAGACTTGGCCTCCTCTTCACCCATCAGCAAAACATTCAGATCCCTTGAAAACAGGAGCATTAATATAACGCTTACAAGCACAGGAATGACTATGAGTTTGAAATGCTCCCAGCGCCTTCCCTCAAGGCCCCCTGTTGACCAAAATAGAAACTCCTTGACCTGATAATCATAAGAAAGTGTAAGTACAATATTTGTTATTGCCCCCAGGAACGTACTAATTGCAATACCGGACAAAATAAGAGTAAGAACAGGCACTCTGCCTTTTCTGTAGGATAATATATAAATTACCGTTATAGCTAAAAGCGCACCCGCAAAAGAAAAAATAGGCATTACAAACATACCTGCCGCTACTGCTCCCAGCTTTATGGCAAGAACAGCCCCGAGCCCGGCTCCGCTGGATATACCAAGTATACCCGGGTCAGCCATCGGGTTTCGGAACATGCCCTGCATTACCGCTCCCGAAGCCCCAAGAGCAGTCCCTGCCAAAGCAGCTACAGCGACTCTTGGGAATCTAACAAGAAATATTATTGGCTCCTGACCTTGAGCAAAGCTGGCATTTGGAAGTAAGCCAACATTTTTCAATATTATTCTGAAAGTATCAAAAAACGGTACATAGACCGCACCAACGGCTGTTCCTGCAACTATAACGAACAGTAAAACCACCAGCATTAATGGAATTATTCCCACTCTTAATTTAGCTTTTTTCACGATGTACCCCCACAATACTAGTTTACTTACTTAACTTACGCCTATAAACTCAAGCTGCTTATTTGAACAATTCGGGGTATGCAGCCTTGGCCAAATCCTCAACTGCCAGAACCGCATACTGTGATGTAGAACTTATGTGGTTATGAGGTACTGAAATCAACTTTTTATTTTTTACAGCTTTTACTCCCGCAAGAGATTTATCACCAAATATTGACTCTGAAAGTGATTTGAAGCTGACTTTATTATCATAGTACCAGGAAGGCAGGCATATTAAATCGGGATTATACTGAACTATCATCTCTTTAGAAAGTTGAGGCCAACCGGTTAACCCCTCCTTTGACACAGGATTTATAAGCCCTGCTCTTGTAACGACATCGTCAAAGTTTGTACCCTTGCCACTTGTTGTAGACATTTCACTATAATCTATAATGGTAAGTTTCTGCTCTTCCTTAAGTCCGGAAAGCTTGTCGGATACTGCTTTTAGCTTTGTATCCATCCAGTTGATAACTTCGTCCGCCTTTGCTTTATTATCTGTTATATTCCCTAAAAGCTTAAGCAGTTCCTTCTGCTGATCCACATTTACCGGAGCAATTGATACAAATACGTTAATCTTTGCATCCCTCAGCTGTTTTACGATATTAGCATCCTGCCAGGTATCTACAATAACCAGGTCAGGCTGCAAGGCAAGTATTTTTTCGGCATTGAAATCAAGTCTCTGTCCTACACCTTTAGCCTCATCTGCAATATTTGACACAATTGGATCATCAACATAATAAGTCATCGCTGCAATTTCGCTTTTGTCTGTAACTGAAAGGAGCATTTCACAGATTCCAAGGGGCAGACTGACAATCTTTGTGGGCTTTGAATTTATTGTAACCTGCGTCCCGCTTGCATCGGTTAAAACCAATGGATATTTAACTGCATTTTCTATTGTTGCGTCAGCTGTTGCCGCGCTGTTAGTCTGTTTTGTTTCATCGGCGGCTGATATTGTTGCTTGAGCTGCCGTATTTCCCGCAGTGCTTTCAGAATTGTTATTTTGCTGACCACAGCCTGCTAAAATGCCCACTAAAAGCAAAGCAGCCATAAGTAAAGATAATAGTTTAGTTTTCATAGTTAAGTCCTCCGATATTTCTCTTTAAATTTAATTGTTTTCAAACGTAAAAAGCCCCCTAAACACATACAATGTTTAAGGGGTAATTGCAAATTCAAAGGTTTTATCTTGTAGTTAATATAAATACCTGAATTCTAGGGAATTTACATTTTCTTTAAAAATAATATAAATTCTCAATCACCTCCTCTATCGCTCGTAGAGTTATAGTGCATGGAAAAGGCTAACTTTTCCGGATACAGACAGGTATTCTGACTTAGGCGTCATCACTCTCCAAACCTTCCCGGTAAGATACCAGTGGTATTTCTTGGAGAACTCTTCCAATACAGCGGCGGGACCGTGCAGGGCTCAAACCTGCTTCCGATATCTGTATATAAATATTCAATTGTAATTGTAGTAATCCTCATAAAATATATAAGGAATTAATTTTTAGATTACTTTAAGATTACTTATTTAAAAACAATAGCAGCTGCTTTATTTATATAATACTTTAGCTCTCGGATAAAATCAACTTGATATATAAATAAATCTAATATATAAATTTCTATAAAGGACTTTATTATAACTATACCTATTACTTTTTTATCTGCCCGTAAAAACTCCTGCCTGGAAATACATTCTCAATTCCAAATACTTCTGCTACAGTGCTTGCCAGGTCAGCAAAGGTTCTTCTTGTGCCTACGTTTACATCCTCCCTGATATTTTTTCCGTACAAAACAACAGGTACATGCTCCCTTGAATGATCAGTGCTCGGCGTTGTGGGGTCACAGCCGTGGTCAGCAGTAATTATCAGTAAATCCTCATCCCTCATTGCCGAAAAAATTTCCGGGAGTCTGGCATCAAACTCTTCCAGTGCCTGTTTGTAGCCCTCGGGATTATTTCTATGACCGAAAACCATATCAAAGTCCACGAGATTTGTAAAAATCAAGCCTCTATTGTTTTCCCTCATATATTTCAAAGTGACGTCAACACCATTCATATTGCTTTTTGTGTGTTCGGCAACGGTAATGCCCTTTCCAGAGAATATATCTTCGATCTTTCCGACTGCAATCACATCAAAGCCCTTTTGCTGCAGCTTGTCTAGTATTGTGTCAGTTATGGGCTCAGCTGAAAAATCCCTTCTGTTAGCAGTTCTTGAAAAGCTGCCGGGCTGTCCTATGAAGGGACGGGCAATTACACGGCCTACCATATTTTTTCCTTGAAGCATATCTCTTGCTATCTGACAAATTTTATACAGTTCATCAATGGGAACAATCTCTTCGTGCGCTGCAATCTGGAATACACTGTCAGCCGAGGTGTAAACTATCAGCTTGCCCGTCCGAAGGTGCTCTTCTCCGTATTTTTCTATTATTTCTGTGCCTGATGCCACACAGTTTCCCAGCACTTCTCTTCCCGTAAGCTGCTGAAATTGCTCTATGATTTCAGAAGAAAATCCGTTGGGGTAAGTTGGGAAAGGCTGTTCAAGCTGAAGCCCGGAAATTTCCCAATGGCCTGTAATGGTATCCTTACCTTTTGACACCTCTGACATTCGCCCGTAACTTCCTGTTATTTTATTAGGTACCGGCAAATAATCTATTCCGTCAATTTTTCCAAGTCCAAGCTCAGCCATATTTGGAAGTTTTATTCCTCCACAGTTTTTAACTATATTTCCTAGAGTATTGCTGCCTTCATCACCATAATCCGCTGCATCGGGAAGTTCTCCAACGCCCACACTGTCCAGTACAATTAGAATTACTCTATTTATATCCGCCATATATCAAATCCTCCGTAATTTGTAAAAATAAATCTCCTATTATTAATACCAATTTATCACAGAGTTAAACCTCATTACAAGAATAGAAGGGTTAAACCTCAATATCATAAAAAATTAAATTGTTTAAATCTCATTTTGTATACCATATAAATGCTAATTTATGATATAGTCTTATTTATAGTTTATAATAATTTTTCTGTAATTAGGAAGGTACATATTAAAAATGAATACTAAAATTCGTCTTTTTAAACATACTTTTATTGTTTTAAGTATCATGTGCTGCATTTTGCTGGGAAGCACATCTATAATATTTGCTTTCAGTGATATGAACAGCTTCGGTATTGCAGCGATGAACACACAAACGCAGCAGGTATCGCAAGCATCCCAAACCGCCGCTGAACAGACGGCAACAACAGCATCACAAAGTGCAGGAACAGCATCCGGGTCAAGTGCAAACCAACCGACTTCAGCTCAGGAAAGCCAAATTCAGGGCGCTGCAGGACAAACCACTGACACAAAAAATACTTCCTCACAGGGGACAAATGCTTCAACTTCTTCGACTGAAATTACTTCAGGTACAGCTCCCTCAACATCCTCTCCCTCTGAAGCGACCAGTCCCGAAGATGGCAGTATGTCTGGAAATCCGGGTGGAACCCCTGCTGTCGACACAGCAGCACCTGTACCCACTCCAGAGAACAACGTTAAGAATCCTGAAGGTTCAGGTTCCGATAAGCCTGCGACAGTAACAATATCAGCTGTTGGAGATATTATGGCGCATCAAGGCAACCTTAACAATGCATTTTCTCCCAAAACCGGCACATATGATTTTACAGGCTTCCTCGAATACGTCAAACCTTACCTTTCAAAGTCAGATCTTACCATCGGTAACTTTGAGACTGTAACTGCAGGGCCAAAAACAGGGTATACAAGCTATCCCAGCTTCAATACACCTGATTCCATACTATCTGCACTGTCATGGTCAGGTTTTGATATATTGTCATCAGCCAACAACCATTGTCTTGACAGAGGAATAAATGGTCTTAAAAGGACTATTGAGATGATAGGTAAAAATAAAATGATTAACATCGGAAGCTCAACAAACGGGAAGAATAAATACGTGATAAAAGATGTCAACGGCATAAAACTCGGCATATTGGCCTATTCCGGTTTATATAACGGTGCTGACAAAAAACTGAGCCTCTCACAAAAAAATACATATCTAAGCCCTATTGACGAGCTTCAGATGCAAAAGGATATTAAAGCCGTAAAAGCCGCCAGCGCAGATGCAGTAATCGTAGTAGTCCATTGGGGGACTGAGTACCAACGAGAACCAAATATCCACCAAAAACAACTTGCACAAAAACTCCTCACATGGGGCGCGGACATAATTTTGGGTTCCCATCCTCATGTAGTCCAAAAATCCGAAATTGTTAAGATAAACGGCAAGGATAAATTTATAATTTATTCAATGGGAAATTTCATATCCGGGTACAGACGAGTTGACAAGGCTAACCGTCCAAATAAGGTTTTTACAGAAGATGGTGTAATTGTAAATCTCCAGTTGGAAAAAGACCCCAAAAAGGGTACAATAATAAAAGATGTAAGCTATATCCCTACCTGGGTGGATAAATACTATGCAAATAACAGGCCTGTATTTAAAATAATTCCAATTCCGGAACCTGATATATCCGGTAAATTCATAAATAATAACAATCGGGCTTATATAAAACAATCATATAAAAATACTATGGGAATAATGGCAAAAATGAAGTGAAAGGAACATCAGCAAGTTGATGCTTAAGAACTTTTTAATTCAAAACATAAAAAATGTCCAAACAGCATTCAAAGATAAAGACTATAGAAAAGTATTCTTCGCGATAGTTCTATTTTTATTGTTCAATGCTTTAAAATTAAGTCTTTACAATACCTTTCTGATACCACAGGCTACCAGAGAAGTATTGATTTATAAGTTTTGGTTTACTTTGTTATGCAGTGTTTCAATTTTTATAATAATTTTAAGCATTAGGTCAAGATACTTATTCCTATTTTTAATGGTTGCTCAAGGCATATATTGTTTTACGAATATATCTTATTTTTTGTATTATCACAGTTATTTACATTTCTTGCAGTGGATATCGCTTTTCAAGGAAGCTTTGATATCAGCAACACATCTGGCTAATCCGAAAAGTGCACAGCTATTAGTGGTTTTTCTAGATGCCCCCTTTGCTCTCTATATTTTCTTAAAGTTCTTTAAGAAGGAGTGTAGAAAATTCTCTGCGCCGTTAATAAAATATGCAATGCTCTTAATATCTCTGTTAATACTGATGTTCGTGGAAACGGATAACTATTATCAAAACAGGTCATTAGTTCAGTACATGGATGACAGATATACTGGTGAGACAGAAATTGTTGAACGTTACGGAACATTAGCTAATAGTGCAGTTAATATAATAAAAAATTACAGTGAAACCAAGCTGATTGAACAGCTGCATTACGGAAACAAGCAGACAAACAGCAACAATATAACGCCTAACGGTCCTGGGATTACATCAGTTAATAATCAAAAGAAACCTAATTTTGTAATTATTCAAGTAGAATCCATGGATGCAAATATTGTACGTCAAAAGTACAAGGATTCCTTTGTGATGCCCTATTTGAATTCGCTGACAAAGGAAAGTGTATATTATCCCTATACCTTGAGCTATCATCAGGGCGGAGGTACTTCGGATACCGAGTTTTCTGTTATTAACAGCTTAGAACCTCTTGACTCTTTTCCTGCAATAAAATTAACCTCATATGAGTATCCAAACTCCTTTATATCAAAGTTGTCAGGCTCATCTTATGACACTATGGCTTTTCATGGAAATGTGGGGACATTTTACAACAGAAATATTGCGCTCTCGAAAATGGGATTCAACAAGTACTATGATATAAGCTCAATGAACTATGAAGATGAGGGTTGGGGTGCACCTGATGACAAGGTGTTTTCCTTTGCCTTGGATAAAATGAAGAAAACAAGGGAACCGTTTGTTTCCTATATCATAACTATGACGAGCCACGGCCCCTTTGAAAGTGCTCGAAATTATTACAATAACTCAAGCTATGACGATATGGAGAACGAGCTGGTAAAAAACTATTACAACTCCTTCAGCTATGTTGATGAATCAATAAAAAATTATGTAGAAGAGGTTCAAAGGACCTTCCCAAACACCTATGTAATAATTTATGGAGACCATACGCCAAATATTAATTCAGAAGATTTTGCACAGGCATCCTTTATTGAGGGTGACAGGTATTTTGAATTCGTTCCTCTGTTTATCATTACCCCAACTCAGCAAAAGCACTATGAGAGCTCTATTGTAGCATCCTTCCTGGATATTTCACCTACAATACTTGAAGCGTCAGGTCTCCAGTATACGGTTTATTCTGATGGCTGTAACCTGCTCAAGGGAAAAAATGCTAATCCTCTAAACATATCTCTAAAGGGAGGTACCTTTGACAGGGCGTGGCTGTATGAAAAAATATCCACCTACAAGTACTCCGAGGCAGAACCTCTATGGAAAAAGTATCTGCCGCCGTTTATATCTTCAAACCTTAATGAAAAGCACAGGAAGTAACTATTTATTCATAATCTTGCTTACATTCTTGATTACTATAGAGATTGATCCGTCAGGATTATTAAAGAATTCTATCATTTCCCTATTGTCGTAGTAGCTTAAAGGGAAGTTGATTTCTATACCTGTATCTGTTTTTATTCTATGGGTTTTAAATTTCTTTTCTGCTATTTTTTCAGGAATTTCAATGGGCTCATCTTTAAGTCCTGCTTTTTGAATTTCCTGAATATATTCTTCCCTTACTGCCAGATTGGTTTCGAATATTTCCTCGGCTAATGCCTCCACTCTTATTTCCTTGTTCTCTTCTATGCTATCCGAAACTGCCTTTTTTAGCTTTGCAACCTTTTCAAAATCTTCATCATAATACTTCTTATTTATTTTCTTAGTTACATTGTCAATTATTTTTAGTTTCTGATTATCTGATAAGTCTGTAGAGCAATTAAAAATATATTGAGACAAATAAAATTCTTTAGCCCCATTTATTTCATAAAGCTTTTCCAGCAGCTTAAGATGACCTGTTTCCATGCTAATTAGTACGGCTTCGTCCACTTTCTGCCCATCAGATGGGAGCAAAGTCTTATGCCTAATGATAGAATTGCTTGTCCCTTCCTCAAGCTGATTTACATAATGAGTAAAGCCTGTTTTATAATTTAGCTTTAATATCCCTAAAAACTGTTCATTATTTATATAAAACAAACAGCATATCAGGTCTGCAGGTGTGATCTCAACATTTTTCCGCATTATTTCAAAAATCATTTCACCTAGAGCACTGCTGGCTTCCAGAAAGCAGTTTTCATCATTTTTAACTGCTGCACATATATCTCGTGCAGAATTTACCTGTCCTATAAACTGAGCCTTTTTGAGATTTGGGTCTTCAAGTATCTTAGCGATATGCTTTTCAAGGAATTCTGAAATCTCACCGTTAAGCTCCAGCTCACTGTTTGAGTATACCGGAAAATTAATACTTGTATCTAAAATATGTAATACCGCTTTTTTAATATGAATATCATATTCCATTTGTGCACCTCAATAGTAATTAAATTGTAAAATGCCTATTAATCAATCTTAATTTGACCAATCCTTATTATAGCAAAACACCTGTACATTTGGACACTATTTGATATAATTAAATTCGATAAATTGTTAAGGTTAATATAATTATTTAGAACTGTAACTACTGTGGAGGCAATATGCTATTTGGAAAACTCAAATCAACCTATTACATTATCAAAGCAAACCGTGCTTATGCTGCAGGTAATACAGAAGGAACCTTGAATTATCTAGGAAAAGCATATACATCAGGCGCTGCTAAAGGAAGTGTTGTAACTACATACGGATACCTCCTTCTGAAGCAGGGAAGGCTTGATGAGGCTACAAAAATATTTGAAGAACAGCTAAGATCTCCGAAAGCGACAAATAACGAGCTTAATAATATTAATTCAAATTACGCCCTATGCCTTTGGAAGCAAGGTAAGCTGGACGAGGCTATTTCAATCCTGGAAAATACAATTAAGACCTATAAAAATACTAATATCTATGGAAGTCTGGGGTATTTATATAACCTTAAGGGCGATCTGGAAAAAGCACTGAGATTTAATCTTGAAGCCCTTGATTACAATGCTACCAGCGGGGTCATCCTTGATAATCTTGGACAAACATACTACCTGCTTGACGACCAGAGAAATGCGAATGAGGTTTTCTCTAAACTGATGTCACAAAGCCCTAAATTTCCCGAAGCATATTATGATTATGCTCTAGTGCTTGAAAAGCAGGGTGACAGCGAAAAAGCAATTGAAATGCTGAAAAAGGCTCAGGAGCTCAAACCCAACTACCTTTCAGGAGTTACAAAAGCTGATATTGACAATAAGCTTTCAGAACTGACAAGCCGGTAATACTAATAAATAAAAATATAATACCGAGCGGTACATAGTATGTATTATATCTGTGGACTGCTCGGTATTTTTCATTAAAAAGCAAACTCAAGCATTGCTTCAAGTATTTTTTTGTGTCCCCGCTCATTCGGATGTATTCCGTCGGAGCAAAACTGGGAACTGTAGTTCTGAGTTATCAGGAAGTTCTCTCTTACATTTATAAGTCTGCAGCTATTTTGTCTGGCAACCCATTCCACGGCATTATTATAGGCTTCCTGCCATCTGTATATCCTTGCTACATCGCCCAGAAAGTGGAGGATATTTTCTTTGTTCAGGCCCTTTGAAAGCCAGTTGAAATATTTCTCGGGCTCAAGAGGAGGAAGATTCATTAGTATAGGTGTTACTCCCTTTTCTTTGAAAACCGTAATAATATTCTGCAAAGAATTCTTGAACGCAGTAATTGTGGTCTTTGGCTGGTGTTCAGCTTCCGGATCGGCCGAAACCTCTGACCAGTTATAGTCACAATCGTTGCCTCCGAATTCAATAATTACTATATCATTCTTATCAATCAGTTCTTTATCCAAAGAACCTGTAATCCTATTAAAGGCTTTTGTAGAAGTCATACCAAAGTACGCATTATTCTTCAAAAGACAGCCTGTTATTTCTGCAAACTTATTAACACAGCTATTTTTCAGGACCTTATATCTACCGTCCAAATCATCAAGGACCACTCCCTTTAAAATGGAATCTCCCCAAATTGTGATTTTTCTGTTATCTAACTCCATACTCTTATCACCTTCCATTTCCTGCATTTTATAATTGTATAATTATTATTTCCTTTTGTCTAATCAATAACTCAAAATTGCTGAACATAATTTATTTATTCTATAAGATTTTTTCTCACAGTTATTCTGTACTAAGCACTTAATTAATATTTTAGCACAACTGCACAATAATCATATATGCGTTATGTTTTTTTATTAAATATTTCATCTAGTTTTCAATACTATGTTACATGTGTTAATTGCATTTGTCAAGAGTGATTACCATTACATTGTGTTTCTCACTCTATATGATATAATTAGCATAACTAATTGCAGGAGGCTTATATGGACAATAGTAATTTAGCAAATATAAAAAATGAACTGACAGATTTTTCAACTTCCTTGAAAGAATATAAAACTGAGCCCTGGAACCAATTTCCCGGTATAGATCTATATATGGATCAGGTTGTAACTTATCTCGAACGTTTATTAAAGCTTTTTTCCACTGAAGAGTCGGGTAAGGTTATAACCTCCAGCATGGTCAATAATTATGTTAAAGAAGGATATTTAAAACGCCCGGTAAACAAGAAATACGATCGAGCACACCTTGTCTCACTCTATATAATGTCAATGTTAAAGCCCATACTCCCCATACCACTAATTGCAGGCTCCTTGATTAATCTAACTGATGAGCAGAAGTTTCAAAGCTTTTTTGAAGAACTGACCAAGCTTCAGGATCAGGCCTTCAGTGAAACATCTCAAAAGTTGGAAGGCATCATCAGTCAACTTCCGGAGGAAGACTTTGAAACCCATCTAAGATTATTTGCCCTTCAGCTGACCAGCGAAGCAAACGCCCGCAAAATTGCAGCAGAGAAAATACTTTTAACTCTAAACAATGATACTTTGAAAGGTACTGACAAAGATAAAAAATGATGCATTGGTAATTTGCAGCATCAACATTTTCGGCGGACATACACTATCACCTCAACAGGTCAATATACTGACCAGTGAGGTGATTTTTACGTGGTTTATTTACTATCAATATTTTTACTATGTTTAGCACCAAATCTCGATAACATGGTTATTGGCCTTGCTTACGGAGCCAGAAAAATCAGTGTTCCCTTTAAATCAAACTTTGCAATTGCATTATTTTCAGGTATTGCAACTTTGTTTTCAAGTTTCCTGGGAAGTATTCTTGCCGATTATTTCCCAAGCTATTTCGGTAATATTATAGGTGGTTCCATAGTAAGTGCCATGGGGTTGTATACTATTATCAGTTATTTGCATAACAGAAAAAAGACACATAGCCAGCATCAGAACGGTAACCAATATATCGGTGAATTAAGGGCAGTTATGGATGATCCGGGTCTTGCTGATAGAGATTATTCAGGTGATATATCTTTAAGAGAATCCATCCTGTTGGGAGTTGCTCTAGCGGTCAACTGCCTCGGAACAGGCTTCGGTGCAGGCATGACGGGTGTGAATATAGCTGTACTTTCAACAGCCGTTGTGTTATTCAGCCTTTTGACTATATCACTTGGGGCTGTCATAGGCAGGAGATGGGCTGCAAAGTTTCTCGGGGATCAGGCCACAATCATATCCGGGCTGCTGCTGATAGCAGTAGGAGCATATCAAATTATATTTTGACCATAAAGTGTGTCCTGATATGAGCCGTCTGTAATTCAAGCAACTGCTTTGGGTGCGATACATTTTTTCACACTTGTACGGGCACAGGCACGCGTTTGAAATATGATAACTAGTTATTTATTAATAAATGAATTAGTGTACGCGAGTACAGTTCTGAAAAAATGTGAAGCACGGTTAAAAGCAGATGCTTTGGGTGCGATACATTTTTTCAAACTTGTACGGGCGCAGGCAAGCGCTTGAAATGTGATAACTAGTTAATTTAATAATAAATAAGTTTGTGTACGTAAGTACAGTTCTGAAAAAATGGGACGCACGGTTAAAAGCAGGTGCTGAATTTCAAGGCGAGTATCAGTCCATTTAGCCGTCAAAGCGGCAGGACGACGCTTTGAGCACAAGAGGCACAGGAGGTGCCTTGCTGTGCGACGGTAAATGATCTGATATGAACCGTCTGTAATTCAAGAAACTGCTTTGGGTGCGATACATTTTTTCAAACTTGTACGGGCACAGGCAAGCGCTTGAAATGTGATAACAAGTTAATTTAGTAATAAATAAGTTTGTGTACGCAAGTACAGTTCTGAAAAAATGGGAAGCACGGTTAAAAGCAGATGCTGAATTTCAAGGCGAGTATCAGTCCATTTAGCCGTCAAAGCGGCAGGACGACGCTTTGAGCACAAGAGGCACAGGAAGTGACTTTTTGTGCGACGGATAAGGGGTCTGATATGAGCCGTTTGTAATTCAAGCAGCTGCTTTGGGTGCGATACATTTTTTCAAACTTGTACGGGAGTACAAATAACATATTATTTAAATTACTTTTAAACATTTCATTAATTTACTCATTTTTCCATATTGACAAATGGAAATTTCGGTTGTAAGCTAATAGTAATTAAATATCTGCCCTTTAAACCGTCGAAGTGGAGATAACGGTGTTGGAATATTAACTATTCCGGACGTGCACTTACAGAGAGCGGGGGAAGCTGAGAGCCCCGCAGAACGCAGTACATCAAATGGACCACGGAGGGCGCAGTCAAATGAAGAACTATTCTTCAAAGTATTCTGCGACGCAGCACAAGCGTTATATGTGGGAAATATGTTTGTATTTCTAAGTGTGTAAGGTTTATTTATCTTACAAAACAAGGTGGCACCGCGGGTGAATTATACACTCGTCCTTGACTTATATTTCCAGTCATGGGCGGGTGTTTTTATTTTACAGCCAGGGGCTTCCCTGCTATTCCTGTCAATCTAAGCTGAATTAAGTTGAATTAACAGGAGTAAGCCTAATAAATCTTATAAAGGAGCGATGATATGTACAAACCAAGTCTTCAAGAGGCAAAAAGTTTATCAGAGGGCTATACGGTTATTCCAATAAGCCGTGAAATTTTTTCCGACATCAAAACCCCAATTGCAGTATTACAAAGCATCCGATCTGTCAGCAGCAGATATTATCTGCTGGAAAGTGTCGAAAGCGGAGAAAAATGGGGACGGTATTCCTTTCTGGGCTTCGACCCTGTAGTCGAGCTCAAGTGTAAGGATGGTCAACTGGAGATCAGAGGGAATACCGAAATCAAGACTTTTACCTCCGATCCGAACAGCCATATCAGGGCAATACTGAAGAATTACAAAAGCCCCAGTCTGGAATTTTTGCCACCTTTTACAGGAGGGTTTGTAGGCTATTTTGCTTATGATTATGTCAAATATGGTGAATCATCACTTAAGCTGGACGGTATCGATGATGCAAATTTCAACGATGTAGATCTGATGCTTTTTGATAAAGTAATAGCCTTTGACCATTTCAGACAAAAAATTATACTTATTATCAATATAAAAACGGATAACCTGGAAGACAACTATATCCATGCTACAAAGGAGCTTGACGAACTGACGGCTTTAATCAAAGCAACACCGCCTGTAAACTCTCAGGATTCAAAATTACTCTCCCCTTTCAAGGCATTATTCAGTAAAGAAGAATATTGCAATTTGGTATCAAAAGTAAAGTCCCATATATACGAGGGCGATATATTTCAGGCAGTACCGTCAAATAGAAGGTCAGCTGACTTTGAGGGAAGCCTTTTTAATGCGTATAGGGTTTTGAGGACTACTAACCCTTCACCATATATGTTCTTTTTAAAATTTAATGACCTTGAGCTGACCGGAACTTCTCCCGAAACCTTGATAAAGCTTCAGGACGGTAACTTATCTACCTTTCCTATAGCAGGTACCAAACCCAGAGGAAAAAACGATGCTGAGGATCTCAGGATGATTGATGAGCTGCTTAATGATGAAAAGGAGCTTGCCGAGCACAATATGCTGGTGGATCTGGGGCGTAATGACCTGGGGAGAATAAGTGAATTCGGAAGTGTTGAAGTCAAAGATTACTTGAGCGTACGGAAATTCTCACATGTCATTCATATTGAGTCAAAGGTTATAGGAAAGCTTCGCACAAACTTGGACCAATTGGATGCCATAACAGCACTTCTCCCGGCTGGAACACTATCCGGAGCTCCCAAAATACGTGCCTGCCAGATTATAAATGAGGTTGAAGGGCACCGTCGCGGAATATACGGAGGCGCCATAGGTTATATAGATTTTACAGGAAACATGGATACCTGCATTGCTATCAGGTTTGCAGTGCTGAAGGACAATAAAGTTTATGTTCAGGCAGGCGGCGGGGTAGTTGCAGACAGTGTGCCTGAAACTGAATTCATTGAAACTGCAAATAAGGCCCAGGCAATTATTAACGCACTGGAGCTGTCTGGAAAGGAGCTGACTTGATGATTTTATTAATTGATAACTATGATAGCTTTTCCTATAATCTCTATCAGCTTGTAGGAGTTATAAACAATGATATAAAGGTAATACGGAATGATGAACTGACTATATCCGAAATAGAAAGGCTTAATCCATCACATTTAATTATTTCTCCCGGGCCGGGACGCCCTAAAGACGCTGGAATATGCGAGGAGGTTATACGACATTTCACAGGGAAATTGCCAATCCTTGGAGTCTGCCTCGGTCATCAGGCGATTTGCGAGGTTTTCGGAGGTACAATATCCTATGCAAAGGAATTAATGCACGGTAAGATGAGCCTGATTCATATTGCTAACGGAAGTGAACTTTTCAGAGGCCTCCCTCCTGTTATTGAAGGCGCAAGATATCATTCGCTGGCAATGCTTCGTGAGACACTTCCGGATGAGTTACTGGTAATAGCAGAGGATAGTTCAGGTGAAATAATGGGTGTTAAGCACAGAGCTGCTGATGTTTACGGAGTTCAATTTCATCCGGAATCAATCCTTACCCCCAGGGGAAGAACCATTTTAGAAAATTTTCTATCCATTGGCGATTTGCGAAAAGGAACCGATAGGAGGACGACTGTATGATTCAGGAAGCGATATATCAGATCATTAACAAGCAAAATCTTAGCCTCCAACAAACAAAATCAGTAATGGAAGAAATTATGGAGGGTCGTGCCACAAATGCGCAAATAGGCTCTTTCCTCACCGCCATGAGAATGAAGGGTGAGACCATAGACGAAATCACAGCCTGTGCAGAAGTTATGAGGGAGAAATGTACAAAAATCCATCCTGATAAAGATGTTTTAGATATAGTGGGAACCGGTGGTGATGAAGCTAATACCTTTAATATCTCTACAGTTTCGTCCTTTGTGGTGTCGGCTGGAGGAGTACCGGTGGCCAAACACGGCAATCGCTCTGTTTCTAGCAAATGCGGAAGTGCCGACCTATTGGAGGCTCTGGGAGTAAATATAACCCTTACTGCTGAGCAAAGCGCTCAAATACTTGACAAAATCGGCATGTGCTTTATGTTCGCTCCAACCTATCACTCGTCTATGAAATATGCTGCCCCTGTCCGAAAAGAACTTTCGGTGAGAACTATTTTCAATATTCTGGGCCCGTTGGCAAATCCTGCCGGAGCTAATATGCAGCTGCTGGGAGTTTATGATGAAAACCTTGTTGAGCCTCTTGCACGAGTACTTGCCAATCTCGGAGTAAAGCGGGCAATGGTGGTACACGGCCATGACGGTCTGGATGAGGTTACACTCTGTGATTCAACCACAATCTGTGAGGTAAACAGCGGAAAACTTAACAGCTTTTTTCTAAGCCCTGAGCAATTTGGACTTAAAAAGTGCTCCCCTAGCGAATTAGTTGGCGGCAACCCTACAGCTAATGCCGAAATTGCAATAGATATTTTAAATGGCTGTAAAGGGCCAAAGAGAGATGTTGTCGTACTTAATTCGGCATTATGCCTATATATGTCTCATAATCAGATAACCCTCAGAGAGTGTGTCAAAATGGCAGAAACCCTCATAGACAATGGTTCAGCTAAAAACCAGGTGGAGAAATTTGTAGAGTTGTCAAATTCATTTAGATAACGCTGCTTATAATTGATGAAGTTGAGAAAAGTCAAAACGAATTTTGGAGGTAGCTAATGATACTGGACGATATAGTTGCAAAAACAAAGCTCAGAATTGAGGAGCTAAAAACAACAAAGCCTCTCCATTCTGTAAAAAAGGAAGCTTCAGCAGCCCCGGGCAATTCTCCGTTTCTCTTTGAAAATGCCCTTAAAACGCCGGATATATCCTTTATATGTGAAGTCAAAAAAGCCTCTCCCTCTAAGGGTATCATATCAGAGTATTTTCCCTACAAAGATATTGCCCGGGAATATGAGAGTGCAGGCGCCGCCGCAATCTCGGTACTGACTGAGCCCTACTTTTTTCTTGGCAGCGACAGGTATCTGAAGGAAATAAAGCAAACAATAAAGCTCCCTGTGCTCAGGAAGGATTTCACTATAGACCCCTACCAGATATATGAGGCAAAAGCAATCGGCGCCGATGCAGTATTGCTGATATGCGCCATACTGGACACCGGTACACTTCGCGAATACCTTGAGATAGCCGGGCAATTGGGGCTGTCCTGTCTTGTGGAGGCGCATGACGAACAGGAGGTTTACAGTGCACTGGAGGCAGGTGCGCGGATAATCGGAATTAATAACCGAAATCTTAATACCTTCCAGGTGGATATAAACACCAGCGTTAGATTAAGGAATTTAGTGCCAAAGGATAAAATATTTGTATCCGAAAGCGGTATCAAGACACCCGACGATGTAGCAGTTCTGAAAAGGAATGGAACAAATGCGGTGCTTATTGGGGAAACACTGATGAGAAGCCCTGACATATCATCGGAATTGAAGCAATTAAGAGGCGGTGAATAACCTATTTTTTACTAATAATAGAGGCTGCGAATAACTATTTTTCACTAATATTATTTGCAGCTTAAGCATCTTATTTCTATCATGGGATTTTACTCTGTATAACGCAAGTGCAATTCACTAATATGAAATTGCACAAGAGTCTTTACATCTTCATAGCAACCTAGTAGAGGTGGGGCTTAAATTGAATAGAATTTGATCAAGAGTTAAACTCAGTTATTGCTTAATCTGCAATTGATATGGAGGGTTATATGTCAGATACGAAAATCAAAATATGCGGTTTAAGACGACTGCAGGATATTGAATATGTAAATGAAGCTCTTCCCGATTTTGTGGGGTTTGTCTTCGCCAAAAGCCGCAGACAGGTGAGCCCTGATACTGCTGCTGTGTTAAAGTCCTCACTTGACAAAAGGATAAAATCGGTTGGGGTATTTGTAAATGACGATATGGATTTAATAGAAGGGCTTTGCAGTAAGGGAATTATTGACTACATACAGCTGCATGGCGATGAGACTCCACTCTATCTTCACAAACTTAAAGAGAGGTTGGAGAAAGCGGGCTGTTATAAACCTTTGATTAAGGCAATACGTGTTAAAGATGCAGCTTCACTCAGTGAGGTGGTGAAGTTAAGTTCGACAGAGTTTCTGCTATTGGATGCCTTTAATGAAAATGAATACGGCGGAACCGGCAAAACCTTTGACTGGGAGCTTGCAGCAGGAATAGGAAAACGGATTTTTCTGGCCGGTGGACTGAACATCCATAATGTACATTCAGCAGTAAATGCGGTGAGGCCGTTCTGCCTTGATGTCAGCAGTGGAGTGGAAACCGACGGCTTCAAAGATCGAAATAAAATAATAGCTTTAATAAAACTTGTAAGGAGTGTGAAATAAATGCTTAAAGGAAGATTTGGAAAGCACGGCGGGCAGTATGTGCCTGAAATACTAATGAACTCAATAATTGAACTGGAGGAAAGCTACAACTTCTATAAAAATGATCACAGCTTCAATCAAGAGCTGAGAACTTTGCTGAAGGAATATGCCGGAAGACCCTCCCTGCTTTATTATGCGCGGAAGATGACAAAGGACCTGGGCGGAGCCAAGATATATCTTAAAAGAGAAGATCTGAACCATACCGGCTCCCACAAAATAAACAACGTCTTGGGTCAGGTTCTGCTAGCAAAGAAAATGGGAAAAAAAAGAGTCATCGCTGAAACCGGAGCCGGCCAGCACGGTGTTGCTACTGCAACCGCTGCCGCATTAATGGGGCTGGAATGTGAGGTTTTCATGGGTCTTGAGGATACCAAGCGTCAGGCACTTAATGTTTTTAGAATGGAGCTCCTTGGAGCCAAGGTACATCCTGTCACAAGCGGCACTCAGACCCTTAAGGATGCGGTAAATGAAACAATGCGCGAATGGGCAAACCGTATTGATGACACGCACTATGTTCTGGGCTCTGTTATGGGTCCCCACCCCTTCCCCACTATAGTCAGAGACTTTCAAAGTATCATAGGCAGAGAAGTTAAGGAACAAATACTGGATAAAGAGGGTAAGCTGCCTGACGCAGCAATCGCTTGTGTAGGCGGCGGTAGCAACGCGATGGGACTTTTCTATGAGTTTATAAACGACCACTCTGTTCAGCTTATAGGCTGTGAGGCCGCCGGAAAGGGTACAGAAACCGAACTCCATGCTGCGACCATTGCAAAGGGTCAGCTGGGTATCTTCCATGGGATGAAATCCTACTTCTGTCAGGATGAAAACGGTCAGATTGCTCCTGTTTATTCAATATCGGCTGGTCTGGACTATCCCGGGATAGGCCCTGAGCATGCTTATCTTCATGATCTGAACCGTGCTAAATACGTTTCCGTTACAGATAGCGAAGCAGTTGAAGCTTTCGAATATCTATCAAAGACAGAAGGCATTATTCCGGCAATAGAAAGCGCCCATGCCGTGGCACACGCCATTAAACTGGCTCCTGCCATGACAAATGACAAGATATTAGTGGTGTGCCTCTCAGGGCGTGGAGATAAGGATGTTGCAGCTATAGCAAGGTATATGGGGGTGAATATTAATGAGTAATATTTATAAAGCATTTGAAAAAGGTAACGCCTTTATAGGCTTCTTGACCGCAGGAGATCCATCTCTTGAAAAAACCGAAGAATTCGTTCTTTCAATGGTTAATGCAGGTGCAGACCTAATAGAAATCGGAATACCTTTCTCTGATCCTATTGCAGAAGGAGATGTTATTCAACAGGCAAATGCCCGAGCTCTTTCCGCTGGAGCTAATCTTCCAAGAATTTTTGACATGGTCAGAAGGCTCCGTCTAAAAACAAAAATACCTTTGGTTTTTCTTACTTACCTTAACCCTGTATTTACTTATGGGTATGACCACTTTTTCAAGGATTGTTCTGATGCGGGAGTTGATGGGGTTATAATTCCTGATATTCCATTTGAGGAAAAGGGAGAACTAATGCCCTTCAGCGAAAAATACCAGATTGATATTATTACACTAATTGCACCCACTTCTGAGAGCCGGATAGCTAAAATAGCTTCAAATGCAAAAGGCTTTGTTTACTGTGTCTCATCAATGGGTGTGACAGGAGTCAGAACAGAAATTAAAACCGACCTTTCTTCTATCATTAAATCAGTCCGCTCGGTTACAACTGTTCCAGCTGCTGTTGGTTTCGGGATATCCACACCTGAGCAGGCATCTGAAATAAGTAAATATTCAGATGGAATCATTGTTGGAAGTGCAATAGTAAAAATTATCGAAAAACATGGTAAAGACTCCGCCAAACCTTTATATGACTATGTCAAGAGTATGAAGGAAGCCATCAGCCGATAGATTCTAAGGTCATATTTAGCAACTGATTTTACCTAAAAAGCTCTTCACCATAAAAGTGAGGAGCTTTCTTGTTCCACAGCTACAGAAGTTCGATATTAACCTTGTCTTTTATGTCTTTCATAGCGTTTCTGGTATCAAATATGAAAGCCGAGTGCTGTTGTAAAAAGTTGTAATCACAGCACTTATGGGGAGTTATTATAACTACCAGATCTGCGTCACCAAGGGTATCACACGTTAATTCCAGACTGGTGTATTCTTTGTTTTTCATTGTAAAGTTCGGAATATATGGGTCATGGTAGCCCACAATCACACCCTGTTCCTCCAATAATTCTATTACTTTAAGGGAAGGACTTTCCCTATAATCTGCTACATCTGGTTTATAGGCAACTCCTAAAACCAGTATTTTAGAACCGTTCAGAGGCTTTTTAAATTTGTTGAGAATTTTGTATATACGTTCAATAACATATTGGGGCATATATTGATTTATTTCACCTGACAGCTCTATCAGCCTTGTATGGTAATCGTACTCTCTGGCTTTCCAAGTGAGATAAAAGGGATCGAGAGGTATGCAATGCCCTCCTATTCCAGGTCCGGGATAGAAAGCCTGAAAACCGTATGGTTTGGTCTTTGCAGCCTCTATTACCTCCCATATATTAATTTTCATTTGCTCACATATAATTGCCATTTCATTAATTAAGGCTATATTTATATGACGATAGGTGTTTTCAAGGATTTTTTCCATTTCTGCCACCGCCGGACGTGATACTTCAAATACTTCACTTTCAAGGACTTTTCTGTATAAAGCCGCCGCCAGCTTCGTGCTATCCTCTCCAACTCCGCCAACAACTTTTGGGGTATTCTTTGTTTTATAGACTATGTTACCCGGATCAACCCTTTCCGGGGAAAAGGCAAGAAAAAAATCCTTATTGCAGGACAAGCCTGAGTCTCTTTCTAAAACAGGTTTCAGTAGTTCTTCTGTGGTCCCTGGATAAGTTGTACTCTCAAGTACCACAAGGGTATTCTTTCGAAGAAATTGTGCTATTTTATTAATGGCTGACTTGATGTAGCTCATTTCCGGCTGCTTGTTTATATCAAGAGGAGTAGGAACACACACAATTATACAATCGGTCTCTTTAACCTTGCTGAAGTCAGAAAATGCTTCTAACCGTCCTTCTCTTACCATAGCTTTCAGGTCTTCGTCCTTAACATCCCCGATATAATTCTCACAACTGTTTACCTTCTTAATTACACTTTCATTAACATCTATTCCGTTAACATGGTAACCGGCTTTGGCTATTTCTACTGATAGCGGAAGTCCCACATAACCTAACCCTACAACACTTACTACCGCTGTCCTGTTATTTATTTTATCCAGAAGCTTTGCTTTCATTTCTATTCCTCCATTTGCCTCACTGTTAACCCACATTATCATTATCTCTAAACGGCATAGGCATTTTATTTTTTCTGCATACTGCCAGCATTACATATGCCTTTTGATTAATCCCCTTCTCAATACTTGAGTTCACCATGGAATAAAACTCAATAGGCTCGAATACTCTTTTCAAGATGGATTGAAATTCATCAAAATTGTATTCTTTTGTATGGAATGGATTATGCACATTTCTTCTCATTTCTCGGTTAGGTGTTGATATTAAAAAGCTTCCTCCCGGTTTGAGAACCCTGTAGGCCTCCTCAATATGCTTAATAGCAATATCCTCCGGTAAATGTTCAAATACTTCAAAAGACACATATGCATCAAACATGTCGTCTTCATAGGGCAGCTCTGTAACATCACCGATTGTCCAGTTGATATTAGGGTGCTTATAGGCTAAATTTGCAAAGGCTATGTTGTCTTTAGCAATATCAAGAGCTTCAACCTGCCTGCACTTTTTGGAAAGATAGGCGGCTCCGTAGCCGAAACCACAGGGAGCCTCGAGAATGCAGCCATCCCTGGGTATATAATCTGATGTAAAGATATACCTCTCAACTATTCTCATATAAACTGATAAAGGTAAAAATTCCGAAGCAGGGATTCCTCTTTCCCACATGTACGCAATGTAATTCTTTTCTATATCCTGTTGCATTTCTGCATCAAAAACAAAGCCGCCAACACCATATTTGTACGTTACAGGATAGGACAAACACTCTCTGCATAATGCAATAATTTTTTCAGAATTAATACTCTTTTTCATTTTTGATGGAAGATCAAAATCATTATTAATCTTGTTGGCCCATATGTTATTTATAACAAGCATATTATCCTGTTTGTCCTTCAGTATGAATTCCAGCAGTTGGGTGCCAGCTACAGTTCTATCAACTTTCCCCAGCACTATCTTGGAGTTATCAAAGTTAAAAAGGTCGTAATCATCGGTAGTATATGATACAAATTCATTCATCCTGTCAATGATATAATTTCTGTAATCATGATTTTTTTGATCTGCTGCTTTGTGTTGAGAACTCCACAATGAATCTAAGGCTGATGTTATTTTTTTACACTGTTTGCTGATTTCGTAGTTATCCTGGATAAAAGTTCTATATTCTTCTGAAGAATAGGTCTCGGCCTTAATCATAGCTACAGCTTCATCAATAGTGTTCCATAAATACTTTCCCGGATAAATTCCCCTTGCACCTACAAAATTGTGAATTACGGGCTTTATACCTTTTGCCATGGCCTGCATTATACTCATATTCTGTGATTCCAACACACTTGAACATATTATATAATCCTTATCCTCCAGCCACTTATCAATATCTGCTTGCCAGCCCTCAAAAAAGACACTGTCTGAAAGACCCATCTCTTTAACCATCTGGTTAAAATAAAGCAAATATCTCGGATCCTGATAGCTTCCGGCCATATATAACTTAAACCTTTTGTCAGAATCAAATAACGCCTTAAAGGTTTGTAAAAGAAGCATTGGCCCCTTTTTGAAATTAATATATCCAACATATGCAAGTTTAAAGCCGGGATCTCTCTCTCGGAAATTTAACTGCTGCAGATCAACTCCATTTGGAATGACTTCAGTTATATCAGCATTAATTTTATATGTTTCCAATATATAGCTCTGAATGGATTTTGAAATAAGAACAAGCTTATCAACATTTTCCCAATTTACCTTTGTTGGATAATAAGTAAACGCCTCGTAACTATGAAGCCTGCAAACAATTTTCTTTTCTTTTGCCGTTTTATGTTTGCTCCCATATTCTACAAGCTCATCACACCATTCAAACCAGCTAATGTCTGCCCAGGCCATCCATTGGTCTATGAGACTGTAATCACGGGAACAGCCAATTGTAATCAACTTGGTTTCATAAGATTTATTCAGATACTCTACTATAGTAGTTAAAAATTTGTTGTCTCCCTTGGAAAAAAAGGTAATTCTAGCCCTGTCCATACCAATCCCCTTTATAGATAATGTAAGCTGGCAATTATATGTCTTTACTATATATATGAATTAGTATACTTAAAGGGTGACTTTAACCAGAAAACGTTTACATAAGTGACCAAACTAAAGTGTAGTTCATATAATGATTACATAGCATGCATCACTGCGTGCTTAATTTATAACTTATAGGAGGTGAAATATAATATGGCAACTGAGTTGATCGTAAACGGTGGATTTGAAACAGGCTCCTTCCCTCCATGGCTTGTAGACAACGCCATTATAACATCAGCGTATAAATACTCCGGTGTCTTCTCTGCACAGCTTCCAAGTGGTATTTCAGTAATATACCAGATGGTTTATGCTGATTTCAGCCAACCTGCTGAATTTTCCGCATTTCTTGGAAAAGTTGGGGCACTTCCCAATCCACTTACCACAATTACTATCTCATATTTTGGTGAAGCTTTTAACTATCTTGGACTTGGCCTTGTTCTGAGTATTCCCCCAGATATTCTCCCGGATGTAACATTAGGAAATTGGCAGGAGTTTACCGGGACAACAATATCTGCTCCACCAGGTACTGCAATGGCTATAGTGTCTTTCAGTAAGCAAGATGAACCAGGTACAGCAAATGTTGTAGTTGACGATGTTTCATTATTAGTAGGCACAATCGGACCTACAGGACCTACGGCTCCAACTGGACCTACGGCTCCTACAGGACCTACTGGACCGACTGGGCCAACTGGACCGAGAGGCGTTACAGGACCTAGAGGCGCTACCGGGGCTACAGGCGTTACAGGACCTAGAGGTGCTACCGGCGCTACAGGTTCTATCGGACCGAGGGGTGCTACAGGTGCTAC
>JAEWOH010000062.1 GCA_023460955.1 Bacillota bacterium | reverse complement strand
ACCCAATACAGCAATTGCTGTCTCAGAGAATGACATCAAAATGGCGTTCAGGCCTGTGGTTGTAACCGATCCAATAGCGTTCATTACTATTGAAGGTGCGCCCACTTTATAAATATTTAAGACATTTTCCTTTTTAATCTTAAGTCCCCTTAATGTAAGATGAATGTCGTGGCTCTTTAGTCTGAACATTGTCATAACATAACACATTGCTGTCAGCTGACCAATTACTGTTGCAGTAGCCGAACCGGCAATTCCCATTTCAGGAAAACCGAACATTCCGAAAATAAGTATCGGGTTAAGAATTATATTAGTAATTGCACCAATCAACTGTGATATCATTGGAATCAGCATGTTGCCAGTGGCCTGTAGCGTCTTTGAATGAATTATTTCAATAAACATTCCGGCAGATGCTGCAGTTACAATTGTAAGATAAGTAGTACCCATGGATAAAACCTTCGGGTTATCTGAAAAAAGTGAAATAAAAGGTCCTGATACCAAGAGACCAACTACTACAAATATTAAAGCATTAACTATGGCCAAAAACAAACCTGTTCGGGCAGTAACAGTAGCTTCATCAACTTTTCCTTCTCCCAACCTTCTCGCAATAAGAGAATTTGCACCAATACCTATACCTATAGCAAAAGCCAGTGTAAGCATCTGCATCGGGAATGCTATAGAGACAGCAGTAAAGGCTTCTTCTCCCAATTTAGAAACAAAATAACTATCAACTACGTTGTATAAGGACTGAACCAGCATTGAGAGCATTGCCGGAAGAGACATACTGGCTAGAAGTCGTCCAATAGGTGTAGTACCCATTTTTTCAGATTTTAAAATTTCCTTCTCCATAAAAACCCCTCTATTTTTGTATAATAAAAAACTAATTTTGCAAACAATTGATTTTATCAGTTATACTATGTAAAGTCAAATAAATATGCTTTATGTAGACAATATCTGAAAAAATTTACAAATAGTTGAGTTATTTACCTAAATTTTGTAATTATAATGTAATAGCAGTGTGGTTAATCCTATATTATGGTAATTAATAGCTAGTAAGGGCAAGTGTTTCATGGAATATTGCAAATTAGACAAAATGTCTTCATACAATTTGACCGGTGAACAATAGGAAATACTACAGGGCGTAATAAAATAATAATTTTAAACTTAAAAATAGTATAGTTTTTATATTTTTCTATTGATTTGTTATTATATCTGTGTTACTATATTTAAGCAGTGAAAAACATACGCCGAAGTGGTGAAATTGGCAGACGCACTGGACTCAAAATCCAGCGTAGGTGACTACATGCCGGTTCGAGTCCGGCCTTCGGCACCAAAGTATAAACGTTAGAACGATAAAAGTTCTAGCGTTTTTTTCATTTTATTGAAACGTTCTACATAACGTAGGTTTATCAGTAAATTCACCGCTACTGAAACGTCGATACTTTTTGTGAATAGCAAAAAAATCGATCCCTCTATTTTTTATTTGTGTGTTGAAAGGAAAACACAGAAAGATACTTTTGTAAGATAGAAATTCTATAAAATTTGGCAGACTATAATTTAAAAAAATTTCATTTTAATGTAAAATTATACATAATATATGTGAAAGTTTAGATGAACAATAACTAAGAAAAGGGGAAAATATGATTGAATTTATAAAATTAAAGAAACGCTGCAGTATTTTTTTGATGGATTTGACCACATTGATACTGAACTAATAAGCAAAGCGTTTCACCCATCTGCTTTCTTAATGGAGATGACTCCTAATGGATTAATGTCTATATCACAACCCGATTGGTATGCGTATTTGAATTCAATTAAGGAAGATAAGTACCATCCCTTTAACGAACAGAGGTTTATGAAAACAATAAAGATTATTGATGTTACTGGAACGGCTGCATCTGTGAAAGTTGAATGGGAATCAGAAAAAATTAAATTTACCGATTATTATAACATGTTAAAAGTTGATGAGAAATGGCTAATCATGAATAAAATATACTCTACAGAAATTAAACAGTAAGGGTAAAGGGCTAATACTTTTTTCAACGTTTTTAAAGCATTAAAATGAAAATACTTTCATTATAACAAATGTGTGAATCGTGGGTCTGTAGGGAGAGCAAGGTTCTTGAATAATGGTCAGAGACAGGTATTGGTCCTGGTAGGGATATCTGTTGAATAAGGCTGATGTGGTACATTATAGTGAAAATACCAAGATTAAGTAAAAATCGGATATTGGCAGAGAAGATTATAGTTATTTAACATATAATTTATTCAAATACTGTATAAAATCATTATAAACGTTTTTTATCTTTATGTTCCAATATTTTTTATGATATTATATAAGCATTATTATATGAAAGGAAGTGGTTTTATGATAATTGAAAAGAGCATTGTTTACAAGGTGGTTTTTGAATAGCAAGCTAAAGGCGTTATAAGACATTATTTCAGCCTTTGCTTGTTATTCTCAAACTTGAAAGAGTAACATGAATTATACTTAATCAAACAAAAATGTTTATGAGTTGATTTGCAACTTTAACTTTTTGTTTCATTCAATCTTTTTTCAAGAAAGAATAATAATCAAAGGAGTCTGTAAATGAATAATATTGAAGACTGCAAACACAATGATAGCCTTTTTTTTAATTCCAATACAATTATTGAAATGCTTAGTCAAAACATGACGGAAAACCGATATGCTATTCAAGTAGTATCTATTAATCATCTTAAAGAATTACAGAAGGATATAGAAAATTTAAGAAGTAGCGACTTATTTAGTGACCTAATCAATACGATAACTAATGACTTTTATAGCTTCGTTCTTCCTGATGCTCCCTTTAAAATCAATTCAATAATTGTAGTAGCTTCACCAAAACCATTAGTAGAAGTAAAATTTAATTTAAAAGATAAAACTATATCATTGTTGCACCATACTTATGTAAACATAGACAAAACAACGGATATTAAGCATAATATTGATGAAATTCTAAACTCGAAAGGGTATCACTTAGTAGAAGCAGCAAGTCTACCACAGAAACTTTTAGCTGTGAGAAGTGGATTGGCCAAATATGGTAAAAATAACATCACTTATGTAGACGGAATGGGTAGTCTGCAAGAACTTACGACCTTCTATTCTGATATTCTATGTACAGATGATAACTGGCATGAAATACAGCAAATGGATTTGTGCAAAACCTGTTCGGTATGCATAAATATTTGTCCAACCGCTGCTATCACAAAAGAAAGATATCTTATAAAAGCTGAGAGGTGTTTAACATATCTGAATGAGTTTATTTGGCCAATGGTGAAGGATTTTCCCAGTTGGCTAGATAAATCAGCACATAATTGTATTCATGGATGTATTTTGTGTCAAGTAAATTGCCCTCAAAATAGAAAATTTATCGATAATATTGTTGGGATTATAGAATTCAATGAAGAGGAGACTTCAATGTTATTAGAAGGAAAATCTATAAAAGAGCTTCCCAAAGACTTAATACTAAAGCTGAAAAAAATAAACTTAGCTGATGATTACTTTGACCTCCTTTCTAGAAACTTAAAAGTCCTAATCGATAAAGAACTATAACTATTTCTGAAAGATAAATTAAATAAAACATATAAGGGTAATAAAACCAAGGGTTTCAGAAATATCTGAGCACCCTTGTTTTACGTTTTGTGAAATTTTATTCATTTACTAACAGAAGAAAAAGCCTGTCTGAATAATATATCGTCTATCCTATTAAAACAGTTTGGTACATTATCTGCTGCTAATCTACATAATAACAAGTTTGTCTCGATATAATCCATTTACCTCCTGTGGTTTGGTGTTACTTTTATTGACTTATAGTAGCATCCGAGTGATAATATCATTATTATCTGGGATAATTTACTACGCAATAAAATTTTGACTTAACTAGAGGAAACTAAAAATCCGTCTATAAATGGAGTATTAAGGATTAGTAAATGCTTACGTTAAATAATATTTATCGACCAATAACTGCCCAGCCGTTTTTTAAAGATGAAGGTTACATAGAGATCCAACCATGTGAAGCACTTAAACCCTACATATGCTGCTTTTGGGGTACGCAGAAGCCTAACTTAAGTGTTTATTCTTCCGAAATTAAAGGTAAGCTTGTAATACCAGATACTTGCATGGATATAATCTTTAACATAAATGTGGATAAGAACGAGCTTGACGGCTTATTTGCCGGCATATGTGATACCGCATTTATGGATAACGCCAAAAATGCAACACCTAATATGTCTTGTTTTGCCATTAGGTTTTATAGCTGGGCTGTACCATTATTTTCCGATGAGTCTATGAAACACACTCTTAATTCATTCTTTGAAATTGAAGCATTTTTTAATAATTTTAAGCGTGACTTATACGATATACTAATTGGCAACCCAATTATTCATGATAAAGTGGATAAGGTTCAACAATATCTCATTAATAGGATGGACTTAAATAAGCAAAACAATAATGTACTGAATGCTATTTATAAAGTTCTGGAGTCAAAGGGGACAGCAAATATTTCTGAACTTGCAAGCTTTACTGCAGTCAGCCAAAGGCAGCTCGAAAGACTATTCTTAGAATACGTTGGAGTTTCTCCCAAAAAACTTTCAGGACTTGTTCGTTACCAGTACCTTTGGCAGGATATTTTATTCAATAGAAGTTTTAACATTCACGATGGTGTTTGCAAATATGGATATACAGATCAATCACATTTACTTAACGATTTCAAAAAATACCACACAATGTCGCTTTTAGATGCCAGAATGTTTCTTTTTAAATAAGGCGATGTCGAATTTTTACAATACAACAAAATCAGAAAATGGTAATATATAAAAAATGTGATTGATTGATACTCTATTAATAAATAGTTGAGTATCAGGCAATAAGAAAAACGAGTTAATCTGACAGGGGAGGATTATTTATGTTCAGGTCAATACTTCAAATTTACGTTAAAGGGAGTGATGAGGCTTTCGCGTTCTATAAAAAGGCTTTTGATGCTGATATAGGGTTTCAGGATGTAGACGAAAACGGGACAGTCATACATAGGGAGCTTAACGTATGCGGACAAGCTATAGCAGTTGGTGAAGCTAGTGACACTACTCGCGCGGGAGGTGCCAAAAGGCTTACGGGAAATACAATGCAATTTTGCATACAATTTGGAGAAGGGCAAGAGGATAAGGTTCGTAAAGCATATGAAACCTTGCTTGACGGCAGCGAAATAATTACACCTTTTGGCGAACTATTTTTCAGTCCATGTGGTGTTGAACTTATTGATAAGTACGGTGTATGGTGGTGCCTGTTTGTGTGATGCCAGTAGATTAATAAATTGATACCGGTTCTATCAATACAGATTCAAAGATTCTATAAAAAGTATTTGAGAGGTGATATTTGTGAAAAAACTTTCACTAAAAGACTATAAAGAGATTAAATCCTGGATGTATCGTAATGCAAGACCAATTGAGTTAGCACTTTGGCAGTATTATTTTGAAAATGGTAGTAAGGAAGCTGTGCTTTCCGCCTTAGCACATTATCAAAATGACGACGGTGGGTTTGGACATGCCCTTGAAGCAGATAGCTGGAATCCAAATTCATCACCATATACAACATTGTGGGCAATAGATATTCTAAATGGAATTAACTTTAATGACATTAAGCATCCAATAATGCAAGGGATATTTAAGTATCTCCAAAGTAACTCTTATTGTTCTGAAAACGGATGGTATTTCAGCATTCCGACTAATGATGATTATGCTCATGCACCTTGGTGGACTTACAACAAGGATGAGAACGCTTTTCAAGGCATAGGAGTAACAGCAGGAATAATTAATTTCATATTTATGAATGCCGATAGGGATTCTGAATTATTCAAAAAGGCTCTATCACTTTCTGATACTATAATTACAAAGCTCAACACATCAGATAAATATGGAGATATGGGTATAGGAGGATATTGTGTTTTACTTGAAGCAATTGCACAAGCAGGGTTGACGTCTCGTTTCGATCACAGTTCGCTTACAGTAAAAGTTAAAAAGCTTGTAAATGATTCTATAGAAAGAGATACATCACAATGGGTTTATTATACTCGTAGACCTTCTGACTATATAAATTCTCCTGAAAGCATCTTTTATAAGGATAATGAGGACATTGTAACAAAAGAGCTGGATTATCTCATCGATACAAGGCTCCAAAATGGTGTTTGGAATATTACATGGAGCTGGTTTGAAAACTATGAGAAATATGCGAAAGAATTCGCTATAAGTGAAAATTGGTGGAAGGCAAGTGTTGCAATGGACAAAATTATTTTTCTAAAAAACTTTGGCAGGCTTGATGAATTTTGAAGTGAAAATGTGTTTTCCAATAATAACATAAGTTACAATTGAATTGTAACTTATGTTATTATTTTAATATATTCGGTTTTACCTCATCAATACATTTAAGGGATGAATATGAATGTTAGATAAAAGTTTATTTCATAAATTCATAGTTAGCTATTTCGGTTCTGAGATTAACATGGAATTTGTAGGGCATGCGGATTTAGGGAGAAATAATGTGTATCTGCTAACCGATAAAAATCAGGTGTTAAAGACTTATAGGGATAAAAGGCGTTGGGCAGCTGAAGTGGCTTCATTAAAGTTTTTGCAAAACAGAGGATTATTTGTTCCCAAATTAGTCGATTACGGAACGTTTCAGGATAATTTATGCTGGCTGATAATGAATAAATTAGAAGGACTAAAGTTGTCTGAAATTCTTGATCAAATTAATTTGGATCAACGTAAAGAATTACTTTACCATATTGGTCATACATTAGCGGATTTCCACCAAAAGTGCAAGGTCAACCAATTTGGAGAGTGGGATGAAAACATGAATAAAACACACAATTGGTTGACTTTTGCAGAGTTTGAAACCGAGCAAAACAGAAAAAGGGGCAAAGAACTCCTTGAAAGGAATCTCCCAGAAAACAACTTATTTGAATTAGGGTACTCAAAGATGCTCACGCTTGAAGATTCTTTATTTTCTGTGAACTCATTCGCCTTGTGTCATAACGATTTCAGCGAAAGAAATCTTTTAGTTAATAAATCAGGTAATGATATACAGATAGTTGGCATTATTGATTTCGAGCTGAGCTATCCAAGTGATGCAGAAGCTGATCTGACCAAAATGGTTTTAAAAAATTACTTTAGCAAAGATATTAACCAATTCATTATGGGTTATCAGAACAAATTAAGGTTAAGTAAAGACTTTAGCAGTAAGCAAGAGTATTACCTAGTAGCTCTGTCCTTAGATATTTGTTGCTGGGCTCGAGAAAACGCTTATGATTTTTACCAAGAAGCAGTAGCTGTATTGGAACAATTGGTATAATGATAAAAACAAGGCTCCAGCGATTTAGCTGAGGCCTTATTTTTATCATTATACCAATATGGATCTGTTATCTCTTCTGCAAATTCCTCCGTACAAGCTGACCCACCATCATAAGGTTCCGGTGATTGAACCAATCTCATGCAAATGGCATGAAGAATCTTCTATTCCACTTTATTTGTCAAATAAATATTTCGTTTTTTAGAATTTTCAAAAAAATTCCAAAAAACTTTAAAAATATCTGGATTAATTTATAAAAATATCATATAATGGAATAAAATGTAATAGGTGGTGGTTAAATGTTAAGTAAAATCACTAGAAAGATTACAAATGAAATTCTAGAAACTGTTCCCGGGATTTCAGAAGAAAAGGCAGAAGAAATTGATTATGGACTTTATATGGCCTTTTCAGACGGCCTCAAACTAATGGCTGTATTGTTTACGTCATTATTTTTGGGTCAGATTCAATATGCTATTATTGCAGTAATAGTTTTTTCTCTGAATAAATCCTATTTTGGCGGTGTTCATGCCAAAACTCAATTAGGTTGTGTAATTACACATTTTACAATAATATTGGGAACAATTTTTATTTCTAAGTTAATAACATTAGATTACCTGTTTATATTATTGTTTTTTGTGTCAGGTATACTGATATATTTGTACGCACCGGCAGATTTAATATCAAAACCGATAATTACAGAAAAAAGACGAAGAGAATTAAGAGTCAAGGGAAGTATATTATTTTTGGTTTGGACTTTAGCAAGCTTTTTTGTACCTGGTGTATATGCAAATATCATATCGATAATGACATTAATTTCAGCAGTAAATATTACACCGATGGTGTATAAAATAACGAAAAATCGAAAGGGTGGGGTATTAACATGAAAAGATCCAAAATTAAACTAGTAGTTCTAACTGTACTGGCGACGGTCGGTATTGTGGCATCAACCGCATCTGCAGGGGCTTGTTGGTTTTTTACATACTATCAGAGGGAGTGCCCCAAATCATTACTCAAATAAAAGTGAAATAAAAAAAGGCTATACGCCTTTTTTTATTTGTAAGGATTGATTAAATAACATATTTTCATTATCAAATACAAAAGAGTTCATTATATCACTGTATTTCTTAAGTATCTTATCAACTATGCTTAATCCATGTCCTCTGCCGTCACCCTTTGTTGAATATCCTTCAATTCTAATCTTTTCAATATCCGGAACAGCTCCGCAGCTGTTTATGATTTCAATTTTTATAATAGAGTCGCTGTTAGCTAGTGATATCTCAACCGTTTTATTTTCACTATCAGTTGCAGCCTCAATAGCATTATCCAGATATATTCCGAGAACTTCACATAATTCAGATATTTTTACATTTGGTATTGAATCGATTTCTCCAGATGATTTTACGACAAACTTAACACCATTTTTACTTGCAAGATCTTTTTTAGATGAGATTAATCCAAACAATCCTGCATTTTTTATATTGAGTACTGAGTTGTCTAAAAAATCGTCTCCGGTATTAACCAATTCGCTGATGTATGCACCTGCCTGCTCATATTTGTTCATTTTAAGCATTGCAGCAATAACTGTAAGGTGATTTGCCTGATCGTGTTTAAAGCGTCTGAGATCTTGTATAACCATGCCAAGTGATTCATTATAAAAGGCCTGCTGTTTTTGTTCTTCAGCTCGTAATTCATATTTTTGGAATTTATTAATATACCAGATTGAGGTTATCAAATATATCAGAGTCGAAACAAAAATACATAAAACTGATACAAAGTCAATATGAGAAATATAATGTACACTTGTTAATGACACGATGACAAATAATGAAACCGCAAGTAAGAAAACAACAGATTTTAAATTCTTTATTCTTCCAAGAAGCTTTGTCAGGGGAGTAAGTAAAATTATACCTGCTGCAATTATGTATATAAAAATGTTAACCAAGATAAACAGAGATATGTTTTTTGAGACCAATTCTGGTGATACATCAAAAGTGAAAAGCATAAGAATCAGCGGGGCTACAGCATTTCCCAAACCAACTCCCAAGATGACAATTATGAAGGATAAAAAGGCCTTAAGAATACTTACTTTCAAGAATATTTTTATACATAGAACACTTATAACAAGAAGCAAAAACGATTTAATAAAGTATAGTTCTTGGGGAATACTCACCTTGTCCATTAGATAGGTTGATAAAGCTCCATTAAAGAAACCAAAAAGTATAATAAAAACAGTAAATCTAATACCTGTCGTATTAACACCGAAATTTGATCTTAGAAAAATATATACCAGACAAGCAGTAACTATTGTAAAAAACGTATTAACTAACATTAACTGTATAAACACAAGTAAATCTCCCACCGTTTAAATTAGATATGGCTTACAGTACTTTTCCCTTTACCTGTTATTAATTGTAAAACATATATTATTATAATATATTAAATTCTCAAAAATTACAATATTCGGCATTAAATTTATGTTAAACCTATAAAATATGACAATTATTGCGAATTGTTAATGTTGACAATAAATATAAACAAAACTATAATATGTTTATATAATTAATAAACGAAATGGAGATTTAATATGTTAAATAACCTAGGCACTATGACTGTTGATGAAATAAAACAAGGATATACTTTTAATGATGACGACAGTTATATATGCAATATGTGTGGGAGAACCTTTCATAACGGAGAGGTATTTGAGTTTGAGGGAAGATATTTTGAGGCTTTTAAAATGATAAAAATTCATATAGCGTCAGAACATCATAATATGCTAGAAATACTTGCAAATTCAGATAAAAAGTATACCGGTATTACTGAAAATCAGAAGGAATTGCTTAATATGATTTATAAAGGCATGTCTGATAGTGAAATAGCTAAAACAACAGGGGTTGCAGCTACAACTATACGCCATCAAAAATATGTCTTCAGGGAAAAGGCAAAGCAGGCAAAGTTATATCTTGCCATATATGAACTGGCTGTAAAAGGTATGGATAATAGAACTACAAAAAGAATAAAGGAAGAAATAGTTGACATTCATGAGGGAGCTAAAATGATAGATGACAGATACATGACAACACAATCTGAAGAGGAAAAAATAATTGAATCTATGTTTTCCTCCTTAACGCCATTAAAATTAAAAGTTTTTTCAAGTAAGGAAAAAAAGAAAATCATTATTCTTAAAAAAATCGTTGAGCAGTTTGAAAAGGATAAGTATTACTCTGAAAAAGAAGTGAATACCATATTGAAAAATATATATGACGATTTTGCGACATTGAGACGATATCTTATAGAATATGGATTTATGGATCGGACAAGAGACTGCAAGGAATACTGGCTTAAATAAGATAAAATTATCTCTATTTTTCTGATTTAGTGTATTGAAATATAAAAAACATCAGTATATAATTATTATGTTAATAGAATATTCGTTAGGTGAGGTTCCTATACAGATATATGCTGCTGCCCGGAAACATCGAGAGATGCCAATGGGTCAACAGGTACTACCGAAATAAGGTTTTACTTAATGTAGCTGGATTTTATTTTCCTAAGCTGTACAGTGCTAAAACTCAACGAGTGAAGGTGTTTTTTGTTGCGTACAAACCGTCACTCGTAGTGTCGGTTTTTTTATGCGCTTAAAAAATACCCACCTCTGTATATTGATTTATATGTATTTTTTCGTAAAGGCAGGTGAATGGTATGGATTGTGACCCTGATAGTAGAAACTTAAAACTTAATAATCATATTATGGGTTTATTTTCCATGCCGTTAAGAGTTTATACAGAACTAATACTATAATTATAGTCTGGAAAATTTACCCTGATATAATAAATATTAAAAGAGGGTGAGAAGAATGCTTGATATTTTTAAGACTATAAACAATGAAATAGTACGCATTGATACTTTTGAAGAAGGCTCCTGGGTTAATCTTGTCAATCCCACCGAAGAAGAGATAGATTCCGTAAACAGTGCCCTTAATGTAGAAATGGATTTTCTTAAGGCAGCACTCGATGAAGAAGAAAGAGCTCGTATTGAAAGTGACAGCGGACAAACTCTTATAATAGTTGACATACCAATAGTAGATAAAGAGGGAAAGATGAATGTGTACACAACTATTCCTCTAGCTATCATACTTATAAAACATATAATAATTACTGTATGCCTGAAGGAAGATACCATATTAAGTGATTTTATAAATAACAAGGTTAAATCCTTTTTAACACAGTATAAAACTCGTTTTGTACTTCAAATACTGTACAAAAATGCAACACGGTATCTGCAATATCTCAAACATATTGATAAAACCTCCAGCAGAATTGAACAAGAAGTTTACAAATCCATGAAGAACAAAGAAGTAATACAGATGCTTAAACTTGAGAAGAGTCTTGTATACTTTTCTACCGGCTTAAAATCAAATGAAGTTGTTCTTGAAAAGCTTATGAAATATGAGCATATAAAGAATTATCCGGAGGATACCGAGCTTCTTGAGGACGTTATCATAGAAAACAAGCAGGCTATCGAGATGGCCAACATATACAGCAGCATTCTTTCAGGAACAATGGATGCTTTTACTTCTGTTATATCAAACAACTTGAATATTGTAATGAAATTTTTGACTTCTGTAACCATAGTTATGGCTATTCCTACCATGGTTTCAAGCTTTTTCGGTATGAATGTAAACATTCCTCTGAAGAGTAATTTTGCATTCTGGATTATTTTAGGCATGTCATTATTTATGTGCATGGTAGTAGGATATACACTATATAAGAAAAAGTTATTTTAATTTAACCTGTATTTATTACATTCAATACCTTAGGATTTAAGAATAGCTGGGATTGATAACTAGATTAAAACAAAGTGCCCTTAATGAAGTGCATCGCACATTAGAACAAAAGCTAATGTTTGCATACTTACACTTCGTTAAGGGACTTTTTTATATGTTAAAATCGTATTTAAAAATATTTTGAAAGGGTTCAGCACTTATGGCTTTGGTAACATTTGTACCGTTTAAGGTCAACCTGTGTCCACAGCTTTCACATCTGAAAGTTAGACTGTTTAGTTTTTCAATTTCCTCTTGAGGAAGATTTAATAATACGCTATCACATATACAACATCTTACTGTGCAAAAATTCAACTTTTTCCCCCCATTCCTAAAATAAGTATATTCTTAGTTATATGAAAAAGTGCTTAAATTTAGACTTGATTTTTAAAATTTATTACTAAATCATATTACAGTATTTCCCGTATTATAAAAACTTTTACAGACATATACTTAAATGTTCTTTGTACAAGCCTGTAATAAATTTGGTTTTTTTGAATATAGTTTTTATAACAAAGGGTTATTAAAATTATTAAAGTTGGATGGAGGCAAATATGAGAGAAATTGCTAGAATCGAAGGAAATTCTTTTTATGATGAACCTGATACAACAGCCGCAAAAGGCAATTTTTCTAAATTTTCTATTGTATTATGTGCTGTAGCAGGTATCTTAATAGGTGGACTTGCCTTTCGGGCAGCAAATGATCAGATCGGTTTATCCGGAGAACAATCAATTTCACAAGGTCAAAGCAAAAAGAATGAGTTTGTAGATCAGGCTTTGGATATTATGTTCAAGGCTTTTGGTATGGATAGGTATAATCCAATTACAATCCTTAATTCAAATTCTCCTTTTTTTGAGTCTTATTATAAAAATGACTACCTTAAGTTTATAGCAGAAAAGGAACAGAAGGAGCTTCAGGAAAAGATAATAGCAAGTCAGGATATTCAACAGGTTAACCCCCAGGAAACACAACCGGACAGCTTGGCCGGTCAGCAAAAAGCTGTTTCTTCAACAGATGGAGCTGCGGGTAGTTTGAAAGAAGTATCAAGTAGCATTACCTTTGAGGGTGATGTGGAAAATAGTGATCAGGAAAATAACCCGATTGTGACAAACGGAAAAATTAAGGTGGTTAATGAAACAAAGTACAGTATAGATATTGATAAACTTCTTAAGGAGCCCCTTAAACTCAACAATGCAAAAACTGGACCTCAAATATTTGTTTATCATACTCATACTACTGAAAGCTTTCTTAAAAACATCGCACAGCTTGGAGATAATACAGTGCCCTCAAGAACAATTGATAATCAGTATAATGTTGTGAGAGTTGGAGAAGCATTGATAAACAACCTTAAAAAGTACAAGATTAATGTACTTCACAGCGAGACTATACATGACAAAGACTATAACAGCTCTTACGTTAAGTCACTTAATACCCTGACGAACTACGTGGATAAGTATCCTTCATTGAAGATGACAATTGATTTACACAGGGATGCAGCGGGAGAGGATAAACTCAGGGTTGTAAGAAAGATAAACGGTAAGGATTGTGCTCAAATAATGTTTGTAATAGGCACAGATTCAAAGCTCAGTAATCCTCAATGGAAGGAAAATCTGAAACTGGCCTTGAAAATTCAATCTCGTTTGAATGAAATAGCTCCCGGAATAGCAAAGCCAACATACATAAGTAAAAACAGATATAACCAGCATTTAACAAATGGATCGGTCATTATCGAAATCGGCGGTGACGGCAATGTAATAGATGAATGTGTCAGAAGTACCAATTATCTTGCACAGGCAATTAACGACGTTATATATAAAAACAAATATTAATGATTAAATATAGAGCTGCCGGTCAAAAATAGTAACATTAAAAATGTTTTTGGAGGCAGCTTTGGCTAGAAAAGTGAGATTCAGGAATGAAAGGATATTTAATATAAAAATAATCGTTGTTATGCTACTTTTTATGCTTATAGTAACAGGTGGACTATTAGCTGTCGATATAAATAAGAGCTACGTTTTGTACGGGCAAACCAAGCTTGAGATGATAAAAATCGAGGAAGTTAATCAGGACATTTATCAAGTTTCTCTGCTCAATGATAAGTTTAATCTGAATCTAAAATATCTCAGAAGGGATATAAACAAGCTTAAAAATATATTTTGATAAAAACCTCGATAATCTGTAAAACCTGTAACCTTTTTGTTACCATTACGTCTAATTAATATGCTACCATAAATTCAGACAGCGCTATCGCAGTATATTGCACAAACACAAAAAAATTCGTCGAGAGGGTTGATGTAATGAAAAAACTATTGGCATGGGTTATAACATTTTCAGTATTATTTACAGGATTGATTGCCTATACTTATGCTGCTGATAAAAAAGTATCGGTGGAAGCAAAAAAAATTGAGAAGCAAGAGCAGGATTTAGACATCAAAATAATTTATCCCTATCTAAGCGGTTTTAAAGCTGCGGAAGATATAAATAATTCTATTCAAAAAAGGATAATCAACTCTATCGGAAATATTAGAAATGCTCAAGGCTATATTATGGATTACAAAGAGGAACAGAAAAAATCCGGATTGGATGTAAGCCATTTGTCTGTTTCTCTGGAGTCATATTTTGATTACAATACCAGTGGCAACCTAATATCGGTACTGATAAATTCTTATGATTATACCGGCGGAGCTCATGGTATGTCCTATCTTGAGAGTTACACAGTAAATACTGAAACCAACGAAATATATAAGGATTTTAATTCGCTTTTCAACAACAAGACCAACTATAAAAAAGTTATATTAGATAAAATATACAAGCTTATAGATAAAGAAAAAGACTTATATTTTGATGATGCAAAGAAAACCGTTGCAGCTAAAAACAGCAATTACAGTTTTTATATAGACGGAAACAGACTGGTAATTTATTTTGATATATATGAATTAAGACCTTATGCAGGAGGAAGGCCGATATTTGAAATAGATGCCAAGGACCTGAAAGGTCTGCTGAAGGACAACATATTTAAGCAGATGGTTAATTCTAAGCCATTGGAGGGAGTAAGGTTTAATGGTACTACTCTGAAGCCTCAGTTTAAGACTTACGAACAGAATTATACTTTAATGGTACCGCTTCAGGATATCGCAAAGCTTTTGGGTTATAAGGTCAGCTGGGATGCGAAAAAAGGCTGGGCAGTGGACGGAGGCTTCGTAAAAAACAAGGTGAACAGCTATTCTTCAAGTAAATCCGGCGGTGTCGTTAAGCTGGCTCAACCTCCAAAGGCTATCGGTAATATAATGTATGTTCCCATAGATTATTTTTCAACAGTATTAAAGGAAGATATCTTTTATTATGGAGATGCTCTTAGAATTTATCAGATAGACCAGACAAAGAAAAATATTATGTTTGATGAACAAATAACCGGATTTATATCCCCTGATTCCGCGGATAAAGCTGTAAACATGTATGCTCAGGCTGTTAAAGAGAGAAAGGGAGCAGTACAATATGCGCTATTCTCAGATACTCTTAAGAAGGCAAAAAAAGCAACATTTGAAGAATTGAATTGGGTAACAGGAGTTTCAAGCCCCTGGGTTACAGACTATCAAATTATGAAAACCGGGACAAATTCCTATGATATTATCTTTCATTGGGCTACTTCATCCGGTAAGGCTGACGATAGTATAGTAAAAGTAAAGGCAGATAAGACAGCCGGACAGGATTACTGGCAAATAACTGAAGTTAAAGATTGATTTTTTTAACGTTAGCACTTGTAAAGTTTATAAATTAAGCTTGTGCAAACTTGTACTATTTAAACTTACCAAATTTACCTCTTAATCCTGTATGCGCTATAAGAACAGTCGGTGCATGAGAAAACTAACTTTACTCATGTTACTGACTGTTTTATGTTTTTCAGGTAATAATAAGCTCATAAATGGATAATGGGTGCCTCGAAAAGCTTTGCTTTTCTCCGGTATAACAGCTGAGGAAGATTATTGAGCCGCATTTCGCCTCAACTTAAAACCGTTGCGGCTTATGCCGGGCTATGCTATAATAAATTGCTAACTATATGTTTTATTTTTGATACAAGCGGTGGAGGATTAGGAATGCCAAGTGAAAGACAAAAATATATAAGAAACTTTTGCATAATTGCTCATATAGACCATGGGAAATCGACTCTCGCGGACAGACTGATTGAGAAGACCGGTGTTCTCACAACAAGAGAAATGCAGGAACAGGTTCTTGATAATATGGAACTTGAAAGGGAAAGAGGTATCACCATAAAGGCACAGGCAGTGCGTATGGTTTATAAGGCTTCTGACGGCCATGAATATATATATAATCTTATTGATACTCCGGGTCATGTGGACTTCAACTATGAGGTTTCAAGAAGCCTTGCAGCATGTGAAGGTGCCATTCTGGTAGTTGATGCTGCTCAGGGAATTGAGGCACAGACCTTGGCTAACGTTTACCTTGCACTGGAGCACAATCTTGAGATAATGCCGGTAATCAACAAGATTGATTTACCCAGCGCCCAACCTGATGTAGTGAAGAAGGAAATAGAGGACGTAATTGGTCTCGATGCATCTGATGCACCAATGGTATCTGCTAAAAACGGTCTGAATATTCAGGAAGTACTTGAAAAAGCAATCCATATGATACCTTGTCCCGATGGAGATGAGAATGCCCCGCTGAGAGCATTGATATTTGACTCCTTCTATGATAGCTACAAAGGTGTAATAGTATACATGAGAGTTAAGGAGGGTACTGTCAGAACTGGCGATATCATTCAGATGATGTATACCAAAAAAGAATTTGTTGTTACCGAACTGGGTTATCTGAGACCGGGAGGACTTTCTCCCGCAGATGAACTAAGAGCAGGCGACGTTGGATATATTGCTGCAAGTATTAAAAATGTCCGCGACACCAGAGTCGGAGACACTATTACTTTGGTTGATAATCCCGCAAATGAGCCGCTGCCTGGTTACAAAAAGGTTAATTCCATGGTATTCTGCGGAATTTATCCTGCCGATGGCTCAAAATACGGAGATCTCAGAGATGCACTTGAAAAGCTTCAGCTTAACGACGCTGCTCTTACCTTTGAACCGGAATCCTCAGTTGCTTTGGGATTTGGCTTCAGATGCGGCTTCCTTGGACTTCTTCACATGGAGATTATTCAGGAGAGACTGGAGCGAGAATATAATTTTGATCTTGTGACCACTGCACCAAGCGTTATTTACAAGGTTACAACTACAGATGGTGATGTTATTACAATTGATAACCCTACCAATCTGCCTCCTGTCACAGAGATAGATATGATGGAGGAACCAATTGTTAAAGCCACTATTATGGTTCCAACCGAATATGTGGGAAACATTATGGAACTTGCTCAGGAAAGAAGAGGCGTGTATAAGGATATGTCCTATATCGATGAGGGCAGAGCTATGTTGACTTATGAGATGCCTTTAAATGAAATAATATATGACTTTTTTGATGCATTAAAATCCAGAACAAAGGGATACGCTTCTTTTGATTATGAGCTGATTGGTTATAGAGAATCTGATCTTGTAAAACTTGATATAATGTTGAACGGGGAAATTGTTGATGCATTATCCTTTATAGTTCACAGAGAAAAATCAGTTTCAAGAGGCAGAAGGATGTCTGAAAAGCTTAAGGAATCTATTCCGAGACAAATGTTTGAAATACCTATTCAGGCGTGTATTGGCGGTAAAATAATAGCCCGTGAAACAGTTAAGGCCTTCAGAAAAGACGTTCTTGCAAAATGTTACGGCGGTGACATTACCAGAAAGAGAAAGCTGCTTGAAAAGCAAAAGGAAGGTAAGAAGCGTATGCGTCAGGTAGGTTCTGTAGAGGTACCACAAGAGGCGTTTATGAGCGTTCTGAAGCTGGACTAATAAGGACTGATAGAACTAAAAACCAGAACAAATAAATAAAATGTCATTTGATTTAAAAAAGCATTGGAGAAATCCAGTGCTTTTTTGACTATTATGCTACAAATTGGTATCATGATTGTATCAGCTAGTCGAAAAAGAACTAAAATATCAGAAATCTAGGTAAAATCCCTAAGCTTATGTGTTTTAAAAATTAGTTTAAACGGAGGGAATTTAATTGTCACAGCACTACTTAGAATGGCTTGAGAATTATATAAAGGAGACTTACAAGACACCTATACTTGAGAATTTTTTAGGACTTGAAGCAGTTAAAATCGATGACGGAAAGATAATATTTAAGACGAAAATTATAGATAAGCAATGTAATATGTATGGTTTTATTCATGGCGGTACGTTGGCTTCACTGTCCGACATAGCTATGGGTATGGCCTGCATTACACAAGGTAAACGTGTTGTCACAATTGATATGAATATCAGCTATATAAAGAATGCACCTGCAGGCAGCACTGTTACTGCTGTCGGAAGCGTTATCAGTAGCGGAAGAACAATAATGAGGTCTTCAGGAGAGATTTATGATGAAAATAATCAACTCCTGGTAAAGTCACAGGCATCATATTTTGTTACAGGAGAGTTTAAAGAAACTGAAGAATAGAAAGGAAAATGAAGTATGAAAAGATTATTGGTACTTTTACTTGTTCTGGCCTTTATGCTTAACAGTTCTTTAATTTATGCAGCTTCCTATTTTACAAACAATAAAGAATTGGACAAAACCTTCCAACAACTGGAAAAGTCCTTTATGCAAGCTGAAAAGCTGGAAAGTGTACCCTCTAAAGTTATTGCGGGCAAAATATATTCTGAAAAAATGCCCAAAATGCCGGATGAGCTAATCAAGGCAGCAGTACAGCAAAAACTTAATGATATACGTGTTGCTATTGAAATTCAGGAAGAGAGATTGGGCGGGTTATCAACTGAAGAATATAAAATGATTTCAACCAAATTGCTGGATAACTTAATTATAGCTGGTAGGGGCTCTTTTCACTGGGAAGATGATAAAAAGAGTATTTATTTATATTTTGGGCTAAGCGATGACGATTATTTTGAGTTTGATGGTTTAGTTGGGAACTTTAAAAGAATGGGTAAAGAAAAAGACGAGGTTTCCGACGCAGACTTAAGAGTTAAGCCGACAATAACTAGATATCTTAATCAATCGATACAAAAGGGAAATAAGGTTAGTCCTCAAATTCTTAAACAATTGCCAGAAGAGATGGAGAAAGTTTTTATTGAGAACCGGCCTTCCAAAATAGTTGCAGGAAGGCTACTGGCCATAATCCATGAAGAAATTTATACTCCGTTCCTGCACAAATACGATGGGTCTGAGTCTATCGAAACCATTATGGAATCTTATAGCGATATAGACGAACTTCAGAAAAGTCGTGAATTTGAAAAGCAGATTGAAGATTATTCATTCTCAAAGGATATACCAGCGGAAGAGTTTAGAGAATATATTACTGAACAAATCTTAAAAGGGGAATTGTCGGAATATTTTACAACAGGCTTTAGCGATGCAATTACAGTAGAAGAATTGGCGAGACTGTATTTTGAAGGTAAAGAAGTGGATGAAAATATTCAAATTGACAATAGTCTTATTGATGCTGATGCACCTGACTATGTAAAAAATGCCTTTATATATGGAATGATTAATAATGATAAAGACCTGCAAAAACCCCTTTCCAGACTGGAAGCAACAAAATGGCTGGTAAATGGTTTGAGTTATACCGAGAGAGGAACGCCGATTATAAGGGTGGTGGATTGTGCAAAAGTTCCGTTTAGTGATTTGATAACAGTAGGGAGCTGCCTTAACGGTGGAATGCTGACAAAGGGATTGAACTTTGAACCCCAAAAGCCATACACAAAGCAGGAAGCAATAAGTGATAGGCTGTTTTTTAATTTTCGCTATATCCGAGGTTACAGAATTCCTGCATATCCATCAGAGGAATCCAAAATAATATTAGGAAAAAACACTGTACATATACAATTTGAAAGCGAAGAAGAGATTGAAGAATATGTTCAGGACTATTTTGAAGATTCGATGATAAGTAAAATTAAAATGAATGGAAGCTACCAGAGAGTCGATACCGGCTGTGCACTGGTAGAATTCTTCACTCCGGAAAATGGAATTAAGTTTACTTTCAAGAATGGCGTAACTTTTGTTGATTTTGACAAGGAAACTTATGGACCAAAATTACAGTATAAAATCGAACCCAGGGTGCTTAAAGCCGGTGATAAAGTGAATATGGATATGCAGCCGGATTCCATACACATAAAGCTCCAACAAAGGCTGGATACCATTCTGACCAAGATAATAAAACCGGCAATGACAATTGAGCAGAAGGTTAAGGCTATTCATGATTTCGTTGTGAAGCATATTACATATGATTCAAATTATACAGATGAGGAGACTGCAGAAAATCTTTTAATTACCATCGATAAAGGCAGAGGTGTCTGCGGAGATTATACTATGCTGTTTCAATACTTATGCGACAGAGCAGCTATCCCCTGTATTGATGAAGGTGGTCATGTCAGGACGAGCTCCTCATTGCATGCCTGGAATGTTGTATTAATAAACGGCCAGTGGAGGTTTATCGATACTACCTGGGATGATGTGGGAGGAAAAGTAATATACAAGTATTACCTAGTAGATAAATTTACTTTTATGAAGGATCATAATCCTCTGATGGGAGTACCCCCTGCTGAGGCTAAATACGAAATTGATGGAATGAACATAAAAAATCAGGAAGAGCTTAGAATTTATGTGCTCCGGAAATTCTACTGGATAAATGGCTTCAAGATGACCTTCAGAATGGCTGATAAGAAAATGAAACCTAATATTGATTATATTTGGCCTTCTTATGAAGTAAGAGTTGAATTAAAATATGATGCAAAGAAGGACTTATATACTTTGGCAGCTATCAAGAGGTAAGTTAAAATTAGTTAAAGAGTAGCAAAGTAAATCTAAGATTATGTTATGAGAATGGATTAAGTCACGTGCGACTTAAACAAACTATTTGATTGATTACTGTACTTATTGGTAAATAACAAGGTTTCCTTTGGTTATTTTCATAAAAAGGACAATGTATTTATACTACATAGCATAGGAAATGGTCCGTAAAGATTAATTTGTTGAGTGTAGCGTATAAGATAATTACCTCACTATATTATTTATTAAGTAAATAGTAAAATATTATGTGAATTATATTATTATATATGGAGGGACAATGAAAAATAATAAAGTATGGTTTGGTGTGTTGTGAAAAAAATAGGTGTATCGAGGGGGAAAATGGTTTACAAGGGATTAAGATTCGGAATGCTATTACAACTTGCTATTGGACCAATGTGTCTTATGGTATTTAAAACATCTGCTAAGTATGGATTTTTGATGGGATTAATGCTTGTTATGGCAATCGCCGTTATTGATGGCTTATATATAACTTTATCTGGTCTCGGTATAGCTGTTATTATTAATAGAAGAAGCATAAAATCTGTTATTAAAGTATTAGGGTGCATTATACTGGTATTGTTTGGGATAAATACAATAACTGGGATAACAAATTTATCATTTTTACCTAACGTAGCATTATTCGCGAATGTGACCAATCAGAATATTTTTATTCAAGGTTTATTACTAACTGCTTCCAATCCTTTGACGATCATTTTTTGGAGCGGGGTATTCTCAACTCAAGTAATTGAAAATGAACTAAACCGAAAACAACTTTTTCTATTTGGATTGGGATGTATTTTGTCTACATTGCTATTCTTATCATTTGTAGCAATATGTGGTGATATTATAAGCATGTTCTTACCACAAACAGTGATTGATATTTTAAACATAATGGTAGGATTTATTCTTATATTCTTTGGAGTTAAGCTATTATTTAAAAAATAATATTGTTCACAACATGAATGCAGTGTATCTGATGTTTGGCGCACAAAAAGCATAAATGCCTACTATAGATTCTGGACCAGTAGGTATTTGTGCGAGCCATGATGATGCTTTATGGTTCTCAGAAATAATAAGTAATATGATAGGGATTCGTCATAGATTAAGCTTATATGTAAACTGTTGGGAGCAAATAGGCGGGATCATAGCATTGGAATATGATTACCTTGAACTTTTCGCTGAGCATTTTAAGACAGTTGCATGTTATAACCTGCAACATCCAGCTCAGTTTACTAATGAAGTCTATAGTGGAAACAATTGTAAATCAGGCAACTAAATGTTATAATTAGTCAAAATTAAAAAAGGAGTAAATTTCATGGAAAAACTTTTCTTTATTTTTTTCGTTATTGTAATAGCAATTATTATAATTTCTGTAATTACGAATCAAAAAAACTCTACTACAAAACATAACGACAAAAGTAATGGGCTCAATGACAACAACATTGTTCATAGCGGCTTCGACCATAATGATATGAATTTTAATGGAATACCTGATAATATGGAATTTAATAATGATATTAATCATAATAACATCCCTGACAATTTAGAGAATATATCCCCTTCCTTTGATAGTAACCCTTATGATAATAGCTCATATGATAGTAATTCATTTGACTCAAGTAGCAGTTTTGATGGCGGAAGCTCGTTTTCTGATAACTCGTCCAATAATTCATTTTGACCAGGCCTTAAGTTCTAACAGTGTGACAAGGAAAAGGGATAACCTTTATACTGGAAATATATGACTGGACTTTCGTTTAATAAAGCGATCTATAGATTAATTATATTGGTTTGTGAGGGAAAATATGAAAAATTATACTCAAGTTTATGTGAAAAATAGTTTTGAAGCAGCAGAAATGTATTGCAAAGCTTTTGGTGCAGAAATCACATTTGAAGTGAGAAATGATGATAAAACTGCTTATGCACACTGTGAATTATCTGTAGATGGTGAAGGATTTTTAGCATTAAGTGAGGCAGCGAATCCTTGTGACATAGACATAGTCCACAAAATGAAATGGGAAACTATGACGTTTAATGTTTTTGAGATGGGAAGCGAAGAGGCGGTTTATAATGCCTTTAATATTTTGAGTAATGGCGGTGTTATTATTAATCCCATTCAGGAAGTTCCATGGAGCAAATGTTGTGCGACTGTTATAGATAAATTTGGAGTTTGTTGGTGGATTGCAATTTGATAAAGCTAATAAGCATTATCAGAAGTTAATTTTACTTCGTATATTTATATAAGACAACTTAATTGATACAAACCAGCAAATATAAGTCAATCTACTCTTCTTTCCAACACTTGACATTTGCTCAACTAGTAAGTACACTTATTATTAGCACACAAACAATAAGTGTACTTACTATAATAATCGACAAGGAGGCAACATGGAAATTCAGAACATTCTGGGCTATCTACTTAATACAAGTGCTAAGCTCATCAAAAGATCAATGGACAAATATCTTGAGAAGTATAAAATAACCACAGCACAATGGTCAGTCATCAAGCTCTTAGACAGCAGAGGAAGTCTGACTCAGACACAGATAGCTCTGGAATTAAGAGCCGATAAGGCAACAGTCGGAGAGGTGATAAGCAGACTCATTGATAAAAAATTACTTGATAAGTCCTTTGAACAAAAGGATAGAAGGGCATATTCCGTTAGTCTCACAGCTGAAGCAAAGAACATCGTTAAAGAAATAGAAGAAATGGCAGGAAAAGTAACTGACTCAGCACTTAAGGGCTTCAGCAACAGTCAAAAGGAGGAACTTTATAGTTCACTTAACAAAATTATCAAAAATCTATCTGAGGGGGAATAACATGTTAGGAATAGATATGTCCTGGGGGCAAGAAATACTAAGAGCTTTTTTACTAGCATTAGGTTCTTTTGAGATAATAACAAATCTAACACATCTTTTTAGAAAGGATGGGTTAAAAACTGCCAGAAAGCAGCATGGGGAGCTGCCGAGAAACGTATCCGAGGATAAATTAAAGCTGAAGGTTATATGCATGCTAACTGCAGGAATAGCTTTTTTTGCTGTGTCACTGTCTTCCTATATTCTTCACAGGTATACTGCAACAACAATTTTAATGGCAGCAGTTTTGTTTTGTGCTTATGGTATCACAGAAGCTTTATATTATAGGCACTGGAAAACTTCCGGCTTTGCAATTGTTACTTTGCTCATTTTGATTCCGGCAATATTAAATCGATTACTTTAATATTACCAAGCCATGTTTAGCCATTCTTGGTTTGCCGAGCAATCCCTCTGTACATTATTTGAATATTTTTTGCTTTACTCTCCATACTATTACTGGAGGATTTGATATGAGCGAACTAACTAATTTACTGTCCGATATTGAAAAACTACGAGAAAATTTATATAGGCTTATTAATGAAAAGGGCACAAACTTAATAGATGAAGAGATAATATCCGCAAGCCAGATGCTAAATGCTGCAATCACAAAATACAATGAAATCCTTATTAATAAAACGAAAAAATAACCTCGATATTTCAACTCAAAACCACAATTTACAGCTTTCCTGTTATATTTACCAATTTTTCACCAATTCCAAGTCGAATAGTTTTTTTTGTTAAGGTAAAAATAATAAAATAAATCAGGTTAGGAACAACTTTCAAAAGCCAGTTGATCCTTGGGTTTCATCAAATGCACTTTAATTTCGCCGTAGAGATTTACAACAAAAATGTGAAAGGATGGATCTGATGAAAGCTGTAATTATGGCAGGCGGAGAGGGTTCACGCTTAAGACCGTTGACCTGCAATCGGCCAAAGCCTATGGTACCAATTGCTAACAGGCCGGTGATGGAACATATAATTGAATTACTTAAAAAGTATGGTATTAATGATATTGCAGTTACCCTTCAGTATATGCCCGAAATTATTAAAGATTATTTTGGTGATGGAAGCGAATTTGGCGTTAACTTGAATTATTATGTCGAGGATGTTCCTTTAGGAACTGCCGGAAGTGTTAAAAACGCGGAAGAATTCTTGGATGAGACCTTTATAGTTATAAGCGGAGATGCATTAACCGATATCAATCTGGAAAAAGCACTTGCATTTCATAAAAAACGAGATTCTGTTGCAACTCTCGTACTTAAAAAAGTTGAGAGTCCAATAGAATATGGTGTAGTAGTAACAGATAAAGTCGGAAGGATTACACGTTTTCTGGAAAAGCCCAGCTGGGGTGAGGTTTTCAGTGATACCGTAAATACGGGAATATATGTGCTAAACCCTGAAATTCTTAGCTATATAAAACCAAACCAGATGTTCGATTTCAGCAAAGACGTTTTTCCTGAGCTGCTTAAGGAGAACCGGCCGATGTTCGGCTTCGTAACGGAAGATTACTGGTGTGATGTCGGCGATTTGGATGCTTATGTTTATGTCCATCAAGACATACTTGATAAAAAGGTAAACATCAGAATAGATGCAAAAGAAATTCGTCAGGGAGTTTGGGCGGGTGAAGGTGCAGTTATTTCAAGGGAGGCAAGTATTAAACCTCCTGTTTTTATCGGTAAAAACACCATTATAAAAGAAAACTGCTCAATTGGGAGTTACAGTGTTATTGGAGATAATAACCTCTTATTTGAAGGCAGCTCTGTTAAGAAGAGCATAATCTGGAAGGGTTGTATTATAAAGAGCAATGCACAAATCAGAGGTGGTGTACTTTGTAATAAGGTACATGTTAATAGCAGAGCTTCAGCCTATGAAGGAGCAGTTGTCGGAGATAATTGTATTCTCGGAAAAAGTGCTTCAGTCAGACCCGGTGTAAAGGTTTGGCCGAATAAGAATATAGACGTTGATACAGATGTTTGTTCAAATCTTGTATGGGGCTCAAAGTACACAAAGAACTTATTCGGCAACAGGGGAATACTTGGCGAAATTAATGTGGATATTACACCTGAGTTTGTTTCAAGGTTGGGAGCTACCTACGGTTCATTATGTAAAAACGCTTCAAAGATAGGCGTCAGTTGTGATGATATTGATGCTTTGAAAATGCTTAAAAGTTCAATGGTATCAGGCTTACTTTCCGCCGGCGTTGAAGTCTATGATATTGGTACGTCATTGCTGCCTGTTACAAGGTCAGCTATAAGGTTTTATGGCTTATACGGAGGAATTCATATTTCAGCTTCGGGTCAGGAACAGAGTATGCTTGTAATAGATATTCTAAACAAGCTTGGGAGCAATATCGATAGAGGAGAAGAGAGAAAAATAGAAAATACTTTCGTGAGAGAGGATTTTATAAGGTGTCCGGCTAGTGAAATTAAGCCGGTGGTGGAAATTCCAGACCATAGTATTTTCTATAGCAGAAATATTTTAAACAACGTCAAAGCAAAAGAGCATAATTTCAAAATTGCGCTAGTTGTAAAGACGGAACCTATTAAAAAAGTCATTGAAAGGATTTTGGAAGAGTTAAATTGTGATTATGCTTTCATTAACCCAAAACTGGAGAGTAACTATCGGAAAAAAGAAAGTATGTTTTCAGATATTAAAACTCTCACTTCAACTGTAAGACAGGGTAGATTTGATTTTGGTGTTTATTTTGAGAATTCAAATGAAAAAATAATGCTTGTGGACACAAAGGGGAGAGTTATTTCTGACGATTTGTATATGGCGCTTATAAGCCTCATTCACCTGAAAACCTCCAGAGGCAATACGGTAGTTGTCCCTCTTAATACAAGCACTGTTATTGAAAAAATGGCTGAAGAACATGAGGGGAAAGTTGTCAGGACAAAAACCTCAACTCAGGAACTTATGAAGAAGATGATTTGTGATATCAGCCAAAATGATTCCGATGACTTTTTCGCATTGAATTTTGATGCGGTATCAGGATTAGTCAGGATAATTGACTATATGGCACTGAATAAGATCCGTCTTGACCAGCTTGTAGATATGATACCGGATTTCCATATGCTAAAGAAAGAGGTCAAATGTCCATGGTCAGCCAAAGGAAAGGTTATCAGAGCTATAATAGAAGAAAATGACGGTGACAGGATTGAAACTACAGAGGGAGTAAAAATATTTGGCGACAAGGGCTGGGTATTGGTGCTTCCAGATGCCGAAAAGCCGGTATGTAAAGTTATAAGTGAAGGGTTCTCGGAAGAATACGCCAACGAGCTGACGGATTTATATGTAAGCAAAGTAAAAAACATAAGTCAGGACAACGTAAGCAGTAGTTAAAACAAACGGCAACAAATTATAATTAAATTAGTGTGACAAGAAACAAAGTTATTGACCGCATATAAGTTATTACCCACATAACCCTATACTACAAAGCCCTGTAAGGTATTCATTGATATGCTACCTATCAGGGCTATTTATTTGAACTTTCCAAGTATTAAAGCTATAATAATATATAACTTGAAACACCTTTTTATATCTCAATTTTAATGCGTAACGGGGGTTTTAGTAATGAAACTAGCAAAAAAACTCATTCTATTTGTTTTATGTCTTTTAATAACTTGCGTAAACTGGCTCTCTTTTTCAGTCCCTGTCCGGGCTGCTAAAGAAAGTAAAGCCTTATATATAGCACTTGGCGATTCCATTGCCTCCGGGTATGGTCTTGAAAGCTACATAAATGGTGATGATAAAAACAAATACAGTTCCAGTAATTCGGTAATAAAGCTTGGAAAAAAAACAGGTATGACCACAGTAAATTATGGAGTTGAAGGGATTGACAGTACTGTTTTTTACCAAGCTCTCAGTAAGCCTTCAACAAAGGAACAAAAGGAAGCAGTTGAAAAAATAAAAGATGCAAAGTTGATTACCCTTTCTATTGGCGGAAACAATGTTTTTATACCTCTTTTGAATTCTGTTAACGAAAATATTGAAAACGGTAGAAATATTTTTAATGCGGATCCTTCCCAAATTCAAAGAGCAGTTTTAAAATTGCTGTTAAGTGAAAATGAATTCAAAAATATGATAGATAATGTTCTTAAGGGAGCTGAAACCTTTGCAGGAAATGAAAAACTACATAAACCCGGTGATTTTGAGAATATTATTTCGTTTATTAAAGCTTTAAACCCTAAAGCAAAATTAATTGTTCAGACAATTTATAGTCCGTATGAAAAGATTTTGCCTGTTACAGTTGACAGTGCAATAAAAAATATGAACGCCAAAATCATTAAACTTTCAGATAACGGTAAAAATTTCAGAGTAGCTGATGTATACTCAGCGTTTGCAAAAGCACCTGGCGGAATGCAGCTTACAAACGCCGATACGGGTAAGAATTTTGATCCACATCCCACCAAAAAAGGGCATGAAGTAATTTATACACTTATGTACTATTCAGCAGAGAATAAAATACCCTTTGAAGTCAAAGCGAATGTTATAAAAGGAAAGGCGGAAAACACAGTTGCAGCAGGCGAGTTAAAAATTAAGATAAATCCAACTGCAGGCTGCAAGCTGCCCAAAACCATAGTACTTACCATCGGGAAAAGTGTAAAATACACGCTGCCCTTGAATAACGGCACGGCAGCTGTCCCAATCGCACAAATAAACGGAGATATAGCCATAACGGCTGTATGCACAAAATAAAAATCCCGGTCTTCCGCTTCACTGTGGCGGAAGACCAGGATTTTAAAATTACATCTCTCCAACGGGGTCATATGTTCTTTCAAACTCAGGTTCGAAATAAATATCAATAAAAAGTGGGGATTTGCCATTAAGCTCCGTGGCTTTAATTGGGGAAGTATAAAAAGCCACCCGGTATTCGAATAAAGGTTCCTTTACTCTGTCCCGTGCACTATTATCAAAGGGAATGTCTTCTATCCTGTAAATCCCTTTGGTTTCAAGCTGCTTAATAAACCAGTTCAATTCATCATTGTCGTTAACATCCATGCAGGGTATTTTTCCTTTTTTCATCTCATCTATGATTTGTGTCATTTCACCGGTTTGAAATCTTATCTCATAAAACATTGAAAGTCCTCCTTAGTGTGCAGATGTGTTATATTGTATATTTTGAGCTGCAAAAATTTATATTATAACTATACCACATATAAGGTTATGTAATCAAAGAATGAAGTTATTTCAATCTAAAATAAGACAAAACCAAAGGGTTTAAGTCTGGAGGCGCCTATGAGAGTATTCTTTGCAATTGAGTTCAACGAAGAGGTAAAGGAAAGATTATTCTTTATTCAACAGGAGTTAAGAAAATATTGCAATGGAGGAAATTATTCTTATAAGGAAAATTTTCATCTCACACTCAGATTTATAGGGGATCAAACTCCCGAACAAATTCAAAAACTTGTCGAAGCTCTTCGCAATACAGCTGAAGAGACCGCGGGCTTCGGGCTTACAATTGACAGACTGGGAGACTTTAACAAGGGCAGCAGAAAAATAATATGGGCAGGTATTGAAAGAAGCAGTGAACTTCAACACTTATACTGTAAGCTGGAGGGAGCTCTTGGAGAAATCGGGTACCCACGGGAACAAAAGGCTTACAGCCCACATGTGACACTAATACGTGAAACAAGGTTGGAAAACAGCACGGAAGGCTTTAATAGTATAGGTTTTGGTAAAATTCAGACACAGGTTGGAGCAATATCACTTATGGAGAGCAAAAGAGTGGATAACAGGCTTACTTATTCAGCAATCTCAAGAATTGATTTACTTGGGTAATGTATGTCATATAGGGTTTATCCCATAATAATATAAAGTACTATAATTGAATTGCCTCTCCCAAAATGGTAAAATGTCAATATGGAAAGAGAGGGAGACAGCGGATGGCCAAGAAAACAATAGTTAAAGTCCTATGCCTGGCTGCAGCAATGGCATGTTTGACAACAGGTATAAATGCAGCCTCAGGTCCAATTCTGAAGCTTGATGGAAAGCAGGTTGACGGTGCAGTAAGGGAAATTAACGGGAAACAATATGTGCTGGTGGATAGCCTGAAGAACAATTTGGATGGAATATCGGTTGCCAATAATGGCAACTCGGTTGAAATAAATACTAATACAAATAAGTTTACTAATATTATAAATAAGGTAAGTCCCTCGGTTGTTGGCATTATAGGAAAGCTGAAGGAAAGTAGCTACGATTACAGCGAATACACGGATAATCTTATATTCGGCACTGGTGTCATATATAGAAGTGACGGGTACATAATAACAAACGCGCATGTTGTAAAGGATATGGACACAATTGTGGTTGTGCTGTCCAACAGCAAGGCATACAAGGCAAGGCTGAAAGCTATCGATGAGAGCTTGGACCTGGCTGTAATAAAAGTTGATAAGGGAGGACTTACTCCGGCAGTTTTTGGAGATATATCAAGTGTTTCGGTGGGCCAGGAGGTAGTAGCCATAGGAACTCCACAATCGTTCAATTTGCGTAATTCCGCTACAAAAGGTATTATCAGCGGAATGAACAGATCTACTGACGGCGAGTACAGATTTATCCAGTCAGATGCCGCAATAAACGGTGGTAACAGCGGTGGGCCTTTGGTAAATATGAAAGGGGAAGTCATTGGCATAAATTCAGTTAAGCTTATAGGTTTTGGTGTTGAAGGGCTTAATTTTTCTATTCCTGTTGATACTGTCAAATACGCCATAAGTCATTTTGAAAGATTTGGAAAAATAATGAGACCTTATATTGGAATAGTTTTTTCAGAAAGTATTGCATCAAAATACGGCTTACCCAGTACAGAAGAGGGACTGACTGTTCAGAATATATTAGATGGTTCTCCTGCTGAACTATATGATATCCACGAAGATGACAAGCTTATTTCGGTAAACGGGGTAAAAGTGAATTCTATAATTGATTATAACGAAGAAATGAAGAAGTATCTTCCGGGAGATAAAGCAGCCTTTAATTTATTGCGAGACGGAAAATTAATTACTGTTAAAGTGGAGTTCGGTGAGAGTAAAACTAAACAGTAACTTTGATTGAGATTTTAATAAATTACCAATATAATGGATAATATCAACTATTAAGGACGTGCCTCTATGAATAAATTGTTCAGAAGCGGTAAAAAAACCGCGAGCCTGGTTATTATATTCTCATTAATTATATCGTGCCTGTTCAGCACATATGCAGCAGCGAATGATAAGCTTGTACTGGAACTAAAGGTTGGGAGCACTTCGGCGAAAATAGATGGAAGACTATCCCAAATTGAAAAGCCTTACATAATAAAAAACTCAATAATGATACCTCTGGAATGGTTTACAACCACTATTGGTGCAGAAGTTAACAAGAAGGATAAAAAAGTTACGGAAATAATATATGGTGAACTTAATGTACAGATAACCACCGGTTCTTTAAGCTACAGCAGAAACCAGGAGGCTAAAAAGCTTACTACGGCGCCGGAAGTAAAGAATAAGTCGATCATGGTCCCGTTGGATTTTATTTCCGTTAATTTCCCGGTTACAGTTACAAGTGATCTTAAAAAAGGCTCAGTGAAAATTGTCCTGGAGGATGATGGGGCTCTTAGTGATTTGTCTTTTCTTACCGGTGGTATCAGCAGTCCAAAGGTGGGAAACAGTTATTATGGCTGGAGTTTAAGTGTGCCTTCGGGTTCCAGAATTATATCCAACAGTTTTAAATCTGATAAAGTCGGTATAACAAATGAAGGCAGAAATCTGTATTTTGAAGTAGCGGTTGAAAATAAAAATAGCAGGAAGTTGACCGAACTTTATAATAATATTCTATATAACAGTACAGTTCGGAGCTCAAAAATTGACTTAAAAGCAACGGTTCCGTATTTTGAGTATACAAGGTTGTCTGAATACGATGAAGCTTTAAGAGTTAGGGTTTTCGACAAGGGTGATTACTTCTATTATATGACCCTTAATTGTTATGACAATTCTGTAACACCTGAAAAGCTTCTTAAAGATAAGTATTACGAAGGTATAATAACTTCCTTTAACCTCAATTACAAGGGAGCAGTAAAAGGCGTTGAAGACATTTCAAAGATAAAGCAGGGCAAAGCTAATTACTACAATTATATCGCTCTGAATCAAGATTCAAAGTATCTGCCCTGGTCAGTAAAAGTTCCTGCCGATTGGGATAGGGTTCTTTCCAATGATGACCCGATGACTACCTGTCTTGGAAGGGATAGCTCCCATTATATGAAGGTGTCCATTAAAACAATTGATGAAGACGACAACCTTGATGATTACGTTGACAGGATAGTTGATGACTATAATACATACTTTAACAAAGCTGTTTACAAGTTTATTTCAGATGACTATTCGTCAGCTGCAGGAAACGATGCCAGAAGTCTCAAGTTCAGTATAAAGCAGGCAGATAAGGTTTATATTATGGATGAACTTTATTTTACAAAAGGCAATATAGTATATGAAATTACTGTAAAGCTTCCAGAGGCTGAACATGATAAGCTGATAAAGGAATTTATCGACACAATAAATGATATGACCTTTTACACTGTTGATGCCGACAAATTCAAAAATGATATTGAAAAATATAATAATAAAAATTCCGGAATAAGAGTATCACAGCAGGACGCTCCATTTGAGTACATTAACAAGACCTTTAGGTGGAGTTTGAAACTGCCCGGGTTCTGGACAAAATCAGGAACCGAGGATGAAAGCTTTGTGTCGTTTAATAATCCTAAAAACACTACAAGTATTATGGTTTACTCGTTGGAAAAGTCATCACTATCTAAAACCTTAACTGATGAGGAAAAGTTTAGTGTTATAAAAGCCTTGAAGAAAATATACGGTGCTGACCCTGTAAAGTCACAGGTCACAGTAAAAGGTTACGATACCAGGACTTATACCTACAAGGTTGAAAGTACCGAGAAGGATTTCTTTGCAACAGTAAGCTGCTATTGTTTTGAGGCGGGAAATTATTCGTACTGCTATGTAAGTGTTGTTCCTGAGCTCACAGCAACTGAAAATGCATTAAAAGAAGTAGACGATATATGGAATTCCTTCATAATAACGAAATAAACCAGGAGAATTATGAGAGAAAAAATACAACCTTTGGCATATAGGATGTCACCAAGAACAATTGAAGAATTTGTGGGACAGGGCCATATTATAGGCAGGGATAAAATGCTGTACAGGATGATAAAGGCAGACAGAATTACTTCAATTATTCTGTACGGACCACCCGGTACAGGTAAAACCTCCCTTGCCCGGATTATTGCGAATACAACACAGTCCAGCTTTGAAAAGCTGAATGCAGTAACCTCCGGAGTCAATGATATAAAACGTATAGCGGCAGATACCAAGAACGCGATGCTCAATCCTAACGGAAGAACAGTACTATTTATCGATGAAATACACCGCTTTAACAAATCTCAGCAGGATGCTCTGTTGCCATATGTTGAGGACGGAACTATCGTACTTATTGGTGCAACTACTGAAAATCCTTTTTTTGAAGTTAACAAGGCTCTCATATCAAGATCAACCGTATTTATGCTGAAGCCTCTTGAACAGAAGGATATAAAAAAGCTGCTGGTTTCTGCAATTAAAGACAAGGAAAGAGGCCTTGGAAACTATAATATCAGTGTTAGTGAAGAGGCTCTTGATTACCTGAGCGAGGTATGTTCCGGGGATGCCAGGACTGCACTTAATTCTATAGAACTGGCAGTTTTGACCTCCGAGCTTGGTGAAGACGGTCTGATAAATATAACTCTTAAAACTATAGAGGAATGTGTTCAGAAAAAGGCCATAAGATTTGATAAAAATGGTGAAGAGCACTACGACAACATAAGTGCGTTTATAAAATCCATGCGTGGCAGTAATCCCGATGCAGCGGTTTTCTATCTGGCAAGAGCCCTTTATGCCGGAGAAGACGTGGAGTTTCTTGCAAGAAGGATTATTATTTGTGCATCAGAGGATGTAGGTATGGCTAATCCTACCGCCTTGCAGGTGGCTGTTGCTGCAGCGCAGGCAGTCAAGATGATTGGAATGCCCGAGTCCAGAATAATTCTGGCACATGCGGCTGTTACTGTGGCCTGCAGTCCAAAGTCTAACTCAGCCTATATGGCTATAAACAGTGCATTGACAGATGTTGGTTCCAGAAACACAGGAAGCGTTCCTATGCATTTGCGCAATGCGGCAGCCAAGGGCATGGAACAATTGGGGTATGGACAGGGCTATAAATATGCCCACGACTATAAAAACAATATAGTAAAGCAGGAATTTTTCCCGGAAGAAATGAAAGGAACTTTATATTATAATCCTACGGCAAATGGCTATGAGGCCAAAATAAAAGAATGGCTGGAGAAATGGAGAGAACAATAAATGTTAAAAAGAGTATTGGCATGGGTTTTGTTGGTCGGTTTTGTATTATTAATGATAAACATAGTCTTTTGGCATGTTTTTCAGGTACAGAGTATTGCATTGTATGCTGTAATAGCGGTATGGTTTTTATTTTCAGATAAAACCAATATGAGCAGAAAGTCAAAAATATCTGAAGAAGTTATTAATAGAATGAATTCAGTAGGTAACGATGAACCGGATGTGTCCGAATTATCAGATACCGAGCCTAATGGTTCAGAACAGGCGGCTTCAGAGAAGACTAATTCGGAACAGACTGATGCAGGAGAAACAGGTTCAGAACAGACTGATTCAAAATAGATAACAGGGGCAGGATGACTCTGAAAAAACATTTATTTTAATCGGAATAATAATTATTCCTCTGCAAATACTATCAGGGAATAGCTTCAAGTATAAAAATGTTTACTGGAAGCGGATACCAGAGGGTGTATATAATTCCTTTTAGTTTTTCGGAGGTGTGTTTATGGTAGTTGCAGTTCAGTCAAATTTAACAGAACTTTCCAAGGCTTTATCCCAGAAGGGGTATACAGTAGTAGACCTATATACTTATAGAAATCCTATTGATGCAGTAGTGTATGAGGGAACAAGATTCGATTTTTCGGCAATAACTGAAGAAAATACAAGTCCGGTAATGAGCACCAGCAGCAAATCAAGCTATGGTGTTTTTATCGTTTGTGCAAACGGAAAGAGTATTGAAGAAATAGATTACATGCTGAGAACCAGGTGCTATAGTTCTTTTATTTAAATCATAGGTCATTTCTAACAATAAATAATTCCATTATTTCATACAAATGTTACTAATTATACTTGAATTCCTTTTTCGTATGTGGTAACATCAATTAAAGTCTAGTAATTTAATTGGAATTAAGGTAATTGACTACGTGCTGGCACGTGATTGGGGTGTATTTATTTGAAGGTTTCTACTAAGGGGAGATATGGATTAAGAGCAATTGTTGATCTTGCAGTTCATGATAAGGATGGTCAGGTTTCATTAAAATGTGTAGCTGAGAGACAGGGCCTATCTGAAAATTATCTGGAACAGCTTTTTTCCTCACTAAAAAAATCCGGACTGGTCAAGAGCATAAGGGGGGCACAGGGAGGTTATCTACTTGCCAAACCTGCGGAAAATATTTCTGTTGGAGATGTTTTAAGATCTTTAGAGGGAACTTTATGCCCTGTTGACTGTATAGATCTTGAAATGCCTGTGAGCTGTGATAAGGCTGATTTTTGTGTCACTGCTGCTGTATGGGCTAAGTTGAGGGATAAAATCAATGAAGTAGTTGATTCCATCTCTATTGCCGATCTTGTAGCAGAATACGAGAGTAAGACAAAAAATGATTATATTTATTACATATAATCCGTTTTTATTGAGTTTTGTAAGGGTATATTATTAGCGAATGATTGAAAAATTCAGTTCAATTAATCCGCTTGAGTTTAAATAATTAAGGGAGTGTTCGACATGGGAAACAGAATGATTTACTTGGATCATGCAGCAACCACATATGTTAAGCCGGAAGTATTTGAGGCAATGAAGCCTTACTTCTGTGAACATTTTGGTAATGCTTCTTCGATATATAGCCTTGGTCGTGAAAGCAAGAAAGCAGTTGAAGAAGCCAGGGAAAAAGTAGCAAAGGCGCTAGGAGCAGAACCTAGAGAAATATATTTTACAGCCTCTGGAAGTGAAGCTGATAACTGGGCCTTGAAGGGCATTGCAGGAGCAAATAAAAAAAAGGGCAATCATATTATAACTTCTGCAATTGAGCATCCGGCGGTATTGAATTCATGTAAATATCTGGAGGGTGAAGGCTTTGAAGTTACTTATCTTCCTGTCGACAACGATGGAGTTATTTCACTTGAAGAACTGAAAAAAGCAATCAAAGATACAACAATACTAATAAGTATTATGTTTGCTAATAATGAAATAGGTACTATTCAGCCAATACAGGAAATCGGTGCCATTGCCCGTGAAAAGGGTATTCTTTTTCACACAGATGCTGTACAGGCAATAGGTAATGTTGCAATAGACGTTCAGAAAATGAACATAGACCTGTTATCCTTGTCAGGTCACAAGTTCTATGGACCTAAAGGCGTGGGCGCATTATATGTAAGAAAAGGAGTTAAAATTTCTTCCTTTATTCATGGTGGTGCACAGGAGAGAGGTAAAAGAGCAAGTACTGAAAATCTTCCAGGCGTTATTGGGTTGGGAAAAGCCATAGAGCTGGCTTCACAAAACATGGAGGCTTATAATAAAAAACTTCTGGAATTAAGAGAGAAAACAATAGAAGGCCTTATGGCTAAGATTCCTTACATCAGATTAAATGGACACAGAACCAGTAGACTTCCGGGAAATGTTAACATATCCTTCGAATTTATTGAAGGAGAGTCCTTACTGCTTATGCTCGATATGATGGGGGTTTGCGGTTCCAGTGGTTCTGCATGCTCATCAGGTTCACTTGATCCTTCACATGTATTAATGGCTATCGGTCTACCCCATGAAATTGCTCATGGTTCATTGAGATTGACTTTTGGTGATGATAATACACTGGAGGATGTTGATTATATTCTTGAGGAAATACCAAAGATAGTTAACAAATTAAGAGACATGTCACCACTATATGAAGCAATTAAAAATAAAAAGTAAGTATTAATCATTTAAAGTATTGATAGTTATACCAAGTTGATATTATATCGGAAAAGAGGTTATGTAAAATGTATAGTGAAAAAGTAATGGACCATTTTTCAAATCCAAGAAATGTTGGAGAAATTGAAGATGCCAATGGAGTGGGTCAGGTAGGTAACGCTAAATGCGGAGACATTATGAAAATGTATCTTAAAATAGAGGATAATATAATAGTTGATGCCAAATTCAAGACTTTTGGCTGCGGTGCAGCTGTTGCTACCAGCAGTATGGCAACTGAACTTGTTAAGGGAAAGACTGTTGAAGAAGCTATGAAGATTACTAATAAAGCTGTAGCTGAGGCTCTGGACGGACTGCCACCTGCAAAGATGCACTGTTCAAATCTTGCTGAGGAAGCAATTGCGGCCGCACTTGAGGATTACAGAAGAAAAAACGGCCTTGCTACTGACGAAAGTGCTGATTGCACAGGTTGCTGCAGCAGCTGTCATCACAGTCACGGAAGAGAGGAAGATTACGACGAGGACGAAGAATAGGATGAGCTCAAAAAAAGTTATGCTCGGTATGAGCGGCGGCGTAGACAGTTCTGTTGCAGCCGCCATTTTATTGCAGCAGGGATATGAGGTTATTGGGGTAACTCTTCAGATATGGCAGGACATGGATGAGGAAATGAAAAAGTCCGAGGGGGGCTGCTGTTCACTTTCTGCTGTGGATGACGCCAGAAGAGTAGCTAATAAGCTTGGAATTCCATATTATGTGTTGAATTTCAAAGATATTTTTAATAAAACAGTTATTGAGTATTTCAAAGAGGAGTACTTTAAAGGGCGTACACCAAACCCTTGCATAGCCTGCAACAGGCATGTCAAGTGGCAGGCTATGCTGGATAAGGCAGTTTCAATGGGAATTGACTATATCGCTACAGGTCATTACGCCAAGGTTATGCTTGACCCTGCGTCAGGAAGATACATCCTTAAAAAATCTGTTACCGACAGAAAAGACCAGACATATGCACTTTATAATCTGACGCAGGAGCAGCTTAGCAGAACGCTTATGCCTGTGGGGGATTATTCTAAAGAGCGCATCAGGGAGCTTGCCAAGGAGATAGGCCTCTCTGTGGCAACAAAGCCTGACAGTCAGGAAATATGTTTTATAAATGATAACGATTATGGCAGATTTTTAAGTGAAAACAGTGATAAGAAAATTCTCCCGGGCAAATTTGTTGATACAAAGGGAAATGTATTGGGTACTCACAAGGGAATAGTTCATTATACTGTAGGTCAGAGAAAAGGTTTGGGTATTGCCTTTGGGAAACCCATGTTTGTGGTGGCTCTGGATGCTGAAAATAACAGGGTAATCCTTGGGGATGACAATGAGGTTTTCTCAGATACACTTACAGCGTCTGACCTGAATTTTATATCAATTGAAAAGCCTGTTGAAGGTATGAGAGTAAATGCAAAAATACGGTATTCCGCAAAGGAAGCTCCGGCTACAGTTCATATAATCGACGAGAACAGGATAAAGGTCGTATTTGATACTCCGCAAAGAGCGATAACACCCGGCCAATCAGTTGTTTTTTATGACGGAGATATTGTTGTGGGCGGTGGAACAATAGATTAAATCAAGCGTATACGTTTTTTAATGAGACTCAATTTATTAAGAATACACAGTATTATTTAGATGTGAAACCATAATAAAGATTATTTGTATGAGAAGATTCATATAAATGATCTTTTTTTACAATTAAAACATACCGGGTAAATTTGTGATATAATTGATTTATTGGTATTATATGGGCTGTTGCTTGGGAATTCTAGGAGGTACATCATGACAGAGAATCATAAAAATTCTCTAGACAAGGAAATTGAGGAAATCACAGAATGGCAGGAAAATAGATTTAATCCTGGTTATTATATTGGAACCGGGAGAATGCCAAAACCACTTTTAAGTCTTTGTAAATATCCCAAACTCATAATTGCTTTCGGAGTAATCTGTGTGATTCCTGTGCCATTTATAGTTAAAGGCGGATTGAACAAGTATGAAAACGTCATTGGTTTCCTTTTTTCCTTATTTTTTAGCGGAGCTTTTTTATACGGAGGAATATCTCGCTTATTACAAAGGAAGAAATAAGTCAATTATGTATTAGTTTTCCCACATATAAAAAGCTTATTTGCAGACATTAATAAAGATTTTATTTCTGGTTCTTTAAAAAAAGAGGAGGGGATTCTTTTGCGCGAAGGACTTATTCCGACCATATTAGGATCAGCTGTTACAGCAACCGGGTTGGCAATGCGAGGAGTTGACATGAAGAAACGTGGCATGTCCAAGCGTGACACAACAGTTGCGATTGGGGCTGGGATTATTGGATTTGGATTGGCTCACGTAGTATTAGGTTCCATTGACCTTGTTCAGAAATAACTTCCACCGGGGTGCTGAGCATCCCGGTTATTTATTTTATAGACCTTAATTGTAAATCGAAATGCAGCCCTATCCGATTTGAATTAATGATAATATATTAATGATTTTTATCTTGCCAAGAGGTTGCACCTTGGCTTACAAAAGATTGGTGATAAACCAGTCTTTTGTGTTTACATACCTTTTCATTGCCATTTATGATTAGTAAGTTGGCGGCAAAAAGGAGTGTAATTATGTCGAAGTTTTTTACCTATGAAGAAAGATTAACCCTTCAGAAATACCTAAAGGATAGCCTATCCTTCAAAAAAATTGCTAAAATTATGGACAAAAATCCGACGACTATTTCCAGAGAAGTCCGTAAGCATTCTTCAGCGGTTGCTACCGGATATCCCGGATTTCCATACAATGCTTGTAAAAACCGTTTTACATGCAGGAAGAAATCATTATGTGGCAAGGAATGTACTAGGACTTCAACCGTATACTGCAAACTCTGTTCAAAGTGTAATGACAACTGCTCAGATTACATTGAAGAAATCTGTACTGCAAGATTCCGTGTACCTTATGTCTGCAATGGTTGTGAACAAATCAGCAAATGTACATTGTTGAAAACCATTTATGATGCCGAGCATGCCCATGTTAAAGCTCATGAAACCATATCAGAATCTCGCAGCGGCCTGTGTATTTGTGAAAAAGAGATTGCCAGACTCAACTCCATTATCAGTCCACTGGTGAAGCAAGGGCAGTCCATACATCAGATTTACGTATCACACGAAAATGAACTCATGTGCAGCGAGAAAACTATTTATAACTACATAGATGCCTGTATTCTAGATGTACGCAACATTGACCTTCCGAGGAAAGTTAAATTCCGCGAACGATACAAAAAGCCAGAATTCAAAGTGGACAAAGGCTGCAGAATAGGGCGTAACTACGAGGCATTTCAAGGTTTCATAGAAGCTAACCCTGACATAGCAATTGTTCAAATGGACTCAGTCATAGGTACAAAAGGTGGCAAATGCTTGCTTACAGTACACTTTGTAGAAACCAGTTTAATGCTTGCCTTTATTAGAGAATCTAATACCTCTCAATCAGTTATAGACATATTTAACGATCTAGATAAAAAGTTAGGACGTGCACTGTTTAAAAAGCTTTTTCCTGTTATTCTGACTGATAACGGTAGTGAGTTTTCTAATCCCAAGGCTATTGAATATGGATCTGAGCTACACGGTATGCGTACGCGTATCTATTATTGTGACGCAGGCAGTCCACACCAAAAAGGAGCTATTGAGGTGAATCACAGCTTGATTCGCAGGGTGCTTCCGAAAGGGACTAGCTTTAACCATTTGTCACAGGAAGACATGACGCGAATGATGAATCATATCAATTCATACAAAAGAAAAAAGCTGAACAATCGTAGCCCTTACGAAACGTTCAGCTTCTACCATGGAGAAGAGATTTTACAAAAACTAGGATGCTCACCGGTTACAGCCGATGAAATCCAACTAAAACCAAGTCTTCTCAAAAGATAGTACTAAAAACTGTGCCGCCAACAATCCATGCTACCCAAAAAGCAGGGGTTGATTCTCCGATTACAAAAACATCGAGAGGGAGTTAACCTCTATTTGGCATGCCCGTTTTTCTCATGATATGCCAAACTATCGAAAAAAGCAAACTGCATTTTGATTTCAAAAATGGCTTTTCATTTTCAATAGTGGCTTTTCAAATACAAAAACTGCGTTTCGTTTACAAATATTCACTTTTTTATTACAAAGGTTGCATTTCACTTTACAAAGTGGCATCTCACCTTTCTATTTTCCATTTATTTTATAGAGAAATGTAATTTTAAAAAAAATGGGTACATATTTAACGATAAACATTAAAAATGTATTGACTAACATAATATGTAAGATATACAATTAATACAATGGATTACATATTATGGAGGATGGCTATGGAAGAAGAAATTAAAGAGATAATTATTCCAGCTAATAAAGAGGCTGACATAAAATTAAGCCCAGCTTTTAAGTTGGTACTAGGTTGTTGTATTTTTCTATCAGGAATTTTAACTCTTGTTGGTATATTATTTTTTACCAGTGATAAAAAAGGTCATAAATGGATTAATGGAATAAACACATTTTTATCTAACACCTTATTTTTTGCCTGTATAACTTTATGTTTTATTTCTCTTATTAGTATTTTGGTTACAAAAAGACCTTTCTCAAAGATTTTAATTTGGACTGTATTTTCGGTTGGTTTGCTGTTTATTGTTTCTTCATTCGTTTTTACTAAAATTGATGGTTATGAATGCAGCATTCACATACTATCATTTGGCGGAACAACATTATTTGACGGGGCACTTCTCCTGTTTGGACTACTTGGAGTTTTAGCCTCGCGACTTATTCACTATGGATTAATGTATCAAATAAATTCTGATTCTACTTTATAATACATTGATGAGAGGTTAATTATGGCTATTATACTAAGATTGGACAGAGTCATGGCTGACAGGAAAATTTCTTTGAATGAGCTGGCACAAAAAGTAGGTATTTCGTATGTCAATTTATCGAATGTAAAAACGGGAAAAGTAAAGGCCATAAGGTTTTCATCGCTGGATGCAATATGTGATGCGTTGGATTGCCAGCCCGGAGACATTATCGAATTTAAGAGAGTTTAACTACTAACTAGCGTATTCCCTTTATATAATAAGTTTAAAACGGAGGTAATTCATGTACCAATTAAGCAAGTATGAAATGGATAAGGTTGCTCCGCTATTTAAAGACTGGGAGGAAACTCTAATATGGTCCTGTCTGCAGGGCTACATGGGGAAGGCATGGGCAAATGAAAAGCATCAGCCGGTTTCAGCTCAATTGATTGTTGGTGACTTCTGCTTTTTTGCAGGTGCTCCGGATGCTGAACTGGTAAAAAATATACCTGAAAGCTTCATGTCGGATTTTATTCTTATGGTGCCTCGGAATGAGGCTTGGGAAGCATTAATTGAGGAGGAATACACAAATAAATTTAATAAATTCATGCGTTATGCTATTAAGAAAGAACCGGAGGTATTTGACCGGGAAGAATTAAAGCAGAATATATTAAAGCTTTCACATGAATATAAGTTAAAGCAAATTGATGAGGAGTTATATATTAAGTGCCGTTCAGAAGATTGGTCAAAGGATTTATGTTCACAATTTCCAACTTTCGAAGATTATAAAAAGCTGGGACTTGGGTATGTCATTCTTCATGAAGATAAGCCGGTCGCAGGCGCATCCTCCTACACTGTGTACGAAGAAGGAATAGAAATAGAGATTGACACTAAAGAGGATTATAGAAGAAGGGGGCTGGCTTTGGTATGTGCTTCAAAACTAATTCTCGAATGTCTTGAAAGAAACCTTTATCCAAGCTGGGATGCGGCAAATATAGCATCGGTTGCACTGGCAGAAAAACTTGGCTATCATTTAGAGAAGGAATATGTTACATATTCAATACCGGTCAAAGCAGGTGGTAATGATTAGAGCCTTTGAGAAATTCTGTTTACGAGAGAAGATATTTTTGCAATAAAAAAAGCCTTGGGTTAAGAGGCTGTTTCACTTACTTTTTTGAGGTTTTGCCTTCGCTTTGTACTTGTGGTATTTTCTCAAATACATCAAAGCATTCGCTAAGACAGTCCTCAATAACGTCTGAATTTACAAAAACGTTATTCTTATTCAATTTTATCACCTACTCTCTGTTACACTATTTAATATATACCCATTTTTAATAAATAGCAATGAGAGATTATGTTAAATAATTGTTAAAGGTTCATTACAGCCTATATTTTTTCAAATATAGGCTGTCTCTTATCAAAATGTGCCAGATATTTAAACCCGATACTCTTAAGGTATTCCGAAGCTTCCTTGAAGCTGTGACCTAGATGCTCTGATAAGTGCGAATCTGAGCCCATTGTAATTATTTCTCCACCAAGCTCATAATATCTTTGGAATATATCATAGCCTGGTATAGTTTGTTGAAGATCGGAGCGAAGTCCGGAAGTGTTAATCTCAATTCCTTTGCCTTTAGAAACAACAGCTTTTAAGATTTCATCGAGGGAATCCCTGTAATCTGCATATCTCATCGGTTTGTCCTCAAAATCACCGTAACGGGCAGCGTAGCCGATATGGCCGATTATATCATAATTGTCGTAAGCGTCTACAGACACAAGTATCTCCTGCAAATATCTTTCGTAAGAGTCATGTTGGGATCTTCCTCTGAAAAAGGTTTTTGTGTAGGGGTCCAGCCGGTCAATAATGTGAACGGAATTTATTACAAAATCAAAAGGGTACGCAACCAGTGCTTTGTTTATTTTATCAGTTACCTGAGGCTGAAATCCCATTTCTACACCAGTTAAAACATCCAATTTTCCCTTCCATTTAGCTTTCAAAGCACTAAAAGCTTCAAAGTAGCTATCAAAATTTATTAGAAAACTATCATCAAAATCAGGGAAATCATAATCAACATGATCTGTAAAGACTATTCCTCTTAGGCCGATTTCCACTGCTTTTTTGCAGGCATCCTCAGCATCCATTTTGGAATCTGTTGAAAATGTTGAATGAATATGATTGTCATACATTGTAACTTTCTCCTTTGAAACGTATAATAGACTAATAGAAAAATATCTATATGGATATCTTAATATAGAGAAATTAATTAATATAAATATATTAATTAATATTATCAATTTATTTTTTTTAAGTCAAATTTAGGGATTGGTGTGATTTTCATCTACAGTGTTTATCATACCGGAACAGGAGCTATTATGATCGAAGAAAAGTCACAAGCAGAGTTGTTAAAAGAAAAGCTTACCTATGAAACAAAAAATGCATGGGAGCATAGTGACACAGAAATAGAAAAGGCTTTTGAACTCTGCGAGCAGTACAAGGAGTATTTGGATAAAGGCAAGACAGAAAGAGAATTTGCCGCTGTAGTTGAGAAAGAACTCCTTAAAAACGGTTTTGAAAATCTGAATGAACTAATGCACCAGGGAAAGAAACTTCAGAAGGGCGCCAAGGTTTATTACATAAATAAGAATAAAGCCGTCGCCTTTGCAGTTCTTGGAGAAAAGCCTGTTGTTGAAGGTATAAATATGGTAGGCGCACATATTGATTCTCCAAGAATAGATATAAAGCAAAATCCTTTATATGAGGATTCAGGATTAGTATTATTAAAAACTCACTATTACGGCGGAATAAAAAAGTACCAATGGGTTGCAATTCCATACTCACTTCACGGAGTTGTTGTAAGGGCGGATGGTTCAAAGGTAGAGGTTTGTATTGGTGAAGAGGAAACAGATCCCGTATTTACTATTACTGATCTTTTGCCTCATCTTGCGCAGGATCAAATGCAGAAAAAAGCAACCGAAGTTGTTTCAGGGGAAGGTTTGAATCTACTAATTGGGTCAAGACCGTTTAATGATAAAAAGATAAAGGATAAAATCAAACTCAACATTCTTAAAATACTAAACGAAAAATACGGTATTATTGAGGAAGATTTTCTTTCGGCGGAACTTGAGGCTGTACCTGCTTTTAAGGCAAAGGACATAGGCCTTGACAGAAGCATGATTGGTGCTTATGGACAGGATGACAGAGTTTGTGCATACACATGTGTGAAGGCCATGCTGGACTTTAATGCCGGTGAAAAAACTGCTTTATGTATTTTAACAGATAAAGAAGAAATAGGAAGCATGGGTAATACCGGGGCTCAATCGAATTTCCTCAGAAGCTTTATCTCAAAAATACTCTATCTTACAAACGATAATTATTCCGATGTATTAATGAATCAATGTTTCGAAAACTCTTTCATGCTGTCGGCAGATGTGAATCCGGGTATTGATCCTTCATATCAGGAGGCTTATGAAAAGAGAAATTCTTCGTATGTGGGAAATGGTGTTGTTGTTCAGAAATACACCGGTTCAAGAGGAAAATATGATTCAAGCGATGCCAGTGCCGAAATGATGGGCTTAATAAGAAAGTTATTCAATGAAAAAGGTATAATCTGGCATACGGCGGAATTAGGTAAGGTTGATCAGGGAGGCGGAGGTACGATTGCTCAATACGTTGCAAACCTTGGTGTTGAAGTTCTTGACTGCGGAGTACCAATCCTTTCAATGCATTCTCCCGTTGAAATAACAAGCAAAATTGATGTTTATATGTGCTACAAAGCGATGAAGGTATTCCTCGAGAGTTCATTATCACAATAATTTCTAGCTTTTTATTATTTATAGAATAGTATTTGCAATATTCAAAGTGATTCATAACGGTTAACAGGAGATAACAAATGATAAGGTTTGGACCATCGGGAAATTCTGATAGTTTCTATGAGCAAGGCTATAAATCCTCTTCACAAATGCCTGGCTGGCTTACGGGCATTGGACTGGATGCTTATGAATATTCTTGTACAAAGGGTGTTAATATAGGGGAAGCAACTGCTCGTGAAATTGGCAGGCAGGCTTTTGAAAATAACATTTACCTCAGTATACATGCACCTTATTATATAAATATGTCCAGTGAAGAGGAAGATAAGAGAGAAAACTCAAAGAGGTATATTCTTGAGACACTTAGAGTAGCCAAGTGGATGGATGCAAAAAGGATAGTGGTCCATACCGGCTCCTGCAGCAAACTGGCAAGAGAAACCGCTCTGGAATATGCGCTCAAAGTACTTTCCGAAACACTGGAGTTATCCGATGCTGCAGGGTACGGGGACGTGCACATCTGCCCGGAGGTGTTGGGAAAACACAATCAGCTGGGAACTCTTGAAGAAATAATGGAAATGTGCAAACTTGATGAAAGAGTGATTCCCACCATCGATTTTGGTCATGTGCACGCCCGTGGTTTAGGAAGGTTAAATTCAGAAGAAGACTTTGCCGCTGTCATAGATATTATAGAGAACTCAATCGGAAAGGAACGGACTAAAAACATACATTGTCACTTCAGCAGAATTGAGTTTTCAAAAGGCGGTGAGAAGCGGCACTGGAACTTTTCAGATAAACAGTTCGGTCCGGAATTTGAACATCTGGCACCGATTTTGGTAAAAAGAAAGATGGAGCCGATCATAATCTGTGAGTCGAGAGGCATGATGGCAGAGGATGCATTGGAAATGAAAAAGATATATAATGAAGTAAGAGAAAAACTAGGATAAAGCATTTACTATTTGTGTACGCTCTATGAGCGCAGATGGGAGAGTAGAATGAAAAAAGTTTTGGTGGTTAACGGTCCGAATCTTAATTTGTTAGGTGTTCGTGAAAAAGGAGTATATGGAAGTGAAACGCTACTGGATATAGCTAAGGCAGTAAATATTACCTCGGAACAGCTTGGTCTTGAAACCGACTTCATACAGAGCAACCATGAGGGCGAAATTATTGATAAGCTTCATGCCGCCAGGGGAGTTTACGAAGCAATAGTAATTAACGCTGGCGCTTATACCCATTATAGCATCGCCATAAGAGATGCCATCAAAGCTATAGAAATACCTACTATTGAGATTCACCTCTCAAATATACATAGCAGAGAAGAATTCAGACATACCTCTGTAATTGCACCTGTCTGCGTCGGACAAATCTGCGGTTTTGGAAAAATGAGCTATATCCTTGCTTTACACGCTGCTGCTAATTTATAGCAAAATAAAAAGAGCGACATATCATAAATATTTAAGAGCTATAGACCGAGCATGTTAAGCAGCATATATAAATTTTTTAATGGGGATGGTAAATTATGTTTAATGAAAAAAATCTTAAATTGAGACTTGACAAATTCAGAGAAAAACTAGTTGAACTGCAGTTGGAGTCAGCTTTAATAACAAAAAGAGAAAGTTATATGTATTTATCTGGTTTTACCGGTACGTCTGCCAATTTACTGATTACAGCAAAAAAGGCTTACTTGCTTACAGACTTCAGATATATGGAGCAGTCGGCAAGACAGGCACCACTTTTTGAAATAGTTCAGCATAAACCTGATATAAATGACACAATAAATGAACTAATATATTCTGAAAAAGTAAAGACTTTAGGATTTGAAGATCATTCTGTAAGCTTTTCATCATATTTGGAATTGAAAAATAAACTCTCAGCTGTTGAGCTTAAGGGAATTGGACTTATAGTAGATGAAATGCGCAGCATTAAGGATGAACAGGAGATAGAAATAATCGCTGAGGCTGTAAGAATAGCAGATGAAGCGCTAAAGCAGACTCTCCCTCTTATAAGACCTGGAATTACCGAGCTTGATGTTGCAGCCGAACTTGAATATAAAATGAAGAAACTTGGTGCATCAGGACCTTCTTTTGAAACAATAGTTGCCTCTGGACTCAGATCTTCAATGCCTCATGGTGTGGCATCAGATAAAAAGTTGGAATTGGGGGATGCTATAACTATAGATTTTGGAGCCCTGTACAACCATTATTGCTCGGATATAACCAGAACGGTATTTCTGGGTCAGCCTGACCAAAGACTTATAGACATATATAATATTGTATTGGAGGCACAGTTGACCTCTGAAAAGGGAGCAGTCAGAGGAAAAACAGGCAGAGAAGTTGACAGGATTGCAAGAGATATAATATATGGAAAAGGCTTTGAGGGTAAGTTCGGGCACGGACTCGGGCACGGCTTGGGGCTTGAAATACACGAAAATCCAAGACTGTCGATGGGCGGCGAAAAGGTATTGGAAAATAATATGGCGGTAACTGTCGAACCTGGAATATATGTTGAGGGTTTAGGAGGAGTAAGAATTGAAGATACTATTATTATAAGAGATAATAACCCGTTGGTTTTGACACAGGCTCCAAAGGAGTTAATTATCCTTTAATAAGTATTTGACCATATATTGAAAATTTTTCTTGCCTTATATGAAAAATTAATTTAATATAAACTAGGAACAATTAAACATAAACTCATTATGTGATTTATTAATTCATAAAATGTAAATTTTATTTATATCATGGAGGTAAGATATGATAGTTGCAGGTGATTTTAGAAACGGTGTAACTTTTGAATTGGACAATAATATTTTTCAGGTAGTGGAATTCCAGCATGTAAAACCCGGTAAAGGTGCAGCTTTCGTAAGAACAAGGCTGAAGAATATAGTAACTGGTGCTACAGTTGAAAGAACTTTCAACCCAACTGATAAAATGCCAAAGGCTCACATCGAAAGAAAAGATATGCAGTATCTTTACAATGATGAAGACTTATACTATTTTATGGATGTTGAATCCTATGAACAGCTTCCAATCAATAAGGCATCTATTGGAAACGCGCTTGACCTTGTAAAGGAAAATGAAGTCGTAAGAATTCTTTCACACAAAGGAAATGTATTCGGTATTGAACCACCTACATTTGTTGAACTTGAAGTTACTCAGACTGATCCTGGCTTTAAAGGTGATACAGCTACCGGTGCTACCAAGCCTGCAACTGTTGAAACAGGAGCAGTTATAAAAGTTCCTCTTTTTGTTAATACTGGAGATGTGATAAGAATAGATACAAGAACCAATGAATATATGGAAAGAGTAAACAAATAATATTCCGGAGTATAAGTATACTCAAGAAAAATGAGGAGGTAGGATTATGAGCTATATTAGTGAACGTGTTGCTTTCATTAAAGGCTTGGCAGAAGGTATGAAAATCGATGAAACTACAAATGAAGGCAAACTTATGACCGCCATCATTGATGTTTTGGATGACATTGCCCTTGCGATTGACGATGTTGAAGAAATACAGGATGAAATGAGCGAGCAGGTTGATGGTATTGATGAGGATCTTGCCGAACTCGAAAAAATTGTATATGAAGATGAAGATGAGATAGAATTTGAGAACATCGAGTGTCCAAACTGTGGCGAAGAAATTGAAGTTGATCTTGATCTCATTGATGAAGATGCTGAGACAATCGAGTGTCCACACTGCCATGAAAAAATAGAACTGGAATGGGATTGTGATTGCGAAGATGATTGCGGCTGTGGCTGCGGTCATGACCATGAATAAAATATTTATTTATAAAAACTGCTGACAGCTTGTCAGCAGTTTTTTTTATACATTTTATAAATTGTATTGACACCTTAATACAATAGTTGTATTATTGTATTAAGAACTTAATACAATAATACATTTAATAACTTAATAATTATTGTGTATAAATCTACATACTGAAAGAATTTAGAAAGGAGTAATTATGGGAAAAAAGCTTAATATGTTATTTGTCCTGATTTTATCTATTGGTTTGGTTGGTTTTTTATCAGGATGTACTTACGGAAGTTCCATTACATTGTATTCAAACGAGAATAATTCTAACTCTAAAATGTCGATGACCTATAAGAAATTCAGTGGATACAAAGCAACAGATATAACAGTTGCTGAAGGAGAAAAAGTTGAGGTCAATGTTAGTATTGAGTCTAAAGAAGGTAAGTTGGGCTTAACAATACTAAAGAAAAAGGATAGTAAGGGCGGTAAAGAAGAAACAGTATATGAAGGCAAGGAGCTTCCAACCTCGAATTTCAAGGTTATTCTTGATAAAACCGGTGATTATAACATTAAAGTTACCGGTGAAAAGAGCAACGGCAGTTATAAAATTACCTGGGATAAGGTAGATGACAAGATGGATGACAAATGACAGGAAGAGGTGATTTAATGGCAAACGACTATTCATTAAATGTACCCATATATATTCAGATAATGAATGATTTAAAGCTCAAAATTGTATCAGGTTCATGGGAACCCGGTCAACGGCTCCAATCAGTCAGAGACCTTGCAGTAGAGTTCTCAGTAAATCCTAACACCATGCAAAGGGCATTATCAGAGCTTGAAAGGGATGGTCTGCTATACACCGAAAGAACCTCAGGAAGGTATGTTTCACAGGACCAGGAAAACATATCGGCAGCCAGAAGAGAAATGGCACAGCAGTACACAGAAAGTTATTTTAACTCAATGCAAAAACTCGGATATGTAAAGGAAGAAATTATTTCTATCGTTTCAAACAAAATAGATTGTAAGAAGGAGGATGTCAAAAATGAGCAAGATAATTGAGATTAACTCATTAGAAAAAAGATACGGTTCCAAGGTTGTTTTAAATAATATAAATTTGTCACTTGAAAGCGGAACAATTGTTGGTTTGCTCGGACCTAACGGCTGTGGCAAAACATCACTAATAAAGGTAATGGCAGGTTTGATAAAGGATTATAAGGGTAAGGTCACTATAGACGGGTTTGAACCTGGAGTATATACAAAATCAATTGTATCCTATCTTCCGGAGAAGACTTATTTGTCAGAAAACTACAAAGCAAAAGAGGCTTTACAGTTATTTGAAGACTTTTATTCAGATTTTGACAGAAACAAGGCTGAGGAGATGTTCAAGCAGTTCAAGCTCGACCCTAATCAAAAGATAAAAAGTATGTCCAAGGGTATGCAGGAAAAGGTCCAACTAATTCTGGTAATGTCCCGAAGAGCTAAGATTTATCTTCTTGATGAACCGTTGGGCGGCTTGGATCCGGCTTCAAGGAAAGCAATGCTGGATATTATACTGAATAATTATTCAGAGGATGCTGTAGTCCTGCTTTCAACTCACCTTATATACGATGTCGAAAGAATTTTTGACAGAGTAATAATGATCGGAAACAGCCGGATACTGGTAGATGATTCGGTGGACAATATTCGCGAAAACTCTGGGAAATCAGTAGTTGAGCTATTTGAGGAGGTATTTAAATGTTAATCAAATTATTAAAATATGAATTTAAGGATACTGCCCGTATTATACCGCTATTCTATTTAGTCACATTAATATTTGCGGGAATGGTACTTTTGGCTAAGACTTTGGATATAGGCTGGTTTAGAATGACTACCTCATTTTTACTGCTATTGCTTGGTATTGCTGTAGCTGTTGTTACTCTTGTAGTTATAGTAATGAGATTTTATAAGAATCTGTATTCCAATGAAGGTTATCTGATGTTCACTTTACCTGTTAAGCCCCATCTGCTTTTAGCCTCTAAAGGTATTACAGCCTTTTGCTGGATGATTTTAAGCTATTGTGTATCAATTTGTTCGCTTTTTATAAGCCTGTACGGTTTTGGGTTAACAAATGAACTGTCGGCTATTCAGGGTGAATTGAAAAAATACGGGCTTGAGAATAGTTTGTACCTGATCATTCCATTAGTTATTCTTGCAACTGTTTATCTTCTGAGCCAAATATATTTTTCAATAACGATTTCTAATATTTCTATGTTTAACAATTTAGGCCCGGCTTCAGCATTTTTGGTATTCATCGTAACATATGTGGTTATGCAAATTATCGAATCACTATTTACAATTTTTACTCCATTCTCTGTTGAAATTAATCTTGTAGGAAATATACAAGCATCTTTAACAACTAAAAATATGTTTGGTTATTTAGTGGACAGCATAAAAGGGTCAGAGCCTACAAACGTAATACTCGGACTGGGAGGCTATACCTTTGAAGTAGTGGCAGTGGTTATTCTGTTCTTTATAATCTCCAGAACAATGAAAAATAAAGTATCCTTGAAGTAGTTGACAAAAAATATTTATAAACTTGACTTATATCAACTGAAAAAATAAAATAAGCTTATAGGCAGTAATTTCTGGAAAACTAGGGGGGAATAAAATGAAAATACGCCCGTTAAGAACGTTGTCTGTTTTATTAGTTTTAGCCTTAAGCTTACAAATTTTCAGTTTCAATATTGAAACTGCCAGTGCAGCAGGTACTAAAACAGACCTCAAGGTTGTTGAACTTAATAAGAATTGGAAGGCCATAGGTCAATACTCTGAGGGGCTCTGTCCCGTTCAGGATAAAACAAGCGGAATGTGGGGTTATGTAGATAAAACCGGAAATTTCGTTATCAAGCCCCAATATTACGAAGCAATGCCTTTTGGTGAAGGTCTGGCAGCAGTCAAGAATAGTAGTGGATATTATGATTTTATTAACAAACTGGGTAAAGTTATTGTAAAGGGAAATTACACAAAGGTTATGCCCAGATTCATGGGGGTAAACCCAGGCTTTTCAAAAGGGTATGCAGTTGTTTCAACAAATCCTATAAATAAGAGCGGCACATATTTATTAATTGATCGTAACGGTAAAGTAGAAAAGGAACTAGATTCTTATATTTCCTTCGACATTGAACGGTCACGCTTTGAAAATAAAGGAGAAATAGTAGCAAACAGGGACAAGGATAATCATATCTACGATTTCAAGTACACCAAGGTTGCTGAGTTTGGTGCAGGACGAGGCTTTAATAGAATCCTGTTCAATAATAGTTCAAAATACATTATTGTTGAGGAGGAAAACGGGCTTGTAGTTGGTGCAGCCAATGGACAAAAGATTTTTACACAAGAACAGGTTGAGGGGATGGATAAAACCAGTTCTTATAAAATGGGAATTACAGATGATTATGCTGTTATAACCAGAAATATTAATGGCATAACTGCATCAGCAGTTTATGATTACAAAGGTAAAATAGTAATAGACTACAAATATAAGGAAATAATGCCGCTAAGTAAAGATATGTTTTTGGTTAAGAACAATGCGGACACCTTTGGTATAATAGACTTAAAAGGAAAAGAACTCCTTCCCTTTTCGCTTGAACTGAGTGTTCTTTCCAGAGCTGCTCAAATAGATGTTATTTATAGAAAAGCTCAGCAGTTAGGCGGAATAGATTTCTTATTAAAAGATAAACAGGGAAATAACAAGGCAAAATATTTTGATTTAAAAACTAAAAAGATTAATGATTATTTTATGATGAACTTAAATGGTTATTCAGTTAATGCTTATAACTTCAGGTATAATACCAACGCAGGAATGATTCATTTGTATACTTCAAATTATGATGTTACAATTTATAATCAGTCCGCAGAGAAAATAGGTAGTTTTATTTGCTATTATTCTCCCGGTAATAAGCTGGATCTGGAAGCAGGAACTAAAGCATTTTTATCCGAGGGAGTAATTCCTGTAGTCAGAAAAGACAAAACAGGATATACATTTGCTATCATAACTAAGAAGTAGATGAACATAATGTTCAAACGAATCACTTAAATATTGTACGTCTGCTTTTAAAATACTCAATCTTAATTAAAAAGGATGAGTATTTTTTTTATGTCATAAAGTTGGACAAAGCCTAATATATATAAATAACTTAATTGAGGAGATGTTTACATATGATTAAAGGGGTTCAAAGTGACATAATGCCATATCTGATACAGAGTATAAGGTTGGTTTTGGATAAGCTGGGTAATGAAAAGTTGGACAATCTACAGGAAATACGAATGAGAGCAGGAAAACCGCTAATGGTTTTCTTAAACAACATGGATTCCTTTGTAGCTTCAAATGGGGAGCTTTCCAACGATTATAGTGATTCATACATTGTAACTCAAAATGAAATAATCAAATCCCTGGAATTAATGAGTGAAAATTCAGTTTATGCCTTTCAGGACGAAATAAAAGCAGGTTTCCTTACCCTTAGAGGAGGCCATCGTGTAGGGCTTTGCGGAAGAGTAGTAGTTCAGGACGGACAAATCAGAAATATAAAGGACTTTAATGGCCTGAATATACGAGTGGCAAAGGAAATCAAAGGTTGTTCCACACAGATAATCAAATACATTATCAAAAACAGCAGGGATATTCATAATACACTGATTATCGGACCCCCACAGTGCGGAAAAACGACAATGCTCCGTGATGCTGCAAGAATCCTTAGTAATGGAGAAAGTAAATATGACTTTAAAGGCGTTAAAATAGGCATTGTTGATGAAAGATCCGAGATAGCTGCATGTAATAAGGGAGTCCCCCAGAATGACATTGGCTTCAGAACCGATGTAATGGATAGCTGTCCGAAGGCTGCAGGCATGGAAATGCTGCTCAGAAGTATGTCACCCGATATCATAATTACTGATGAAATCGGTACTAGAGGAGATAAGGATGCTATATTGAAGGTTCTTAACTCCGGAGTGAAAATAATTGCTTCCGCACATGGCTACAACATAACCGAACTTAAAATGCGCGAAGAGCTCCTAACCTTGATTAATGCCGGAACCTTTGAAAGATATATAGTGCTTAATTCAAATAATGGTCCAGGAACGCTGGAAGAGGTTGTAGATGCAAAGCTGTCGGTTTTATACAGGAGGTGTTCTCATGCTTATTAAAATAATAGGAGCTGTTGTTTTAATATCTGCTACCAGCCTTATAGGATTTTCTCTTGCAGCCGACTGCTCTAAAAGACCCAGAACCTTACGTGAACTACAGGCGTTGATGCAAATGCTTGAAAATGAAATAAGCTATTTATCAAATCTGCTTTCTGAAGCCTTCATTAGAATATATGAGAATTCGAATGTGGATGCTGCAATGATTTTTAAAACAGCTGCCCAAAACCTGCAAAATAGTGGTGTAACAGCTGATGCAGCATGGGAAAAGTCGATAGACGAAAATTATGCCCGACTGTCTTTAAAGAAAGAGGACAAGGCAATACTTGTAAATTTCGGCAGGATGCTTGGAAATTCTGACCTTGAAGGCCAGTTGAATAATATTAAGCTAGTATCCTCTCAGTTAAAGCTTCAGGAGCTAAAGTCGGAGGAAATGAAGCAAAAAAATGAAAAAATGTATAGAAGCCTGGGAGTTTTAAGTGGCCTGGCAATAACTATTATATTGTTTTAGAAGATTTTTATTTGTACGCACTGTTTGCGGGATTGGAGATTTATATGAGTGTTGATTTAATATTCAAAATAGCTGCAATAGGTATACTAGTATCAGTTTTAAACCAGGTGCTGATAAGGTCAGGAAGGGAAGAACAGGCAATGATGACTACTCTGGCTGGTATTGTAGTGGTCCTTATGATGGTTTCAAAAGAAATAGCTGGACTATTTGCAGCAGTTAAAACAATGTTCCAGTTCTAAACAGGAAAATAAATAAACTATTGGACTTAACAGATAAGAAAATTATGAGGGTACAGATGATATGGACATACTTCAGATTGTTTGCATTAGTATTATAGCAGTTATTTTGTCAGTGACAATTAAACAGCAGAAACCCGAAATAGCTCTGCAGGTCAGCATAGTAACCGGACTGCTTATATTTATACTGATTGTGGTCAAGCTTACATCAGTCATTGAATTTATTAAAACCTTCAGCAAAAAGGCTGATATAGATGCAACTTATATTACCATATTGCTTAAAATAGTCGGCATTGCTTATATCGCTGAATTTGGCGCTGAAGTATGCAAGGATGCGGGAGAATCCTCCATAGCATCAAAAATAGAACTGGCTGGTAAGGTGGCTATAGTTGTACTTTCTGTTCCAATCATTTCATCTCTTCTTGATCTTGTAGTAAAGCTGATGCCCTAAGTAGCAGGAAGACATTTGAAAAGTTGTTTTGAATAACCTGTTTACGCAGATTGGAGAGCACTATGCAAAGGAAAAGAGTCTTAAAAAATGCCAAAGGAAGGCTAAAACTCAGTTTTGCCTTAATAATGATTATTTTCATTGTGAACATAATTTTTCCTATTACAGCCGGAGCAGCAGATATTAATGTTTCACTTGAAAAAAAGGAGTCTTCGGAGGTAAAGCACATAAAAGAATCTGTTTCTGCAGCTGCAGACCCTTCCAAGACCTCAGAAAATGATACTCTGAATATTATTAATGAGCAGCTTGACGCTAATGACAGCACTGCGATAAGTGAAAGTATAAGGAAATACATGAACGAAGATACCGACAAGCTATTTCCTGAATTTAATCCTGAAAAAATTATTACAGATGCTGCAAAGGGTGATTTTGAGTTCAGTCCCGAGGGTCTCTTGAAAAGAGGATTGAGTTATCTGCTTAAGGAGATATTTCTTAATGTTGACATACTTTTAAAAATAGTTATTCTTTCAATAATTTGTGCAGTACTAAAAAATCTTCAGAGTTCCTTTATGGGTGAAAGTGTAGGGGAACTGGCTTTCTTTGTTTGCTATATAGTAATAGTTTCGGTATTGATGGTCAGTTTCAGCAGTGCAATGAATATGTGCATGTCCATAATAGACAATATGGTAACTTTTATGCATTCCATCATTCCTCTCTTGATAACTCTGCTGGTTTCTTCCGGCAATTTTACTTCAGCCGGTGTTTTTCAGCCTATACTAATTATGCTTGTAGAGATTGGTGCAACTGTAATAAAGAATTTCTTCATACCGTTAATTTTTTTAGTAACTGTTTTGAACATCGTAAACAACATATCTGATAAAGTTCAGCTTACAAAGCTTTCCGGATTTTTAAAACAGCTATGTACCTGGGGCTTGGGGCTCATTTTAACCGTTTTCATAGCCGTCGTATCAATACAGGGTTCCATGGGAGCTGTCGTTGACGGTGTTACAAGTAAGACTGCAAAATATGCTCTTGGTACTTTTATACCTGTAGTTGGTAAATATCTGGCTGATGCTGCTGACACAGTAGTAGGCTGTACACTTGTAATTAAAAATGCATCAGGCCTGGTGGCAATGATCGGAATTATAATGATATGTCTGGCACCACTAATAAAGATACTGGCAATGATAATTTTGTACAAGCTGGCATCTGCTTTTGTGGAGCCCATATCCGATAAAAAAATAACCGGCTGTCTCAATGATATGGCAGGCTCTTTGACGTACATACTTGGAGTTACGGCTGCTGTGGCAATTATGTTTCTCATAGCCATAACGGTTGTTATAAGTACAACAAATGTTTCGACAATGATAAGGTAGGTGAAGGTTATGCTTGAATTTCTCAGAGGCTGGATAATAAACATTGTAACAATTTCTATCATATTGATTTTATTTGAAATAATAATTCCTTCAGGAAAAATCAAAAAGATAATAACCTTAGTTTCTGGCTTTATTCTTCTCATAGCGGTTATTAATCCTTTTATAGCTCTAAAAAATAAAAGTTACGATCTTAGCGAGGGCATTCTTTCAGACAGCTTATATATTGATAAAAAAGAGGTTGAAACCGGAAGTCGTCTTCTGGAGGAAACCCAGTCCAAACAGATCGTTTCTGTATACAAGAGAAAACTTACCTCAAGGATTGAAGAAGAGACCAACAAACTTAAAGGTGTTACCCAAGCTAAGGCAACAGTGGAAATAGTAGAAGATACTAAATCAGATAATTTCGGAGAGATCACAAAAATCTCCGTTGAAATTAAAAAAGACACAAAGAAAAATAATAGAACCATCATAGAGCCTGTTGCGACAGTAGAGAAAATAGAAATAAGCACTCCTGCAAGCAGGAAGAAGGAGAAGGAAAGCTTAAGGTTCGTGGACCCTGAGGATAAAAGACTTACAGAACTTGTAAAGCAAAGCTTGAATAAGTCGCTTGAAGTCAACAAAGATAGCATTGAAGTTAAAATTACATGAAATATACTATTTACAATAATAATGGGGAGGTCGCCAAATGAATAAGTTTATCAGTATTATGAAAGACATTAAGGCAAAAATCAGTAAGAACGGAAGCAAGAAAATTATTGAGAAGGCTGTAATCATTGCTATTGTTGGAGCAATATGCCTTATAGCAGGCAGTGTTCTTTTTGAAGATAATCAGAATAAAACCCAGATAAATCAGCTTGACCAGAACTCTGCTCTTGCGGTTCAGCAAAGCAAAACCCAATCCGACGCGGTTGAAGCTATGAAGCAAACCAAGGACGAAACAAAAAGTGAAATGGAGGAAAATCTCAGGTCAATATTATCTAAGATTAAAGGTGCCGGAAAGGTTGATGTAATGATAACTTTTGTTTCTGGAAATGAATCTGTACCGGTATACGATGTGAACACAACACAAAGCAGTACCCAGGAAAAGGACAAGGAAGGAGGAGCAAGGGATATTAAGGAAAGCAGCAAGGATAACAAAATTGTTTATGAAGAAAGTCAGGGGACGAAAAAACCATTTGTTGTTAAAGAGCTGCTTCCAAAGGTCAAGGGAGTTGTGATAGTGGCAGATGGTGCTGGAAATGCCGAGGTTAAAAATAACCTGTCAATGGCAGCTCAAGCCCTGCTTGAGGTAGCTGATTATAAGATTCAGGTATTCCAAAGGAGTGACAATTAATTTTATAAAAATAGAAATAAAGTGTACAGGAAGTGAATATACATAATCTTGAGAAGGGAATGGTAAAACACCAGCCACTCGAAAAATATCCTGATGGTCAGAGACCAAAGGAAGAAAAAACTATTCAGATTGTTAGGAGGGTCTATGTGATGAAATTTTTAAAAAGAAAACAGATTATCGTTCTTTCCCTTGTGTTAATGCTAGTTATTGCAGGGTATCTACAGTACAGCTACAATAAGAGCTCACAGTTCAGTGAGGAAGACTCTGCCCAGATCGGCGATGCTGTGTATGTAGATAATCAGGAGGTGACTGATGAGGGTACGGCAGCGGTAAATGATTCTGAGAAGACTGTAACCGCTTCAAAAGAGGCAAATAATTATTTTGCCCAGACAAAGATGGACAGAGACGTTGTCAGAGGCAAAGATATTGAGATAATGAAGAGCATTACTGACGATCAGAGTGCAAGCAAGGAAGCAAAAACCGAGGCTCAGGCAAAAATGAATAAAATAGTTGAAACTTCTCAGAAGGAACTAAATATCGAAAACCTTATAAAAGGTAAAGGCTTTAGCGATGTTGTTGCATTTTTCGGAGATGATGGAAGCGTGGACGTAGTTGTAAAAGCACCGGCCATTTCAAAGCAGCAGACTGCACAGATAGTAGATATAGTTACAAGACAGGCAAATGTTCCTTTGGAGAAAATTGTAATAAAGAAAATGTTCTAAAAGTAATATAACTTAACATATTGTTGGGGTTATCTCACCGGACCAAATATATGCATGCTAATAAACAGCATATTTGTTTCCGATGGATAACCTTTTCTTTTTGCCCTAATAGTATTTATTCTGATTGATTAATGGGTACTTAAGTGATATAATTTTACCAAACTGAGCCATAATATGTGTAGTAAGTGCTTTTGAAGAGGAAAAGTAGTATATAAAAGTATTTACTTAACAGAAATATTATTAATTTGGCTGTTAGTATGTTAGCAAGTATTTATGGAGAGGTGCGTAATGGAAGACGAACACAATATTCTGGATGATTACGGATCAGTGAAAATATCTGAAGAGGTAGTTGCCATTATTGCTGGAATTGCCGCTACTGATGTGCCAGGTGTTGCTGGTATGAGCGGAGGTATAGCCGGGGGAATAGCCGAAATACTTGGAAGAAAGAACCTGTCAAAAGGAGTAAAGGTAGAAGTTGGTGAAAAAGAAGCAGCTATCGACCTTTATATTATTGTTGAATTTGGGGCACGTATACCAGAAGTGGCATGGGATATTCAGGATAAGGTTAAGAATGCCGTTCAATCAATGACCGGGCTTAATGTTATAGAAGTAAACATTCATGTACAGGGTGTTAACTTTGATAAGGAAATTAAGAAGGAATCCGAACCCAATAAGGGTATATAAGGTGTTTAGCTGGGGATAATTATAATATAGCCAAAAAAAGGCAGTTGTCCTTAAATATATGAAAAGAGGTGGAGCAACATGAACATAATATTACGTGTATTACTGGCAATCTACGCTTTCTTTCTTACAATTGCGTCTATGTTTGCGATGCTGGTAACAATAAGGTCAGACATATTAACTGATACATATACATATTTATTTTATGAGGTGCTGGCTTATAGAAATCCATCGATTGTCATGTTCATTATAGCATCAATATTCTTTTGTTTAAGTTTAACCTTCCTTCTGTCAGGGTTTAAGCCCGAAGGAGATAAAAAATCTATCATCAAGTATAATAAAAATGGTGATATAAGGATTACTTTAAACTCTATTGAGAATATTGCTCTGGCAACTTCCAGAAAGCTGTCAGGTATAAAAGATTCAAAAGCTTATGTTACTAAAGTGGGGGAAAGTGTTGCTATAACTGTTAAAGCTATTGTGCTTCCTGAAATAAATATTCCACTGCTTTCTGAGGATATGCAGGTAAAAATCAAGTCTTCAGTTGAAGAATGTACAGGTGTACAGGTGGATAGTGTCAGAGTGCTTGTGGAAAGTATCTTTACCGGATATAAGTCTTCAAGGGTAGAATAAGATTTAAGTGGGAGGTTATAATGGATAAGCAAAAACTCTATGAGGTATATAAACAGCATAAAGGTGAAATACTCGGTGCGGGTATAGGGCTCTCTATTGCAGTTATTGTATTATTGCTTGGGGTTCTTAAGGCACTGTTTGTTGTTATTTGTGTTGTTTTCGGCTTTTACATTGGAAAAAGGCTATCTCAGGATAAAGACTACATAAAGAACCTGCTTGACAGAATTCTTCCTCCTGGAACTTATAGGTAGCAGGCGGTAGTTTGGATGTTGAGTAAATCAGCAGATGGTAAACTGTAGTCAGTAGGTTTTTGATGATGGACAGTAGGTATTAGAACACAAGATTTTAGCTAAGAAGAAATGATTGATAATAAATGTTATTTAAGATACATAGGAGGAATTGTTAAATGGGACGCCGTGCATCCAGGGAAGCTGCGATGAAACTGCTGTATCAACTCGATATACAAAAAGGTGACAGAAACGAACAGATTGTTACTGCACTTGAAGCTGAAAACTATACAGAAAGTGATAAGGCTTATATAAGAAGTGTTGTTGATGGAGTAGGAGAAAAGGAAACACAGTTGGATTATATCATTGAAAAATATGCAATGGGATGGAAAATAAGCAGATTATCAAAAATTGATTTATCAATTTTACGTTTGGGTATATATGAGATTTTATACCGCGAAGATATTCCGTTCAGCGTATCTGTCAATGAGGCAGTAGAGCTTGCTAAACGCTATAGTAATGAAGACGCGGGAGCGTTTGTAAACGGTCTTCTTGCAAAGGTTACAAAAGAGGATGCTCATATAATTGTGGTTGATGAGGGTTCTAAACCGGAAACTGTAAGTGAAGAAGATACGCAATAAAATTATCAAATAGGAGCTCTAAAAACTGGTAATGTGAACTTTTACATTATCTTTTTTTATAGTATCTTCAGAATTTTAATAAATCTTAGTAAGTTAATGAAAAAAGAATGGGGTATAAATTGAACAGAGTTTATTCGGTTTCCGACATTAACAATTATATAAAACAGCTTATCTCAAATGACGGTATACTTTCGGGCTTGTCTGTAAGAGGGGAAATATCTAATTTCAAGCATCATTATACAGGACATATGTATTTCACAATAAAAGATGAGAACAGTGTTCTTAAATGTGTTATGTTTAAAACTCAGGCAAGCCAGCTGAAATTTGTACCTCAGAATGGGAATAAGGTAATTGTATCGGGATATGTTTCGGTTTTTGAAAGAGACGGACAATATCAGCTCTATGCCAGTGACATGCAGCCTGACGGTCTAGGTGCCCTGCATCTGGCCTTTGAACAACTGAAAAACAAGCTTCAACAGGAAGGTCTCTTTGAGGCTGCAGTCAAGAAAAAGCTGCCGCTGCTGCCTAAGAGTATAGGCGTGGTAACCTCTTCAACAGGCGCTGTTATCAGAGATATAATTAATGTCACCTACAGAAGGCACAGCAGCATGAAGCTAGTGCTGTACCCTGTGGCAGTTCAGGGAGTGCAGGCCGCCGGTCAGATTGCTGCCGCTATTGAAAAGCTTAATCAGATGGGACAGGTGGATGTCATAATAGTTGCCAGGGGCGGCGGCTCTCTGGAGGAGCTATGGGCCTTCAACGAAGAGGTGGTGGCAAGGAGCGTATTTGCCTCTAAAATCCCGGTAATATCAGCAGTGGGACATGAAACAGATTTCACTATTTGTGACTTTGTATCAGATCTCCGCGCGCCAACGCCGTCGGCAGCAGCAGAACTTGCCGTCCCGGACGTTGAGGTGCTTATATACAAGCTTCAGAACTATAATGTAAGGATGAAGAGTGCACTTGTAAAAAAGCTGAGCCTTTGTGAAAATCAACTTCAGAAAATAAAGGCCAGGCCGGTTTTCCGTCAGCCTTACGACAGATTGAACCAATACAGACTAAAGCTTGATAATGAAGTTAAACACTTATTTAAGAACAATGAAATGCTTATGAAGGACAAAAGAGCGCAATTTGCACTACTGGCTGGAAAACTGGATGCACTTAGCCCGCTGAAAATCCTTGAGCGGGGCTACAGTGTCGTAAGAGATTCAACAGGAACCATAGTAAACAAACTTGAACAGGTTAAGCCCGGAGATATGGTAGAGGTAAGCCTCAAGGACGGAAAAGCAAATTGTAGTGTAATTTCAACTGAAAAGGATTAGATATAACAGTACTCCCGTACAAACTTTAATTAATGGTTTGCACCCAAAGCACTTGCTTGTATTTCAAACGGCTAATATCTGGCCCTTAAGCCGTCGCAAAACAAGCCACATCCTGTGTCTCTTTCGCTCAAAGCGGCGTCCTGCCGCTTTGCCGGCAAAATGGACAGATCTTCGCCTTGAAATTCTGCAACTGCTTTTAACCGTGCTTTCCATTAACTAAAGTTGTACTAGTGTACTGTTAATAAACAGCATACTTGAGTCCAGACTTCATAAAGGAGGAAAGAATTTGAACAGTCAAATTGAAAATAATCAGCAAAAGAGCTTTGAGGATGCTATCTGCCAATTGGAACAAATAGTATCAAGACTTGAAAAGGGTGATATATCACTTGAAGAATCAATTCGGAATTTTCAGCAGGGTATAGAATTATCAAGGTATTGCGCTGCAAAACTTGACGAGGCGGAAAAGAAAATATCCATTCTCCTTCAGGATGATGAGGGTAATTTGGTAGAAAAGGATTTTGAACTATGAAATTAAAAGAGAAACAAGCATTTTATTTGCAAATTATAGAAGAAAGTCTGGCTAACAGTATAACAATTGATAATCAATACTATAATTCGCTGAAGGAAGCAATGCTTTACAGTCTTATGGCAGGAGGCAAAAGGCTCAGACCTACACTGGCACTTGCTACTGCAGAGATATTTGAAAAAGAGCCCAGGGACGTTGTTGCGTTTGCCTGTGCAATAGAAATGATCCATACCTATTCGTTAATACATGATGATCTGCCGGCAATGGATAATGACGATTTCAGAAGGGGAAAACCTACAAATCACAAAGTCTATGGAGAAGCTATGGCCATACTGGCTGGAGATGCCTTGCTAAATCTGGCGTATGAAACCATGATAAAGGATGCCTTGACAGGAGATAGTATCTCAAAGCTCAAAGCAATGGGTATCATTGCTCAGTACGCCGGCTCATCAGGTATGATCGGCGGTCAGGTAATTGATCTGAAGGGTGCAGGCAGACGGGTGGAGGCTGATGAGCTTAAGACAATGCACAGGCTTAAGACCGGGGCACTGATAAAGGCGCCTGTTGAAGCGGCAGCAGTTATTTGCCGAGCCGGCGAAGCACAGTTCGCAGCACTGTCAAATTATGCAGCAAATTTAGGTCTTGCTTTTCAGATTAAGGATGATATCTTGGATGTGGAAGGAAGCGTGGAAGAAATGGGTAAAAAGCCGGGTAGTGATGCATTATGCGACAAGTCTACCTATGTTACCCTGTACGGCCTAGATAAATCTAAACAACTGCTTCGCGATGTAACCGATGAAGGTATTGCTTTCCTTGCTGATTTTGGAAACAGGGCTTATTTCCTGCGTGATTTGGCTTATAGTCTTGTGGATAGGGCAAATTAGTAGGTTACCTTATCCAATTGTTTGGATTAAGATTCCCTTTGTTTTTTGAGCCGCACTGTGTTATAATTTGTTGTCGATAGTAGTTTGACTGCTGTTTGACTTAAATTAATAATATAATAAATAATTTTTGACATAAAACAGGGTGGCGCAGTATTCTAGTCAGTACTCATGATTCTGAAGGCGGGCCTAAAAATCCGCTAAAGGGCACATCGATGAAGTTCCTTGTGTCGGCTTGCTACGCCCAGTGGTGGGCTGGTGCTGGGAGTTAAGGCTTAGGGGCGATCCGCAATGGCATGCGGGCGTTGACCCCTTTTCCGTGGAGACCCTTACTTGTGGTTGAAAAGTTAAGCTTGGATTTAAACCTTCCGGCTTGCCACCTCGACTACGAATAGGGATTAAACCTGTTATGCGGTATTTATAAATGCTGTGAACAGAGTAGCCTGCCTTGAGTGAAATTTGGTGGATAATGGATCGGATGCCTAAGTATTGGCCGATATGTTGGCATTATTGCTGTTTGAAACCTTTTTTGCAAAAGAGGCTAGGAATCATCTTGACTGTTGGGGAAAACCCCTAGACTGTTCGAAATGTAGTTTGTTGGGGATTAAAGTGTGGACTAAGTGGTAATCAGGCCCCACATGCGGTAACGCAGTGGTGATGTGTTTAAAGGGAAACCTCTGGTTTGGCGACATTCCAGTACGCATTAGGGAAATCCAGCCTGACCTAAGCCGCAAAATTTACTCAATGAATTGCCACCTGTTTTTATAAGTCAACTTAAAGGTCTCGAAATATTTGGAGGATTGGTGTGGAAGATAATTTCAAGCATCCAGCCGATGAACGTAAGGTTAAATTTAAATCTAATGCTATCAGTTCAAAAAAGGAAACAAGAGTCTGGACACTCTTAATTACAGTAATAACTTTCTTTATTTCTATCTTCATGTCTTTTTTTTCTAATGAAACAATCAGATACGCCTCTACAGTAGTTTCCTTTCTTATTGTTTTTGGTATAATCATAATTAGTATATTGTTTGATCTGATCGGTACTGCTGCCACTGCTGCGGATGAAGCACCTTTTCACTCCATGGCTTCGAGGAAAGTTTACGGTGCTAAACAAGCTATCAGATTAATAAGGAATGCCGATAAAGTTTCTAACTTCTGTAATGACGTAGTTGGTGATATTTGTGGTGTAATAAGCGGAACAGCTGCTGCCTATATCGTTTTGAAATTTATTGGAGAAGGAAGTCAGGCAGAGAGTAGTATATTCGCGCTATCCGTAACTGCCATGGTTGCTTCGCTAACAGTTGGAGGCAAGGCACTGGGTAAATCCGTTGCATTGAAAAATAGTAATTATATAATATATAAAGTGGCAATTATTATTAATTTTTTATTTGGTCGTTTTCAATTTGTTAAATCGAAAAAAAAATGGGATAATAGTAAGAATAAAAGAAAGAAGATACTTAAAAACAAAGGAGAATAATCAGTGGGGTATTTGGAGGAAATCAACTCTCCTGAAGATATAAAAAAATTAAATATTGATGAGCTTTCGACCTTGGCGCAAGAAGTGAGAAATTATCTTATCAACAAGGTTTCAAAAACAGGAGGACATCTAGCATCAAACCTTGGGGTTGTAGAGCTTACTTTGGCACTTCATAAAATATTTAAGACAGATATAGATCAAATTGTTTGGGATGTAGGACATCAATCATATGTCCACAAAATCTTAACCGGAAGAAAAGACAAATTTGATACTTTAAGAAAACTTGGCGGACTTGCAGGTTTTCCTAAGACTTGTGAAAGCCGGCATGATTGCTTTAATACCGGTCACAGCAGTACATCAATTTCTGCTGCTCTGGGAATTGCAAGAGCAAGGGATCTGCAAAAGGGTAAGTACAGCGTAATTGCAGTTATCGGAGATGGTGCAATGACCGGTGGTATGGCTTATGAAGCTTTAAATGATGCAGGCAGATCCACTTCAAATTTTATAGTTATTTTAAATGACAATGAGATGTCAATTGCACAAAATGTAGGTGGAATGTCAAAATACCTTAGCAAATTACGGACAGACCCTTTCTACACGAAAACCAAGGAAGACGTTGAAAATTTTCTGAACAGGATGCCGAAATTCAGCAAAAAGGCCAGAAGAGTTATCTCAAAATTAAAGGGTACTGTTAAATATATATTTACTCCTGGAGTCTTTTTTGAACAGTTGGGCTATAAGTATTATGGTCCTGTAGATGGTCATAATATCGATGAAATCTGTAAGACTCTTGTTGCTGCAAAAAATATTAAGGGACCTGTTTTGGTCCATATAAATACTCAGAAGGGTAAGGGTTATTCCTTTGCAGAGGAAAGTCCTGACAGGTTTCATGGCATAGCTCCCTTTGAGGTGGAAACTGGGGAAACCTTTGGAACCAGTGATCCTGATTACTCTGAAACTTTCGGAAGTGCTCTATGTACAATTGCTGCTTCTGATGAAAGAATAGTTGCGATTTCTGCTGCGATGACTAAAGGGACTGGCTTGAATACTTTCAGCAATGAATTTCCTGGAAGATTTTTTGACGTTGGAATAGCTGAACAGCATGCTGTCACATCTGCGGCTGGAATGTCGGTAAAAGGTATGATACCCGTTGTAGCAATATATTCGTCTTTCTTGCAGAGAGCCTATGATCAGATTGTTCATGACGTGGCGGCCCAAAACCTGCATGTTATTTTTGCAGTTGACAGGGCCGGGATTGTGGGTGAGGATGGTGAAACCCATCAGGGAGTATTTGATCTCTCTTTTCTTAGCCATATCCCAAACCTTACGGTTATGGCTCCTGCAGATTATTATGAACTGAGGCAGATGTTGGACTTTGCAGTTAACGGTCAAAAAGGGCCGATTGCCATCAGATATCCCAGAGGAAGAGGCAAGGAGAATCTCGGGCCGAGAATTCCTCTTGAAAAAGGAAAATCAGCTGTACTGAAAAAGGGTGAAAGGGTATGTATTTTTGCTGTAGGAAGCTTGGTCAGCGCTGCCCTTCAGGCTGCAGAAATTCTTGAAGCTGACAATATTGGGGCCGAGGTAGTAAGCGTAAGATTTGTCAAGCCTTTGGACCGGGGTTTGATACTTGAGGCCGCAGAAAGATTTGAATACATTTATACTGTTGAAGATAATTGCATAAGTGGCGGGTTTGGCAGCCGTGTAGCAGAATTTTTAAACATCAGCGGATGCAGCAAACGTCTTGGTATTATGGGGATACCTGATGAATTTGTCCCCCATGGAGCAAGAACAGAATTGCTTCATAAACTAGGCTTGGATGCAGAGGGTATTGCAGCTGTTATAAAAGCAGATATTGAAAAACAAAAGGCTATTAAATAACAAAACCAATTGAAAAATATAGAATAAAGTTGGGGTTTAATTCGGAGGATATGTTGGAAAAGGAAAGACTTGATATTTTACTTGTTAATAAGGGCTTGTTTGAGAGCCGAGAAAAAAGCAAAAGTGCAATAATGGCTGGCGTTGTCTGGATTGATGGACAGCGAGAGGATAAGCCTGGTACAAAAGTTCCCGTTGAAAGCAGGATTGAGATCAGAGAAAATATTAATCCGTTTGTAAGCCGTGGTGGACTAAAACTAGCAAAGGCTGTAAAGGAATTTGATATTAGCCTTCAGGAAAAAACATGCTTGGACATTGGTGCTTCAACAGGCGGTTTTACCGACTGCATGCTTAAAAACGGAGCAGCAAAAGTCGTCGCAATTGATGTGGGTTATGGGCAGCTTGCCTGGGAACTGAGAAAGGATGAAAGAGTTATCTGCATGGAAAGAACAAATATCAGATACGTTAAGCCCGATGATATAGGGTTTCTTTCTGATTTTGCATCAATTGATGTATCCTTTATATCTCTTACCAAGGTAATTCCTGCTGTTATGGAGCTTTTAAAGGACGAAGCCGAACTCGTTTGCCTTATAAAACCCCAGTTTGAAGCAGGACGTGAAAAGGTAGGAAAGCATGGTGTTGTTAGGGACAGTGGGGTACATAAAGAAGTTATAAACAGTATCATCGCTTTTGTACTATCCAAAGAGCTTAACATTAAAAATTTATCATATTCTCCTATTAAAGGACCTGAGGGAAATATAGAATACCTTTTACATTTATCCAAAAATAATGTTGCTGATAAGGGACCGACTGCTAATACAGGAAGTATGGTAGATACTGTCGTTGATAAAGCACATAACGAACTGAGTACCAACTAGGATATGTATTTTACTTTTTCAGCAAATCTTTGCAAAAACTTATGGGTTTTGCTAAACTGTAAGGTGTAGTTATATAAGTGGCATTTGGAGGGCAACATGAAAAATATCGGAGTAATAACAAACAGTGATAAAGACGTAGGATTTGCCTATACAAATAAACTTATTGACAGTATAGGAAAGTTTGGAGGACAGGCAATATTGCCCACCAAATCCGTAACCAAAGGTATGGAAGGTCTGGACAATGAAGTCGATGAAATATGCGAAAAATGCGATTTGATTATCTGCCTCGGTGGTGACGGAACTTTTTTAAAAACAGCCAGGACTGCCTATTTGTATAACCTTCCTATATTAGGAATCAATCTTGGTTCCCTAGGCTTTTTGACAGATATTGAAAAAGGCGAAATAGATAAAGCTGTAGAAAATATTTTTCAAAATAATTTTGTTATTGAAGAAAGAATTATGCTTTCTGCAAAGATATTTAAAGATGGGAAGCTTTTTGCCGAAGATGTTGCGATAAATGATGTTTCAATATCCAGGGCAGGGATACTAAGAATTTTGAATTTAAGCACTTATATAGATGATAACTTCTTTGATATGTTTCCGGGTGACGGAATAGTAGTGGCAACACCTACTGGATCAACAGCTTACTCGTTGTCAGCAGGCGGCCCTATTGCAGAACCGAGCTCAAAGCTGATAATTGTTACTCCGATTTGTCCGCACTTACTTTATTCAAGGTCCTTTGTTGCATCAGATGAAAGAAGGGTCAAAATTTGTGTATCAGAGGGTTTTGAACATAAAGCACTTGTGACCTTTGACGGACAAAAGAATTATCAGATTACTGGCGGAGACTATATTGAGATTGAAAAGGCTGTATCTACTGTAAAAATATTAAAAATACATTCAAAAAATTTCTTTACAGTACTGAGAAACAAAATCTATGACAGGAAAGAGGATTAAAGCTGCAAATAAAGGCAGCAGAATGGAGATCTAAATGAAATACAACAGACATGCCAAGATTTTGGAAATAATTGAAAACAACGTAATCGAAACGCAGGAAGAACTCGCCGACAAGCTTAAAGACCAGGGAATGGATGTAACACAGGCAACTGTCTCAAGAGATATAAAGGATTTAAGATTAATTAAGGTTATGCTGACTGATGGAAGGTACAAGTATGCTACCTTTTCACAAACGGAAAGTCAGGTATCAAATCGTTTGATAACTATTCTCACTGAAGCTTACGTTTCAAGTGATTACGCCAATAATATTGTAGTGGTTAAAACCTTGTCAGGTATGGCTCAGGCAGCTGCTTCGGCAATAGATTCTCTGAGGTGGCAGGAAATACTTGGTACAATAGCCGGAGATGACACTTTAATTATGGTTTGCAGGGCAGAAAAAATTGCAGAAGAAATAGTCAACAAATTCTGTAAAATGATTGGTAAGTAGTTAAGAGGCTTTCAACAAACTATTTGTAACGCTGCAAGGCGGCGAAGTGGAGGTTTAAAATGCTGACACAGCTGGATATTCAGAATATAGCGCTTATAGATAAATTAAGCCTTGAAATAGGGCAAGGATTAAATGTTCTGACAGGTGAAACAGGTGCCGGAAAATCAATACTGATTGATTCGATAAATGCGGTTCTTGGTGAGAGAGTGTCCAAGGATATAATAAGAAATGGAAAAGATAAGGCAATTATTGAGGCGATATTTCAATATGAAAATAAAGCGATAGACAGTATACTGGAAGAAGCCGGGATAGACAATGATGATGGCACTTTAATATTATCCCGGGAAATTAGCCTATCAGGGAAAAATACCTGCAGAATTAACGGAAGACTTGTTAATGTATCCATGTTAAAGCTGATAGGGGAGCTTCTTCTAGATATACATGGTCAGCATGATAATCAATCTCTCCTTAAAACGGAAACACACATATCTTTGCTGGATGCCTTCGGCGGTAGTGCCATTGAAAAGCTTAAAGCAGATTACATAGAATTGTTTACACAATATAAAAATTTAAGAGTAAGGCTGAACTCACTGGCAGGAGATAAGGCTGAGATTGCACGTCGTATGGATATGCTGAACTTTCAGCTTGAGGAAATACGGAATGCAAAACTCAAGGTCGGTGAGGATAGCAGCTTGAATTCAAAGAGACAAGTTCTTGCTAACTCAGAAAAAATAATGAATTCCATTGTCAGGGCTTACGAATTGCTTAATGAAGGCTCAAGCTCCGGAAAGTCAGCACTGTATAATTGTAACAAGGCCTTACAGGAGATGGCAGGAATACTAAAATACGATCCGGAGCTTAGTACTGTTACTGAAAAGCTGGAATCTGTTATTTACCAGCTTGAGGATGTATGCGAGGATCTGCGCAATAAACGTGAAGCAGCGGAATTCAATCCTGATGAATTGTCAAGAATTGATGAACGTCTCGATATAATTTCAAGGATGAAGAGAAAGTATGGTTCTACAGTAGAAGAGGTTTTAGAATTTTTTAAAAAATCTCAGAGTGAGTACGAGGAGCTTATACAGAGTGAAAGTCTGGCGGATGAGTTAAATAAGCAACTGTCAGCACTAACGTTAAAATTATACGAAAGCGCTGAATTACTTAACCGAGAGAGAGAAAATGCGGCTCTTATACTTGAAAAAAATATCACCTCCGAGCTTGAAAATTTAGAAATGAAAAACTCCAGCTTCAAGGTCAGCTTGACTTATAACAAGGATGAAGGCAATTTTACAAAAAATGGCCTTAATTCAGTTGAGTTTCTAATCTCAAGCAATGCAGGCGAGCCCTTGAAGCCTTTAAGCAAAATAGCTTCAGGTGGTGAAATGTCTAGAATAATGCTGGCTATTAAAACAATATTGGCAAATGTTGATGAAATACCAACTCTAATATTTGATGAGATTGACACCGGCATTAGCGGAAAAGCAGCTCAAAAAGTTGGTGAAAAGCTCTCCTATATATCCAGAACCCATCAGGTATTATGCGTAACACATTTGTCGCAGCTGGCGTGTATGGCAGATAACCATTTATATATTGAAAAAAATTCCGATGGCGAAAACACATATACTTCCGTAATAAAACTTGACCAAAATGGAAGGATACAAGAAATAGCCAGAATTATCGGAGGTTCGGACCTTACTCCTTTGGCACTAAAGCACTCTGAAGAGTTACTTTTTGCAGCTGATCAATTTAAAATAAGACTTAAATGAAAACATATGAATCACTCTTTCATTTTTTTGAATAAAAATTAATCAAAATATTAATGATAATAAAATTAGCTACTTATTTTATTTATGAAATAAATAGCTGATTTTTTTATTTTGCAATCATTATAACTTATTTATCACATTCTGTATTTTCTATCACTAGAATCGTGATTAAGCTCGATTTTGAGTTTTAATTACCTGCCATGTTTTATTTTACTTGAATAATAAAAATCTATAAAGGTTAACTTATGATTATGATTACAAGGTCACGCTGAGTTTAAAATGCGTGACTTTGCTATCAGTTGGAATAATATTTTTGAAGAAAGCAAGCAGCCAGAAACTGGTATTTTATTATCGGGAGCGTGATTAAATGCACTATTTAAAATCCAATAAAAAAAAGCTGTTTGTATTAGTATTTGTCTGCTTTTGTGTTGTTACACTTAGCTATTTGCAGGCATTTTCAGTGATACCTGAAAGATTGACACTACTAGAAGGTGAAGAATATATTTACAATTTTAAAAGTTTATACTTTGTAAATATAAAAGCTGATAATAATGAAGTCTTAAAACTAAATAACAGCAGTATAAAAGCAAGCGGAAATTATTTAGAGCTTATTTCGCCTCTGGCCTTTAAAACTCAGAAAAAGGGGACTGTAAAACTGAATTTTAAAGCTTTTGGTGTCATTCCTCTAAAGACAATGCAGGTTGATATTATTCCAAGTAAAAAGTTAGCAGCATGTGGGAACACGGTTGGCGTTAAAATCAGAATGGACGGCATTTTGGTAATCGGTGTAAGTGAAGTTGATATAGAAAACGGTTCAAGAGCCGCACCAGCGAAGGATGGGGGTATAAAGGCCGGTGATATTATATATGAAATAAATGATATAAAACTTAATAATATAAAGGATATGATAAAAGTAATTGATGAGAGCAAGGGAGGAAAATTGGTTGTAAAGTATAGAAGAAATGATTCAGTCTTTACTACTACGATTAACCCTGCTATAGGGGTTAATGACAGAAAATATCACATTGGCCTTTGGGTCAGAGACAGTACCGCCGGGATAGGTACTTTAACATTTTACGATCCCGAAACAGGAAGTTTTGGAGCCCTTGGCCACGGTATTACAGACATTGATACAGGTTTGCTGATGCCGGTTAATAATGGGGAAGTATTGGAATCAAATATTATAGCAGTTAAAAAGGGTGAACAAGGAACCCCGGGGGAATTAAAAGGGATATTTATGGAGAATAAACCGCCCATGGGCAATATTTTCAAAAATGATGAGTGTGGTATATACGGTAAGGTTTATGATGATTTTAAGTTATTTCCTCAAAGGCTATACCCGATTGGGATAAGGGGGCAGGTAAAAGTAGGTCCGGCAACAATTTTATCAAATATTGAAGGAAATCAGATTCAGGAATTCAGTATTTATATAGAAAAGGTAGCCAGACAATCTTTCAGTGGACCAAAAGGTATGGTTATAAAAGTTACTGATAAGAGGCTTCTGAATTCTACAGGAGGAATAGTTCAGGGCATGTCAGGAAGTCCTATAATACAAAATGGGAAGCTTATAGGAGCTGTGACTCATGTCCTAGTTAATGACCCTACAAGAGGATATGGAATTTTCATTGAATGGATGCTAAAAAACTTGAACGATAGTTCTGTAGAGTTGAAAAAAGTAACTGCCGGGTAAACAAAACTAACTTAAAACCGAATCAGCTAAAAAAGTTAGCTGATTCGGTTTTGATATCTAAAAAATGGGTATATATCAAAATTATGTATGCAAAAAAAGTATATATAATTCAAATTTTGGGTAATAAAATTAACATTTTTTTATTTACATTATTATTTTATAATTTAAAGAAATATGGTAGTATTAAGGCGTAGAGAGTGAAATTTCTGTTAGGTATTAATTTTTGTTTTCGGCAATTAAGTGTAAAAAACTTGAAATTATGTCGAGTTCAAAATATAATAGATGCATGACATATTTTGGAAAAATAAAATCTTTGGGGGGTTATGGTGTTGAGTAGTAAAAAGATTAATGTCCTTATTGCAGACGATAACAGAGAATTTGGAGATATCTTATGCGAATATTTGTCAAATCAAAATGATATTGAGGTTGTCGGTCTTGCAAGAGACGGTTTTGAAGCGGTTGATCAAATACTTCAGAGTACTCCGGATATCGCAATTCTAGACATAATTATGCCGCATCTTGATGGATTGGGAGTTCTGGAGAAGATCGCAACTTCAAACATGGAAAAAAAGCCTTTATTTATAGTCTTGTCTGCGGTTGGACAGGATAAAATAACTCAAAGAGCTTTAGCTTTAGGAGCTGAATACTACATTGTGAAGCCCTTTGATATGGATGTACTGGTTAACAGAATCAGACAGTTAAAGGACAATACATATGTTCCATCAGTATCCAATTCTATTTCATCTTCTATTTCAGTTCATAAAGCGGACTCACTAACAGAAAACAAAAAACCGGTTCATATTACCAACACATCAAGAAGTCTTGAGGTTGAAGTAACAAATATTATGCACGAAATCGGAGTGCCGGCTCATATTAAAGGTTACCAGTATTTAAGAGATGCTATAATGATGGTTGTTAAAGATCTGGATGTAATAAATTCTATTACAAAACTTCTTTATCCTAGTATAGCCAAAGAATATAACACAACTCCAAGCAGGGTTGAAAGAGCTATTCGTCATGCTATTGAAGTTGCATGGAGCAGAGGTCAGGTTGAGGCTATTGATGCCTTGTTCGGATATACTGTTAACATTGGAAAGGGTAAACCGACAAACTCAGAGTTTATCGCAATGATTGCTGATAAATTGAGACTAGAGTTGAAGGTTGGGTAATATAAGAGGGTTCTAGGTAACATTCACACCACCAAACTGTATGAAAGAACAGGTGAAATCCCTCTTCTAAACCAACAAACTATCTTATTTTAAACCAACAAACCTTTTTATTTATTGGGTATGAGATACCTATGAATAAGGAGGTTTTTTTATGCTTAATTTGATTATGACATTGATGATTTAATGGATTATTGCAATGAAAACATTCTCAAAGGACTTAAAAATATGAGCAAATAGTATACAAATAGGAAAATATAGACTTTATTTACAAATTAATATAATATAATACAGTAAAATACACAGATTCTCAGAAGAATAAAAGATAAGGGGAGTGACTTATTAATGGCATCGATCCTATCAAAGAATAAAAGCATAATCAAAAAGCCTTTTCGTTACCTAGCTACAGGGCTAGCCTTAATGGTTGCAGGATTCATAACGTTTAATTACTTAAACTCTATTGTAAATTCTATAAAAACATTTTTAAGTGGAGTAATTTCAGCCATAAAGGATTTCACTAGTCCTTTAAGTGGTATTAACGTGCATTTAAATGCCTCAACCGTGATAACTGTGATTTTGTTAGCAATAAGCGTATGGTTTATTGTAAAAGGAATTAAATGTATCATACATACCTTTAAAGATTCTGATGTTATAAAACTTCTGTCAAAACTCCCTAATGATTACTATTTATTTAATGATATTAACATTGAAAACAACTCCATAGACCACATTGTGGTTTGTCCTAAAGGCATATTCACTATTGATACAAAGAACTGGAAGGATTCTGCTCATAAGAACCTAAAGTATAACAAGCAGTACAATATGATAAAACAAGGAATCCTAAACTCTAAGCAATTAAATGATTTTCTACAGAAGAACACTGTAGGAAACTATTTTGTTAATACAATTGTTGTATTTGCCAACTGGGATGAGAAACTGAAAGAACATTTCGCTGATATACCTGTTTTACTGCCAGAACAATTAATACAACATATTAGTAGTTTCCCAGAAAAGTATTCTGCTGAAGAATGTAAGCTAATTGCAGATGCACTGAAAGATAATCTATTTACACAGATAAGGAATATTGAAGAAAAGAGCAAGAATAGTGAAAATAACTTAAATAAAAAACCTGCTCAAAAGGCATAGCGGACTACTAAGTCAGTACTTCTATTCTTTTAGAATTCAATGTTAACAAAAATGTAGTTTGTTGGATAATCTACATAAAATTCAAGAGGAAAACTGAGTAACCCTATAGATTGACTAGTGGAGTTTTTTATTAATTAATATTTATTAATTTTTTGATAACAATTATATATTTATATTTATTTTTAGATTACTATTGTTATAATAAAATTAATTACTTGTATATGTAAAGTTAAGGAGTTTTTATGAATAACAAAAGTAAAGTATTAATAGTTGATGATGATAAAAATATATGTGAGCTGATTGGTCTATATCTTCAGAAAGAAGGCTTCGAAGTTCTTTACGCATATAATGGCGTAAATGCTGTTGAGACATTCAAGCTTCAGACACCCAATCTTGTGGTTCTGGACATTATGCTTCCCGGAATAGATGGATGGCAGGTGTGCAGAGAAATCCGAAAAATCAGTTCTATACCGATTATAATGCTGACTGCAAAGGGTGAGACTTTTGACAAGGTATTGGGCCTCGAACTTGGAGCCGATGATTATATGGTTAAGCCCTTTGAACCCAAGGAATTGGTGGCAAGAATCAAAGCTGTATTAAGAAGGTATGAACACAAGGATGTAGATACGCAGGAAGTAGTATTCCCTAATCTTGTAGTTAACAAAAGCAATTACACCATAAGATTAAAGGGTAATCTTATCGAACTACCTCCGAAAGAATTAGAACTTTTGTTTTTTTTAGCCTCCAATCCTAATAAGGTATTTACACGTGAACAGCTGTTGGAGCATGTCTGGGGCTTTGATTTTTACGGAGATTCCAGAACTGTAGATGTACATGTAAAAAGAGTCAGGGAAAAAATTGATCTTGAGGGTCAGCCCTGGCAGCTAAAAACAGTATGGGGTGTCGGTTATAAGTTCGAGGTGAAATAATAGATGCTGAAAATTAAATTTAAAAAGACTATTTTCAAGAAACTTGTAACCATTTTTATAGTACTGCTTGTATTGAGCTATTTTGTTAGCGGTGGCTTTTTATACTATTTTTTGAATGATTATGCTACAAAAGAAAAGGTAGATACACTTGAAAAAGCAGCCATCAATATAAAAAGCAACTTTATAATTTATTTAAATAACAGGGAAGATCTTATGGTTCAACAGTTATTCACAGCCTTTTTAGATCAGACTAGTGAATATAGTGACTCCATCATTTGGATTGTTGATAATAAGGGTCAGGTTGCTTTTTGTACACCCGATTGGGCAAATACTGCATTATCAGGTTACAAAAACGAAAACAACTTTCCTCAGCTGCCGGATTCAAAAATGTATAAGGAAGTCATGAATAATGGTGGAAAGACGATCCAAAGTATTGGTGACTTCTACGGCTTATTCAGCTCGGATGTATATAAGAAGTTTGGTAACTCCTGGCTAACAATTCAAGTTCCTTTTCAGGTCATGCCCAGTGATGGCAAGCAGCAAACCATAGCTGCAATTTATCTTCACACTCCTATGCCCGAAATTCAGAAGCTCAGAACCTCTGTATTCAGGCTATTTATTTGGTCAGGCGGAGTCGCAGTTTTTCTTGCGATAGTATTGGTTTATGTGTTTTCACTCCGGTTTACAAAGCCTTTAAAACAAATAAATAACGCAGCAAAGATAATAGCAGCTGGTGAATTCAGAAACAGACTGTCAGTTAAGAACGATGATGAAATTGGTCAGCTTGCCAACAGCTTTAATCAAATGGTTGACGATTTGCAAAAGCTTGAAGAAATGCGCCGTGGCTTTATAGCTAATGTATCACATGAATTAAGAACCCCGATGACTTCAATACGTGGCTTTATTGAAGGTATTTTGGATGGAACAATTCCTACCGAAAAGCATGAAGATTATCTTGTAATAGTTAGAGATGAAATAAACCGGCTCAACCGGCTTGTCAACGACCTTCTGGATTTGGCAAAAATGGAAGCCGGCGAGCTTAAGTTGAATATTACGCCCTTTGACATCAATGAGTTAATCAGGCTGTGTGTTATTAAGAATGAGACTCTTATTACTTCAAAAAATCTTGAAATCGAAGCTAATTTTGATTCAGAAAACTTGTATGTTACAGGCGACAGAGACGCTATAGAGCGAGTAATAATCAATCTTCTTCATAACGCGGTAAAATTTTCAAATGAAAACGGGAGAATTATTTTAGAAACTGTAAAGAATAAAGATAAGGTTTCCGTTTCAGTACAAGACAATGGAATCGGAATAGATCAAAATGAGCAAAAAAGAGTATGGGACAGATTCTATAAATCAGATAAATCGAGAGGCATGGATAAAACCGGAACCGGTCTGGGCCTTGCTATTGTCAAGAATATAATTAACGAACATAAACAGGAAATATGGGTTGATAGTGAAATGGGTTCCGGAACGAAATTTACCTTTACTTTGGACTTTTTTAAAAATAACATTGAAGATTAACACTTTGTTCACAGTTTTTTAAAATTGAATAACTAAAATATAAATATATTGATGAGAAAGGGGACTTTTCAATGAACGATGATAGAAACGAAAAAAATGATGTATCAACAGAATTAAATAGCAGGCTTAATAATATTGAACAAAATGAGGTTGTTAAAGAGCCTGAAACTATATCTCACATAGATAATAGTGAAGTGGGAAGTTCAAAAGATATTCCTTCTGCTGATGTGCCGGATGAAAAAACGTTTTCAGAGCAACAGGGAGGACTTGAGAATGTAAATTCAAATCAACAGCCGTATTTTGAGGATAAATTACAGGAGCCTTCTGTAGTTCAGACAGAGCAAAATAATAACGTTAATCCTAACCCTGCATCTGAAAATAATAATTATAATAGAGTTCAAGAAACACAGAGAGTATGGCAAATGCAAAACTTCCAGGGAAATGTAAATGGTCAGAATAACAACTATTACAGAGAAAATTACAGAAAGACTCAAAAAAAGTCCGAAGCCTGGAAGTATATCCTCGTATCTATTGTAAGCTCAATTATCGGAGGAGCAATTCTTACAGTTATGCTGTTGGGTGTAGCCCCTGTAATTCAACCTGAACTAAGGAGCTTTTTCGGCGGCAGTTCCACAAATTCTCAAAACACCCAACTTCAACCAGGTGAGCTGAAAAGGGTTGAGATAGTACAGACTGCTGAATCTGCAGTAACCAGCGTTGCTGAAAAAGTAGGTCCTTCTGTGGTTGGTATCAGAACTACCTACCAGAATGCAAATGATTTGTTTGGAGTACAATCCGAGGGTGGTGAAGGTTCCGGTATAATAATAAGCTCTGATGGATATATTCTTACCAACCACCATGTAATAGAAAATGCAATAAATGATAGAACCAGAAAAGTTCAGGCTGGAGCAAAAATTCAAGTATACTTGCCAAATAAAATAGATAAGCCGTATGTAGCTGAAGTTAAAGGCTATGACTCAAAAACCGACCTTGCTGTTCTGAAAATAAATGAGAATAATCTTAACACAATTGAGTTTGGTAATTCAGATGACTTAAAAGTCGGAGAACCTGCCATTGCAATAGGAAATCCCGGAGGACTTGAATATATGGGTTCTGTAACACAGGGAGTAATAAGCGGTTTGAATAGAACTGTTCAGCTTGACGGTGGCAGAAAAATTCGACTTGTTCAGACTGATGCGGCAATAAACCCTGGTAACAGCGGCGGTGCGTTAGTTAATATAAAGGGACAGTTGATTGGCGTTAACACTGTAAAAATGGTAGCAACAGGTTTTGAAGGTCTTGGTTTTGCTATACCTGTAAATGATGCTAAAAAGATTGCAGACGAACTTATAAAAAACACATATATATCCAAACCTTACCTGGGTATATCTGTTGATCAAAGATATACTGAAGATATAGCAAAAGAAAATAATATGCCAATGGGTGTATATGTAGCCAGCGTTGAAATTCTTGGTGCTGCTGAAAAAGCAGGTATTCAAGCGGGTGATGTAATTACTAAGTTTGATGATAAGAAAGTTAAGTCTTTCGCTGATCTCGAAGATCAAAAGAATAAACATAAACCGGGTGATACCGTCTCAATTGAAATTTATAGAGAAGGAAAAACCAAAACTGTTAAGGTTAAACTTGGCGAGACTAAATAATTTATTAATTGACAAAAAAGATACCGCGTAACCCGCGGTATCTTTTTTGTCAATGTGCTTAAAAATTCTAATAATAAACGAAATATTAGATTTATGTTGCTAATATCGTCAAAAAACCTTAAAATTAGATTGTGGTAATATATACTACATTTAGAACAACCACTCGGAGGAATACATGAATTTTTTTAAGTATTATTCCCAAATAGTTAAGTGTATTGTCGGAATAATAGCTTTACCTATATTTCTTTACGGTTATTTCAGTGAGGCTAAGATTTATTTAATCATTAGTTTTATTTTAGGTGTATTTATAGTATTACTCAATATTCTGGATTTTCTTTATCTGATTTTTAAAAGAAATACCAAAGCTAGAAATGTTATAAATAAATATACAGGCTTACACAATATACATAGACGCTTATCATATCCCGGAAACGAACGGAATTCTTTAAAAACATTCAAACTATTGGTAGAAAAACAAAACGAGCTTGAAGTATTAAGGGTAACCTCAGAGAAATTCAATTCGACAATGGATATGGATAATATTGTTGAATATGTATTTGAGGTTTTTCGTAAATTTACCGGGTGTGACAGATGCCTGATATGTTTTAACGATATTGATTCCTCCGATATCTTTTGCAAGTATGAGCTTGGTGAATCATATAATGAAGTGGGGAAAGCCTTTGACAGCGATTCAGTAATAGCAAAATGCTTTGCATCAAATTCAATAGTAGTAAATACAAACATATTTATAAAAAGCAGAGGTATCTTCGGAGATAAACTTGCAATACCACTTAGCATTTCAAGTGAACAGCTGGGAGTTATTTTTATTGAGACAAAGGCAAAAAATACCTTTAAGAAGGTTAATCTATCTTTCTTAATGAGTATTGCAAATTACGCCGCTGTAGCAATGAATAAATCTCAGCTTTTTAGTGATGTTTATTTGCAAAAACAAGAAATTGAAGCCTTGTATGAAGAAACAGCTGCAGTTAACGATGATCTTAATGATAACATTAACAATTTGAACATTGCAAAAGAAGAATTAAGGTTAAAAAACGAAGAATTGTTAAAGTATTCGGAAAGTCTGAATACGGGATATATTCAAACGGTTATGTCACTTGTAAACGCAATTGAAGCAAAGGACTCTTATACCAGTGGACATTGTCAGAGAGTTATGGAAATATCGTGTGAAATTGCCTCCAGCATGAACTTGGATGAAGATGTGATTCAGGATTTGAGATATGCAGCATTACTTCATGATATTGGTAAAATAGGAATCTCGGCAGCAATTTTGAATAAAACCGATAAGCTCTCCGAACAAGAATATGAAGAAATTAAAAAGCATCCTCAAATTTCTTATAATATATTAAAAAATGTTGAGTTTTTAAGAGGTGGGTTAAGAGCTATCCTTGAACACCACGAAAACTATAATGGCAGCGGTTATCCCAATAAACTCATCGGTGATGAAATAAGTTTATTGGGTAGAATACTATGTATAGCAGACGCTTTTGATGCTATGACCAGTGATAGAACATACAGGAAGGGAATGCCAATGGATTTGGCTATAAATGAAATTGAGCGCTGTAAAGGAATACAGTTTGACCCTGAAATATCCGATGTATTTATCAAAATGATTAGAGATTTGGTTTGATTCGACAATTTGGAGGTAACTACGTGAAGCTTGATAATAATAAACTTAAAGTACTTTTTGTTTCAGCCGAAGTGGACCCCTTTGCAAAAACAGGCGGCTTGGCTGATGTGGCTGGATCACTGCCTAAGGAATTATCTCTCCTTGGACATGATGTTAGGATAATAATGCCCAGATACGGCTTTATTAAGGAGCAATTAACCTATACCTGTGATTTCCCGGTTGAAATGGGAAACAGGAAAGAAACCTGCATAATCAAGCAAGGGAAAATATTTGACAGCAAACGAAATGACATTCCGGTATATTTTATAGAGAACCACCATTACTACAACAGAGAGGGTATTTATTGTTACAACGATGATGCTCAAAGGTTTATATTATTATGTAAAGCTACTTTGGAGATGCTAAAATATATCGATTTTGAACCCGATATAATTCATTGTAATGACTGGCATACAGGACCGGTATGTCTGTTGCTGAAGGAAAAGTATAAAGAGAACAAATTGTACAAAAATATCTCTACGGTTTATACAATTCATAACCTTGAGTATCAAGGAAATTTTGGAGTAGAGGTAACAGAATATCTCAATCTTCAATCTGATTACTTTAATCCCGAAAAATCCGAATTTTATGGAATGTTCAGCTTTAGTAAGTGTGGATTGGTTTATGCCGATATTATAAATACAGTAAGCAAGCAGTATGCCGAAGAAATACTTACATCGGCCTATGGAGAAAGAATGGAAGGAATACTGGAAAGCAGAAAGAATGATCTTTTTGGAATAGTTAATGGTATTTCTTATGAAGAGTTTAATCCAAAGGAAGACAAATGTTTGCACGTTAATTACGATGTTTCCACGCCCCAATTGAAAATTGAGAATAAAAAGGCATTACAAAAGGAACTTGGGTTGAAGCAAGATTCTTCCGCACCTTTATTTGGTCTTGTATCCAGGCTGACAGGTCAGAAAGGCCTTGAACTTTTGATCGGGAGTATTGAAGAACTCATTGAGAAAGAAAACGTGCAGCTGGCAGTATTAGGCTTGGGAGATGACTATTATCACAAAGTCTTCTTCCGACTGATGTCCCAATATCCGGAAAATGTTGCGGCAGTTTTTGAATTTAATTCTGATTTGGCTAAGAGAATTTACTCATCCAGTGATATGTTTTTGATGCCTTCACGGTTTGAACCCTGTGGATTGGGGCAGATTATAAGCCTGAGATACGGAACAATTCCTGTGGTACGAGCCACAGGCGGATTGGCTGAGACAATAATTGATTATGATGAGAATAATAATGAAGGCAACGGATTTTCTTTTGAGGAATTTTCAGTGAGTGCTTTTAAGAATACTGTTATAAGAGCTATTAGTGTATATAAGAATAAACCTTATGAATGGAATAAGTTGGTAGTCAGAGGCCTTAATAGTGATTTTTCATGGAAAAAGCCCAGTTTGGCGTACCTTGATATTTATAGAAAGGCATTAGATAAAAAAGGTATCACCGCATGAATAAAAAACAAAAAGTGGAAGAAATATTAAAAACTTTTGATGAATTGTATCCTAACGCGGAGTGCTCTCTTCAATATGAAAGTCCGCTGCAGCTGCTGATATCCACACAGTTGGCAGCCCAGTGTACCGATGCAAGGGTAAATATAGTTGCAAAAGATTTATACAAAAAATATAAAACTGCTGAGGATTTTGCCAATGCAGACCTTTCTGAGCTGGAACAGGACATAAAGTCAACAGGCTTTTACAGAAACAAGGCAAAAAATATAATTGCCTGCTGTAAGCAGCTGGTCGAAAAATATGACGGCAAAATCCCGGACAATATGGAAGCTTTATTACAGCTTCCGGGGGTAGGAAGAAAAACTGCCAACCTTGTATTATACGAAATATATGGTATTCAGGGAGTAGTGGTAGATACACATGCAAAAAGGTTGTCAAATCACATTGGACTGACTAAGAATCAGGATCCTGAAAAGATAGAATACGATTTGCAAAAAATCGTACCAAAGGAGAGATGGGCTGATTTTTGCCACAGACTTGTCTTTCATGGAAGAGAAGTTTGCAATGCAAGAAAGCCGGATTGTGAAAACTGCAGGATAAACAGCTTTTGCGATTACTATACTAAAAGTAAAAGGTAAAAACTATTTAAAGTGGGGATAGTACATGCCAAACAAACCAAAGACAGTCAAAAAAGTTGAAATAACAGATAATTTTAATACTGAAGAGGTTATATTCGCTTTAGATATTGGTACAAGGACAGTTGTCGGTATTGTGGGCGTATATGAAAAGGATTGCTTCAGAGTAATAGCTGCCGAAATATACGAACACAAGAGCCGAGCCATGCTTGACGGACAGATACATGATATTAGTAAAGTGGCTGAAGTAGTCAGGGAAGTTAAGGACAGACTTGAAGCTGTACTTGGATTTACATTGACAAAAGTGGCTATTGCCGCTGCAGGTAGGGTGCTTAAAACCAGCCAGGCAAAGATAGAATATGAAGTTGAGCAGGGAAGAGAAATAACCGCTGACATTGTGGGAAGCATGGAGGTAGATGCAATTCAGAATGCTCAGGTGCAGTTGGATAATGAACTTTCCAGCGAAGAGAAAATACCTTTTTATTGTGTTGGTTACAGTGTGATAAATTACTATTTAAATGGTTATGTAATATCCTCGTTAATAGGCCATAAAGGCAAGAAAATAGGAGTAGAAGTTTTAGCGACCTTTTTACCGCATGTAGTTGTTGATAGCCTTTATACAGTTATGGAAAAAGTCGGCCTTCAGGTTGCGGGCCTGACTCTGGAGCCTATTGCAGCTATAAACGTTACAATACCAAAGGACTTGAGACTTTTAAATCTGGTATTGGTAGACATTGGGGCTGGTACCTCGGATATTGCAATTACCAAGGATGGGTCAGTTGTAGCATATGGAATGGTGCCTGTGGCCGGAGACGAGATAACTGAAAAAATAGCTCAAGAATATTTAGTGGATTTTAACACTGCAGAAAAAATAAAGGTTTCTATAACCTCGGGTTTAGACACGATAAAATTTACCGATATATTAGGTAAGAAAAATCATACCAGCAGCAAGGAGGCTCTTGAACTTCTGAAGCCTGCCATTGATTTTCTTGCAGATAGTATTTCGGATAAGATACTCGAATTTAATCAGAAGGCACCAAATGCTGTTTTTCTTATAGGCGGGGGCAGCCAGGTTCCGGGTCTGACTAACAGGATTGCAGAAAAACTCGGGATTAGTAAAGATAGGGTTGCAGTAAGAGGTAGAGATGTAATTCAAAATATAAAGACGAAACTAAGAAAGTTGTCAGGCCCTGAATCCATTACTCCATTTGGAATTGCCATGATGGCTCATTCAAATAAAGGTCAGGATTTTCTGTCTGTAACTGTCAATGGAGATAAAATACAGCTTTTGAATTCAAAAAAGCTCACAGTGGCTGATGCCCTCATTCTTGTGGGGTTTAATCCGGACAAGTTGATTGGCAGATCAGGCAAGGCACTTAAATTCACGCTTAATGGCAAGCCTGTGTTTTTAAAAGGAGAACATGGCATTGCTGCTGAAATTTTAGTAAATAATAAATCGGCCAGTCTGGATACAAATATTTCTGTAGGAGATAGCATTACTGTTAACCCAGCAATTAATGGGAAAAATGCTATTAAGCATATTTACGAGTATCTTCTCAATCCAAATGGTCTGACAATAAGTCTTAATAATGATAGGCTAAAGCTTGTACCTCAAATAACCGTAAATGGTGAAAGCAAGAGTCATTCTTCAGAAATTAACGAAGGCGATGAGATTTTTATTAAAGAGATATATAACCTTGACCAGCTGGTCTCAGAGTTCAATTTGAATCAACCTGACTGTCTTCTTTTAGTAAATGGTCAGTCAGAAAGTATGGATTATAATCTTGTAGAGAATGACATTATTACCTTCTCGGCAGTAAAACAGGAAAATAACAATCTTGATAAGATTGAGAATGATAGTTATATAACAAACGAAGAAGAAAAAATTAAAGATGATGGTTTTATTATTACTGTAAATGGTGAAAAAATAAAATTGGAAAACAATAAATCATACATTTTTGTAGATGTATTTAATTATATTGATTTTGATTTGACGTTACCAAAAGGCAACATAGTACTTAAGCTTAATGGAAGAGTTGCAAACTTTACAGACACCATACTGTCAGGAGATATTATTGAAATTTATTGGGAAAAATTTAAAATCTAGATTTTTTAGATTATTTAAATAATGCAGGACGGAACATGGAGGAACTATGAACAAGATACAAAAATATGAGAAGGTTTTAGTGAACCTTTGCTGGGTATTTATTGTATTACTGATATCAAGCTTTGTTATCAGAGATATTTTTAATATTGACTCATATACATTAATAAAACAAGGGTGGATGTTAAACATTGCAATTATCCTATTGTTTGTGTTTAATGCAATAAAAACCACGATTGTTTATAGCATAAAACTGTATTCGGACAATACATTTATTATATTCAGATATGTGGAAGTTGGGCTTTTATCTATTTTTGCAATTAATTATTACAATGCAATAGAGGCTTCAATATTAATAATACCGCTTGTTTTTCTCAGCCTCCATAAGGGAAGTAAAGCGGCGTTTAAACTTTTGGGCTTTAGTGCTGCGCTTAAATTAGGATATTTAGTTGTTGATTTTATCTTTATTAAAAATGTAAATATAAATTTTGGCCTATTGTTTTATAACATATTTAAATTGATTTGCATGTATTTTTTACTTGTAGTTATAATAAAAATAAGTTTAGCTGTATACAGAAGCAGTCTGAAAAATGAGATGGAAAATGCAAGGCTTGTAATTGAGTTAGGGGAGAAATATGAGCAGTTGGAATTGGCTCAGGATGAAATAAAGAACCAATACGACAAACTAATGGAGACAAATAGAAAGCTTGAAAATACAAATCTCAGATTAACTTCAAGCATTGCAGAATTCTATACCCTTCAGCAGATAAGTGAAGCCATTGGATCTATATTAGAAATAAATGACTTACTTAACTTTGTTAATGACGTAATTATTGGCGTTATGGGAGTTAACTATTCCACAATTGTTCTGCTTGACCATAAGAAAAATAAGTTGAAGGTTCAATTTACAAATATTCAAAAGAGAGAAGACCTAGCAATTTTAAATGATAATATTAATTGTAAGTTCCTTCTGGATATTCTTGAAAACGGCAAAGCTGTTATGGTAAATTCAGTTGACCCTCAAAATTTCGACTTTATACAGACAAGGGGCATCGGATCATTTATATGTTTGCCCTTGAGCTCAAAGTCCAGAAAATTTGGTTTGACACTCATTGAACACAAAAACATAAATACCTTTGATGAGGATAATTTGCGACTTTTAACAACTATAGGCAAGCAAGTCAGTATGGCTATAGAAAACGCCGAACTTTATGCAAATCTACAGGAAATGGCTACTGTTGATGGCCTTACCGGAGTATATAACAGAGTGTATTTCCACCAGAAGTTTGAGGAAGAGGTTGAAGCAGCGAGAACTCTAGGTTATGATTTAACCCTGGTTATTCTTGATATTGATAAGTTTAAAAAGTTTAATGATACATATGGACATTTGTTTGGAGACATCGTATTAAAAAGTGTAGCTCAAACCATTAAAAACAATTTGAGAGCTACCGATACGGTTGCAAGATTTGGGGGTGAGGAGTTTGTTATTATACTTCCAAGGACTAATGCAGTTGAAGCTTTTGAAAAAATAGAGGAACTACGTTTAAAGGTAGCTAATAATATAGTAAAGGATAATGTAATTTCTGCATCTGTCACAGCAAGTTTTGGTATTAGCAGCTTTCCTGATATTTCAGGCAACCAGATGGAGCTAATCAGAGACGCTGATAATGCACTCTACAAGGCAAAGGAAGGTGGAAGAAACTGTGTTAGAATAGCAAATAGCTGTGAGTTGTCAGAACATTAGTCACTTATTTTAAATGAATGCACCATTTTCCAGAACATATCATAATCATTTTTTGCATAATCCTTTTGAGGCATATTATAGCTTATTCTATAAAACTTGGAGCCTTTTTGCAGGAATACCTCAAGGTTTTTGTATTTACTATCTGCGCCTTGTGTGGAGTACTCCCAGAAATAGCCGTCAAGACCATTTACTTTGATTTTTTTAGATGAAAAATCCAAGAATTCATTCATAGCAGCTTCTTTTGAAAGTTCAAGAAACTTTTCCAGAGACTGAGGCATATTCCATACTTGTACAAACCCATAAAAGTTTTTATTCTCTTTGTTTTGAAAATCTACATGGTAAAGTATCTCACTTCCGGGAAAGCTTTGCTGATCCAGTTTAAATACTGACGGATAACTAAATTTAAAGCCTTCTTCCTGTGATTTGAATTCAACAAAATTCTTATAGCTGCTGTTGCTGGCTTGAATAAATGGAGAAGAATCACTGTATTTTGAGTATACATTTTTGACACTTAGTTTGGCTGGGTAGGAAACAGATACATTACTGTTAATTTTTATTGTGTAACTTACTGAGTTTTCATAATAGTGGCCAATCCAAATTATTAAGAAGATCCATAAGGCGACAGCAGCTAAAATGTAGAATAACTTTCTTTTATATTTTGATATTACAATAACGTCCATATCCAACACTCCCGTTGAAACTATTATACTTGTACTATATGTTTATTCGGTAAGATATCGGAATAGACAGCTAATATTGAAAGATTTTTTTATTTATAATCACTAAAATCCATTATTAAGAATATGATATTTGTGAGGAGCCATTTTTGGGGGGAGTGTAATAAATGAAAATAGTAGTAGTTAAGATGCCAAAGTTTTTCGGAAACATTTTGAAAAAGGTATTTAAAATAGGTTAGTGTTACAAATGATGGGTGGACTTTTGCTCCACCTGTTTAGATGAGATTTTTCGAGTAACTAAATAGAAAATGCTCATAACAGGAATTACAAACTCCAATAGGTTATAGAGCATTGTAAAATAAAAAAAATAAAAAAGCGTGTAAACGCTTTTTTATTTTTAAAAGATTAAAGTAATCAAAATTAGATAGCTCTGGTAACTTTGTTTGAACGAAGACACCTTGTGCATATGTTAATTGATTTTGGTGTGCCATTATCAATTATCTTTACTTTTCTTACATTAGGTTTCCATGTACGGCTAGTAGCATTCAACGCATGGCTTCTATTGTTACCAAATACTGTTGCTTTTTCGCATACTTCACACTTTGCCATATATAACACCTCCTTTAAGTATTGGAGAATTTTTCTTCTCATAAATCGGCATCAAAGCAATAATTATTTTAACACAACAATGCCTAATAAACAAGCTTTTTTCAGAGAAAATTCTATTAATTAATGTTAATGAAAGACAACCGAAATTTTTAGGAGTTCTTTGCTTTTCTTTTGCGTTTTTGTTGCTTGAGAATTTTCTTGGCAATAATTATATGATACAATAATTTAAAGCATTTTATGAGGTTTAGTTTTTGGAGGTTTGTTTTTTGAGACAGGTAACATATGAAGAACTTCAGAAAAAGTCCATTAAGTATGTAAAGGGAGTTGGAGATACAAGGCTAGCTCTGTTTGAAAAGCTCGGTATAAGGGCTCTTTATGATCTGATAACCTATTTCCCCAAGGATTATGAAGACAGAAGCAGAATAAAGAATATTGCGGACCTTGAAGACGGTGAAACTTGTTCCTTTGAAGGCACTATTGTTTCCAATGTCAGCGAAGCAAGACCTAAACGAGGCATGGTTATCTCAAAAGTATCGATTCAGGACAGCACTGGTAAGATAACTGCTGTTTGGTTTAATCAGCAATATGTAAAAAAGTCCATTACATTAGGCTCAAATTACATATTTTACGGAAAAGTTAATAGAAAGATGAACAAGCTTCAAATAACAAACCCTGTATTTGAATTAAGCAGTGACAACACTTTGAAAAAAAGTCTTAAAATACTTCCCGTATACCCGACAACAAAGAATTTGGGGCAGAATATTATAAGAACGGTGATGCTGGAAGCATTAAAATTTTTCGACAATATTGAACTTGAAGATATACTTCCCTTGAAAATACGTGAGCAACATAAGTTGTCGGGTATGACGAATAGTTTAAAGCAGATTCATTTTCCGGAGAACCTTACCGAAAAAGAGAATGCAAGATACCGATTAGTCTATCAAGAACTATTTATGCTTCAGCTTGGCTTGCTTAATTATAAAAGCCTGGCTACAAACTCCGGGATGGGTATAAGCTTTTATAGACCTTCAGAGATGGATGCCTTCCTGAACTCCCTTCCCTTTGAGTTAACTTCTGCCCAGAAAAAGGTTTTGGAAGAAGTCGAACAGGATATGGAAAGCGATAATGTTATGAACAGACTGGTTCAGGGAGATGTTGGGTCCGGAAAGACCATAATAGCAGTCCTTGCCCTGTTTAAAGCGGTCAAATGCGGCTACCAGGGTGCACTTATGGTACCCACGGAAATTTTGGCTGAACAACATTTCAAATCAATAAAACCACTATTTGAGAGATTTAATATATCTGTAGAATTACTGTCCAGTAGTCAGCCAAAAAAAATAAAGCAATCAGTTTTTGAAGGATTGAGCAGCGGGGCGATTGACGTGGTAATAGGGACGCATGCACTGATAGAAGATACCGTAGAGTTTCAAAAACTGGGCTTGGTGGTTACTGACGAGCAACATCGATTTGGTGTCCGTCAGAGAACTATACTTGCCGAAAAGGGCAGAAATCCAGATGTACTTGTAATGACAGCTACCCCTATACCTCGGACACTGGCACTTATACTATATGGTGACTTGGATATTTCGATAATCGATCAGCTGCCACCAGGCAGAAAACCTATAAAAACCTATTCTGTAACTGAGGCTATGCGTGAAAGAATAAATAATTTTATAAGAGAAAAAGTTCACGAAGGCAGGCAGGTTTATATAGTTTGTCCTCTTGTAGAGGAATCGGAGGAAATAGATGCAAAGTCGGCAGTGGTTACTGTGGAGGATATAAGTAATAATGTATTTAAGGATCTGAAAGTCGGAATAATACATGGTAAAATGAAATCTTCTGAGAAAGAAGCCATAATGAAGAGCTTTGTTTCCGGAGAAATCAGTATTCTCGTTTCAACTACAATTATTGAAGTAGGAGTAAATGTACCAAATGCAACACTTATGGTTATAGAAAATGCTGAAAGGTTTGGACTTGCGCAGCTTCATCAGCTGCGTGGAAGAGTTGGCAGAGGATCTGAGCAATCTTATTGCGTACTTTTTAATCAGTCAAAATCTCAGGTCTCAAGAGAGAGAATGAAGATAATGTCACAATCCAATGATGGTTTTGTTATATCTGAAAAGGATCTTGAAATAAGAGGTCCCGGAGATTTTTTTGGAACAAAGCAGCATGGATTGCCTGAACTGAAAATTGCTAACCTGTACAGGGATATTGAAGTACTAAAGCAAGCTCAACAAAGTGCCAGAGAATTGCTTGAGGTTGATCCCGGCCTGGAAGAGAATATTGCGCTAAAAAAGTATCTGGCAGATTATTTTGGCGAGAAAGTTACATTATCCTAGAAGGTGCTGTAATGAAGGGGGTATTAACATACTTAGAGTCATATCGGGAAGTGCTAAAGGACTAAAATTGCAAACTCTTGAGGGAATGGGGACAAGACCCACAACTGACAGGGTAAAGGAAAACCTATTTAATATATTGTCTCCATATATTGTGAATTCAAAAGTACTGGACCTTTTTGCGGGCTCGGGAAGTCTGGGAATCGAAGCTTTGAGCAGGGGGGCAGAAAGTGCAGTATTCTCAGATCAAAATGAAACTTGTATTCAAATAATCAATAATAATCTCGAACATACGAAATTATACCCGAAATCGGAGGTTTTTTTAGGTGATGCGGAATTAATATTAAAAAAACTCTCCCAACATAATAAAAAGTTTGATATAATTTTCCTAGACCCACCGTATAAGAAGGGTATTATTCCTCAAATCTTGAAATACTTTGAAGAATACGCTGTTTTAGAGGAAAAATTCATAATAATAGCCGAAACCGACATTGAGGATGAACTCCCTGATGTTATTGGCAGTATGATAGTTTCAAAGAAACAGGTTTACGGAAAAACGAAACTTACTTTTTATAAAAGAAACTGATGAGGATGAGACAATTGAGTACTTTTATATATCCCGGAAGCTTTGATCCTGTTACAAATGGACACATGGACATAATTGAGAGGGCATCAAAGATATGCGACAAATTGATTGTGGCTGTTTTAATAAGCTATAACAAGCAACCTCTATTTTCAATGGATGAGCGTGTTGGATTATTAAAGAGAGCAGTAAACCACATAAAAAATATTGAAATAGATTGCTTCTCAGGACTTTTGGTGGACTATGTTGCTCAAAAGCAGGCAAAAGTCATTGTTAAAGGGCTAAGAGCTGTATCAGACTTTGAATACGAACTTCAGATGGCCCTGTTGAATCAAAAAATGGCACCTGATATTGAAACACTATTTATGATGTCAAATATAAATTATTCATTTTTAAGCTCAAGTATGGTAAAGGAACTTGCCCGATATGGTGGTAATATTAAGGGACTTGTGCCTGATTGTATAGAAGAAGATGTTATAAAGAAGTTTAAAAAGTAACGACCCTTAAAAATGTAGTTTATTGGGGATATGGAGGTTAATGATGGAAATACTTACTATACTGGAAACACTTGAGGAATTGGTTGAAAGAAGTGCCAGCGTACCTTTTTCCGGCAAGTGTCTTATCGATCGAGAGGAAGTTCTAGAAATAATAAAAGAGATGAGGCTTAAACTGCCTGATGATATAAAGCAGGCTAAATGGATAAAGGAAGAACGTCAGAGAATATTGCTGGAAGCTCAAAAGGAAGCCAATAATATTTTAAAGGACGCTGAAAATAAAATTGCATCACTGGTGGATGAGCATGAGATAACTAAGAAGGCATATGAACAAGCAAATGAGATAATAGCCGGTGCTCAGAAAAATGCAAGGGAAATCAGGCTTGGAGCGAGAGAGTATGCTGACAGTGTCCTAAATAAGGTTGAAGAAATTCTGACTGATGCAACAGATGTTATCAGAACTAACAGATCTGAACTGAAATAAGCACTAAAACAGACTTTTCTTCGACCTGAAGCTGGTAATACATATATATATAAAGGAAATTAATATCATTATCAGAGCAGAAATACCGATGTACTGAATTGAAGTTTTTAGAATATTACTCCACCCATTTGCAAGGTTAAAGGAATGGGTTGCAAATACTGTTGACTCTTTATGTAGGTAGCTGCTTAATAGTGAGTAGCCTAATAAGGTATAAAAACAAGATATAATACCCTGTAGAGCCTTACCCAAAAGGTAAGGTTTGAGTTTTATATCAGTGTCACTTATGATACTCATAACCTGAGTATGCACAGAAAAACCTGCCCAGCCGATTACAAGACTTGTAGAACAAAGCTTAACCACCAATGAGGCTGAAGAATGACTAATCAGACTTGCTCCTGTAGTTATCTCAAATATTCCGGATAATATACCATCCATTGTTTGTGGGCCAAGACCTAAAAAACCTGAAAAGGTGCAGATTAGGCCGCTAATTGAGCCAATAATTCCGGTGTTTATTAAAATATTAATCAGTACAGAAAAGAATATAATAAAGCCACCTATTGCTAAAATTGTATAAATTGAATTCTTTATACATTCTCCAAATGTCATTATTGGATTTGAATCTGAATTCCTTAATTTTTTCATTTCTAACTTAATATTGTCTGACATTCTTACCTTTGCCTTTATGCTGAGACCTGTTTTGCTTCTTTTATAAAACCTGAAGATGAAGCCAACGGTCAAGCAGGCTGCAATATGGCTGAAATATAGAAGATAACCCAGGCTTGCCTGACCGAACATTCCAACAGCTACTGCGCCCATAATAAATAATGGTCCTGAATTATTTGTAAAGGTAAGTAACCTTTCAGCCTCAACACGGCTTATAAGTTCCTCTTTTCTAAGGTCGGCAGTAATTGAAGCCCCCACAGGATACCCGCTTACAATACCCATGGCAAGTGCAAAGGAACCACAGCCCGGTATATTAAAAAGAGGTCTCATTACAGGTTCAAGAATAACTCCGAACAATCTTATTATTCCGGATTTGCTGAGCAGCTGTGAGGCCACGAAAAAAGGAAACAGAGAAGGAAAAACAACTTCCAGCCACAGCTTTATTCCCTTAGAAGCTGAGCTTACGGCAGTTTTCGGAAATATGATTAATGCTGCAATAAAAAGTATGGCCATAAACGGAATCAAGCCTTTATTAAGGTAAACAAGCATTGTTTTTTTATAGCTGAAGATTATTGTTGTTGTCAACAAGAATAGGGATGATAATAAAAACAGGTTCAAATATGCCTCCAAGCCGTAACTTCTTTTTAAAATATATACCTTAGCTAACAAGAATATAACTTGTTTTTTTGCTTGAGACATTAAGGTATACTCATTAGTAGAACGCTTAAATCTTATTGAATCTGGCAGATTCTAAATTCATAAGTTATAATTATGATGTAAATAAAAATATAGACGTGCTTTGGTGTAAATAAAACTATAGGTCGTGTTTATGGTGTAAATAAAATTATAGGGCGTGATTATCATGAAAATTAATAAAATAGCAGTATCTTTACTAATTTTTATTGCCTTGATTATTATTGATATCCAAGTAACTTCAACCTTCGTTAATAAGAGGTATTACAGAGAGTTGACCTGGGAAATGCTTGAGCATCATAATACAATCATAGAATGGAAAAAGTCTGATGTAAGTATTGTTGACATAGGCAAGTATCATGTACATACTCCTGATATTTTTACTGCGAAAATTAACAGACAGCTTTTGTTTATTAATGGGGGAAGAGCTGTACGTGTTGAAATAAAAACAACAAATGATGGAATGCTTGGGCCGATAGTGTTGTATTTTAACCCTTTTACGAAGCAATGTATCGGGGGAGAATTAAGATTGTAAAATAAGTATACTTATATTTTATACTTATTCTTAAGCTTATACTTATACTTGAGCTTTAGGTTTGGATTCAATTAATAATTGGTCATTCAAAAAGCCTCGGAGATTAGTTTATACTAAACACCCGAGGCTTTAATAAATAATTATTTAGTGTGGAGGTTAAAGAACTTTCTGAGTCCAGCCATAGGTGTCCTCAACTTCACCGCTCTGAATACCTGTAATCGTTTCGTATACCCTTGAAGCGACAGGTCCAATACTACCTCCGTTGACAGTAATGGACTTTCCATCCCAGTTAAATTCACCTATAGGTGAAATAACTGCAGCTGTGCCTGTTCCGAAAGCTTCATCAAGTTTACCGGCAGCGTGGGCATCATACAGCTCCTGAATTGAAATCCTACGTTCGGTAACCTTATGACCGTCCTTCTTTAATAACTCTATTGTGGACATTCTTGTGATTCCGGGAAGTATGGAACCTTCCAGAGAAGGTGTAATTATTTCACCGTCAATTTTGAAGAAAACATTCATTGTTCCAACTTCTTCAATGTACTTCTTTTCTATTCCGTCCAACCAGAGCACTTGTGTATAACCGGAATGTTTAGCTTCAACCTGAGCTTTTAAGCTGGAGGCATAATTTGCCACAGTTTTTGCATAACCAAGGCCACCCTTGACAGCACGTACGTAGTTGCTCTCAACATAAATTTTAACTGGATTAATACCTTCTTTATAATAAGCACCAACAGGAGACAGTATTATTATGAATTTGTATGTATCTGAAGGTCTGACGCCAAGGAAAGGATCTGTTGCTATTATAAACGGACGAATATAAAGTGATGTACCTGGAGCATCCGGTATCCAATCAGCGTCAACTTTAACGAGTTCTTTAATGGCTTGTACTCCAGAATCCACATCAATTCTTGGGATTACAAGACGATCATTTGAACTGTTTACTCTTTCCATATTCTTCTCTGGTCTGAACAGCAAAATTTCATCATTTTTTGTTTTGTAAGCTTTCAAGCCTTCAAATATTGCCTGTCCATAATGAAGAACCATACAGGAGGGATCCAATTCCAAAGGAGCGTAAGGTACAATTCTGGGATCGTGCCAGCCTTTTCCCTCAGTATAATCCATAATAAACATATGATCTGTAAAATATTGTCCGAAGCCCAAATTGTTTTGATCGGGTTTCTGTTTTGGATTTGTGGTTTTTGTAATAGAAATATTCATTATTTATAATACTCCCTTCAAAGTATTTATTTATAAATTATGATTGTAGTCAGAAACAAGTAAAAAAGACTTGCTCCTTAGGATGATGCAATCAAGAAAAATACTAGATTTATTATGCTACTTTTCATTTGAAAAGTCTATAGAAAAATCCGATTTAGCGTAATGAATTATTAAATTAGTAAAAAATACTGTTAATTTAGTCGGAATTATGTTATAAATCATATTGCTGTGGTATATTCTGGTTATGAATATTAAAGTTCGGCTTAAATTGCTGTATATAAGGAGGAAAACATGAATAGGAACAGTATAAGAATGATAACAAGAACAGCAGTTTTACTTGCATTAGTTGTTGTTATTCAAATTGCAGGAAGGAGCCTTCCTAACAATAACTTTATAGTAGGGCCTCTGGTTAATATGTGCTTGTTGATTGCTACAATGACTGCCGGCATTTCCGGAGGCTTAACAATAGCAATACTATCACCTTTTACTTCACTGATAAACAACAATGCACCGATAGCGGCTGCATTACTACCTTTTGCACCGATTATAGCACTCGCCAATATTGTATTTGTATTTATTTTTTACATACTTTACAACAAAAATAAATATGCCGGCTTAGCGGCTGCAGCGGTGTTAAAATTCGGGCTGCTTTTTTGGGGTATAAGATTATTTCTTAACCTTTTTGATTTTCCGAAGTTTACAAAAAAACTTTTGGAGCTTTTCAGCTGGCCTCAGCTTCTGACTGCATTAATTGGAGGGCTTGTTGCAATTCCTGTTATTTACGGAGTTAACAAAGCATTAAAGACAGATAACAAAGCTGAAAACTAATGGTAAGTGCATAAAATAATTAATATTGTGTCCTAACAGAGCAATCCAAATGTAAATTGGATTGCTCTGTTTTTTTTAAATTGGGTGTTTTTGGAGTAGTGATTGTAATATATAATGTAATTGGATGATACCAATTGAGAAAATGGAGGATAAGATAATATGGATATTAAGATTGACAGGCAAGCTCCAACTCCACTTTATCTTCAAATAAAAAAACAAATTGCTGCATTGATAGATTCAGGAAAGCTTCCGCCAAACTCCATACTTCCCCCGGAAAGAGTACTTAGTGATACCTTGAAGGTTAACAGAAGCACTATTATTAAAGCTTATATGGAACTTAAGGCTGAAGGACTTGTAGATTCAAGGGTTGGGAGTGGAACTGTTGTTCTGTCACCATTGACAAGAGAAGGCACGGTAGAAACCAAAATGTACATACCTCCGCTTAGGTGGAATCAGCTTGAAAGTAAAAGAGTAGCTAAAGCCGGAGAACAAACCATAAGCAATATTCTTTCGGTATTTGAGAAGGATAAAATTATCTCATTTGCATCGGGAATAGCGTCAGAAGACTGTTATGATTTAGAACTGTTTAAAAAACTACAAGTTAATTTGCTAGATAAGTACAGTCAGAAAATACTGATGCCTACTCCTGTTGAGGGCTGCTCTGAGTTAAGGCATACAATCAGGAACTACCTTCAGAAAAAGGGGATAAGGTGTAGCTCGAAGCAAATTATGGTTACATCAGGTTCACAGCAGGCAATTGAATTTTTGGCCAGACTGCTGATTGAGCCTGGAGACGTTGTATTGGTGGAGGAACCTACTTATATTGGCGCAATACAAGCCTTTGAAAGCTATGATGCATGCATTGTCAGCATTCCGATGGATGATGAAGGGATACGGCTTGATATACTGGAAGCCTGTCTTATAAAATATCGCCCAAAATTTATCTATACACAGCCAACATTTCATAACCCAACCGGAATGACAATGAGCCTTGGCAGGAGGAAGGATTTGCTGAAGCTGGCTTATTATTATAACATACCGATACTTGAGGATAATCCGTATGAAGAGTTGAATTATGAGGGAGAGAAACTTCCTACCATAAAAAGTCTGGATAATAATGATTATGTAATTTATGTCAGCTCTTTTTCAAAAACCATTTCTTTCAGTTTAAGAATTGGTTATGTAGTTGCAAGTGAAAACATAATCAATAGATTTATTAAATTCAAACAAGTAACAGATATCCAGACAAATACATTATCACAGTACTTTGTTCATGAATTTGTATCAGAAGGTTATCTATTCAATCATATTGAGAGAATAAGTACACTATTTAAGGCCAAGAGAGATTTAATGATATCGGAGCTTAGAAAAGGCAACTTTGAATGCATGATGACCTGTATCCCAAAAGGCGGTTACTTTTTATGGCTGTCACTTCCTGATAATATCAGAATGAATGAGCTGACAAAGCTGTTAGGCGACAGTGGGGTTATTGTTATGCCGGGAGATGTATTTTATCCCAGGTTCAGTATAGAAAATAATTTCCTAAGGTTAAATTTCTCATATCCAAAAGAGAAGGATATAAAGGAAGGTATTGCAAGACTATTGGAAGGGGTTGGAAGGTGCTCGAAAAATACATTAAAGACAAGGTATCCAGTAGATACAGTACTGAATCCGTATTTATAAAACTAATAAGAATAGGAATGGGGGACTAATATGTTTGCAAGAAGAACAGAGCTTTTAAAAGCATCTGAGGTTAGAGAACTGCTTAAGTTATCCGAGAAAAATGAGATTATATCCTTCGGGGGAGGTCTGCCTGCTGAAGAAACCTTTCCCATAGAAGAAATGCGTGATATTTGCATTGATATTTTTAATGAAAATCCTGCAAAAGCAATGCAGTATGCAATTTCTGAAGGTCATATCGGATTAAGAGAAACAATTGTTGAACTAATGAGCAAAAAGGGGATAATAGCAGATATTGATAATATACTCATTACTTCCGGTTCTCAGCAGGGGCTGGACCTTACTGCAAAGGTCTTTTTGGATGAAGGGGATACAATTCTTTGTGAAAGTCCAACTTACTTATCAGCAATTAATGCCTTCAAACCGTTCTATCCTAAGTTTGAAGAGATAAAGATGGATGAGGATGGACTTATACCTGAAGATCTCGAAATAAAGCTAAAAAAATCAATTAGATGTAAATTTCTGTATACCGTTCCCGATTACCAGAATCCGACGGGCAGAAGAATGAGCCTTGAGCGAAGAAAGTCACTTGTTGAACTTGCAAACAGGTATGATTTAGTTATTATTGAAGATAGCCCTTACAGTGAGCTTTGCTTTGATAACAACAAGCTGCCGCCTGTTAAAAGTTTTGATACTGAAGGCAGAGTTGTATTCCTCAGTACATTCTCAAAAACGGTTTGTCCCGGTTATCGCATTGGATGGGCATGTGCTTCTCCTGAAATTATCAATAAGTACATTCTTTTCAAACAAGGAACCGATCTGCATACGAATTACTTTGCTCAGATGCAAATTGCCAGTTACTTTGAAAAATATGATATAGATGAACACATCAAGAGTAATATAAAAATATATAAAAGCAGAAGGGATACAATGATTAATTCAATTAAAGATTCCTTTCCGGAAGAAGTGGAATATACAAAGCCCGAAGGAGGTATGTTCCTCTGGGTTACTCTGCCTGAAAAAATAAATACAAGGGAACTTCTTTGTAAAGCAATGAAAAGGGGGGTTGCCTTTGTTCAGGGAAGTGCGTTTTATCCCAATGGTGGTCATCAAAATACTATGAGGTTAAATTTTTCAGGCCTTAAGGAAGAAAAAATTATTAAGGGTATCTCTATTTTGGGAGAACTGCTAAAGGATGAAATTGCACTAATTAATCCCTAAATTATAAATATCATTAAGAACACAGCAAAAACAGTTTCCTATAATCCAATAACTACATTACCTATAAACAATATCTTTGCGTTGTTTTGTAAACTTGTTAATTCCCTATTCATATCATAATAGTAAGTATATAAAAGGCTTTAATTTACTTTATTTGAAAAACGCTATTAGCGTAGATGAGGGATTAAAATGATTTATCTTGATAACGCGGCAACTTCTTTTCCAAAACCTGAATCAGTATATACAGCGATGAATAAATGCCTAAGACACTATTGCGCCAACCCTGGAAGGGGGAGCCATGCAATGTCGATTCAAAGTTCTATGGCTGTAAACGACACACGTGAAAAATTAGCAGCGCTTTTGAAAATCAAGGATTCAATGAATATCTGCTTTACTAAAAATGCAACGGAAGCATTAAATATAGCTATTATAGGTAGTTTAAACGAAGGGGATCATGTCATAACTACCTGTATGGAACACAATTCTGTTCTCAGACCCTTGAAAACCTTGGAGAAATACAATGGAATCAAGCTGACAATAGTTGAAGGCGATAATATGGGAAGAATTGATCCTTTCATAATCAAAAGGCATATAAATAAGAAAACCAAACTTATTGCCTGTACACTATCATCAAATGTCAACGGAATAGTTATGCCTGTGCGCGAAATCAGTAAAGTGGCAGAGAACAATGAGCTGCTATTCCTTCTGGATGCTTCTCAAGGGCTTGGGTGTATAGATATTGATACCAGCATACTTTATGTCAGTATGCTCGCTTTCCCGGGGCACAAAGGACTTATGGGGCCTCAGGGTACAGGTGGCTTGTATGTATCTCCGGATGTAAGGTTAAAGCCTTTGATGAGTGGAGGCACCGGAAGCAAATCGGAATACTTGTATCAACCGGATATACTGCCTGATAAATTTGAGAGTGGAACGCTTAATACCCCCGGAATTGTAGGACTGGGTGCCGGAATAGAATTTATAACCAAAACAGGTTTATCCGAAATAAAAAGGAAAAAGGATGTGTTGATAAAACGGCTTTATGATGGAATAGCTCAAAATAAAAACATAAAAATTTATAGCCCCAGTGATGTGAAAGAAAATTCCGGTATTGTGTCTTTTACTGTGAAGGACACCGATTCATCTGATATTTGTGCTCTTCTTGATAAAAAATATATAATTGAGTGCAGATCAGGCTTTCATTGTGCCCCCCTTGCTCATAAGCATTTTAATACTAATAAAACAGGGATGGTAAGATTAAGTGTTGGATATTTTAACACAATAGATGAAATTGATAATACAATTTGGGCAATTAATCGTATAATATATGATGTAGTAAATAAAAATTAAGGAAATTGATTAAGATATTAATAAAATTAAGATGTTAATTAAATATTTTTAAATTACATGTAGACAAAATTAACATCCAGGTGTATAATTTACCTATAATAAACTTGGAGGTTGAAAAAAATGGATGATAGATTTAAAAAAATTATAACAATTATTGCAATGATCTTTTTATTCATAATTGCACTCAAAATATTAGGCTTTGTACTTAATTTAATATTCCCGGTTGCAGTTATTGCATTGATTGGATATATAATTTTCAAGGTAATAAACAAAAACAGTGCAAAAAAGTATTAATTCAATAGTAGTTCAAGTCTTAGAAATTGAATATTTTAGAGCTAATAGCCATTTAGAGAAATAGTTAATGGCTATTTTTTTTGTGCCGATATTATATATATCCAGTACTTTCTAAATAGGGGAGTTGATTTTATGAAAATTGACAGAGTGTCGGCAGTTCATCCTGTATTAAGCATTAAAGCTAATAAAAAAGATTATAAAAGTAATGATAAACAAAAAAATGAGGAGAAGGAGGAAACAAGTTTTCATAAAACATTTTCATATAAGAAAAAAGAAGGTGAGGTTGATGAAAAAATTTAAACTTAACCTCTGTTGCTTTGTTGCATTATTGTTTTTTAATCGATAGATTGTAAATACCTCTGTAAATACCTCTTTACATAAAAAAAATGATATGTTATAATTATTGAGCGTTAACGGGATGTAGCTCAGTTTGGCTAGAGTGCTTGCTTGGGGTGCAAGAGGTCGCGTGTTCAAGTCACGTCATTCCGACCATTGATAAAAGCCACTTTCGCAATATGAAGGTGGCTTTTATTTTTTGTTTTACTGATAGTTTACTGATAATTATTTAACTCTGCGGAAAGGAACAACTATACCAGGTTTCTTTTCTTCAATTTTTTCCATTTCGGTATCTAGATTCTTAAATGCTTCATCAATTTTTTTTGCTACTTTTTCTGTGTCGGCCAACATAGTACCATATATGTCTAGTGTAGTTGTACTTTCATCATGGCCAAGAGCCTCCTGTAATTCTGATAAAGTCATTAGGCCTTTACTCATATATACAAAAGTATGCCTAAACATGTGAGGGGTTACATGGATGCTAAGTTTTTTATTGGCTCTATCAAGAACACTATTTAAACTGTCTGGTTTTAATAAACTACCATTTTCAGATGGGAATATAAGATCGAGTTTCTTTAAATCTTTATTGTGAAGAATAGGGTTTGTTTCAGAAATCAACATATTTTTTTGCTCGTTCAAATAATATACTGCCTGATCAGATAATGGCACATAGTGAATTTTTGCTGATTTTGTATCTCCGATTCCTCCAGAACCATTTGATTCATCAACTATTACTCTTCTATTATCAAAATCTATGTCAGACCATTTTAATGCTAATAATTCTCCGCGACGTAGGCCGGTTACTAACATGAATCTAAAAGTCCAGTACCATCTTGTGTTTTTTAAATATCTAAAGAGAATTTTTAATTCAGATGTATTAAGAGTCTTGCGTGGCTTAGACTGTCTATTAGGGATCTCAATTTTAGACATAGGGTTTTCGGCTATTAGTTTATCTTCAAACGCCTTAGTAAAAGCTATATTCATAATCTTTCTTGTATGTTTCATTGTCCAAGTACTTAGCTTTTCGCCAGTATCAACTTTTTCAATTTTCCCAGTTTTCTTGTTTTTGACCTTCTTGTAACGAGTTTTATTAGCCATTTCAGTTATTACACTTTGAATATCATATTGTTTAATGTTAGATAATTTTCTTTTGCCGATAACAGGTTCTATATGTTCTTTATACAAAGCATTATATTGATTATATGTTTCTGGCTTCTTAAGAGACTTAACACTTTCAAGCCATTTTTCAAACCAATCAGAAACCTTTGTTTTATCCTTAATAATTGGCAAATTAGCAACTTTTTTAATTTTTTCCTGTAATTCACTAAGGTCATTAGATGACAACACTCTTACTTGACCATCTATCATCTGTTTCCATTCGTATCGGCCTTTTTTTGTTTTATATATACTACCCATGCCATTAGGATTTCTCGTTCTAGGCATAATCTTATTCCTCCATACCTGCAAGGTAATCTAAAGTTACGTTAAAATATTTTGCATATTCTTTCATTACAGATAGCGTTGGTTCTCTTTTACAATTTTCGTAATAAGAGATTGCCATGTGAGATATACCAAGTTCTTCCGCTAACATTCTTGTTGTCATGCTTTTACTTTCTCTTAGCTTTTTTATTCTTTCAGCAAAAATCTGTTGACTCATATTTATGTCCTACTTTCTGAAATTAAAATAAACTATTGTTTCCAACAAGTTCAATTATATATTAATTTTTGAAAATGTAAATATCTTTGAGAAATATTTTTTCAAAAAGTATTGACAGATAGAAAGCAGGTGTTTTATCATATGAGTGTAAACAATGGTTTACAGGAAAGAGGTGAAATAATGTTGAAAAATGTTTTATTTACTGATCTCGCAAAATTAATGGCAAGTATAGGAATGACAAAACAACAATTAGCAAAAGAAATCGGAATTAGTCCGGCGTCTGTAAGTAAGAAAATGGCTGGGTCAATTGATTGGAAACGTCCTGAAATGGTAAGCGTGACTTCTTACTTTAAAAAGATTGATCCATCAATAACAATGGACAAAATTTTTTACCCAGAAGTAAACAATAGTTTACAAAAAGGAGCATAGTACATATGAAAAGTTTACAAGTAATTGAGTACAACAATCAAAGGATATTAACTACCCAGCAACTGGCTGATAATTATGAAACAGATCCAGCGGTCATCTCAAATAATTATAACCGTAATAAAGAGAGATATGAGGAAGGCAAGCACTATTATTGTTTAGAAGGAGAAGAATTAAGAAGTTTTAAAGCTAATCATCAAATTGATGACCAGCTTAAATTCTCAACAAAACTCTACCTTTGGACAGAAAAAGGAGCATTATTACACGCAAAGTCATTGAATACTGATAAAGCATGGCAAGTATATGATCACTTGGTTGAATCTTACTTCCGGGCGAAGGAGCATCAAGTACAGTTACAAAACCTATCTCCACAGTTGCAATTATTAATCAGCATTGAAACAGAACAGAGAGTAATGAGACAGCAGTTATCAGAGTTTAGCGAAAAAGCAAAGTCAGCAGACGTTAAGGCTACAGAAGTCAAAGAAGAACTCCAAGGTATGAGAGATATTATTACTTTGGACACAAGGAACTGGAGAGAGGACACCAGCCGGATCATTAACAAGATTGCGCAGAAGCTTGGAGGCAACGAACACATCCGGGACGTAAGAACAGAAGCATATAAGCTATTGGACAAGCGTTTCGGAGTGTCAATTGAAACAAGGCTAACAAACCTTGTAAGGCGAATGGCTGAACAGGGCGTATGTAAATCCCGGAGAGATAAAACAAACCACCTTGACGTAATTGCCGAGGACAAGAAACTGATTGAGGGGTTTGTATCAATAGTCAAGGAAATGGCAGTTAAGCACGGAGTCGGGAAAGGAGCATAACCATGAAACAGATTATAAAAGACATGGTCCGGGCTGACATCAACTTTAATCACAATGGACATGCTCCATATTCTGTGGTTAAGCAGGTAGTACAGATTAGCAAAATAGTTTATGAAAGAGTGGATTGGCAACCTGTAAAGATTGGAGGTAGTTAAATGACACCTTCAAAGGAACAGTTTGTAGCCGAGATCCAGAAGCGTATTACATATAAAAAGCATAAAGCTCAATATGATGCCGATGGATACCGGTGCGACTCAATATTACGGATGAAGCGGCTAAGGAACAGACGAAATATAAGAACAAGGAAGTGCTTTGAATGATATGCCCTTATTATAAATCACATGGTTGGCGCTTAATTTTATGCCAGCGAGGATTACAGACAAGTAAATACAAGGGGGATTTGAAAATACATATCAATCAATATTGTAATAAGCATTACCGGGATTGCAAGACATATCAATATTTGGAGAGGAGCTGGGGGCATGAGCCGGATTGAAATTACTCTGTGGTGGTTCGGCGGGATGGCATTTGTATTAATATCAACATGGTTGATTTTGAAAGGAGTTGAGAGATTTAAACCGGTCGTTAAAGGTATTCAGCCCAGAGTTGAAGTCTATAAAAAGAAAAAAGACACAATCAAAAAGATTAGTGCCTAACAAAAATTATCTTAAGAAAAGTATATAACGAAAGGGGTTGAATGTAAAGTATGGGAAACAGGTCATATCCTAAAACAATGCCTCAGGACCAAATAGATAAAATCAGACAAATGCGGTTAAGCGGTCATTCGTTAGCAGATATTGCATTAGCCTGCAGCACATCATCAACAACTGCAAGTGTGATATGCAGTGATATAAAAGTTAATCTGAAGAAAAATGTAGGTAAAGTTAAACCTCCACACACTAACTGTTTAATATATTCATTTAACGAACTAAATGAATCAGATAAAAAACGATACCTGGGATGCAAGCCTCCGAATAAAAATGCTGATAAGGAAGTATTCATTACTGCCAGAAAGGAAGATTATTCAAAGGCTGTTATATTTACAGACTTTGCGAAAGGGGATTGTAGATTATGTCTTTAAAAGTAAGACTAGAAAACGCTAAAAGGGACTTTGACTGGCAGGATCTTATTGACTTACTTGATGATTTTGTCAGAGAGGCTGAGAAGTTGGAGAGAGATAAAATTGCTGCAGAAGAAAGTGTACAGCAGTGGATTTTGTTATACGACATAGCTCAAAAGAAAGCAAAAGAATTATCCGAGGAAAATAAAAGATTGAAAGGGGTTAATAATCAATGAAAATATCATTATTGGGTTTAAAAAACTGTTTAGGAATAAAGGAATTAGAGTTTAAACCGGGTCAGATTACTCTAATTGAAGGTAAAGAAGGTGAAGGTAAAACCTCAATTCTGGAATCCATTCAAAGATTTTTTTACAACAAATCAGAGAGAGCCAATTCATTTGTTTATAAGGATGAAGAAGGTTCAGCCGAAAGAGCGGAAACTTACATAGACCTTGATGATGGAACAACAATGAAAAAGTATGTAAATCCTGAAAACAAAGTGACTACCACAGGTATTGAGCGAGATGGATTATCTCCGAAAAAGCCGGAAGAATTTCTAAAATCACTTGTCAGTGAAAGACAGCTTAATCCAATATCTTTAATATCGATGCCAGATAAGGACTTAACGGAGTTAATTCTATCTCTGATACCAATAAAGGTTACCGAAGATGATGCAAGAGAATGGCTGCTAGAAGTTCCTCCTTTTATTGATTATTCAAAGCATGGCCTGCAGGTGTGTAAGGACATTGAAAAGGCTTATTTTGATAAGAGAACAGAGATAAATCGTAGAGTAAAGGATTTAGAGAGCGAAGTTAAAGCAGATGCTTCTAAGTTACCTGAAAACTATGATCCGGATATATGGAGAAATATGTCTCTTGCTGATAAGTACGAAGCTATCAGCCAGGCTAATAAAGTTAATGCTGACTGTATTAGGTGTCAAGCACAAATTGATAATGCTGATACCAAAATAAAAGGTATTGAATCTGAGCGTGATCTGAAAATAAAGCAGCTTGAGGATCAAATAAAGAAGGTAAAGGAAGATACTCAGAGCCGTATTGATACAGAGATTAATAATGTGTCAATTGCAAAGAAGTATCTTGAAAGTCACCCTGAGGTAGATATAGCTCCTTTAGAAAAGGATCATAAGGATACCGAATACATGAAGTCATTTATCAGGACAGCTGATGATTTAAAGATAAAGCAGCAGGAACTTGCGGCCAAAAAAGAAGAATCCGAGAAACTAACAGACAAAATTGAGTATATGAGAACTAAACCTCAGATGCTTCTTGCTAAAGCGCAAATGCCGGTTGAAGGTATCACAGTAGATGGTCAAGGGAATGTTCTTATAAATAACAGGCCTATAATCAATCTTTCCGGCGGCGAAAGAATAAAATTTGTAATGAATATTGTCAGAGCAACGGCCGGACCGTTAAAGATTATTCTCATAGACGGTTTTGAAAAACTTTCACCAAAAGGTCAGCAAGATTTCATTAATGAATGCTCCGGAGATGGATTTCAGTATGTAATTACTAAGGTAAGTGATGGAAATCTTAGAATAACAAATATTAGTGAAGATGGAAAAAGAGTGGATGCTCTTTCAGGCGAGGTGATTGAATAGTGGGAATACCGGTATTAATTTTGGGTGAATCCGGTTCTGGGAAAAGTACATCAATGAGAAATTTTGAAGTTGATGAGGTAGGTATTTTTAACGTAGCAAGTAAGCCTCTGCCTTTTCGTAAAAAAATACCGAAGGTTGATGGAGCTTCGTATGAAACCATAAAAAAGGCTTTATCTGCTCCAAAACTTAAGAAATATGTGATTGATGATTCACAATATCTGATGGCTTTTGAACTATTTGATAAAGCCAAAGAAACCGGATACACAAAGTTTACAGATATGGCAGTTCATTTTAAGAATTTAATTGATCAGGTAACCAAAGTTGCTCCGAATGATGTAATTGTTTATTTTCTTCATCATACACAAAAAACCGAATTAGGAGTTAAGGCAAAAACTGTAGGTAAAATGTTGGATGATCAATTAACAGTTGAAGGGTTGTTTTCCATAGTGCTAAGAACAAAGGCTGAGAATGGCAAATACAGCTTTGTGACACAGACAGATGGAACAGATACTGTAAAGAGTCCAATGGAAATGTTTGAAAAGGAAATTGATAACGATTTGAAATTTGTAGATCAAAAAATAAGAGAATACTGGGAGTTATAAGAAGGGGGATAAAAATCTATGAAAAAATTTAATGACTATGACAAGGTACAAGCATACACAGAAAGAGAAAGACTGCCAATAGGAGGATACATCCTTAAAATCTTAAATGCTGAGGAAAAGTCTTATGATTGGGGCAGTGTGCTGCTCATAAGTTTTGACGTTGCTGAAGGAGATTATGAAGGATACTACAAGGATGATTATAAGAACCAGCAGCAGGAAGATAAAAAGTGGAAGGGTAACATCAGGATTAATCTTCCTAAGGACGATGGCACTGAAAAGGATAGCTGGACCAAGAGAAGTTTTAAAACAATTATTCAGGCTATTGAGGAGAGTAATAATAGCTTCCACTGGGATTGGGACGAAAAGAAACTTAAGGACAAGTTTATTGGCGGTCTGTTCCGCAACAAAGAATATGAGTATAACGGAAAGACTGGATTCTTTACTGAATGCTGCAAGTTGGTCTCGGTCGAAACAATAAAAAATGGAAAGTTCAAAATTCCGGAAGATAAACTCCTTGGTACAAAACCTGATACAACTTATGGCGGTGACCCATCAGGGGATCCTGAGCTACCTTTCTAGTGGAGGCTACTTTAATGACACATTTTGAACTGGAGCAGCAGCTTAAGTCAATGATAATTTTAGTAGATACCAGAGAACAGGAAACACCGGCATTAAGAGCACGCTTGGAAGGGTTCAACTGCCCTTCTGAGCGGTATAAGCTCGATTATGGTGATTACAGTTTAGCATACATAAATACTAATGGAGAAAAAGTGTATCTGTCTAATAAAGTTGCTATTGAGAGAAAAATGGATCTGGACGAACTGTGTAATTGCTTCACACAAGGTCGGGCAAGATTTGAGAGGGAATTCCAAAGAGCCTTAACTGATGGAGCAAAAATTCACTTATTAGTCGAAGATGGTAATTATGAAAAAATGTTTAACGGTGGTTATCGGTCAAGGATAAACCCTCAATCACTTATAGCTTCTTACCTTGCATGGTCAGAAAGGTATGATTTACAACTCCACTTTTGTCGAAAAGAAACAACTCCAAAATTGATATACAAAATACTTTATTACAGTTTAAAGCATCATTTAGAAGGTTGTGAGGATGTTGAATAATAAAAGATTTGCATCTGATATAGTCAGTCGAGTAAAAATGTCGGAAGTATTCTACCAATACGGATTCAAGCCGAATAGATTAGGATTTATCAGTTGTCCTTTCCACTCAGAAAAAACCGCATCCATGAAAGCTTATAAGCATGATACAAAATTCCATTGCTTTGGCTGTGATAAATCTGGCTCATTAATTGACTTTGTAATGCTTCTTAATAATCTAACCTTTACTGAAGCAATAACTCAAATAAACCATGATTTTGGGCTTGGACTGCCAATAGGTGAGCGCGTATCTCTGAGACAAAAGCGAGGAATTGAAAGAGCTCAGAGGGAAAGGCATGAGAGACGTCAGGCAGAAGAACTGGAAAGACAGGAATTTGAAGATGCTTACTGGACCATATTTGGAGAGTGGAAAAGGCTTGATGATAATAGAAGGAACTACCGGCCTAAGAACATGGATGAAGAACTACACCCGCTATATGTTGAAGCATTATACAGAATTGATTATCAGCAGTACCTATTAGATATCGCAGAAAATGAGAGGTGGTGAATGTGATTGACGAAAAAAATATACCTGAATTTACAGCATTTCAAATACTAAGTGAAAATACAATGTTTGATTTAACTGAGGAAGATCCGGAAAGACAAACGTTATTATCTGCTTTATTGATGGTAAAGGCCAGAGAATTAGGTATAGAAAAGGAGTTTACAAAGGTTCTGAAAGCTTATAACAAAGCAGACAAGAAACTTGCTGATGAATATACCAGAGAACAGGCCATACAAAACGCCGAAATACCTCTCAAATTCGATGGTAAGGGTCAACCACTTCAGACTATTGAAAACTTTATTACAATTCTTCGCCGCGATGATTACTTTAAAGAGATTAAATTTAACTTGCTAACATATTCACCTGAAACTACTGAAAATTGGGAGACACGTCGTTGGACTGATGCTGATGATAGCAGGGCCCGAAGGTACATAGAAACTAACTTTAATTTACATCATCCAACAAAGCTTGACGATGCTCTGCGGATAATCTTTAAAGAAAGAGAATATCATCCCGTTAAACAAATTATTGAGTCAATTGAGTGGGATGGAGTTGAAAGGATTTCTACTCTTCTGATTAAATGGCTTAAGTGTGAGGACTCTGCGTATTCCAGAGAGGTATCCCGGTTGATATTCAGCGGAGGCATTAACAGACTTTATAATCCTGGCTGCAAATTCGATGATGTACCGATATTAATAGGTACTAAGCAGGGAGAAGGTAAAAGCACTTTTGTCAGGTGGCTGGCTCTCAAGGATGAATATTTTGCGGAGATCGGAGAAATTGAAGGACAAAAAGGCATGGAGGCTCTGGAAGGTGCATGGATATGTGAAATAGCTGAACTGCTAGCCCTGACTAAAACAAAAGAGGTTGAGGCTGTTAAGTCATACATAACCAGACAGGTTGACCGGTACCGCAGACCATTTGACCGAAGAGTGACGGACCATAAAAGACAGTGTGTGTTTATTGGTACCACTAATAAGGAGCAATTTCTGACTGACAAGACAGGTAACAGGAGGTTTTATCCTCTTAAAGTAAATCAGTCAGGATATGATCTCTTTAATAGTGAAAAGGAAATCAAGGCTGACATATTACAGTGCTGGGCAGAGGCAAGAGCAAAGTTTGATAAAGGAGAAATGAAGCCATTTGCAGACAGATCCTTATTGTCAGAGATTAAGAAAGCTCAGCAAAGTGCAGTTGAGGATGATTACCGGGACGGACTAATTGATGAATACCTGTCTGATAAAACAGAGGTTTGTATACTACAGATTTGGAAAAATGCACTTGGTAACGAATTCAGTAAACCAAGTAAAAAGGAAAGCAACGAGATTGCGCTCTATCTTCAGGGCTTGTGTGAGTGGGAAAAGAAAAACAATACGAAACGGTTTGGAGATTTTGGGATGCAAAGATACTGGGAAAGAAAATCCGACAAACAAAAAACAACAGAGGATATACTTGATGGCTTACCCTTCTAATCTGTAATTATCTTATAGTTAGTTACAAGATAGTTACACTTAGTTACATCAGTTAGTTACATTGGGGCTCTAAGGTTTAACCCTATTTTATACTGAAATGTAACTATCTTTTCTATAAGAGTACTAGAAGTGATTTTTTATATAAATAATATATATTTTTTTCAACACTCTATAGCAATGATAGTTACAAAATACCTTAAAAATGACCTCAAATGCAGTCAACTGTAATGTAACCAACTTTGTAACTAACTATGTAACTAACTCATAATGGAGGTTATATGGACAGGCAAACATTACTAAATAACATTTCAAATAATCAAAAAGTTTCCTATAACAATTCAAATTATATACCAACAGCTTACATACTCAGATTTAAAGATAACAAATGGTTTCATCAGGCAGAATTACATAGTCTACAGGCAAACTCAGCAATAATAGTTGAGTTGGGAAAGGTGGAGGATGCCATAAATGAATGAGGTTGACTCTCTTATTAAAGAATTTAACGGTTTTGTCGAACGGAAAGAAAAAGCTGAGAAGTGGTTTGATGATCCTAAGACAACAGATTCAGACAGAGAGCTGATGACACCGGAGTTACTTAAGGTATGTAATAGGTTAGTTGGCATCAGTAAAGAGTTGGAAAGCTTAGGATATAAAGTACATTCCAAAGCTTTTTGGGAAGGGATTCAGTAAGAATATGGAGGTAGCTATGGAAATTATTAAAACTATCCTCATGGTATTAGGAGGCATATTCATTTGTTTAGTGGCAATTTTCTTAATGTTATTAAGAGCTACCAGTAAAACAGAAGCCCATGAATTATGCGATGGTGAGTACTATTTTGATAAGAAAGTTTAGTCGCAATAGCAAAAGATTATGACGGAAATTAATTAAAATATCGGAGTAATACTAGTTAATTAAGTGTGCGCACACCTCCAGACGTGGAGGTCGAGAATGAAAAAAATATTAATCGGCGGTAGCCCATGCACTCATTGGTCTATTGCTCAGAAAAATAACAGGGAAGTAACAGCCGAGGGTATAGGCTGGGAATTGTTTAAAAATTACCTGATAGCAAAAGAAAAGTTTCAGCCGGATTTCTTCCTGTACGAAAATAACAAATCAGCAGCACAGCCAATCAAAGACCAAATATCAATAGAGTTGGGAGTACCGCTACAGTACATAAACTCAGCTTTGGTATCTGCTCAGAACAGACAAAGGTTTTACGCTCATAACATGCCTGATGTACCACAGCCAGAAGATCGAGGGATATTGTTAAGGGATATTTTAGAAAGTGGAGAATCAGTAAGAGAAAAAGCTTACACCCTTGATGCTAATTATTCAAAGGCAGCCCATACAGATATGTTTTGCAGGGCCATGAAAAGAACTACAGTTTTTGAAAATGTCAAATATTTATCCGAAAAAGAAATGGAATACATGGTCAGACAGACTAAGGACGGACGAAACCATTTTGATTTTGGACATTATAGCAACTCAATAGAGGATAAGTCTCACGCAGTAACAGCAAATATGTCAAAAGGTGTACCATACAATGTGCTGACTGAGCCTGTAAGGATTGGCTCAATAGGTAGCAATAGTCAAGCACACAGGGTATATGTTTGTGATGGTAAATCTGTAAATCTGGTTGCCAATGGTGGGGGTCAGGGAGCAAAAACGGGACTTTATGATTGCCCGGTAGAGAAAAACGGCAAACAACACCCGGTATATAAAGTCAAAAACGGATTAATCACAATCAAGGATAAGCAATACCCTATAAAGCTTGCAGACGGTTACTACATAATCCGAAAGCTAACCGTAACAGAGTGTTGCCGGCTACAGACCATGCCGGACGATTATTGTAGGGCAGTATCAGCAAGCCAGGCATACAAAGGGTTGGGGAACGGTTGGACAGCAGAAGTAATAATTCACATACTGAAGCACATGAATATTCCTTTAGACGAAGAAATAGTAGTTCTCAGTATGTATGACGGTATTGGAACCGGGCGTTACTGCTTTGACAGGCTGGGATATAAAAACGTGCAGTATTACGCCTACGAAATAGACAAGTATGCTAAACAGGTTGCGATGAGCAATTACCCTGACATCATACAATGCGGTGATGCATTTCAGGTAAGGGATGATGGCTGGGGGATAAGGAGAAGGTGATTTTATGATTGTATATACTGAAACTTTAATAGTCTCTGAGTTCAGGGCAGGTAAAACCATAGATGGAATAGCCAATAATATGCTTCTGGCAAAAAAAGAAATGGGATTAAATCAACTAAATGGGAATGCAAACAAGAGGTTGAAACGGCTATTTTAAATTATGTTTTATCCAAAAATAAAAATATAGGTTAGCATCGCAATATACCGGGAATACGAGGTGAAATTATGAACAAATACTTAGTTTGGTATAACGGGTGGGGCATAAAAGTTGAAGCCGAAAACGTAAAACAGGCAAGGCATAAAGCCTATGTAAAGTTCAATGAAGCTTACCCGACCCAATACGGAACCTTTATGAAAGGAATTGAAGAAGTAGAAACCGAATAGGCGAAAGCCGGAAAGAGAGGGGTTAATGGCTAGTGGTTGTGTATTTGGGAATTGTCCAGTATGCAATGAAATCGTATGGGAAGATGATTTTGACATCTATAAAGGTATGATGATGCATCCTGAGTGCATAGATGATTTAAAACGTAGAGAGCAAAGGAGTGAGGGCGTTGAATAAATGTTGCGAAAACTGCATTTTTGGAGTAGATTACGGCGAAAGTACTCTGTACATAAAGTGTGAGCGCGGACGGAAAACATACGTTGAGAAGGGGCACAGTTGCAAGTATTTTGCCGAGAGGAGTGAGAATATTGAGAGAGATTAAGTTCAGAGGTAAACGGATAGACAATGGTGAGTGGGTTTTTGGTGACTTACTAAATTGTGAGGATGGGTCGAAAAAGATCGTAAACAGTGATGATTTTTACGAAGTAATCCCAGAAACCGTCGGACAATACACCGGCTTGCATGACAGCAAACGAACAAAGGAATACCCGGAAGGTCAGGATATTTACGAAGGGGATATTGTCCACATGATTGAAGTTGGTAAAGATTTTTGTCGCGAATATATAACAGATATAAAGTGGGAAGATTGTTGCTTCTGCATGAAATCTGAGAAAATGGATGATTATGACACGTTTTTAGGAGCGTGGAGTGGAAACCTAGAAAATACATATCCTCTTTTTGAAATGACAGTCATCGGCAACATATACGATAACCCCGAGCTGCTAAAGGAGAGTGAGTAAGCGTGAGTAAACAAAAACAGATAATGGCTGCTATTAAAAATGAACGTGACAGGCAGGACAAACTTTGGGGAGAGCAAAACCATCAACCGCCAATATGGATCGGTATTCTTGGTGAAGAATATGGAGAGTTCTGTCAGGCTGTAAATGAAACAGTTTTTGATAATGGGTCTGATAAAGGTGGCTATGAAAACATGAAAACCGAAGCTATTCATGTAGCAGCTGTTGCAATCGGTTTTCTGGAATGTCTTGAAAGAAACAAAAAGCTATGGGGACTTTGAGAGGATGGTGTGAGGGATGAATGAAGATTTTAATAAACAAAAAGAAAAAGCTTTTATCGGACAAAGGGTGCAGCTTATAGGTAAGCATCCTCACGCAGGGGAAGTGGGATATATAGATAGGCTTGGTAAAACAGCAGTTGGGTCAGGCTTTGTAGTTACACTGGATAATGGGATTGAGTGCTACGTTTTTAAGCCGGAACACATCAAGTTTTTAGGACAAAAGCGGCAGTAAATAAGTCTAATGCGACGGAAAGTTGTTCTTTGGAAACTGAATAGTGCGGTAAAAGTTGATTTAAAATTAACTTTAATTTATAGTATAAGATGTAATACAAACAGGGTCGAAACAGGAGGCATAAAATGATAAAGATTGCGTTTAAGCAGATTGTAGTATATGTAGTAATTCTAATTGTGTATACTCTAATAGGTGTTGTACTACCCGGCCGTCTTGATATCGAATTTCCTGCTTTAACCTTTTATACGTGGCTCATTGCTCCATTAATTGCGGTAATATTAGCTATACAAATATCAAAATTGTGTAAAACTAAAGTTAATATATACATAATAATTTCTTTTATTATAAACTTCATATGTATTCTAATTTATACATGGTTTGAGAGCCGAAAACCTTATGTTGAAGGCGATTTCTTGGACTTTCGAGGCTTAATTCTAGTATTCTTCGGTTTTGGACAGTTAGCAGGTATTATATTCACAATAGTGTGGGTAAAAATAATAAAAAAATCAAAAGTAGTTTAAGCTAAATTGGAATCAATTCAACCGCACATTCAGTTAAATGAAATGCGGTTTTTTGTTGCACAAATTAATTCGCAAAATAAGAAGATTACGTCACAAAAGTATATAGAACACCTGTTCGGTATATGTGCTATTATAGATGTTAAAGGACAGGTGGACTATATGAAAATAATAAATGATTACGATAAATGGCTAATATTAAAAGCAGCATTAATAGAAAAAGGGTATAAGCCTTGGCAATGGCAATACGGTACTCATCTTAAGGAAGGGCTGCATATTTGGTTTTGGAAAGAGAACCGAAATGATGTTGAGGTTGTTACCTATAACAAAAAGATAGGGGAAGATATTTTAAATACAAGATGGAGTTAGGAGGGATTTAGATGGCACAGGCATTACAATCCATAGAGCAGCAAACTATAAATATGAAACAGGTTTTGAAGGAGGCAGCGCTGGAGGCTCTCAGGGAATTCCGTAAGGAAGAAAAAGAAAAGGTCCGCAAAGGCAGACTGAGAAACACTAGACTTTTGATGGATAATTATCTGAACTTTGTGGAGCATTATGAGAACATAAGAGAGTCAGCCAAAGAAGCAATTGAAGATATAGAAGAAAGAGAACTAAATTTCGATGATGCAGTGATGGGTGATATCATTATTCAGTCTATCAAAAGAACAAAGCTTCGGACAAGAGTAATGATTAGACACATTGAAGCAGTTACCTCTATGCTAAAAGCTGACATGGAAGCCAAAGGAGAACCGGAGAAATACCAGGTAATCGAATTGCTCTATATGGACGAGTGCAAGAAAGACATGAAGTTTAACGAGAAGATATCAGTCACAGCCGAACAGTTAAATTGCCATGAAGCAACGGTCCGCAGATGGAATAATGAAATGATAGATAAATTAGCAATTAAATTATTCGGTGTAGATGGGCTTAAATTAGAGCTTTGAGGGCTTGACAAATTTGCGAAAAACCTGCAATTTACATGCTAAATCAAAGGTGAGATAATAGTATTGTGAAAAATATCTTTTAATACAAAACAAGTGAGCAAGCCGGGGAAAACCAATCCTTGGCTTGTTTTTTATTTTTACCTTAGGAGGTTCACTTATGTTTATACTATGCAAATTACTTGGACATAAAATTAAAAAGGATAAACACGGCTGTCATAGATGCAAACGCTGTGGACTTACAAAGGGTGAGTGCCATGTATGAGTGTGACGGCTGCGTATGGGCAACATGGAGAGAAGGTATTTGGTATTGTATGTTTCCTAGCTGCGTTAAGAATAAATTGAAATAGTTGCAGGATATTCCCTTTTTATGTAGAATTATGGAAGTAGAAAGGGGATGATTTAATGGATATACTACCATATGAATTTGAAATAAGACATATAATCAATGAACTCAAAGACATTGAACGAGGTATATTTTACGAGGTAGATCATGTACGTGGAACCGCTAGTGCAAAAACTATAGCTAAAAATGTTAGAGAGATGTTTGAAGATATGATAATAAGAATGGCAGAAGGTCAACCTGGAAGAATGGAATCAATATTCAGAAGAGATACTGAAGATAATAAAGAATTTAAGGAAGCAATTGAAAAATTAAAGAAAATAGCAGATGAAACGTAGAGGCCTTTAGGGCTTCTTTTTTATTGGAGTTTTATATATGGCAAGAGAGTTTGCAAGACGGTTCTATAACAGTAAGGAATGGAAGAAGTGCAGGGAGTCATTCATAGCAGACAGAGTAGTAATTGATGGAGGTTTATGTGAGAGATGCGCAAAGCAAGGCTTATTGGTATTAGGTGAGGAGGTACATCACAGGAAACACATATCACCCGAGAATATAAGTAATGCAGATATTACCCTTAACCATAAGAACCTTGAACTGTTATGTCAATCATGTCATTCAATCCATCATAACAGAATGCAGGAAGAGCGAAAAGGATTGTCTTTTGATGCATATGGCAGGCCAGTATACACTCCCCCCCATTAAATGAATTTTGGGTAACTTCGGTAATACCACGTGTCCACCTTAAATATAACGCGTGAAGAATATTCCATGCGAGGGGGTTAGGATTTTAGAGAAAGGAAGTGAAACATAATCAATGATAAATAAAAATGAACTTATTAAACAAGAGTTATTAAAGTATTCCGAGATATTTGTAAACATTGAAGAAGATAAAAAGCCATTTGTTGAAAGACTATACAAACAGGCTGCTTTCATGAGTGCAACGCTGGATGAACTACAAGAAATCATAAATACCGAAGGAGCAGTTATAACATCTGTTAATGGGAACGGCTTTGAAACTACATCAGAACATCCAGCGCAGAAGTCGTATAACACAATGATAAAAAATTATAACGCAACGATTAAGTCTTTGATTGAATTGCTTCCTGAAGACAAAAACGAGAAGGATGAGCTGACAGAGTTCCTGCAGCGTGATGCTAAGTGACAGAATTCGAAGAATATTTCACAGCAATTCTAGACAATAGAATTACTGCCTGCGACAAAATGAAACGTGTAAGTGATATGCTACTTAATAGGTTTTATTGTCCTGATGAATTTCATTTTGACTATAGCATTGCAAGTAAGCACACGGATTTTATTGAAATGTTTTGTTATGTGCCAGCGGGGAATATTGGTCAAAAGATTAAGCTTGAATTATTTCAAAAAGCTAGACTCCAGGCTGTATTTGGCTTTGTTGATGATAATGACCTCAGGCAATATAACGAATGCTTAATTATTGAAGGCCGAAAGAACGGAAAGACTACAGAATGTGCAACTGTGGAAATAGATATGCTTGTAAATGATGGAGAAGGAGCTCCGGAAATCTATAATATAGCCACAAAATACGAACAGGCAATGAAAGGCTTTAATGCTGCTAATAACATGAGGTTACAGTCACCGATGCTTAGTAAACATGTGAAGAAAAGGGCATCAGATCTGTACTGTCATTTAAATATGGGCTTTATAAAAGCTATGGCAAGCAATACAAAGTCTCTTGACTCATTAGATGCTCACTGCGTAATTATTGATGAGTTGGCAGCTATACAGAACAGAGATTTATACGATTTAATGAAACAATCAATGGGAGCGAGAAGTCAACCGCTCCTTTTTTGTATAACTACAAACGGTTTTGTTCGTGAGGGAGTTTTTGATGCTCAATATAAGTACGCAAGTGATTTGCTATATGGCCGCTTAAGTGAGCGTAATTTAAGGTTTCTTCCTTTCATTTATGAACTGGATGATATAAGCGAGTGGGATAAAGAAGATTGCTGGATAAAAGCAAACCCCGGATTAGGAACTATAAAAAGTGTTGACTTCTTAAGACAAATGGTTAGCAAGGCAAAAGACGATATAGCTTTTAAACCTACAGTATTGGTTAAAGACTTCAACATGAAACAAAACGCTGCTACTGCTTGGCTTGCTAATGAAGTAATTGAAAATAAAGAAACCTATGATTTTAAGTTCAATTATGGAATAGGTGGTATGGACGCGGCGGATTCAGTAGATTTAAATGCTGCAAAAGCATTATGTATGAGGCCTGGTGACAACAAGATATATGTAAAATCTATGTACTGGATACCACAGGATGTTATTGATAGATTTGAAAAAGAGGGGAAAAGGCAGGGGAGGGATAACCTTCCTTACACATTGTGGGTTGACCAGGGATTTATGCGAACGGTACCAGGTAACAAGGTCGATAAGCGAGTGTTTCTTGATTGGTTTAAGGAACTGAGAGATGAAGAAGGACTATACATTTTATATATAGGATATGATCCATGGCATATTGACGATACGTTGTTAAGAGAATTCAGAGCAGAGTTTGGAGAAAACAGCATGATTCCGGTACCTCAAAACCTTAAAAATCTAAGTCAGCCTATGAAAGACATGAAAGCTGATTTGGAAGTAAAAAGATTTAATTACAATGATAATCCTATTGATTATGTGTGTTTGTGGAATACACAAATAAAACCTGATATTAATGGTAATATTCAGCCGGTTAAAGGGCTCGATTCCCGAAACAGAATTGACGGCACAATAGCCTGGATATGTGCATATAAGGTTTTAGTAGATAAGATGGACGAGTACCAAAGTATTATATGACGGGAGGTGAAATATTGAGCATATTTGAAAAATTTAGAAATGTTACTAAAGTAGCTCGGTATGAAATGGTTACCGAAAGAGGTAATGGTTTTTATTCGTGGAATGGGAAACTTTATCAAAGTGATATCGTACGTGCTTGTATTAGGCCGAGAGCAAAAGCTATTGGTAAATTGGTTGCAAAGCACATTCGTAATGACAGAGATGGCATAAAAATCAATCCCGAACCATATATGAGGTTCCTTTTAGAAGAACCAAATCCGTTTATGAGTGGGCAAGTTATGCAAGAAAAAATAACAAATCAACTTTCTCTTAATAATAATGCATTTATATTAATTGTCCGGGATGAATTTGGATATCCAGCAGAACTTTATCCGATACCATGCTCAGGAGTCGATGCAATTTACAAAGATAATGAATTATACCTTAAGTTCTATTTCTTAAATGGAAAGATAGCTACATTTCCGTACACAGAGATCATACACTTAAGGGATGATTTTAACGACAACGATATCTTCGGGGAAAGTCCTGCAAAAGCCTTGATATCTTTGATGGATATAGTAAACACAACGGACCAAGGAATTATTAAGGCCATAAAAAATAGTGGTGTTGTAAGATGGCTGTTAAAATACACTACACCGCTTAAGAGCGAAGATTTAAAGAAAAATGTTGAGCAATTTGTAAATAATTATCTTTCTGTAGAATCCTCAACTTTTGGTGCGGCAGGTGTAGATGCTAAGGCAGATGCAACAAGAATAGAGCCAAAAGATTACGTTCCAAATGCTCTACAGATTGATAAAACTACACAGAGACTTTATGCATTTTTCAATACAAACGAGAAGATTGTGCATTCAAGTTACAATGAAAATGAATGGATTAGCTATTATGAAGCACGAATAGAACCTGATGCCGTGCAAATGAGCAATGAATACACAAGAAAACTCTTTACAAGACGTGAGCGAGGGTTTGGGAATAAAATTGTTTTTGAAGCCAGTTCTCTGCAGTACGCATCAATGTCTACAAAACTTCAATTGGTACAGTTTGTTGATCGTGGCATGATGACTCCTAACGAAGTAAGAGAAATCATGAACCTTGCTCCTATTGAAGGTGGAGATACTCCAATAAGAAGGTTAGATACAGTGCCAATAAAGGAAGGTGGTGAGAGCGATGGCGAAAAAAATAAACGTAAAGGGTAGTATAATTCGAAACGATGCAAAATGGATTTATGATTGGTTAGGTATTGAAGCAACAGCACCAAGTGACGTAAGCAAGATACTGAATGAAGCTAACGGAGATGATATTGAGGTTGAGATTAACTCCGGAGGTGGCGACATTTTTGCCGGGAGTGAGATTTATACAGCCTTAAGAAGCTATAAAGGCAATGTGACAATAAATATTGTGGGCTTGGCGGCAAGTGCAGCTTCTGTAATTTCTATGGCTGGTAAAAGCCGAATATCTCCTACAGGCTTATTCATGATACACAATGTATCTAGTCGTGCAAGTGGTGATCATAACGCAATGCAACATTCTGCAGATGTATTGAAAACAGCAGATCAATCTATAGCAAATGCTTACAGGGAAAAAACCGGACTATCAGACAAAGAAATACTCGCATTAATGGATCATGAAACTTGGATGAACGCGGAGCAGGCGGTAAAAAACAAATTTGTTGATGAAGTGATGTTTGCTGAAAGTAAACCGATATCCTTGTTTAACAGTACTCAAATGATTAATGATGAGGCAATTGGAAAACTTAAAAAAATAATTAAGGGTCCGAACGCAGAGAATAGCGAGTCGGATTTTTTAATACAAAAAACACAATCACAATTAAATCTTTTAAAATTGAAAGGGGAATTAAAAAATGAATAAGGAACAATATCTGGCGCAGAGAAAGGTGCTTTTAGATGAAGCACAAAACCTTATTAATGAAGGGAAAATCAACGAAGCAAACGCTAAACAGGAAGAAATAAAAAATCTGGATAACGAATTTGATGCTGCGGCAAAGGCTCAGGCCAACTTAAACGCGTTAAACAATGTGAAGCCGTCTTCAAATGCAGTTCCAAACGGCGTAATTGCATCCATGGACAATAAGACAGTAGATGATATGTATAATTCGGACGATTACAAGAAAGCGTTCATGAATTATGTTGCCAAGGGTGAGACTATTCCTGCGCAGTTCAGAAATGCAGATTCTAACACCAAATCAACTGATATCGGTGAAATGATTCCTACAACTACAATGCAAAAGATTGTAGAAAAGATGGAATCAACTGGTATGATACTGCCTTTGGTTACCAGAACTTCTTACAAGGGTGGGGTTGAAATTCCAACCTCTACCGTTAAACCGACTGCAACATGGGTAGCAGAAGGTGCCGGATCCGAAAAACAGAAGAAAACAACTGGGTCTATAAGCTTTGGATACCATAAGCTCAGATGTGCAATTTCTTCAAGCCTTGAAGTAGATACAATGGCATATCCTGTATTTGAAACTACATTTGTTAATAATGTAGTTGAAGCTATGGTTAAAGCACAGGAGCAAGCCATAATCAGTGGGACCGGGACCGGACAACCTAAAGGTATCTTAGCTGAAACCGTTGTAATAGGTCAGAATGTGGATATTGCTGCAACTGCAGATCCTACATATGCAACTTTGGTTGATGCAGAAGCAGCTTTGCCGGCTGCTTATGAAAATGGAGCAGTATGGTTTATGACAAAGAAAACCTTTATGAAGTTTATCGGTATGGTTGATGATAATAAACAGCCAATCGCAAGGGTAAATTACGGCATCGGTGGTAACCCGGAGAGATCGTTGCTCGGCAGATCTGTAGTCATAAATGATTACATGACCAGCTTGGGAGCGACTATATCTGTTGATACAGTAGTTGCCTTCCTTTTTAATCCAAAGGATTACATCCTCAATACTAACCTCAACATGACTATTAAAAAGTATGAGGATAACAATACAGACGATATGGTAACCAAGGCTATCATGTTGGTGGATGGCAAAGTTGTTGATAAGAACAGCTTAGTTACAGTTACTAAGAAGGTGGCTGTAGGATAATGTATAAAGTAATCGGAATATTTAGAGATAAGACTGATCTGGATCATGTATATATGCCTGGAGATAATTTTAATTCTGATGATGCCGATAGAGTGCAAGACTTAATAAAAAGAAAGCTGATAGAGGGTGCAAAAAATGCACCTTCTACTATTAAGTCTAAACAACCGGATAAAAAAAGCAAAGGGCGTGATTGAATGGCTTTAATAGATGATGTCGTTAGTGTCCTTCGTGAAAATGAAAGCAACACAGAAATAACAGACTTAATCGATGCCGCTAAAGCAGATTTAAAAATAAGCGGGATTACAGAAAATAAAATTTCTGATTCTGATCCATTGATAAAGCGTGCCATAAGCTTGTACTGCAAGGCTCATTATGCGTACGAGGATCCAAAGCTATCGGAACGTTTCGAGAACGCTTATCTAAGCTTAAGAAATCACCTTTGTCTATCAACAGAATATTCAGAGGCGGTGGTTAAATGATTGTAAACCGCAGACAAAAAATAAGCTTCCTACAGCACGCTCCCGGCCACGATGATTACGGCGAACCAATTGACACATGGACCGTTTTTAAATCTGTATGGGCGAGCAAAGAACCTATACTCGGAAATGAATACTTTACAGCCTTAACCACTAATAACAAGGTTGAAGTTAAAATCAACTGTCGGTATACTCCTGGGATAACAAACCAAATGCGAATTAAGCATGGCACTGAGATTTACGAAATTTTATCGGTTATTGATGTTAAGTCGATGCACCGAGAGTTGCTCTGTTATTGTAAATTGGTTGATAGTACCTTTTTGGAGTTGAAGTGATATGGCTAATAAATTTAAAATTGAGGGCATGGATAAGTTACAAAAAAGTTTAGACAAACTTGGTAAGGTACCGCAAAAACATGTGTCTGCTGCATCAAAAAAAGGTATGACAATATCTCTGAGAAACTCTAGAGCAAATGCTCCATACGATACCGGAATGCTAAAAAAAGGTATCATTTTGAAGGGTGAAAAATCGGAAACAAAAGGGAAAAAAGTATACAGAGTCGTTTTTGATAGCGCCATGAATGATGTATTCCAAAAGAAAAACAAGGATGGAAAAGTATCAGGGTATTACCCAGTATCGCAAGAGTATGGGTTTTTTGCCAAGAATGGCAGATATATTCCGGGATTCCGTTTTATACATGACAGCTTATCTGAAAATACTCAAAAAATAGGTAGCACCATAATTACAACTATGAAATCCAAAATAGATCAGGAAATTGCGAAAGCGGGGTTAAGGTAATGGAAAAAGCATTAAGGTATGAACTCGAAAAAAGAATACCAGGACTTATCGGGAACATTTACCCTACTCACGCGCCAGAAGGGGCAACAAAGCCATACTTGGTTTATGCAAGGATAAATACAAAGAATGCTAAAACGCTTGATGGCTTTACTGAAAATCAGGATTTAAGCTATATGTTTTCGTGCATGGCGGTTAGATACAGTGATATGAAGTCTCTTACAACAAAAGTAGAGACTTTTTTAATGTCATTACCGCAAACGGCAATAGGGCAAGAACAAATTTTTATTCAAGACGTTGTAATAAATAACGTCACTGAAACATGGGAAAACGAGCTTGGTGTAAACCGAGGAATAATTGATTTTACAATATATAAATGAAAGGTGGAATAGCACATGGGAAAGAAAGTAAGAGGCGCAGGGACTACTCTAGAGAAAGGCAAGACAACCCCTATAAAGATTGCAAACCTGACATCAATTGACGGCATCGAAGTAACAGCGGAATCGATTGATGTTACTACTCTCGACAGTGCCGATGGGTTTAAAGAATTTATACCCGGGAGCTTAGATGGCGGCGAAGTATCAATTGAAGGATTTTTAGACCCAACTACTGGGCAGGGGCAGGTTGAATTGCAAACTGCGATAAATGCCGGCACAATAGATGATTATGCAATTAAATTTCCGGCTGACCTGAATGCAAAATGGAGTTTTAAGGCATTTGTGACAGCTTTTAAAGCAGGCGGGGCCACTACTGATGATGGATTGCCATTCTCGGCAACATTAAAAGTTACCGGGAAACCAACACTTGGAACATTAACAGCATAAATTTAATAAACAAAGAGGCTGAGATTAATATCTTAGCCTTTTTATTTTGCATAAGGAGGCAAATATGTTTTACCCAATCAAATTAGACAAATCTCGTAACTTAAGATATGGAATGAAAGCCATTAGCATCATCGAAAAGCAGTTTAAAAAGCCAATAGGGCAGATAGACATGAACAATATGACAATGGATGATGCTGCAATATTAATCTGTGCTGGGCTCCAGCATGAAGACAAGGATCTTACACCTAATAAAGTAATGGACTTAATCGACGATTATTCTGACATTACCACTGCTTTAAATGCAATGGCAGAAGCATTTCAGGGAGCGTTTGGGGCAAAGACTGACACAAAAAACGGGTAGAAGGTAGCGAGGAGGAATTTAGCGTTGAAGGCGCTTTGAAACTTGCTACCTTTATCGGTATTACTATACCGGATTTTTGGGAGATAACTCCATTTGAATTAAGTGTGGCCGCAGGGAGCTACACAAAACGTAAAGAAATGGACCTTAAGACTGATCAACAATTGCTTACAATCCAAGCCTATGAAATATCGCGATGGGTATGGGCAAAGAAGCTTGATATTAAACGTATACTCAGTGAAATTAACTCAGGAACAAAAGAAATGACCGACAATGAAATGCTTCAGAAGGTCAAAGTATTAAATGCATTATTTGGCGGGGAGGTGAAGAATATTGGCTAAGTCAAATTTTATAGTCCGCGGTGGCGCAGATTTTTCAAATATCACAAAAGAAATTACTAAAACTCAATCCCAATTCAAAAGCTTTCAAACTGGACTCACAAAAACATTAAAAGGCGTGGCAATTGCTTTGGGTAGTATTGCAGTAGGAACTTTAATTAAAGACTCTACCAAAATGGCTATGAGCGTTGAGAGCTCTATTGATAATATTAAAAGAAATATGGAGAAATCAGCAGGAACTTTCAACAATTGGGTAGCTACGCAATCTAGGGTATTAGGAATGGGCAAGGCAGAAGCTTATAAATATGGTTCGACTTTTTCTAATTTATTGGATAGTTTTACTTCGGATGCTCAAACTACCGCAACTGAAACTGAAAAGCTAATGAAAGCTGCAGCAATCATTTCTAGTAAAACAGGTCGAAGTTACGATGATGTATCTGAAAGAATTCGATCTGGTATGATGGGGTCAACAGAAGCTATTGAAGATTTAGGAGTTTATACGCAAATTTCAATGCTTGAAAGTACAGATGCATTTAAGAAATTTGCTAACGGTAAATCATGGGCTCAACTTGACTTTCAAGTTCAACAGCAAATAAGGTTAGCAGCAATTTTGGAGCAAACGTTTGAAAGATATGGTGACACACTAGCTGACACCACCCAAACAAGACAAGCTCAGTTTTTAGCAAGTTTGAAAAACATTCAGCTTAATATTGGTCAAGCTTTTTTACCAATCTATAATGCTGTTCTGCCGGCTCTAACTGCATTGATGAATAAAATAGAAGCTGTTACAAGTACATTTGCATCATTTACACAAGCCATATTTGGCAAAGCAAAAGTATCTCCTGCACAAGAAACCGAAGATCATGCCAGCGCAATGACTGATTTAGGGGATGCAACTGAAAAGGCAGGAAAACAAGCTAAAGGGGCATTGGCTGGGTTTGATGAAATAAATAGCTTGGCTGATAATGGCGGTTCTGGCGCAGCAAATACAGCTTCGGTTGCAAAATCTGATACCACAGCAGCTACAGGGGATTCCAGAATTAGTCCGGAAGTTCAAAAAATGGCTGAAAATCTAAAAAATATATTTGAACCTGTCACCACTGCCTTTGAAAATCTTAAGACAACTGCCGAACCCCTTATAAACACAATAGGGACAGGACTAAAAAGTTTCTATGACACTGTATTAGTTCCTTATGGTTCTTGGGTTACGAGTGAAGCTATACCCTCATTTATGAATCTTTTAAGTGGTGCATTTGCTGTAATCAATCCTCTGTTACAATCGTTTCAACCACTAGGTAACTGGTTATGGACAAATTTCCTGCAACCAATTGCATCGTGGACAGGTGAAGTATTTATAGCTTCGGTAAATGGGGTTGCTGACGCACTAAAAACTATTGGTGATTGGATGACTAAAAACAAGCCAATTGTTGAAGCGATAACAACTACAACGGTTGCTTTTATTGCAGCATGGAAACTCACTGAATTATTGGCTTTTATACAAATGTCAGGTGGCATTGTAACGGCATTTAGTTCAATAAAATCAGCCATAGCGGCGTGTACAGTTGCTAAAATAGCAGATAAAGTTGAAACAATCGCATTAACAGCAATGTATGCTAAGGATTTTGTTGTATCAATAGCAAGTAGCACGGCGGCTTTAATTGGCAACGCAGCTCAATGGGTAGCCGCAACCGCCGCAATGATAGGCAATAAAGTTGCTCTTGTAGCATCAACAATAGCACAAGGGGCAATGACAGCCGCTACAGTGGCGTGGAATGTTGTATGTGGTATTGGTACAGCACTTACTACTGCATTTGGAGTAGCAATGGCTATATTAACCTCACCTATAACATTAGTAATAGCAGCTATAGCTTTATTAGTTGCAGGAGTTTACTTGCTTATAAAGCACTGGGACGATGTAAAAAATGCTGCGAGCGTTGCCTGGAATTGGATAGTAGGAGTCTGGAAAATAGCTTCGGGTTGGTTTGATACAAATGTTATCAAGCCAATAACAGGGTTTTTTACTGGATTATGGGACGGCATTAAAAACGGAGTGACAAGCGCATGGAATAAAGCGGTAGAAATATTTCAAGGTGCAAGTAAGTGGTTCTCCGATAATGTCACAACACCAATATCTACAGCTTTTGATACAGCATGGGGAGGTATTAAAGAAGGGTTTAAAAAAGCTTTTGATTATATTGCAGAAAAGTTTGGACCGTATATTAATGGATTTATAATCATCGTTGAAGGTTTTACCAATGCTTTTATTAAAGGTATAAACTTTATAATACGCGCACTCAATAAAGTTAATTTTAGCGTTCCAGATTGGGTGCCCGTTATAGGCGGTAAATCTTTTGGAATAAATTTAAGCGAAATAAGCGAAATCAAAATACCGCGGCTTGCAACTGGAGGAATAACTAACGGGGAAATGATTGCGACTATCGGAGATAACCCAGGGGGGCGAGAAGTAGTATCACCGCTAGATGATTTGCTTGACATGATATCATCTGCAGTCGGAACCGCAATGATGAATGCATCGCAGTTTAGCAGCTCTAACAATTCCGGAAACAAAGAAATAGTACTGGAGTTAAATGGCACTAGGCTGGGAAGGGCTATATTACCTGAAATAAATCGAGAAGTGGAAAGATTAGGGTATAAACCATTACTACAAATGGGGTGATAGAAATTGATTAAAATAAATGGGGTCACTGTTCCGACCCCCTCTGATTTTTCTGTCGGCATACAGGACTTGTCAAAAGCCGAAAGAAACGCCGCAGGTACAATGATAATAGAGCGAATAGCCACAAAAAGAAAATTGGAATTGTCTTATGCTTATCTCGATAAATCATCACTAAGCACATTGTTGACTGCGGTATCTCCGGTGTTTTTTACAGTAGAATATCCGGACCCCCAAAGTGGAGCAACGAGAACTGGAACATTTTATTGCGGAGATAGAAAGTCTGGAATGATGATTTTCAGAAGCGGTATACCAAAGTGGAAAGATATATCATTTAGCTTAGTAGAGAGGTGATGTAATGTATAACGTATCTGAAGGTTTCTTAAACGCAATTAGGTCACCATCTCGCAGAGTATGTGCTAAAGCTGTTATTGATTATACCTCACCTTTTTTGGACGAATCTATTAATATAACTGTAAACGATGAAGCAAGGGCTTCACTTAAATCACAGATAGCTGATGCTTTAATAAATCCAACAAAAAAGTATGCCGCATTAGATGGGAGTTGGGTATTGGATGGCACGTATAGTTTGGCTCCTGCTAGTCCGGATAATGGCGAAATAGGATGGTGGAGCGCAAGCTTATCTGATGCCAATGGATTATTTGCAACAAAACCTATGTTAACAGTTACGTTTGTCTCTCGCCCTATAGACAGCTTAAAAGTAGTTGGAGATAGCCAAAGGGGTGAATACCCGGTAAACTTTGTAATCAAGCTATACAGCGGAAATGCGTTAGTGTACACCGAAACAGTAACAAATAATACTCTTTTATCTTGGTCAAAATTAATTGAATCAATAACTCAAATAACCAAAATGACACTGGAGATAAGCAAATGGAGTCACCCAGGACGATGCGTTAAGATACTGGAGTTTTTTACAAGCATACAACAAAGTTATGAAGAATCAGATATTATCTCTATTGATTTGCTTGAAGAAAGAGAAGTAAGCCAAGGCAGTTTACCTGTTGGGAATATAAGCAGTAATGAATTGAAAATTGTTTTGAATAATGCTGATAGAAGGTTTGACGCCGGAAATACAGAAAGCCCTTTGTATAATTTGCTTAAGCCAAATCGCCGAATAAAGGCATACATGGGCGCAGAAATAAGCTTAAATTGGGAAGTCTATAGGGGAAAGAAATGGAGTGATTTATAGATGCCAGAATATACAGGGGGTATTTTAAACCTTGCAAAACCTTTAATGAGTGATTTGGTAGAAATGACTATACCCCAGCTTGCGAAGAATATGCAAGATATTGATGATATTGTAACTATAATTGATGGTCAAGAAGCAATCAGAGAAAGAAATGAACAGGACAGAATTGCAGCTGACATTGGAAGAGAACAAAGAACCAACACTGCAATCCAAAATGCAGATACCAAAGCAACGGCAGCTCAAACAGCGACAACAAATGCAAATGCAAAAATAGCTGAGATTGAAACGAGATTTCAGCAATTGACAGCATCACAGCAGCAAGCATCTGAGGTAATAGATGCTCGTAATTCATCCGTAAAGGCAAAAACATTTGCAAGTTTGGATGCTCGGCTAGAAGAGGGAGAGCAGGATATTGTAACGCTTAAGAATGAAATTGCGAACCCAACCTACTTGGCTCCAGAAACTTTTTACGGTATAGGGAGTATTAATGCATTATCAAAATCGGCACTGTTGGCGAAATGTGAACTTGCAGGACAGGTATTAAAAAATGAATCGAAGTATACACCCAGCACATGGGTGGAATGGACAAAAGGTAGTGGAGTGGTTGGTGATAGCACAGGCTTAGAAATAACAGCAACTACTTCCACAAATGCATCATTACCTACAAATCTTAAATCATCTACTAAGTATTTGCTATTATACAATGTTGTAAGTAGCTCATTAGTTACATCTGGCTTTTATGCATCAACATTAGGGCATAAAGACCCTTTTGGTAGTCTGATAGTTCCTAGAACAGTAGGTAATCAAAAGATAGTTGCAACAACTTTATCGTCAATTGTGAATAATAATTTATATTTTTATGTTAATGCTGACTCTGGAAATAAAATTAAAATAAAAGATATTAGATTGTTTGAATTGCCTGCTGGTAGTCAAATAGAGTCTGATGCTACAAACATGACAGCAGACCAACTTGCCCTAAAATATCCTTATATACAAGGAGACAACTGGATAAACACCCAACCACAAGAATTGGTTGTAACTGGGAAGAATCTGTTTGATTATAAAGCAACACCATACAGCATACAGCCTAATGCCATTAAAACAGTTATAACCGATGGCATAAAAATAAAAGTTACCTCAGCAGGTACATATAAATCAATATCATATTACTTACGCCTTGAACCTAACACGCAGTATAGGCTCTGTTTTACTGCAACTAAAATCACAGGGACATTGTGTAATATTAGTGCTAGAGAAGAAGATTACTCTACATCTGGAAAGTATATTAGTGGTGTTGATATACCAGCCAGTGGTGACTATGCATTTAATTTTACAACTCCGAATAATAACAACCTTACAATTTTGAGATTTCATGGCACATATACTGTTAGCGAAACAAGCGAGTGGGATTTTACAAATATTATGCTTGTCAAGGGAATAGCAACAGCATCATATGAACCATATACCGAAACAGTAGTGCAAATACCAGAGTTAAAAGCTGCAAATGATAATGTTAGAGATATATCTGATGCCATTATTGGTAAGCTTACTCAAAATGTTGGGGAGGTTGTTTTGAAGGCTGAAGACATTACAGGGTTTTCAAATACTGCCTATACAAATATTGACTTGATTTATACTATAAACCCGCCAGACTCATATCAAGTAGTAAGTTCCAGTTATACTGGGAAAGGAATGATACCTGGGTTTACTGAAAAGACATTCAGCGACAGTCTTGATAATATTGGTACTTGGTTCAAGTCAAGTTCTGATAACAAATTTAAGATGTGCGTGGCTAAGGGTACTTATGCAGATAAAAATGCCGCACAAGCAGCATTAGCAGGGACAGTTATTTATTATAAACTAGCGACACCAAAAGAAACCTATTACCCAACTAAAGCTATTATGGCAGTGCCAGGAGGGCTTGTTTATACAAATCCTAAATGTACTGATGTTGGCTTATATAGTAGCAAGATAACCATAGAGCAAACATCATACCCTATCAAGTCGCTGAAATATGTAAATAAGATTGACGTAAATATTGGTACACTTACTCCTATTGATATCTCATCCTGTACGGTAGCAAGTGACGGTCTTAGCTTTACAATCACAGGAGCAGTCGCAGGAGAGTTTTACGACTATGGTTGGTATTATGATAACAGTATAAGTACTGTACCTGCTGTAACAATAACCTGTGCCTCTGACCTTAAAGCAGCGGTGGACGAAACAACTAAAGGCGTTAAGCGTGTCAGTGATGTGGTAGATAGAGTTGACAACGAGGTTGAGGCTCTTAATGCAAGGATGATAAAACCCTATGCCACAAAAGCTGACTGTACAAACCCAGTTCCTTGGGTGCCAATTATAGCGCGCGATATTAAAAAAATGATATATTGGGATGGAGTGTCAGTCTGGTACGACATGATGGGGAATATTATACCCTAAAATAAATATATATTTTTTATGTTTATGTTTAAGATTTTTAATGATAAAATAAAAGGAATATTAATACTAAAATGGGGTATTTGAGGAGAAGAGAATGTTTAATGTAAAGTTTTTAGATCAAAATTTACCTGGGAAAAAATCTATATTAAATGGTGTCGGATTTGGGTTTTATAATAAAGACATTTTTTTTGAAGTTAAATCTGACAAAATAGAGACGCCATTAATAATTAAATTTAAAGTAATTAAAGATGATAACAAAAAAAGTGAATTAATAGTTGGCGATATTGAAAACAATACTTTAGAATTATGTTACTATAACCCCCCAACTGGAACCTGTGGATTAAGTAATCCTATCGGATATAGGGTTTTGAACGAATATATACTTGGTTTTATGTTTTTTTTAGACGTTTTAGCTGATAGTAATTGCTATAGAATAACTTATGATTTTTACGAAGGGTGCTTGGGGGGGAAGTAAAAAATGGCAAAAAGCTGGGACAATTCATCCAAATCAATAGATTGGTCTGAATTTGTTAAAACTGAGAATGAGTCAATAAATACTTGTGGGAATAAACCAAATGTTTTCAGGTATATGCTAATTAAAGGAACAGATAACGCGCTTATAATAATTGTTTGTATGTTACTAATCTTCTTTACTGTTAGTAGTTTTTACTTTAATTCAGAGGAAAATAAATTATCAACTTGGTTACTTCATTCAGCAGAATTATGTTTGGGCGTAATATTAGGCTTATTTGCAAATAAAAAGAGATAGTAATGTGTAATTAAAAAGGTACTTGGCTTATCGGTTCAAGTGCTTTTTTATCGCTATCGGATAATATCACGAGCAAAGAGGGCTATTAATTTAGTCCTCTTTTTATTTGTAAAGAAAAGAGGTGAGTACGATTACAAAATGGAGTGATATAAATATTAATGTTGAGTATGCGCCTTTAGGGATATTTTGGACGGATGAATGGAAAGCACAAGACAGCGAATTAACAGCATCTACATCTGGCAGAGATAGGTTAGAGTTGTTACGAAAGAGTACTTATACATCTTCACAAGTACAAGTAAATAAAACTCTCTACTCAATAACTGAATCGGTTTTACAGGATGCCGGGCTTAAAACAGGCGAATATTGGATAGACTCAGATTTGCAAAATTATGTTGTACCGTATAGCTATTTTAATAGCATGTCGCATCGAGATGCATTAAGAATTATTGCAGAGGCAGCACTGGGACAAGTCTACTGTGACAGAGAGGGGGTAATAAGAGTTGAGGGTGCAAATTACTTATCCGGTGCACAATCAGTACTGGAGATTACTCAGGATGATTACTTTACTAAAGACAATCCGCCGAAAAACAAAGAAGTGGCAAATTACATTGAAGTTGAGACACAACCTCTTAGACCTGATACCCAAACAGAGGTATATAGGAGCAACGATCCTATCAAGATTAATCCCGGCGAAACTCAGAGCATATCAATTTATTACAATGAGCCGCCATGCATTAACGCAATTGCAAGTTTAGAGGGTGCAACAAATACCGTAATAACCAGTGCAAAATATTATGCTTGGGGTGCTGCATTGACATTGTCAAATACCGGTGGCGTAGCGGAAAATATTACTACTGTAATGGTAGCAATACCGTTAAAAATGAAAAACAAAGAAAAGGCTGTTACACAGGATGCAACGAGCATCCGAGAAAACGGGACTATTAAATTTACCTTCCCGGCTAATCCATTAGTGCAAACCCTGTCAAGAGCTCAGCAGATAGCTAATGTACTACTGCAAAACTATAAAAACCCTCGCAGAGATTTAACGGCTGATTGGCGTGGGAACCCTGCTTTGACGTTAGGTGACAGGATAACACTTATTGATAACAACGGCCCCGCCGATTACTTAATCTCTAAGCAAGATTTTCAATACCAAGGGTATTTGAGGGCAAAAATGGAGGCGAAAAAAGCATGACAACAAAAACAGATTGGAGTACTGCTGACGGGTCCGTAACAGATGCGGACATGAACCGGATCGAAAACAACATTGTGGAATTAATTGAGGTGAGCAGATGATTACACCAAAAACCAACTGGAAAGCCGGAGATATTCTAATCCCCTCAGACCTCAATCGAATTGAAAGTAATATATTAGAAATCTATAATAACGTGGCTACCGGGAAACAGAATCTATACAATGCTATTGTGTCAAAAGGGGTTACGCCAGGGAGCAAAGATTTTGCTGATCTAGTTAATGCAGTTAGCCAGATAATACTCGGTAGGGGGACTGCGGCTCAGTCAGACGTGCTACAAGGAAAAACTTTTACCAATAATAGCGGAGTTGAATTGCCCGGTACTATGCCAGACTTAGCCGGTGATACCGCTGCAATTGCCAGTAGTGTATCTGGTACCACGTTAAAATTAAGGCCGCCCAAAGGATATAAAGACGGAGTTGACGATAATGTAACAATTACCGACCCTAATTTTATAGCTCAAAACATTGTATCAGGGAAAAGCATTTTTGGATTAACTGGCACAAACACAAATAAAAAGTGGACAAAAGGAATTATAGCTTCGATAAGCGCAACAGAAGGACAGGTCTTTTTTACAACACAATTGGATTTTATCCCAAAAACAGTTTTAGTTATGGCAACAGACAGTTCTTTGCAAAGAAATTCTTGTGTAACCATTGAAGATGGTACAACAAGAGAAGCTTACTTCAGCAATATCTCAGTAGCCAAATGGCGGATAACCGGTACTACAACATTACAATTAGAATTGCAATATTATAGCGGAGGTACAAGAACATTAACAAATGTTTTATGGATGGCTTTTGAATAGAAAGGATGAGAATTATGCAAACATTAACAATTTACGACAATGAGGGCTTTATACTAAACCAGATGCAAGGCAGCGACTTAAGGGAGCCTGTAGGTGTGCCGTTTATTTGGGTAGAAATACCACAAGGGAAAATGCTAATTAAGATGGACGTAACAGGCGAAGAACACACTCCTGTATTTGAGGATTTACCCAAAAATGAAACACAGCTGCTTGGGGAGCAAGTTATACTAATGCAACAGGCCATTGACGATCTTATACTAGCAGGAGGTGCTTTATAATGGCAGCATACATGGGACAACGGATTATAGATGGTGTTTATACTTATGATTATGTAATAAGTAAAAGGCCAGACTTAAAATCCGGTATTGATGATTACCTGACAAGTAAAGGTAGAGAGGATTTAATTAGTTCATAAAGGATTACTCAGTAATGGGTAGTCCTTTTTATATTTTCAAATTCAACTTAAGGGAGGACGAAGATGGAGACTAATGTTTTAATCGGCTGTGTGTGCGCGTTGGGAGGACTTGTTTTAAGCTATCTTGCTATGCTGTCAAGAATCAAAGGTGACACTAAAAAGGATGGCATAGAGTCAGGACAGTTTAAAGCTGACATTGACTATATAAAACGCCGGAGTGATGATACCCTGATTGAGCTCCGCGGACTTAATAAAACAGTCAGCGATCATGCGGACCGTTTGGCCAGAGTGGAGGAATCGGCGAAGCAGGCTCATCACCGAATCAATGAAATAAGAGAGGAGATAGCAAAAGATGCCACAAGTAAGGTTTAAGTATCAAGATGAAGCCTGTGTATATCCCAAACTTGTACAGGTTGTTAATGCCTTATGTATAGCCAAGGGTAAAGATGCACTTTGTACATCCGGGTACAGGAGTCTGGATAAACAAAAAATAATAAATAAGCAGGTTTTGAATGATGGTCCAGGGAGAACACAGCGAGCGGACGGTTCAGTGTATGATAAAGATGGGAAGTGCTGGGCTTCAGCTTACGGCAAATCAAACCATTGTTATTGCATTGCAATGGATATCCCGGACGAATGGTTTAAAAAGCTTACTAATTCTGATTTGTATAAGTATGGACTTTTCAAACCTATGTCACATGAACCGTGGCATGTTCAGCTATTAGAGTTAAGCAGCATTACTCAGGATCAAAAAGAAACCATCCGGGATGCGTGTGTAAAAGGAGTGGTTAAGAATATGGATATAAAGGATTTTCAAGTTTTGGCTGGGCTCCCGGCAGATGGAGTTAAAGGCCCCAAGACTATAGCAGCCGCTAAGGATATATTAAATGTCTGCCAAAGCATTTTAGGTAATGATTTTGACAGAGCTGAGCAGGTGGCAATAGCCTGTACAAACAGTCCGTCTTACTGGATTGATAGTTTCAAAACAGTCAAGTATCTGAAGGAATACACAATGGCGATCGTAAAAAGGATGAGAGGTGAATTTTAATGAAAGAGAAAATCTCGAAGCTGATTGACGTTAAAACAATTGTTACCTTTGCCTTGGTAGGCGCGGTAATTGGCTTTACTGCAGCCGATAAACTTGACGCAGAAAAGGTATTCTCACTTGCTACTATGGCAGTGAGTTTCTTTTTTGCCGTTAAACTTAATAAGCCTCAATAATAAGCTTGCCCCTAAGAAGAAATCCTTGGGGGCTTATTTTTTTGCCCAGAATTTACAAAAATTATAGTAAAGAACAAATGTTTTGAAGGATTATTGTATTTTTTGAAGAATAATTAAATGTTACGTTTACGAATATCATATTGGAGGCAGATCTATGGAAGTAGTAATAAATAAAATATTCACAGAGATTAAATACAATACATCTTTTTCATTTAGTGATCCTTATAAATTAGATTTGTTAAATAGGCAATTATCGAAAGAAATGCCAATTATAAACTTTGATGAACAACAAAAAGCAGTTGTTCTACGAAATCCAATCAAGAAGACAATTGCAACTATTTTTAACAACAGATTAGTTATTGATATGGATGAACCCAATAC
>JAEWOH010000061.1 GCA_023460955.1 Bacillota bacterium | reverse complement strand
GGGAGACGTGCGTATTGTCATTGCCAATGAGGTGCTGGAGACTGTCTCTCCAAGCAAGACTACCGTACCGGGACTGGGCTATATCAAACGCTCGTTTACACAGAAGAATGTAGTGGACGCCCGTAAGATAGAAGTCGAAAAGAGAAATCCGGGCATTGCGTGGGGAGCCGTTTATGCGGAATATGAATCACCCATCAAGGATGTGAGACAACAGGGAGGAGAACTGAATGTGCAAAAGCAACTGTATGTGGAACGTATGGTGAACAATGCTCCTCAACTACAGCCTATTACAGAAAAGACCGTTCTTCAGGTAGGCGATAAAGTAGTTTCCCGTTTGAGTATTCGTGCAGACCGTGCGATGGACTTCGTACAGTTGAAAGATCAGCGGGGCGCCTGCTTCGAACCGATCGGCAGCGTATCCGGTTACAACTGGAGTAATGGAATCGGCTATTACGTAGACATCAAGGATGCTTCCACCAATTTCTTCTTTGACCATTTAGGAAAAGGAGTGTATGTGTTGGAGCATAGCTATCGTATCAGCAGAGTAGGAACCTATGAGACAGGTTTGGCAACCATGCAATGCGCCTATGCGCCGGAATACGCTTCACACTCGGCTTCGATGACAATTATTATTAAATAACGCACAGAGAAGATTTCTTCTCCACCGGTGAGCAGGGCACTCGCCACCGATAAGGAAGGTGTTCCCCACCGATGAAGGCTACCTTCATCGGTGGGGAACTTTTTGTTGATGAATACTGCGTTGCAGGAGTTGTCACAGGGTAAAGTATTTTCTCAAACGGTGTTAATCTATGTAATCTGTGATGAAAAACTCATCTAAAACTCCTACATTTGTGGACCAAAATAAAATATATCACATGAAACGTACTTTACTATTGATATTTACTCTGCTTACTGTCACTTTGGCGGCTGTTGCCCAACCCCGTATTTCCTCTAACAAGGAGACGCACAACTTTGGACAAATAGAATGGAAAAAGCCGGTAACAGTAGAATATACCATCACCAATACCGGAAACGAGCCGTTGGTGCTGACCAATGTCACGACTTCCTGTGCCTGTGCCGTAGCCGACTGGACAAAGGAACCCATTGCTCCGGGTGCCAAAGGAACTGTGAAAGCCTCTTTTGACGCGAAAGCGCTGGGACGTTTTGACAAGTCGATAGGCATATACAGCAATGCCACTCCGAATCTGGTTTATCTGAAATTCACCGGTGAGGTAGTGCAGGAAATCAAAGATTATTCAAAACTTCTTCCGTACGCCATCGGCAATATCCGCATTGACCGTGACGAGTTCTCCTTCCCCGATGTCTATCGCGGACAGCAACCGTCTATGACGTTCAGTATTGCCAACCTTTCCGACCGCCCGTACGAACCGGTGTTGATGCACCTGCCTCCTTATCTGAAGATGGAAGCGGAACCTAAAGTACTGCTGAAAGGTAAAAAAGGAACGATCAAGCTGACACTGGATGCCAGCCAGCTACAGGACTTCGGACTGACACAGACCTCTGTCTACCTGTCCCGTTTCTCCGGTGATAAAGTGAGTGAAGACAATGAGATACCCGTTTCGGCCATTCTTCTTCCCGATTTCTCGCGTATGACGGAGAAAGATTCTTTGAATGCTCCTTCCATCCACATCTCGGAGACGAATATTGACCTGAGTATTCCGTTGATCAAGAAGAATAAAGTCAGCCATGATATATTGATCGCTAATGCGGGAAAGACCCCGTTAGTCATCAGCAAGCTACAGGTATTCAACTCTTCTGTAGGAGTAAGACTGAAAAAGACGGTCATTCCGCCGGACGGAATGACTAAGTTGAAAGTGACGATCCACAAGCGGGATGTAGGTAATAAGAAACATCATTTACGTATCTTGATGATTACAAACGACCCGTTGCGTCCGAAAGTTGAAATAAATATCAAACGCTAACTCTTATTGCCATGGAACATCCTGAAAATAACGAAGAATATAAAGGACTCGTTGTCAATAAAGGCATCGAACAGCCCTCATCCGTGAATCCTTATTTGAAACGTAAGCCCAAAAAGCGTCAGCTTTCGGTAGCGGAATTTGTAGAAGGTATTGTGAAAGGCGATGTCACTATTCTCAGTCAGGCTGTGACACTGGTAGAGAGCGTGAAGCCCGAACATCAGGCTGTCGCCCAGGAAGTGATCGAGAAATGTCTGCCTTATTCCGGCAATTCCATCCGTGTAGGTATCAGTGGAGTGCCCGGTGCGGGAAAGAGTACCTCGATTGACGTATTCGGTCTGCATGTGCTCGAAAAAGGCGGTAAGTTGGCGGTGCTGGCTATCGACCCGAGCAGTGAGCGTAGTAAAGGCAGTATCCTGGGAGACAAGACACGTATGGAACAACTTTCCGTACATCCCCAATCGTTTATCCGCCCCAGCCCCTCAGCTGGTTCGTTGGGAGGAGTTGCCCGGAAGACCCGTGAAACGATTGTGCTTTGTGAGGCTGCCGGATTCGATAAAATCTTTGTGGAAACCGTCGGAGTGGGACAGAGCGAAACGGCTGTTCATTCTATGGTGGATTTCTT
>JAEWOH010000060.1 GCA_023460955.1 Bacillota bacterium | reverse complement strand
TAAAGGGAATATTATATAACTGTAAGTTAAAAATATTAAACATCCCATTAAAAAAATTAATTTACCATACAAAAGAATTAAGTTAAGGTTCAATAAATATTTTTCTAAAAATTTAAGAGGTGATTTTATGGCAAGAGAAGCAATCGGTAAGTGCCCGGTCTGCGGGAATGAGACAGAGGTAACAAGGATAACCTGTCATAGTTGTGACACTGTTATTGAAGGACACTTTTCACTATGCAAGTTCTGTAAGCTGACAACTGATCAGAGAAACTTTTTGGATGTATTTATAAAATGCAGGGGAAACATTAAGGAAGTTGAAAAGGAGTTGGGGGTTTCATATCCTACAGTTAAGAATAAGTTGGAGGATGTTGCTTCAGCGTTGGGGCACAAGAGCGAACCGGTACAGGAGGTTCCCGGCAGAAGAAAGGAAATACTTGATAAGCTTAATGCCGGTGAAATAAGTGTTGAAGAAGCATTAAACCAAATGAAGGAATAATAATTGCAGGTGAAATAGGAGGGAAGGTAACAATGTCAATTAGTGAAGAAAGATTACTTATATTAAAAATGGTGGAAGAGAAGAAAATCTCCACAGAAGAGGCAGCAAAACTATTGGCTGCACTGGAAGATGAATCAGCAAAAGCAAATACCGACAATTTCAATTATAGAAAAAATCAGAGATCAAATAACTTTGCCGATGAGGCAGCCAAGGTAAGAGATCGTGTCAATGAATGGAAGAAAGAATTTAAAACCAATTACAACCAGGCCGATTTTGATAATATGATTGATGATTTTGCAAACAAGGCTGAGAAGTTTGGTAAAAATGTTGCCAGTACTACAGCTGGAATTGTTGATAAGGTCATAGATTATGTAGGAAGCTTTGTTGATACAAATTCCTTTAATATTTTTGGAAGCCTTCAGACAGTTCAAAAAAATTATGAAGTTATTCCTGTGGAAGGTGCAAACCTTGAAATTTCCGGAGTAAACGGAAGTATAACAATAAAAAAGCACCTTGATCCCAAGGTTATGATTATATCAAGGATAAAGAGCCCTTCACCTACAGGGGATGGAATTGTTACCTTTGTTGATGATCCGGCAAATATATCTATTAAAGTTGGAAGTGCTGCAATGAATGTCAGTGTATCCCATGAAGTTTTTATTCCTGATATAAAATTCAATAGTATTAAAATCGAAAATTCAAACGGTAAAATTTATATTGAGGACACACTTTCTCAAGAAGTTACAGCTACCACAAAGAATGCGCATATAGAGCTTATGGGTGTTAACAGTGACAAGGTTTCAGTAAACACAAAAAATGGCAGAGTACAGATGAATTATATCATCGGAAGCAAAATAGACATCAATACCAGTAATGCGGTTATTGATATCAAGCATATCAAGGTTAACGAAGTCAGTGCTGTAACCATCAATGGCAGAATAAACCTCGAGAATGCTCAGAATGTTGACGGAAGTTCAGATATGAATATGTATCTGAAAACCTCAAACGGTGGTATCAAGGTTAACATGAATGATATGGATAACAGAGTATACAAGGTGAAGGCTCATGCCAGCAATGGATCAATAAACCTTCTGATACCTGAAATTGTATATCACAATGTCAACCGAAAGGGTGTTACAGGAAGCTTTGTTGAGGCAGAAAGCAAGGATTTCGATAGCGGCCTGAGCAAAGTTACAATTACAGGTGAAACCATGAACGGACAAATTGAAATAGTTAAATAGAGATGTGCCCTCAAAATGGATACTAAACTGCTTATGTGATACAACTTTATATAGAATTAACCCCAAAGGAACTATCTTTAAAAGGCTACTTAAAGATAGTTCTTTTCTTGCGTCTCTTTGGTCTTCATGCTATAATAGTAAATTGCGTAACATTAATCAGTTCATATCACTTTAATTAGCTTTATAGCATTTATCTGGTTAAATCCTAATATTATTCAAAAAGGTTGGGAAAAATAATTTATTAAAAAGTGTTTTTACGTTAATAAATCCAACCCGTTAAGTAAAGAAAGAATGACACGTGAAAGTCGGTGGAGGAGTTTATGTTTGACAAACTGCAGTCAGCAGAGGACAGATACGAGGAAATAAGCCATAAGCTTGGAGATCCTGATGTTATAAACAACCAGGAAGAATATAGGAAATTAATGAAGGAGTATTCCGACCTTGAAGAAATCGTACAGAAATTCAGGGAGTATAAAAAGGTTACTTCGGAAATAGAGGAAGCAAGGGAACTGCTCAATGATAACCTTGAAAAGGATTTCCGTGAAATGGTTCAGTCGGAATTTGAGGAAGCACAGGAAAACCTTGAGCTTATTAAGAAGCAATTAAAAATACTTATTGTTCCGAAGGATCCAAATGATGACAAGAATGTCATTGTGGAAATCCGAGGGGGTGCAGGAGGAGAAGAGGCCGCACTTTTTGCCGGAGTGCTCTTCAGAGCAATGACCAGGTATGCCGAAAGAAGACGTTGGAAATATGAAATTCTTGATTCAAATCCGACAGAACTTGGCGGCTTTAAGGAAGTTGTATTCCTGATAGAAGGTAAAGGTGCATATAGCCGCCTCAAGTTTGAAAGTGGTGTTCACAGGGTTCAGAGAGTACCTTCAACCGAGTCCAGCGGACGTATTCATACTTCAACAATAACAGTAGCTGTATTGCCTGAGGTTGAAGAGGTGGATGTAGATATTAATCCAAATGATTTAAGGATAGATACTTACAGAGCAAGCGGTGCCGGTGGTCAGCATATAAATAAAACCGACTCTGCCATAAGAATAACACATATTCCGAGCGGTATCGTAGTAGCTTGTCAGGATGAACGTTCACAGCATAAAAACAAAGACAAGGCTATGAAAGTATTGAGATCCAAGCTTTATGAAGCTGCTCAGGAACAGCAGATAAATGAAGTTGCACAGGATAGAAAAAGCCAGGTGGGTACAGGCGACAGGAGCGAAAGAATCAGAACCTATAACTATCCTCAGGGAAGAGTTACCGATCATAGAATCAACCTGACCCTATACAAGCTGGACCAGGTACTTGACGGAGATCTTGACGAGCTGATAGATGCACTTATAACCACTGACCAATCTGAGAAGCTGGGCAGCGGCGGAGACGATGAAGATTAAAAGTTGGACGAATTGTTAATATTCCACGAAGTTCTTGAATAGTATGTCTTATAGACTACTATTCAAAGGATGGAATTATCGTGGAACACATATTGAAAATTGCAATAGTAGGCTTGATATCAGGAATTACCGGAACCGGTATTGGAGGATTGATAGCCTTTTTTGTGGGCAAAAATATAAGTAACAGGATTTTGAGCTCAATACTTGAGTTTTCCGCAGGCCTTATGACGTCTGTGGTGTGCTTTGAACTTGTTCCAGAGGCTGTAGAAATAGCAGGCCTTAACCTGACCTTGATTGGTGTACTTGGAGGAATATTAACAGTAATTGTTATTGATGATTTGGTCAAGCAGATTGATGCAGTCAAAAACGCAAAAGGCAACTCTAATCTACTAAGAGCAGGGATACTGGTCTCAATAGGACTTGCAATGCACAATCTGCCGGAGGGTTTTGCGGTGGGCTCCGGTTTTGAAGCCTCTTTCAGTCTGGGAATAACACTTACACTTATAATAGCAATTCATGACGTACCGGAGGGTATTGCCATGGCACTGCCTATGAAGGTAGGCGGCTTTTCTGCAGTTAAAGCATTTTTGTTGACTGTACTTTCAGGTGTGCCTATGGGAGTCGGGGCCTTGATCGGGGCAGCATTGGGCCATGTATCGCAGCAGTTTATTGGCTTGTGCCTGGGATTCGCGGGTGGTGCCATGTTGTTTGTAGTGTATGGAGAACTAATTCCCGAATCCAAAAGAATTTACTTGGGGAGAATGTCCTCAGTTGGAAATATAACAGGAATATTGTGTGGTATAATAGTAACAATGCTGAATTAGTAGCTAGTAGCCTAGTAGTTAGTAGCTAAGTAGTTAGTAGCCAAGGGAATCAGGAGTTAGTAGTTAAGAGTCAGAAGGCAGCAGGTGGCAGAATTAGAAGATAAAAACCAGGAGCTAGTAGATCAGTAGCTAAAACTAAGAGACATCTGCCTTACCAAGTATAGATACAAATGCAAATAGGGAGTACCTAAATATGAATACAAAAGTTATAAAAATTGACCCTGAAAATATAGACAAAAGCAAGCTCAGCGAAGCTGCCGAGGCTTTAAAAGCAGGAAAGGTAGTTGCCATACCTACAGAAACAGTGTACGGTCTTGGGGCTGATGCTTTAAATACCGAAGCTGTCAGTAGGATTTTTAAAGCGAAAGGCCGTCCTTCTGACAATCCTCTTATTGTACATATCGCTGACAAGGAGAAGGTATTTGAGCTGGTTGAAAGCGTACCAGAAAAAGCCGCCGAGCTGATGGACAAGTTCTGGCCCGGCCCACTTACACTTGTTCTTAAAAAAAGCCCAAAAATTCCGGATATAATAACGGCCGGGCTGGACACTGTTGCAATACGCATGCCGGAGCATCCTGTGGCGCGGGAGTTGATCAGGCTGGCAGGAGTGCCTGTGGCTGCGCCCAGCGCAAATGTTTCGGGTAAACCGAGTACCACAACGGCGCAGCACGTTCTGGACGATATGGACGGAAAGATAGAAATGATAGTTGATGCCGGCAGCTCTCGGGTGGGACTGGAGTCAACAGTACTGGACATTACCGTCGAACCGCCTGTGCTTCTCAGACCCGGTGGAGTTACTCCTGGACAGCTGGAAAAATATATAGGTCCTATTGACATTGATAAAACTATTTTGGGAAAGATAAATGCAGAAAACGTACCTAAATCTCCTGGCATGAAATATAAGCATTACTCACCTGAAGCACAAGTCATTATTGTAAAAAGTGAGGACAAGCTTAAGCAGACAGCAAAAATACTGGAGCTGGCTGAAGGAAAAAAATCAGAGGGGAAAAAAGTTGGAATATGTGCCACTGATCAGACCGTAACAGCGTATAAAGGTTTTGAGACGCTATCCATGGGTGACAGAGATTACCCCGAAACAATAGCGGCAAGTTTGTTTGCAATGCTGCGCGAATTTGACAACAGAGGTGTTGACATTATTTTTGCAGAAGCTGTCGATCAGCATGAGGTGGGTTTGGCGATTATGAACAGAATGGTAAAGGCGGCAGGGTACAAGATAATCGAGCTTGATTGAAATATCAACGTAAGTGGACCGCCTAGCTAAATTTGGTTTAGGCCATGTTTAGGTTATATATTAAAAAGAATGGAGCAGGAATGTGAACTCTCAAAACAATTCTGTAGATCAAAATAGTAATTTTAAGAAAAATGAACAAAAGTTCAATATTATATTTGTGTGTACAGGGAACACCTGCAGAAGCTGTATGGCTGAAGGCTTATTCAGAGCCTTTTCACAGCAGGAGGAGGCCTTGAAAGGTGCAGTCGTAGCTTCAAGAGGTATTCAGGCATTTGATGGTGAAGCAGCTTCAGAACATTCGATAACAGCCCTTAAAAAACTTTGGAACATCGATATATCAATTCACAAAGCCAAAATTTTGGGTAAAAGGGATATGGACACCTCGGACTTGATTCTTACAATGACCAGACAACACAGGGATTTTCTAAGAAGCAGCTTTCCGGAAAAAGGTGATGACATTTTTACACTTAAGGAATACGCCTATCAAAAGCTTCCGGCAGACACCTCGGCGGTAGATATTACGGATCCCTTCGGAATGCCGTATCAAAGTTATGAAACCTGTGCAAAAGAAATTTATGACTGTGTACTGCAGGTGATAAAAAAACTGTCGTCAAACAGTGAAAATGTGCTCTGATAAGGGGACTTTTTTTTGACATGCAATAATTTATACTATAAAATAATAAGGAATGGCATAGTAAAAAATTTTAACCATTATTAAATAATTCATTAAATTATGGCTCAGGCAATTCTCCCGACAAACTTTCTTTCTATATAAGTTACTGCCAGGGTGAAATATGCCCTCTGCCGGAAAGTGAGATATATTTTGATAGCGATAGGTAGTGATCATGCAGGATATTTGCTTAAAGCGGATATAATTAAATTGTTAGAGAGCAAGGGATACGAAGTTAAGGATTTTGGAACGAACTGCCCTGATTCTGTGGATTATCCTGACTATGGACAGGCCGTAGCTGAAGCGGTAAGCAAAAAAGAATGTGACAGAGGTATTGTTATCTGTGGTACCGGAATAGGTATCTCCATAGCCTGTAATAAAGTTCCGGGTATAAGGGCTGCATTGTGTACTGACAGCTATATGGCAAAAATGAGCAGACAGCACAATGACGCAAATATTTTGGCTATAGGTGAAAGAGTTGTTGGTCCGGGGGTTGCCTTTGACATTATTGAAACCTGGCTCGAAACCAAATTTCTAGGTGGAAGGCATGGCAATAGAGTTGAAAAAATTTCAAATATTGAAAAAAAATATTTTACAAAGTGAGGAATTAACATGGAAAGCGTATTTGTTTTTGATCATCCGCTGATACAGCACAAAATATCTTTACTGAGAGATAAGAACACAAACACAAAGGAATTCAGGGAGTTGGTTTCTGAAATAGCCATGCTTATGGGTTATGAAGTAACAAGAAATATGCCGCTGAAGGAAGTGGAGATAGAAACTCCGGTTGGAATTGCAAAGACAAAGGTGATTTCAGGAAAAAAATTAGGAATAGTTCCTATTCTCAGAGCAGGTCTGGGAATGGTAGATGGTATGCTGAGACTGTTACCTATGGCTAAAGTGGGACATATAGGCTTGTACAGGGATCCTGAATCATTGGAACCTGTGGAATATTACTGCAAGCTGCCTGTAGATGTTGAGGAAAGAGAAATAGTTGTTGTTGATCCGATGCTCGCAACAGGAGGATCTGCTTCAGCAGCTATTCAGTTCATTAAAAACAGAGGGGTACAAAACATAAAGTTGATGTGTTTGATAGCATCAAAAGCCGGAATAGCAAGAATTCGCAAAGATCATCCTGATGTTGAAATATACTGTGCAGCTGTTGACGAAGTACTGAATGATCATGCTTATATTGTTCCCGGTCTTGGAGATGCTGGAGACAGGCTGTTTGGCACAAAATAATTCATGACATAAGGGTCGCTGATTAAAGGTTATTGGGGGTAGAATATGAGGCCGTCTTGGGATGAGTACTTTATGCAGATTGTTGATTTGATAAAAACAAGATCTACTTGCATGAGAAGACAGGTTGGAGCAATTATTGTCAAGGACAAAAGAATACTTGCGACCGGTTACAACGGTGCACCTGTCGGGTGCAAACATTGCTCCGAGGTAGGCTGTATGAGAGAAAAATTGAATATCCCCTCCGGTCAGAGACACGAGCTGTGCAGGGCAATTCATGCAGAACAGAATGCCATAGTACAGGCTGCCTATAGTGGAACCAGCGTTAACGGTGCCACCTTGTACGTAACTACACAACCATGTGTTTTATGTGCAAAGCTTGCAATAAACGCAGGAATAACACGCATAGTGTTTAACGGTGATTATCCCGATGAGCTGTCGATGACCTTATTGGAGGAAGCCGGTATTGAAGTAGTCAAGGTATAAACTGTTTTATAGAATGGAGGGAGGCATACTCCCTCTGTTTTGATGTACAGGAAATAATAAATTCGGATAAGCTTATTATTTCTGAGATAGCCTGAAGAATAATATTTATTTGGGAGTTCTCTTAGAACGGAAGGTGTATAAATGTCTAGTGCATATGAGTATTTTATTTCTTTCACGCTTGCTTTTATAGTAGCATTTTCTGTAACTCCGGTAGCCAAAAGCCTGGCCTTTAAATTAGGAGCAGTGGATATCCCGAAGGATGACAGAAGAATGCACAAGCAGCCCATAGCAAGGCTGGGCGGTTTTGCAATAATAGCAGGTTTTTTTGTTTCAATTTTATTTAGTATAGTAAGCTCCAGATTTTTTACCGTTGGTACGGCAATTGTTTTTGACAGGCAGTTTATTGGAATGCTTATTGGAAGCTCCATTATTGCAATACTTGGAGTAGTGGATGATATAAAGGCTTTGAGTGCAAAACTCAAATTTCCAATACAAATAATTGCGGCAATTATAGTTGCAGTAACCGGAACAAGAATTGACTTTATAACAAATCCTTTTTCGGACATAGGTATTTCTACCTTTGGACCCTGGATTTCATATCCCGTTACGGTTTTATGGATAGTTGGAATAACTAATGCAATTAATTTTATAGATGGACTTGATGGTTTGGCAGCCGGAGTATCCTCCATTGGTTCCTTATCGCTGTTTTTTGTATCGGTAATCAGACCCGAGCCGGATATACATACAGCGGTTCTGGCAGCAATTCTGGCCGGCTCGGCACTTGGTTTCCTGCCGTACAACTTCAATCCTGCCAAAATTTTTATGGGCGATACCGGCGCAACCTTCTTGGGCTTTATGCTGGGAACGATATCAATTCAGGGTACATACAAAGCCTATACCGCAATAGCAATTGCGGTTCCAATATTGGTGCTGGCACTGCCCCTGTTTGATACGCTGTTTGCCATTCTCAGAAGAGTTGCCAGCGGAAAATCGCCAATGACAGCGGACAGAGGGCATCTTCATCATAGGCTGGTAGATATGGGTCTTACCCAGAGACAATCGGTTTCGCTAATTTATATAGCAAGTGCTGCGTTGGGTTTATGTGCTGTAGTCCTTGATTATAAGGGACCTTTAAGTGCAATAATTTTGATTATAGCTGTTGCAATTTTTGTAATAGTAGGTTCAATATACATGAATGAGATGAATAATGCAAGCAAGGCCAACGAAGTTCACCATCTCACAAATCCGGCAAGACTCGCAGCAATAGGAGGAAGAAAGTTGGAAAGATTAAAGGTTATGACTATATTCGGTACTAGACCGGATGCGGTAAAAATGGCCCCACTTGTAAAGGAACTGGAAAAGTGTGAGAAAATTGATTCAGTGGTGTGCGTTACTGCTCAGCATAGAGAAATGTTGGATCAAGTTCTTAAAATGTTTGAAATCGTACCCGACCATGACCTGAATATAATGCAAAGCAAACAAACCTTAACAGGTATAACTACAAGGGCGCTTGAAGGCCTGGAAAGAGTTATAGATACCGAACAGCCTGATATTGTTCTGGTTCACGGGGATACCACAACTTGCTTTGTGGGCAGCCTGGCTGCTTTCTATAAACAGGTTGCTGTTGGACATGTGGAAGCTGGCCTGAGAACTTTTGATAAATATTCACCTTACCCCGAGGAGATGAACAGAAAGTTAACCGGGGCAATGGCGGACGTGCATCTTGCACCAACTGAAACAAACAAAGCAAACCTTCTTAATGAAGGGGTAAATGCGGATGCTATTTACGTTACCGGAAATACTGTCAACGATGCTTTGAAAACAACTGTTAAAGATAACTACACATTTGAATGTGAAGCACTGAGAAATATTGATTTTGAGAATAAAAGAGTAATCGCAGTTACTGCGCACAGAAGAGAAAACCTTGGAGAGCCCTTAAGGAATATCTGCCGAGCCCTTGGAACTATAGTAAATAATTATAAGGATGTTGAAATTGTTTACTCGGTGCATTTAAATCCTGCAGTACAGGAAACGGCAAAGGAAATTCTGGGAGACAAGGAAAGAGTTCATTTGATACCTCCATTGGATGTTCAGGACATGCATAACCTGATGGCACGCTCCTACATGATTATGACAGATTCTGGAGGAATTCAGGAAGAAGCTCCCACTCTTGGCAAGCCTGTACTTGTACTGAGGAAGGAAACGGAAAGACCGGAGGCTGTGAAAGCCGGAACGGTAAGGCTGGCCGGAACAGTTCAGGAGGAGATAGTAGAGCATGCTTCAAGGCTATTGGAGGATAAAGCTGATTACGAAAAAATGGCCAGAGCTGTTAATCCTTACGGTGACGGTCATGCTTCAGAAAGAATTGTACAGGTATTGTTGTTCCATTTCGGTTTGACAGATGAAAAGCCTGATGAATTTAAGGTGTAAACAAAGCAAGAGTATGTAAGGACTGAGCATTGAACGATAACGAATAAGGATAAATGATAAAAAAATAAGCCTGCAAATAGGCTTATTTTTTTATTATTTTAATGTTATACAGTATACATTTAAAACACTAGTACCATCAATCCGATATTAACAACTTTACCGTATCTATTTGGTGCTGCTTTCAGCACTGTTGTCATCTTTACTTGCTTCACCCTGACTTGATACATCGGTAAGGATTACTATATCAACACGCCTGTTTTTTTCACGGTTTATGTCTGAGGTATTTGGTACTAAAGGCGTAAATTCTCCATAGCCCACGGCTGAGATAAGAGTTGGATCAATACCTGCCTTCTCAACAAGAATCCTAAGTACGTTTGTGGCTCTGGCGCTGGATAATTCCCAATTGGATGGAAATATAGTACTCTTTATTGGAATATTATCGGTATGACCTTCCACACGAATATGCTTGTTTGGAATTTTAGCAAGTATATCCTTACCAATAGTTAATACTCTCTCCTCCGAAGCTTTTTCAATTTCGGCACTTCCGGATTTGAAAATAAGCCTTTCATTTATAGAAATAACGACTCCGCGCTCCTGTCTTTTAACATCTATGCTGCCTTCAAGTCCCTGACCCTTAATCATCTGCTTAACTTCCTGGGTTATTCCTTCAATTTGCTTTTCCTCTAACTCGGCAGGAATAACAGGTGATGGCATAGTTGCAGGGAAATCTACCAGAGAATTACCCTGTGCGCTGCCTTGCAGAACCGAATTTGAACCTGAACCGAATGCTGCACTTAAGGATTGGGACAGCTGTTGAAATTTTTGAGTATCTACCTGACTCATTGCAAACAGAATGATAAACAAAATAAGCAGCAGGTTCATCAAGTCTGCATATGTCAGAAGCCAGCGTTCTGCGTTATCCTTTACTACCTTCTCTTTTGCCATTCCTATGCTTCAGCTCCTTCTTCAGCACCTGTAGTAGCCTTATTCTTGCCACCGTTTAGTTTTTCCATAAGATTGAGATTGAGTTTTTCTTTAATAATACGAGGATTTTCTCCCGCCTGTATAGATAGAAGACCTTCTATTATAAGCTCATTAATCATAGTTTCACGAGCGACCTTTGACTTGATTTTTCCTGCAAAGGGAAGGAAAACGATATTTGCGAAGGCAACACCGTACATGGTTGCTATAAATGCGCTGGATATTTTTGGCCCAAGAGCAAGAGGATCACTAAGATCTTTAAGAATACTGATCATACCCATAACTGTACCGGCAACTCCCATTGCAGGCCATGTACCACCCATTGCTTCAAACAACTTTACCCCTGCTTCATGTATTTCTTCCTGGAGAGCTGTTTCTCTTGCGAGAATATCTTTAATAACTTCAGTTTCGATACCATCGACTACCAATGCCAGCCCTTTCCGTATCAAATCATTCTTGTTTGTCTGTGCATCCTGTTCAAGACTAAGTAATCCATCTTTTCTTGCCTTTTCTGATAAGTCCGCCAGTTCGTTAATAATATCTATTTCATTATACTTTTTCTGTGTGAAGACCATTGGCAATGTTGCGAAGGCCTTTTTCAGTTCCGAAAGAGGGAACGTAATAAGCATAGCTCCAAAGCCTCCGACAAAAACTATAAGAAAGGGAGCCATACCCCAAAGAGCAGGTAGCTTTCCGCCTTCCTCCACGTATCCCAGTAAAATACCACCGAATCCTAAAATAAAGCCGAGTATGGTTGTAATATCCATATTTTAACCACTCCTGAATGTTAATTTCTTTTGTGCAGAAATACTAAAAAAATAAATCTGAACTATGCACTTTTCGTCATAGGACCATTGATTTACCTTTTTCACTGTGCTATTATTTAAATAATTTCATGCTATGCACAATTTGCCAGCAAAACATGAACAAATTAACCTACATAATTATCGTAATTTTGTGGTATAACCTTAACAACTATTTACGGAGAATGTAAAAAAAGAATGAGCAATATCTTTAGATTTTTTCTGAAAAGAGCTTGTGTATTTTATACAGTAGCTCTTATAATATGCCTTGCTATTGGTGACCAGAGACTAAAGATGTCAGTGGCATTGACACTTGGTGTATTACTATCGTTGTTAAGGCTGGCAATTTTTGATGCGATACTTGGGGTTTTAATAGGTCAGGCAAGCAAAAAGCAAGCGGTAATCATAAGCCTTGTTATATATTTGCTAAACTTAGTCATAATAGGAATAACAATAGTATTTGCTTTGCAATTTGGAATTCAGGTCTTTATTGCAGCATTGGCTGGGATTCTCACAATAATGATTATTGTTATGATAAATGCTATAACGGAGGCTTTTGGAATTACAAAAAATCACTATGGACAGAAGGTGAAATAAAAATGCATGAAGAAATGAGTATGAGCGAAAGGCTTATTGAGGCAATGGAGCCCCACATAGTTTTTAACATTAGAGTTCCAAGCTTTAAGCTACCTGTGTTGGATGCTACTTTTCCAGGGCTGAATATACCTGTTACCGACGTAGTAGTAGTAATGTGGGTTATCATGGCAATAATGATATTTTTCAGTATATTCCTCACCCGTAAGCTGACAGCCGTACCGCATAAAAAGCAAAATGTTGCAGAGATCATAGTGGAATTCATTAACAATATTGCAAAGGATGCAATAGGGGAACATCACTGGAAGGCATTTGCTCCATATCTGGGAACTATATTCCTTTTCCTTTTATTTGCAAACACAGTTTCAATATTTAATATTATTCCGGGTGAAGGCTTCAAATTCAGACCCCCGACGAGAAATATAAATGTAACTGCCTGCATGGCTGCAATGTCAATTATCGTTGTTATTTACGCCGGAATAAGATACAAAAAAATGAGCGGCTGGCTAAAAAGCTTTGTTGAACCTATACCTATGATGTTACCTTTTAAGATACTGGATTATGGTATTAAGCCCTTATCCCTTGCCTTACGTCTTTTTGGTAATATTTTAGGTGCTTTTATAGTAATGGAACTTATTTACATGGCGCTTCCACCGGTAGCACCGGCAATATTGAGTATTTACTTTGATTTGTTTGATGGTGCGCTACAAGCATATGTGTTTATGTTTTTGACTTCACTATATATTGCAGAGGTATTAGAATAAGGGGGTGAAATTAATATGACAGGAATAATAGCTATAGCAGCGGCAATAGCAGTTTTTACAGGTATTGGCGCCGGAGTAGGTATCAGTTTGGCAACAGGTAAAGCTGTAGAAGGTATTGCAAGACAGCCTGAAGCTGCCGGACAAATAAGAAACGTTATGCTTCTTGGTGCGGTTCTCGCAGAAGCAACAGCCATCTACGGTCTTGTAGTTGCATTGGTACTTGTATTCTTGAAAATGGGTTAATATGTTTTACAAGGTAGTGATATCTGTGGAAGGTATTAAAAGCTCCGGGTGTGAAATGCTTAGTACCCTTTGTACTCCGGCGTCAAATAACACGGTGGTTTTAACGCCTTTCACAGATATAGCAGTAAGCTTATGGAGCAGGGAATAACTCCCGGCTATTATATAAAGAATACACTATCAGGTTCACGATAGGAGCTGGTATTTAAATTCTGTGAGCCAGAAAGGCGAATGATACTTATATGTTGATGCCAGAAAAATATACGTTTATTTTCGTTGCATTAAACCTTTTGATCTTATACTTTTTCATGAGAAAGTTCCTGTTTAAGCCTGTAACTGAATTTATGGAAAAGCGTAAAAACTCTATAGATCAGGCTTTAAAGGATGCAGACCAGGCTAAGCTTGAAGCTGCCGAATCCAGAAAAAGCTACGAAGAGCAAATTAAGAAAATCAGGGAAGAAAGCGACAGGCTTTTGAACGAAGCCAGAATCCGAGCCACACACGAGTATGACGGCATAATTGCGGCTGCTAAAAAAGATGCATTGGCAATTGTTGAAAAGGGACGTCAGGATGTTGAACGTGAGCGTGAAGAAATGCTGCGTCAGGTTAAACAGCAGATAGCTGCCTTAGCTATAGCAGCTGCTACACAGGTTGTTCAGGCTAATATGGATACTGATTCAAACAAGAGCATGGTTGATAAATTTATAGATGAGGCAGGTGCTGCCTAATGCCACTTGTAGAAAAAAGATATGCTCAAGCATTATTGGAACTCTCCATGAGTGACCTCAATAATGTAAGCCAGGAGTTCGAACAGTTGGTTACTTTATACAATACCGACAAAGAACTACGAGAATATTTGCTGGATCCGAGAATTAAGCTGGATAAAAAGCAAGCCCTTTTTAGGAGTATTTTTGAAAGCCGTCTGAGTAAAAATTTGCTTAATTTTGTACTCCTGCTGCTGGCAAAAAAGCGCATGGAGGAATTTCCTCGAATTTACCAGCAGTTTATTCAGTTGGCTCACGAGAAGGCCAATATTCTTGATATGAAAGTAATTACTGCTTTTCCCTTGGATGAAGGTCAACTTAACAAAATCAAGGAAAAGTTCAGGAATATATTTAATGCAAGCTCTGTAATAGTTACTGAAATAGTAGATGCCTCGATAATTGGCGGTGTCAAAGTAATTATAGGGGACAAGGTCTACGATGGAAGTATTAAAGGTAGGATTGAATCATTAACTGAGCTGGTTAATATATAACCGGTGTCAGAGCATATGGGGTGAGAAAAGGATGAGTCTAAGACCAGAAGAAATTAGCTCAATAATTAAGCAGCAGATAGAAAGCTATGGTGCTGCAGTAAAAACTGACGACGTAGGTTATGTTCTTCAGTCAGGTGATGGTATAGCAAGAATATACGGACTGCAGTCCTGTATGTCGGGTGAACTTCTGCAGTTTGAAAATGGTGTATACGGTATGGCTCTCAATCTTGAAGAGGATAATGTGGGCTGTGTTGTTTTAGGAGATGACAGAGAAATAAAGGAAGGCACTACCGTAAAAAGAACCGGAAAAACAGTACAGGTACCGGTTGGTGAAAGCCTTGTAGGAAGGGTTGTAGATCCTCTCGGTAAACCCTTGGATGGTAAAGGTGACATAGTTACCGATCATTTCAGACCGGTAGACTTTACAGCTCCTGGCGTTATAGACAGAAAGAGCGTTAACAAGCCTCTTCAAACAGGTATTATGGCTCTTGATGCACTTATTCCGATAGGAAGAGGGCAGAGAGAACTTATTATCGGAGACAGACAGACCGGAAAAACAGCCATAGCTATTGATACAATAATTAATCAAAAAGGTAAGGATGTTATTTGCGTATATGTTGCTATAGGACAAAAGGCTTCTACCGTTGCTGGTATTGTAAACACCCTTGAAAAGTTCGGAGCAATGGAATATACCATAGTTGTTTCTTCAACTGCAAGTGATACAGCTTCTGTACAATACCTTGCGCCTTATTCAGGCTGCGCTATGGCAGAGGACTTTATGTACAGAAACAATAAGGACGTACTCATAATCTATGATGACTTGTCAAAGCATGCAGTTGCCTACAGAACCATGTCACTTCTTCTTAGAAGACCTCCTGGAAGAGAAGCTTACCCGGGTGATGTTTTCTATTTACACTCAAGACTTCTGGAAAGAGCTGCGAAACTCAGTGATGAGCTTGGCGGAGGTTCCATAACCGCTCTTCCTATAATAGAAACTCTGGCTGGTGACGTTTCAGCTTACATTCCAACAAATGTTATATCAATAACTGACGGACAGATATATCTTGAATCTGAATTATTTTTCTCAGGTCAGAGGCCTGCGGTAAATGTTGGTCTTTCTGTTTCAAGAGTTGGAGGTTCTGCTCAGATTAAAGCTATGCGAAAGATTGCAGGACCACTTAGAATTAACCTTGCTCAATATAGAGAACTTGAGGCTTTTGCTCAATTCGGCTCAGACCTTGACAAGGTAACAAGAGATAAGCTCGTTCAGGGAGAAAGACTCGTTGAAACCTTAAAACAGCCTTTATATGCAACTCTACCCGTTGAAGAGCAGGTGGTTATTCTTTATGCTGCAACAAAGGGTTATCTGATGGATTTACCGGTAAATAAAGTCCGTAAGTTCAATGGGGAGTTTGTTAATTTTATTAAGGAAAAATATCAGAGCATTTTGACAAGTATTTCTGAAACTGGGGATATCAGCGATGAAATGCTTCAGCTTCTGAAGACAGCTGCTGACGAATTCAAAGCTCAATTTGTATAAAGCAATATTAAATTATTTGTCGTACTGTGCGACAGAAACGGCGGGTTATCATTATGGCAAACAATATGCGCGAAATCAAATTGCGTATCAAAAGTATAAATCAGATGCGTCAAATAACTAAGGCCATGAAACTGATATCAGCCTCAAAGCTAAAGAAGGCAAGAGCGCAACTGGAAGAAACCATTCCGTACTTTAACAAGGTTAGAGAAACTATTGCAGATATTCTTGCACATAGTGGAGATGTTGAAAGCAGATATTTTAATTTAAGGAATGAAAAATCCGGAAAGAGAAAAGCATACATCGTTATTACCGGTGATAAGGGACTTGCCGGAGGCTACAACAGTAATATAAAGAAGCTGGCAGAACAAGCTATCGGTGATGATAAGGAGAATGCCGTTCTATTGGTTGCAGGAAATTCAGGCAGGTCTTATTTCATTAGAAAGCAGTATAATGTGCATACTGAGTTCGACTATGTCGTTCAGAATCCGACTGTATTCAGAGCCAGAGAGATTGGTGATATCATCCTTAATCTATATAACAAGCAGGAAGTTGATGAGGTTTATATAGTATTTACCCAGATGATGTCTGCAATTACTCTGGAACCAAAGCTATTAAAGCTTTTGCCTTTGGAAATAGGAGCATTGAGAATGGATGTTAAGGCCGAGGAAGTAAAGATTGATGAACAGATAAAGTATGAGCCGTCACCCTCGGTCGTACTGGATGTTTTAATTCAAAAATATATCAAAGGCATTATGTACGGAGCCTTTGTCGAAGCGTTTACAAGTGAACAGAATGCCCGTATGACAGCAATGGATAATGCGACAAAAAATGCTGATGAAATGCTTCAAAAACTCAATTTGTATTATAACAGGGCCAGACAGGCTGCCATTACGCAGGAAATATCCGAAATAGTCGGCGGTGCTTCAGCTTTGAAATAAAAATTTATTTAAATATGTTCCTATACGAAGAAAGGAGTGGATATAATGGCTGGGAATACAGGTGTGATTGTACAGGTTATCGGACCGGTACTTGACGTGAAATTTGAAAATAGTACATTACCAAACATATATAATGCAATAAGAATTCCTACCAAAAACAATGCTGCAGAAGAAGGCGTCATAACTGCCGAAGTAATGCAGCATCTTGGAAACGACACAGTCAGGTGTGTTGCTATGTCTTCGACTGATGGTCTTGTGAGAGGTATGGAAGCCGTCGATACGGGTGACTCGATTAAGGTTCCTGTTGGGAAAGAGGTATTGGGAAGAATATTCAATGTATTGGGAGAACCTGTTGATAAAAAGGGAGAAGTAAAGCCAACTGATTTTTATCCAATACATAGGCCTGCGCCTTCATTTGAAGAGCAGAGACCTTCCACAGAGATATTGGAAACAGGTATCAAGGTAGTTGACTTATTGGCTCCATATGCAAAGGGTGGTAAAATCGGTCTGTTCGGTGGAGCCGGAGTTGGTAAGACGGTTTTAATAATGGAACTTATAAGAAATATTGCTACTGAACATGGTGGTTACTCAGTATTTACCGGTGTTGGAGAAAGAACCAGAGAAGGTAATGACCTTTGGCACGATATGAACGATTCCGGCGTTATTGAAAAAACCGCAATGGTTTTTGGCCAGATGAATGAACCACCAGGAGCAAGAATGAGAGTTGGCTTGACAGGTCTTACCATGGCTGAATATTTCAGAGATCAAATGGGACAGGACGTGCTGTTATTTATAGATAACATATTTAGATTTGTTCAGGCTGGTTCAGAGGTTTCTGCCCTTTTGGGAAGAATACCTTCCGCCGTTGGTTATCAGCCAACATTGGCAACCGATGTCGGTGCACTCCAGGAAAGAATTGCTTCAACTGCTAAGGGTTCAATCACGTCTGTACAGGCTGTTTATGTACCTGCCGATGACTTGACTGACCCAGCTCCTGCAACTACTTTTGCGCATTTGGATGCCCATACGGTTTTAAGCAGGGATATTGTTGCTATGGGAATTTATCCTGCGGTTGACCCTTTGGATTCAACCTCAAGAATATTAGACCCTAAGGTTGTTGGTGAAGAACATTATTCTGTAGCCAGAAGAGTTCAGGAAATACTTCAAAGAAATAAAGAACTTCAAGATATAATAGCCATACTTGGTATGGATGAATTGCCCGAAGAAGATAAGCTGATAGTATTCAGAGCACGAAAAATACAGAGATATCTGTCACAGCCATTCTTTGTTGGGGAGCAATTTACCGGATATAAGGGTAAATACGTTCCACTCAAGGAAACTATTAGAGGCTTCAAGGAAATAATTGACGGTAAAATGGATCATATTCCAGAGACTGCCTTCTTTATGAAGGGTAATATCGATGAAGTATATGAAGCAGCTAAAGAGATGCAGGAATAATTCTGCGGCTCCGGAAATTCGATAAAAGATAGCGTTTTTGCCGCGCCTGCGGCTCCAGGAGGCTAAAGGGTATGTCCACATTTATTTTGGAAGTTATTACACCGGAAAGAAATTTCTTTTCAGGGGAAGCTGAATGTATTATATTCAAGTCAATTGACGGCGAGATGGGAGTACTTGCAAAGCATGCACCAACGGTAACCACAGTTAATATTGGTCCCATTAAAATAAAGGCCAATGATAAATGGATTGAAGCTGTGGTAGGTGATGGTTTCGCCAAAATCATGCCTGACAAGGTTGTCATTATGGCTGACTCGGCTGAGTACCCTGAAGAAATTGATGTAAATCGTGCGAAGGCAGCAAAGCAACGTGCCGAAGAAAGAATGCAAAAGCAGCTGAGTGAGCTGGAATATATGCGTTCAAAGGCTGCTTTAGCCAGAGCAATGGCAAGATTAAAGGTAACAGGCAAATAATATCACATAAAGGTTTGCAGACCCAAAAACACCCTGCCCTTCGACGGCAGGGTGTTTTTGGGTCTGTTTGATTTTTCCATTAAAATTATGCCACATTTTGCCGATATAAGTTAATAAAACCGTTTTGCCAAAACTATGAAAATATCTGGATAATAACGGCATAATTAATGGGGGTACAAAATTTTGATCTCTTTACTTGGACGACTTTCCGGAAAACTTAACAATATATTAAAATCAAGGCATAAATCGGGTTGCATTTTTAAGAAAGCTTCAGCTCTTGTATTGCTGCTTGCTGTTTTATTTCAGTGCGTAATTCTGCCGGACAAGGCAACAGCTGCTGTAACCTCAAATTTATCGGTAATAATATATAGCCCTACCTCCATATCACTTAACTGGTATGACCTTCTCACAAACGAAAAATATTATGTTGTTGAGAAAAAGGAGGATCAGGGAGCTTTTCAAGCTTTCAGCACACTCTATACAAACTCGGTAACTCAGTATGACGGCACCGTTACCGCCGGTCATACTTATACATATAGAATCAGGGTAACAGATGCGGACAACAATACCTATCTGTATACCCAGGAGTTGACCTTCAGAACGGATGAAATCGAAAAACCCAATTCTCTGACAGTCACTCCGGTATCTGACAATCAGATTGACATTAAGTGGGGGTATCCCAATAACAGGGCCTACAATACAATAATAGAACGCAGGATGGAAAATGATACTGTATGGGCGCCCATAGCAAACGTGGGCATGGGACAGAACACCTACAGCGATAAATCCATAATTTCCGGATACAGGTATTACTACAGAGTGAGAGCCTGTTCAAATGATAATGTTAAAACCACTGCTTATCCTGAGGAAGGCAATTCTGCATACTCATTACTGCTTAAACCTACTGAACTTTACGGGTATGCACTGTCACAAAGAGATATACAAATTACCTGGAAGGATAATTCAAATGAAACTGCTTTTATTCTTGAACGCAGATCACCCAAGGAGGGAATATTCAGAGAAATTGCAGTTATTCCGCAGAATAACAATGCTTACATTGATAGAAACGTTGATGAAAACACAATGTATGCATACAGGCTTAGAGCAGTTTCAGGTACCACTAACTCGGAATATTCAGATGTTATCTATATAACCAGCACATACTTAAAGCCGCCAGGAAGCCTGTCTTCTTCATGTGCTGACGGAAAAAGCATTAAACTGTTGTGGCAGGATATGACAGATAATGAAACAGGGTTTGAAATATGGAGAAAAACAGGCTCGGGACAGAAGTGGGAATTGTATGATTCCATGGGGAGAAATGCAACCACTTACACTGATCTGAATATTTCAATGCAGGATACCTACACATATAAAATTCGAGCCAAGATTAATAACAATTCGGTTTACTCGGATTTTTCAAATGAAACCACTGTGTGGTCAACTACAATCCCGGCACCGGGTGATTTAAAATATGAGGTTGTCGGGACAAACGAAATAAGACTGACATGGCAGGATACCAGCATGGTTGAGGCCGGCTACAAGCTTGAAAGAAAAATTGGCCTATCTGGCGAATGGTATACAATAGCCTATCTTGACCCTAACACTGTGGCATATAACGATAAATGGATTAACAGCACAGATATTTATTTTTATAGGGTAAAGGTTTTTGATCGTTCAAATTCCATTAACTACAGTAATGAGCTGATGGTATTTTTAAAGAAACCGGAAGCACCTACAAACCTCCTGGCCAAAACTATGTCCTCCAGCGAGATATTATTGGAGTGGAAGGACAATTCATTAAATGAAAGTGCTTTTATTATTGAGGCTATGCAATTTTACAATTTTAGGGAAGTAGGGCGCGTTAATTCAAATGTAACTAGTTTTACATATAAAAATATAAGCCCCGACAAGACACTGACCTTTAGGGTCAGAGCAGTAAATGGCACCAATCAAAGCGAAGCATCAAACGAAGTAGTTGCTACTACATTAAAAAATATTACATACTCAGACCTTGGTAATTATAGCTGGGCAGCTGAAGCCATTAATAACCTTTCAAGCAGAGGTGTGTTTGATGAAAAGTCAGGACAGAAGTTTAATCCTGCAAAAGCTGTTACAAAAGGAGAGTTTTGTGCTATTGTCATCAGAAGCTTGGGTCTGACTAAGGCTGCAGCAGGCAGCTTTGGTGATGTTGATTCAAAAAGTAAATATTATAACGAAATAGTTTCAGCAGCAAAGCTTGGGATTATCTCGCCAGATAAAAATAATAAACTATACCCAAACAGCTTGATAACCAGAGAACAGGCAGGTGAGATTATCACTATGGCTCTCAAGGCAAAAGGTAAACCACTTCCTGAAGCCAATATTAATGTTTTAAAGCAGTTTACAGACTTTAAGTCAATATCTGCTTCTTCTGCTAAAAAAATAACAGCAGTATGCAACTCCGGAATTCTTACCGGAAGAACCATAAACAACAAGCTTTATTTGCAGTTATCAGGAGGTGTAAACAGAGCGGAAGCAGCAGTAATGGTTTATAAGGCTCTGAATTTAACTTAACCCTTTTTGTAAACAAAGTAGAAAGAAAATAAAACCGCTTTGAGCTAATTACCTTTTGACAAAGAAGAAACGGAGTTCATTATGAAAAAATGTACCAGACCGGTATCAATTTTGATTACAATTATATATTTAATACTAATTCCAATTAATGCTTTATCTGCCACAATTGATATGAGTGTTGCTAATTCATCAGATATGACTCTTTTGAATAAGTGGAAAAACATGGGCATAATTGAATCAAGTGTTAGTGCTGGAGAACTGACCAAGCCTGTTCAAAAGATTGATTTTATTATGTTTATAAATAAGATATTAAACTCTTCACGGCAGGCAGATATAAGTTTTACTGATGTACAGAAGGATTCGTGGTATGCAAAGGAAATAGCCAAAGCAGTTGCTTCAGGCTTTATTCAGAATGAAAAGGGAAAAAGTGTCGAACCTTTTAAAAGTCTCAGCAGAGTAGAGGCAGCAGTAATGGTTACCCGTGTATTCGGTCTGGAGCTTAAGGATGATAAGCTGATAAATAAAATTGGTGATTCAGAAAAACTATCTATAGAGGAATTAAGAGCTTTTGCTGCAGTAATAGAAAAGGGATATTTAGCTGAAATTTCAAGCGGAAGATATGCACCGCTGGGAGTCATTAAACTAATAGATGCCATTAAGATGCTGGATAAATGTATTGGTCAGGTTATAGTAAAAGAAGGGACCTACACTCAGGATGTTTCCGGCAACCTGCTTATAGCTCAAAGTCTTGTTAACCTGAAGGATATGGAAGTATCAGGAGATCTTATAATCGGTGAGGGAGTTGCTGAAGGAACCGTCAAACTGGATAATGTTTCTATACGGGGCAAGTTTATTGTCAGAGGTGGCGGAGCCAACGGTGTAACTATCAAGAATTCACGAGTAGCTAATGAAATGGTTGTACAAAAACCCAACGGAAATGTAAGCATATTTACAGAAGGTTCTACAACAATTAACAATACCACAATTTTATCGGGAGCCAAGCTTGTCGAGCAAAATCTCACCAGCGGGAAGGGCTTTGTTAATATTAACCTTGGAAAGGCTGCGGAGGTTAATCAGACTGCCACAATTGTAGGCTCTTTCGGGAAAATAAATCTTGATGAATGTAACCTGAATGTAAATGTTAATGGAGATTCGGATTCCATAGCAGTATCAAAAGATTCCACAGCATGTTTGAATATACTGTCAGGAACTGAGAAAATTCTTTCTACTCAGGCTTCCAAGAGTACTATTCAGCTTCAGGGTGGTACAGTAAGCGAGCTAAATATTGAAGCCGGGGCAAAGGGAAATGTCCTTGCCATTGATGGTAATGTTATAGTAGGAAAATTAAATGTAAACGATACAAGTTCAATAACAATAACCAAAGGAACAGTAGAAAACCTCTCTCTTTACCCTTCCTCAGCCGGTTCTAACCTTAGCAGCAAAAAAGAAGGGTATATAAAAAACTTAGTAGCAAATGGTGCCTCAACAATAACCGGTCTTGGTAAAATAGATACTGCTTACATATATGCTAATGATGTCAATCTGGATATCAGGCCTACAAGCTTCTATATTGCTGCGGGTGTTTCTGCAGTTATAAACGGCACCATAATTGACCCCACAAGATCTACAGTCAGCTTTAGTATTGCTAATAGCAACTCAAGCAATAAGATAATAATTCAGGAGGGTAACACAGAAACCTTACAGGTAATCGGTTTAAATCCTTCTAATTCAACCCTTGCATACATATCTTCAAATAATTCGATAGTTACTGTTAACGAAAAGGGTGTTGTTAAAGGGTTATCAACCGGAACCACTAAAGTTCATGTTACCGGTCAGTACCCGGGTTATAATGCTAAAATCGTTGACCTTGATGTCATAGTTACCTCCGGAAATGTTACAATACCCGGAACGCTGACTATCTCTCCGGCAGCCGGCGAAGCAGGAAAAAATGCGGAAATTATACTTCTAACGTATACAGCGGCAGACAATATATCCAACGGAACGCTTGTATTCAAGCTACCTGCAAGCTTTGCAGCTTATGAGACAGATGCTGTCAAGATAGGCTCTGGCCAGGAGAAAGCTCTGGATGCGTCACAAATACCGAACACCCAGACTATATCCTTATCTAATATTGATTTGCAGCAGGGTGGAACAATTGTTATTAAGTTAAAGAATAAAGTTATCCCGACGGGTGGAGATTATACCTTCTCAGCAATTGCCGATGCCGATGGTTACGGACCTAAGATTCCTACCACCGGAGACAGCGAAAAGACTGTGTTTACCGCAGACAGCTTGAGGAGACTTGTTCAGGATGTGAATTATTCAATACCTGAATATGGCTCTACAGGCGGAACTGTAAAAATATCCAAGCTTTCAACTCTGGGCTTCTTTGGTTCAACTAAATGGGCAATTCTCGTACAGGATGCTAAGCCATCAGAACCGGCATATGATGCTGCTTTGACCGGAATGGGCTATTCAGTGTACAAACAGGGAGATAATATTCAGGTATTACCAGGTCAGAACCTCAGACTTGTAGCTATAGACGATAACGATAAGGTGAAAGGCTTTGCGGATATTACCATCGATGCAAGCTGGATAAGGCCTTACGACGCCGCTAATCTGGAATACGGTATCCATTACTTTGCAATGTCAGGTATTCAGGCCGGTGCATTAAGATTGACAGGACTGAATTATCCGGATGCACACCACTGGATGATAAAGATACAGGATACTTCATCAGAATTAGTCTTCAAAGATTCAATTCTGACAGGAACTGGTGTAAGAAACTACACAGAAGGAGACGATATTCCACTTACAGTTAATCAATATGTGCTCCTTGTAGCAGTTGATAAGGATAACAAGATTAAAGCCTTTGCAAATGTTTTTGCTTCAGACAATCTTGTAACTAAGGAAGCAACTGTATTACAGGCAGGAAATAACTACAGCATACCTCAAATCGGTACAGAATTGGGAACTACAAGCATTAGGTACCTCAATCCGGGAAATCAAATAGATAAATGGATGGTGGTTGAACTTTCCAAGGATGCAGTTAAACCGGGATTGAATGCCTCATTGTATGAATACTCGCTGAAGTATTCAGAGGGTAATACCTTTGCAGAATACAAGCAGGGCGATAATATTTCTATTGCTGCTAACAGGCATATTCTGCTGGTAGGTGTAAAAACAGATATTGAGGCTAAAAAGGATCTGATTCAGGCTTATGCCGATCTGATAATCGGTTCGGGTCAGATACGCGGCGAGAATGCTCCGGAGATGCTTGATACAGATGGGATTTACGGTCCTCTTGAGATGGGTTCTAAAGAGTTTACCACAAGATTCTCCTCTTTGAACCTTAACGGTTCTGAAAAGCTGGTAGGTGCCGAGAAGTTCATGGTCAAGGTTCAGAATGAAGCTATGGAGGCTCCTCAAATGAACAGCATAGTCCCTGTGGGCTTTGTCGACTATGCTGCCGATGGAACTGCAAAGGCAGACATTAAACCTACTTCTTCAACACAGAAGATAGTTCTTGTTGCGACTGATAAGAACGGCAGAGTAAAGGCCTATGCAAATATTCCCGTAAACGCCTCAAGAATAAGGCCTGGAAATGCACCGACCTTTACAGGCTATAAGTTTATACCTGGCAGTACTATCAACTCTACTACTATTGTATTGCTGCCAGCCGGAGGACCGAACAATGTAACCGGCTTCGACAGGTGGGAATATAAGATACAGAATACTGCCTTTGACATACCATATACAGGATGTATAGTGGAAGGAACACAGATATATCCTCCGGAAGGAACTGAAATCAAGAATGTCACAGTTAACCAGCATGTGCTTATTCTTGCGGTTAATGAGGCAGGGCAGGTACTGGCTTATGCTGATGAAACACTTAACCTGGAGGAAATCAAGCAGCCACTTGCAGCAGTCCTCAAGCCAAAGTCTGCTGCTACTCCTATAGGGTATCACTATTCAATTCCTGAGCCCGGACAGGTAGGCGGATATACTATGATCCAGGAATTGAACAACTGGGATATCGCCGGAGCTCAGAAATGGTATTACATGTTGTCAGATACCGAGCTTTCCTTTGGATATGACAGCAGTATTCCTAACGGCTTCTATGAGTACACTGCGAAGAAGAGTGTAACCGGCTATGAGAATAAGTATTTTGTATTGCTGGCAGCAGATAACTATGGACATGTCAAGGCTTTTGCGAACATTAGGCTGACGGCTGAAAACTTAAGCCTGCCTGCCCTCAAAACACCTGACAATTACACGATGGCAGTGGGCAGCACCGCAGGAACAACAAGCCTGAAGGAGCTGAAGTTTACTAATCTGCCGGGTGCGACCAGATGGATGTATGCAACAGGAGCTGCAGCCTTTAGCGTTCCGTCACAGGGAACAAATATAAGTACGCTCTCATACAAGAATGAGCTTAATGAGCTGGCTGCAGCTACAACACAGGCAGAAATCACAATCAGTCCGAACCAGTATATTGTACTGCTGGCTGTGGCAACAGATGGAACAATAAAGGGATATGCAAATATAAAGGTTGATGCGTCGTTAATCAAGCCGGCAGATGCGCCGCTGGTTACCGGATATGCTCTTGAAAAGGGTTATAGCGAGGGTACAACCCGATTCAGCAGCCTTAACCTGGCAGCAATATCGGGGGCAACTCAATGGATGATTTACGTTCAGCCTAACGGATTGACCGAGAAAATTGGTATAGATACTGCACCGCCGACAAGTGCTAAAAAGTATGATTACAGTGTGAATCCTAAACCGGATATTGCGGTTACTGTAAATGACCACATTATTCTTTTGGCTGTGGATTCGTCCATACCAAGGAAAATAAAGGCTTACGCAGACATTCAGGTGAGCTCCGAGCTTATCCAGACTCCGTTTGCAAAGGTACTGGAAACCCCTGTGGACTACTCCGGACCAAGACCTGGTACTAATGACGGCACAGTGAACTTTACACTGTTAACCAACAATATTCCTGATAAGGACAAGGGTACAATTGTTTGGAAATATAAGACCGGAACCGCACAGTTTAACAAATTACACTACGATGAAGATGCGTCAGGCTTAATTAGCAGAGACAGCAATGGGGACTTTGTGGTACAGCCTGATAACTGGATACTTGTAGCGGCAACCATTGATAACAAGATAAAAGCATACTTCCAGGTTCAGGTGGGCGTGGGCAGCATTAAGCCAATCAAGGCTCCGTTCCTGAAGGAAGGTATTACAGAGAACTTTACTCCTCCTGTAGCAGGAAATACTCCTGGAACCACAAGGTTTGAACGCCTTGATCCTATAGGGTTGCCAAGTACTTTTGCAGGTTGGGTTGTAAAAGATTCAGGGACAGACCTTACGCTTATGCTGGGCAGTAAGCTTGATAATGCTGTGACATACAGTCAGGGTACTGATATAAGTACGAAAATGGGGCACTATGTAGTACTTGCCGCTGTGGATCGCTCGGGGAATGTTTTGGCATATACATCTGTTCTCATTGACAGTGATTCAGAGCTGAAGCCTCCTTTGGAAACCGGCTTTGACAATAACTATTCAGGTCCTGAAATAGGTTCTGTTAAGGGAACTACCCGCTTTATGATTAATCTGAGCAATCTGACCGGTGCAGTGAGTTGTGCGGCAAAGGTTTCGGATAGTTCAACAACCTTAACTGCCGGGTCTGAAATTGTACTCGGAAGCGGAACAGGAACTAACTACAATGATTACAGACAATACAATTCGCTGGCAGATATAGCTGTTAAAGCAAATCAGTATGTGTTGCTGGTTGCTCTGGATAATGACAAAAAGGTAATAGCTTATGCAAATATTAAGGTTCCTGAAACGGCAATTAATCCTGGTTATGCATTTGAATTAACAAAATACGACGTAACCAAGGGCGGAGGAAACTACTCTGAGCTGACTCCGGGAACAACAGCTGGTACAGTTAAATTTACATACCTGAACAAGGTTGGAGCTCCTGAGCTTCAAAATATTCAGGAAAAGTGGATTGTACAGGTGGTGAATACACCGGTAGCTGCTCCTCTGCTCAATACAAAGCTCTCGGTTACTGCACCTAATACAATTGACGGTTATGCAACCGGAGCAAACATAGATATAACACAGGGTAAATACGTTGTCCTATATGTTGTTGATCCTGCTGCAAATTCTGTAAAAGGCTTTGCATGCATACAGGTAAGGGCAGAGGAACTGGAAATGAGCAGCAGCCCTGTTCCCGGAACAAGTTATTATACAACTAAGGTTGATACATCAGGAATAGTATTGCCATCAGGAACTACCTTGCAGTACATTGTGCAGAATTCCTCACAGGGAATTGTGTTAAAGGATGGCAAGATTGCCGGCTTAAAGGAATACACCGGAGGTAACATCCCAGCAAGTGATGGACAATATCTGTTGTTTGCTGCTGTTGACGCACAGGGTGCCATAAAGTCCTTCAAAGAAATAAAGCTTACAACTGCAATGGTGAAGCTGCCAAATACAAGTGTGGCCTTATCCGGAACCTTGATTTCAGCTCCTGTATCAGAAGCAGACATCGAAGCAGGCGGGAAAACGCTGGTTATAACGCTGAATGACGGACAGTGGGCTGATGACATTGCAACAAATGCCACTTTAAGGAACACATTATACACTGAACTTAAGCTTAGCGGAACAACAGACGCTGCTCAATGGAGCAATGTCATCACAGCTCTGAAGAACGCCGCACAGGCTTCTGCGCCGGGTGCTGCAGGTATAACGCGAACAAGTGACAACGTTGTTACAATTACCTTCCCAAGAGTTGCAGGGTTCCAGATAAGCAAGACCATGACCGTAACGCTTACAGTACCTGCAGCCTGCATATTGGGAGGTAAGGCAGCAGCGGCTGCACAGACGATTACTATTGAAAATCTGCCCGGGGCAGCATTGACCGGAACCTTTACTGAAAATGAAATAGTCGCAGGTTCTTCAAAAACTATAAAGATAGAGCTTAAGGACGGTGTAACCTGGGCTAATGATGTAGCGACAAACCCGACAATCAAAAATGCTCTGCTGAACGGCTTCAAACCTGACAGCGATCCGGGAAACCAGTGGGCGGAGCTTGTGCAAAATGCAAAGGTAGTGAGGTCATCAGCTACAGTTGTGAATATATCGTTCCCTGCATCTACATATGATATTTCAGCTGTTCAGACAATATCGCTGACCATACCGGCGTCCGCTGTTATTGGATCCTCCTTTAATATACCTGCTGATGGAACAGTAACCATCACCCCGGTGACGGTTATAGTTCCCGCTGTGATAATGAGTGTAACTGCTCCGACAGGAAAGTATAAATTTGGAGATACAGTAAGTATCAGCGTTAAGTATGATAAAAAGGTAACTGTTACATCGGCTGCTGCGTCGACAACCATAGCACTTATAACATTGACGGGAAAAACTACAACTAAGAATGCTGTTTATTCAAGCGGTTCCGGAAGTGAAACACTTGTATTTACCTACAAGGTTCAAACGGGAGATGACAATATCCAGCTGGAATATAAGTCGGGTTCTTCAATTAACGGAACGGTTGTAAATATTGGCACAACAACAGCTGCAAACAAGGTTCTTCCTGAGGTTGGCAGCGGATTATCGCTGGGTTCCTCCAATGTTGCCATTGACGGTATAATTCCGCAGTTTGCCACAGGATATCCTAAGGCTGGCAGCAGAATCGCTGCTGATGAGTCAGATGCTCTTGTTAAGCTTAATGACATTGCAACCATATACTATGTTGCAGTAAACTACAATCCGGATAATACTGCACCGTCAGCAGAACAGATAAAGTCTGGCAATGCCGGAGGTTTAACAGTTGTAAAAGCCGGTACTTATGAGGTTGCGGCAGCTAATTCGGAATTCGCTGTAACGTTGACAAGCCTAACTGACAACAGGGGTTATACAGTATATATGTATGCTGAAGATTTATGCGGAAATAAGAGCCCCGTGACCGCCGTTACGGTAGATAATAAGCCGCCTGTATTTACCGTTCCTGAATCGGGAATAACTCCGTCGGATAATTCTATAAGTATTACGGTTAATACAAATGAAATCGGAAACATATATGCTGTTGCGTTAACAAGAGGAGCGATGCAACCTTTAAACACAGAGGTGAGATCAAATACCAAGAAAATAACACAGATAGTCAGCGCGGCAAATGTTGGCAAGGACATCGTTGTAAAGGTAACTGGGCTTACAGTATCAACCGATTATGATATTTATTTAGTTTGCGAGGATGCCTCTGCAGCCAAGAATCTTAGTCTGCCGTACAAGCTGGAGTTAAAAACCTCACAGCTTGACTTAAGCAAGGTGGATGTTGATCTTGCAAATAACGTTTTAATAAGTACCACCAATCAGATGCAGTACAGTCTGGATGGTTATACATGGACACCATGCCTTGGAGGCACAACAAAGGTTAATTTTGTGTATGACGATGTAATGCCTGATTTGAAGCTCCTGATAAGAGAGACTTTGAATCCTGACAACAAAATTACTATAACGTTGAGCAGGGGCAACAACAGTGTAATTGTCAGAAGCTTGATAGATTACAATATTGCTGCCGGGACCATAGTGAATTATTCTACTATAAGTATGGAATACAGAGTTTCAGAAGGAACCTGGAAGCCTTTACCGGCAAAAACAACAACAAAAGGAGTTGTTTTTACCCCGGGAGACCTTGAACTGAGAACTGCTGCTACAGCACCTACGTCGGCGGGTAAGGATTCCAAATTACCTTCCTTTGGTAAGACAGTAGACAGTATTCCGGAAAGACCTGAGGCACCTGAAGTGACTGCTGATGATACATTAAATTCAGTGACAGGGCTTTTGGCTATCCATGAGTACAGCAGTAACGATGGCAAAGACTGGGTAAGTGGAGATATATCCGGGAACTTTGCAGGTACCAAAAAGGTTCTGGTAAGGTTCAAGGCAAGTTCTATACAGCTTGCAAGTCAAGCTGCAGAACTGAATTTTACGGCTAACATAATAACAGTGACTGCTGCACCTGCATCAGGAACAACGAAGGCTACAGTTAAGATTGTTTTTGAGGAGAATACAAATAAAGCCGGACAGTCATTAACAGCGCAGCAGGTAGCAGATTGGTTTGAAATAGGTACTGAGGGCGGAGCGCTTCACCAATGGGGAACAGATATTACAGGTAAATTCAATACAACCGGTAAAGAGCTGTTAATTACCTTTAACTCAATGACGGGCTCTACATTAAAGATTGGAGATGTGGTCACTGTAACTCCAGCTGCCGGTATAAAGAATTCCGCTAATACCTCTGAGGTATACTCAAGTACCGGTGCACTGGGCGGAAGCTTTAACACAGTTCCTGTGATTTCTTCCATAAAAGCTGTTAATGCAAATGGGGACAGCAGTTTCTCAAACGGAGACAAGCTAGTGTTAACCTTCGATCAGCCGGTTAAGGAAAAATATACCCTTACAGCGGCAAATATCGCAAACTACCTCATCCTGACCGATGGTACAGGTAAGGTGAGCAAAAAATGGTCTTTGTCCGGGACACCTAAACTGACAATATCCTGGTCAGCAGATCATAGGGTATTAACAATAACCTTTAATGATACCAGTGATACAAACCTGGTTGTAGGCGATAAGATATGGGTAAGCAAGAACTGGGGACTGACAGATGCCGAAGCTACAACAGCCGCCTGCAGTTCAAGTAAAATAATATCAGGAAGCTTTACGGCGCCATAAAGAAAGACAGTTTACATCCAAAGCAGGTTTAGAATTTCAAACGGCTTATATACGGTGTTACGCATGGTACACATGATATTTACCTTGGAATCTGAACCTGCTTTTTAATTGTGTATCCAATTATTAAAATTGTTCCAGAATACTGCAGCAAAGTGATTTTTAATGATATATACATGACCTTGAATTGATGGTACAATATTCACTAAATGGAAGTATAAAGATAATGTAATTGTGCTTTCGTTCAGAGTGTAATAGACTATTATGATTTGAGGAGAAGATTTAAAATGGCCAAAAAAATACTGATATTTATCTTAAGTATGGCACTGGTGTTAAACAGTGCAATTGTATTTGCAGCACAGCCCGCTAGTGCAGTCAAGGAAGATAAAACAGCTAAAGTTTTTATTGATGGTGTAGCTTTTAAAAGTGCTGCAACTCTGCTTTTAAAGGATGGCACACCAATGCTGTCAACCGATTATTTTACAGCGCTTGGAATAACCGCTAAGAATCAAGTTTGGGATAAGACTAAAAAGAAACTGACACTCACAAAGGGAGCTACAAAATTAACATTAGAATTGGACAAATCTGATTTTACCTTAAATGGTAAAAAGGGGAGTATCAATGTCAAGCCTCTCAAAAATAATGGAAAGGCATATTTTCCGGCAGAATTTGTCGCTACGTCTTTTGGATATAAGTTTATTCCAGATATAGCTACAAATACATATTTTATAAAGAACAATAGTGATTTTATTAAAAACGAACAGCTTTTGAACAATATATTAAAAGCTATGAATGGCACTACTAAAGTAAAAGTTAGTGAAAATGCAACACTAAATCTTAACGGTACGGGAATGAAATTAAATTTTCTGGCACAAGCGAGCACTTTATCTGACAGAGTAGCTAATAGCTTTAATTCAAATGCGTATTATAAAATGACAGCCAATGGTGTTATTACTGAGAATAAAGTACAACTGTACCTAGACAATAATCAGATGAGCACAAAGGTTAATGATTTAGAGTGGAATACACTGTCAATAACAGAAGATGAGGCTGCTCTGCAGTTTGATTTTAAAGGCATTTTTGAAAAGAATGACCTTGTCTGCTCAGCACTTAATATTGTAAAGGGTGCAAATAAGGATGAACTAATTTTAAAAGGTAACATCATAATGGGCAGTTCAATACCGTCTTTTATGAATGGTCAAGGCTTGGTTAATAATAAAGTAAATATGAATTCTATCGAAATAACTTTAAACAAAGACACATATATTGTAAGTAAAATTGCCTTAAAACAATCTGGAACTACTGTAATACAAAAAAATAACTATAATTTTTCTGTAGATTATTTAATTTCATATTCTGATGTAAATGGTTCATTTGATATTGTTATTCCTGAGGAGCTTAAAAAATAATGATGTTAGTCAGTAATAAATAAGGAAAATTGAAAAGAGAGTTGTGCTCAGACAGTTCCACATATAACATGTGGAGCTGTTTTTTATAGTTCAAAATTGATGTTCTCAAGTTTTTTACGTTTTCTTTACAAGTGCATATAGCTATAAGTAAATAGTGCCAAAATGCCGATAAATAGGATAGCAGACTAGTATTTAACTCCAGGGGGTAATTTTACATGAAAACCAAATTGAGATTAATTGCCGCAGTAATAATTATCAGCATGATATTTCCAATGTTATCTGGAGTTATTCAGCCGGTTTTTGCGGCGGATACGCCATTAAATGTTTACACAAATCAAACGGCAGATTATAATCCAACAGCCGGTACTCTGAAACTCAGGTGGGAGGCAAAGCCCAATATTGGGAATGCATCCGTTACATATCATGTCCCTGGTTCCTCCGGAGCGAGGACAATCAATGTTCCTCCCGAACAAATAGACATTGCAGGTAGTGCTGCCACAATAACTAATGTTGTAAGCGATATAGTTTACGATTTTGAAGTTGTACTTACTGACAAGGATGACAGCGGAATAACTTATACCGGGAAATTTTACTTCCTGCCAAAGATATCTCTATATGCAGAACAGGTTAATCAGCAACCGTCACCTGTGGATGGAGGCGGTGTTGAGACAGGTGTATTCCCTGCTCTCAAAATTTCCTGGAACATGCCCAAGGTTTTTGACGGTCAGAGTTTCAAATTTCTGAATGATCCGGATGCTCTTTATAGTATTGACAGTAGCCTTAGAAAGCTTGAATTTAAATTTCATATAAATCAAAGTAAGCTTACAGACGTAGAGGTAAAGACTTATGATAACGGGAGTACTTACCAAGCGGTCTTATCCGGAACAGGTAACGAAAATAAAATAGCTCAGGTTAAATGGGAACCATCAAGTGGAAAATACTCTTTTTATCTGTTGGGGGCCAAGGATGATGACGTGATAATGCCCACTATGGATGAGATTCGTTATAATCAATATAATTCAACCCATAAGGAGACTCTTCCTGTGGGAATTTCGCAGATAAACAACGAAGCTCAATTTGTCCTTCCCCATCCTGAAATCAGGCCGGGATCAATTTATATAATAACAATGGACAGTATGTTTTATGATAACAGCAATCGGAATTCTGATGCAGTACTTTGCGGTCTGCCGGAAAATCCGCTTGTTGGGACAGTTAACTACTGTTATACGCCTGTTCGTTTTCAGCTTACAAAAACAGCAGAAAACTGGATATATGTGAGGGTTTATAGGATTAATGCAGGAAGCCTTGACATGCCAAAGCTCTATTACCAGATTCAAACCAGTAACAAGGATTCCATGGTTGACTCCAACTGGACTTTCAGATCACAGCTTTCCACGGAAAATTTCGGATCAGCTAAGTCTGCAATCAAGGATATTCAGGGAATTAATCCCCTTAATACGGTTTACTACAGAGTTGTCGTAACATCTGAAAATAAAAATGACAGAATACAATCCTTGAACTTGCCATATAAAATGCAGGATGATTCAACCAGACCACCGGTTCCAAATAATGTCGCCATTGATGTTGAACTTGAGCAGTCTCAGCTGGCTGCACAGGGAGAGAAAACTTCAAATATTACAATTTCCTGGGACAAGCCCGGTAACTGGGACCAATTACTTGAGCAAAATATTTATTTCCACTTTACGATAAGCGTTACTCCAAAAGATATGCCTGTCACTCCAACTCCAATCCTGGAGGCTGATGGAAGACAGTATGGTACTTATCAATCAAAATACCGTCTCATAAGATATGTTAGTGCCAGAAGGGTAACTCAATCCCTGGATGGTACAAAGCTGGTCTATAAAATAAATGGTCTTGATTTGTTCAAGTGGGAGGATGAAAACGGTAATTTGTATGACATGACAAATAACGCCGAGGGATATCCAACCTATTTGCTGCCGAACAAAACCTATTATATGCAAATGTATACTACTGCCAATGTTAACAGAGGAGAAGAAGCAGACACCTTGAAAATGTCTGAAAAATCATTAACAGAAAGCTTTACAACACTTTCTCCTTCCGGAAGGGAAGTTCCCGCTCCAAAATATCTTGAGCTCGAGGACACAAAAATAAATATTACGCCCAAACCGGCCAGTGCAACTGTCAAGTTAAGATTTGATGCTATAAATATAGAGGATTGGGGAGTCTATACCACAAATAAAAATTCTCAAAACTCAGTAATTTATGATCTTTACATGAGTACCGGAACAGATAGAAAATATTTTCATAAAATCGGAACAACTGAGTATCCGGGCGATGTACGGTTTGATTTTCAGATGGCTAATAATACAACCTGGGTATACCCCACAATTAACAAATTTACAGGTGAGAATTCAACCATTTTCGGCAGCTCCCTATCGCCAAACTCCACATATTACTTTATGGTGAAAGTAAGGCTGAGAATGACAGACGAAAATGACAATCCAGTTATAAAGGAATCATCAGGTACGGCATTACTGCCAGTAACAACACCAAGAGGTGAACCGACGACTCCTGATGATTCCGCACAGAGACCTTTGACACCTGTAGATTTTGCGATAGCAAAGGACAGCGAAGGGAACCTTATGGTAACCGGCGAATCAGTTACCTTTGAATGGACGGTACAGGAAAGTAAAGCTGCTTATAATCTGATTGCGACTAGCAGAAAGGTAGCAGCAGATACGCTTTACAATGATAATAGTATCATTGAGGACTCTGTATATAAAAGCTTTGTCAGCTTTTTCGGAAACAAGGATAACAATGTGGACGGAAATCCTGTGAAGCTGACACTTGACCCGAAGGTTCCTCAACTGCCTGGAAATTTTCAATATGATCCTCAGACAAAGAAGTGCAGGTATACCATAAATACCTGGCTTTTCCCCAACAAGGTGTATTATTTCAGCTTAAGTGCAGAAGTATATGACAGTAAAAGCAAGCTAAGATCAAGCCTATGGGTTTCAATACCTGTTACGACTTCACTGATTGAACAGCCTTCAGCGCTTCAGGTGGTCAGCAACTGTGAGCTGCCTTTTTACTGGTATGATACTCTGGCCGGAATGACGACAGAAAATTATAAGCTGCTGCTTAAAGCCCCGGGAGAAAATGACTATACTCCCCTTCCTAAATCACAATATACTATTGTAAAGGATGGAAGTGTTTATTACGGAAGAGTTCTAAAGCTAAAACCAAATACACAGTACAGCGTTAAGGTTATAAGAACCACTACTTCCCAGTCAACAAACAATAAGGAATTAAGTGTTATAACCAGATATACCAGAAATGATTTTTACCAGTTGGAAGTTAAATGGCAGGGTAATACCATAGATTCCTTCTCGGGTTTTGAAATTGCAATAAAGAGCGAGGATGACAGTGATTATACGATATTAAAGAATAATACCGATCTGGAACAATATTTTGATACTTCAACCCAGACAAATTATCCTTATTATATTGAAAAATCCAATAGCAATCTGGGAACTAATTACTATACTTATAATGCCAGAATAAATTTTGCAGAAGTTACTCTACCTGACGGGACTAAGGAACACAGACCTTTAAAACCTAATACAAAGTACTATATTAAGGTCAGAGCTGTTAAATATGATTCCTCAAATTCTTTGGTATTTACAGCGTCAAAGTATATTGGTCCTGTAAATACAAGAACCGAATTTAATCAAGACGATTATGATGACGATGACGACAATACGAGCGTAACTGCGAAATTCCTTGATATGCTTAATAAGCTTGAACAGGAAATGTATTGGGATGTAAGCAAGAAAAACGGGAGTATAAACAAGATTCTGGTTAAGGATGATAAAGTCATAAATCTGCTTCAGGGGTATGGGTATTATTCCTGTATTATAGATATATCTCAGAATCCGGAATATGTATATAATGATGAAATATATCTGGCAAAGGATATACTTAATGCCATAAGGACAAATAACAAGAGTCTGGTTGTGAAAGCAAAGAATATTGAGTATACAATACGGCCCGATACCTTTAATCCTGAAGAAATGGAAGAGTTTAAAAATGCAAAGACCGTATCAGGTTCCAAGGACATTTATTTGAAAATCAACAGTGTTGTAAACACCGGAAGCATAAACGATATTCCGGATAAAACTACTCCGGCTTCAAAGGTTTATACCTTGTCTGCCCAGGCAGTAGCAAGTACCAGAACAGCAGCTGATATAAACAAACTGATTAAAGACAAGCTCTATAATGATACCACCGGTATAATCCAGAGAAAACTTGCAGCGATAAAAAATCCCAACAACTCAAATGTGAAGGGGGATGCGGCAGCAGTGGGAAAATACCTGGATAGCCTTTTAGAGGAGGTAAGAAGCGAACTTTCATATTATCTTGAGGATACTCTGAACGGTATTGGATATACAGCGGGAGCATTTACAAATAAATATGATATATCAAAATTCAGCTCCCCTTTAATGGTAAAAATGACTCATACCGCCAAAGCTGCAGTTAATCCGTATGTTGTTTACGGCAGCCTTGGAAACTGGCAGAAGCTTACTCAGAACATTAAGAAAGAGGATGGGTATATAAACTTCATTGTATCAGGCACCGGAAAATATGCAGTTTTCTCAGGAAAAGATATTTCAGATACCATAGCCGACACTAACGGAGCTAAGGAATATATCGGAAAACTCACGGCAAACTATGATTTAACTGCAGTGTTTCCGAGAATAGACGTTTCCTTTAATCCGGATTTGGATGTGACAGTAAAAGAGACTATTCTTTTGTATGAGGTACTGACAGAAAACAACAATGACGATCAGCTTGACGCTAAATCAAAAGCTAAAGCCTATGGACTTGATAAAATTATTAATACAACTAATCTTTACAGAAACATTTCAAGAGAGGAAGCTGCTGCAGTAATCGTAAAACTTTACTGTCAGAAAACGGGAACAGACTACAATAAGCTGAGGGCCTCCTATAATATTACGGTTAAGGATGACGCTAAAATATCAAACAAATATGCCGTACCCGTTTATTACTGTCTTGAAATGAAGTTGATGAATCTTGATTCTAATGGCAACTTTAGTCCTCAGGCATCAATAAACAGGGCAGGTATGTTAATGGCAATTGAGAAAATGCTGGAGTTATAAAGAATATTAATTGGAAGGTATTACTTTTACAGGAGATAGCAATTATGAAGACAATAAGGATTTTGGCAGCATTTTTGGCATTTACAATTATATTTACTTCATATGGATTAGAAGCTGCAGCCGCAGCTGTATATATGCCTGAACAGACAGCACCGAATAAGCTTCAGATAAAGGCTGTTTACCCGAATTTTGAGCCTCCTATCGGGTATAGCGCTACCGAAGGTGGAGAATCAGGCTATTATGCGGATATTGCCTGGGAAGGAGTACCCAACTCAAGTATACCTTACGCCCAGTTTGTAAATATTTATCTGGACGAGTATCCTAAAGGATACAATACTGCAAAGCAATCAGTGCTTAGAGAAAGGGACCTGCCTGCAGGAACCACTCCTATCAGAATGCGAGACCTTAAGTCGGGTACAGTGTATAGAGCCCTTTCAAAAGCTTATTACCAATATACTACTGATGAGGGAGCTACTACGGTTAAAAAATCGCCGGAATCTGCAAATTCTAATTCGGTTAAATTTCTTACAGACATAAACCTTAAATGCGTAACAATGGGTACAAATAAGTTTAAGGTGGTTTGGGATGACGTTTGGAATGATGGCAAGAGAGTTAGCTATAAATTATATATTTCAGAAAATAAGGATTTTGCAAATACTCTTCCTATATACATAACAGAGGATCAAATAAGTGAAAATGGTCCGATCACTGTAAATAAATCCACCGGTACATTGGAATATATACATAATGTAAGCAGCCCGGGAAGAGCTTACTATGTCAAGGTTGAACCTGAAATTGCGGATACAGATATTATAAAAAGTCCTTCTTCTCCAACAGTTATTGTAACTACAAATATTTTGGTCAGAACAACAAAGATTTCAACCTCGGGAGAAGGAACGATCTGGAGACTGGAGTGGAGTCCGGTGGTAACAGGTATTACCAGCGGTAACATAAAGGTACAGTACAGAATTGACAAGTTTACCAACGGCACTGGTTACCCCATAATGCTTGAAGAGGGTACCTCAGCTTTTATTACAGTTCCTGAAGGGCAGGAACTCAGTTACTATCAGATCAGGGCTGAGATTTCACAGAATGGTGCTCCTTATTTTCCGGCAGGAGTACAAATAGTATCAGACAAGGTAATGCTAAAAGAATCAGAAGTACCGAATACACCATCCATGCCGGAAATTGTACCGAAATTCACAGATTCTACCGGTAAGGTTATCATATCATATGAGGATGTTATCGGGAGTAACGGACAAATTATAAAAAAAGGTGAGTTGGGAGAGAACTCAGCCACAATCCTTTGGAGGGCTCCTAAAAAGGGAGACGGCTCCATTGATAAAGATGTAATGTATGACATATGGCTGTATAGAGATCCTGCCCAAATAGAAAATGCTGCCACTCCGGGTGCACGGATTGAGAGTGACTTTATACCTTCTGCTGCAAACCAGGTTATTGATGAGACCAGCAATAATTCTGTAATTGGATATAAATATAAGCTCAACGGCTTAAAACCAAACACCACCTATTATTTTAAAATAATTGCCAAAAAAACTTTTGCTGAAGATGTAGACGGTGTAATACAAAATGTTGAACATCCTTCAAGTCCGGCACTGAAGGTTGTTACCACCTTCCCCGGAGGCGCTATAGATACCCCTCTGATACCTTCCAATCCGCCGCTTGATATTAAAAAGTACAATGATGGCAGAAAGATGATTACAGAAAACGGAGTAACTTTAGTTACAAAGAATAGATGGTATGAACAACTTGACAGCAATGACGGCAAGTGGAAATACGTCAAGACTGATAAGGAAACCCTGAATGATAGTGTAGCCTATAACCCTGTGACTAACCCGCCTGACAACCTGACACACAGAAAGGTGCAGTATGATCCGAACGTGTCCCTTTATGTGGGCTGTGAGGAGTTTTATGAGGGGATACAGATATCTGACATTGATAATTACAAGCTTGAGAAGGTTACAACTGTAATAAGTAAAGAAAACGGAAATGAAGACGAGTTCGAATTCCCTGAATTAAATGCACCTGAGAATATACCGGATGCAAACACAGCTCCTAAATACGCCAAGCATAATATTGTTATTCCTGTTAGTCAGCTTAAGCCCAATACAACTTATATTTTGTGGGTGAGGGCCGCTAGAGATATCGGGAATGGTGAGGAACCTTTATTTTCAGATGTTTCGAATCCTATTATTTTCACTACCCTGCCCACTCAGGGACAAATAGTTGAAAAACCGGTAGTTCCGACTTTTACATATTCCTATGCTGCCGATAGTTTTGTTGATTTGGGTTGGGATTACAAGGATGGGAATACATATTATATTAAGTATGGGACGGTTGATGACCCGAATAAAGCCGGGAATGCTATAACAGTTACCACCAGCCAGATAAAGGCCTCCGGGGTTAACTATGTCAGAATACCGGGGCTGACTGCCGATACTCAATATTACTTCTGGATTCAGGCAGAGGCGTTTAGCCAGGATGGTACCGTAAGTGAAAAATCGGAATGGAGCGATTCACTTCCGATCAGAACCTTAAAGGATATACCGCCTGCAACGCCAAGAGGCTTTGGCGTAAAGAATTCAAATGATGCTGTAACCAAGAACAGTATAACTTTTGAATGGATACAGGAACCAGGGCTGGAGTACATTCTTGAAGTAGCCGGTGGAGTAGATTATTCAGATGTTAAAGAATATACTGCCGGAGCTGTATCGGAGTTCAAGGTGGACGGGTTAAAGTCCAATTTTAGGTACTTTGCAAGACTTTATGCGTATGATTCTGTTAAGAAGCTTAAATCCCTACCTACTCAAAGCGTTAGTGTAAGAACCTTAAGAAGCAGCGACGACTATGACTCCGACCAGGATATTGATAACGTTATCGGCGGGGATATTGTTGAAAAGGGTTCTACTGTTATAAATGGAACCTGGACAGTCAAGATAGTTGGGGTCAATGCACAGAGGCTTATTGAGGTGATTAAGACAGATAAAAGGCTGGATTATACTGTAGATGTCTCAAAGCCACCGCAACCGGCAAGCTATATTTCAATATACATATCAAAGAGTGTGTTTGACAAGCTTGAGCAGTTAAAAGAAAATATAGCCTTTAAAACCTCTGCGGTATCCTATGACTTAAAGGCAGGAATACTGTCAAATACAACAGCTGAAAATACCAATAAAGAGCAGGTTTACTTATTCAGTATAACCCTCATGCCACAGATGCCTATGGCTAAAGCAAATGAGCTCTTGATGAAAAATCCACTGGGCAAGCTTGAGGTTACACTGGATACCGGCCTGAGCAATATACCCGTAAACAGGTTTGCAACACCATTGGTGGTCAAATACCCTTACACAAATAAGTCGGACTATACCGAGGGTAAAACCTATGGTTATGTACATAACCCTATAACCGGCTACTGGGACAAGCAGACGACTAAAAATGAATATGACTCTGATAACAACAAAGGCTTCATAAGCATTAATTCAAATATCCCCGGAACCTTTGGCTTCGCTGATAGAACCAATCTTCTGTATGATGATATTTACGGCTACGAATATGAAGATTCCATTATTAATGTGGCATTTGCTCACAAACTTAAGAGCTTGGAAGGGAGACTTTTCAGGCCTGAGGATAATATAACGGTAGGGGAGGCTGTTAAGCTGGCCTTTGATACCATAGATGGCTTCAACTATGACAGCAGTTTTATGGAAACAGCAGTTAAGGCAGGATTTATTAAAAGCGGCAAACTATCAGGGGATATGCTTACAAGGCAGGAGGCGGCATTAATATCAGTTGCCCTGTATGAAAGAAAAGCTTATACAAAGGCTGTTGAAAGTACGGAAATATTGAAGACCTATAATGATTATTCAAAAATTGATAATACCATGCTTGGAAAAGTGGCTTTTGCCGTACAGAATGGTTTCGTTCCAAAAGTATCAGGAGCTAAACTCAATCCCACACAAAGTGTAACTAGAGGAGAATTCATGTTTATGCTAGAAAAAGCTTTGGTATTGTCAGGGGAACTGGAATAGCAAATCAAAAGTTCAGGGCGGTTGGCTATGAAGAGGCCGGCTGCCTCATACATCAGGAGGAAACCATGAAGCCACGTATCAATAAACTCTCTTTCATTTTAATACTGTCTCTGATGATATCGGTTTTTTCTCTTCAGGCTGTTCATGCTAATGGAGTAAAGGTTACCAGCAAGCTTGTCAACGGAAAATACCAAATAACTCTGTCCAGTCAGGAAAAGGGGAAAGGGATAAAAATTATTGCCCTTAGTACTAAAAGCGGAAAGACCGTTAATGTAACCTATTCCTTGGTAAAAGGCGGTCATTCCTCAGCAACAGCTCAAGTAGATGAAAATCTGGTTATAGCACCTTTCAGAATAATAACTACCAACTCTGATAATCTGAGCTACAGGCCTTATACAGATATAATAAATACTGAATATGATGAATATGTAAGGCATTTACATGATATGGATGTAATCACAGCTGCCTATAAAGATACAAAATTTAAACCTCAGACAATGGTAACCAGAGCCGAGGTGGCTTCAATGCTGGCACTTTCGTTAAATCTTAAACTTAATTCAGCCGGTAAATCAAAATTTAATGATGTTGACAAGCACTGGGCAAAAAAATATATAAATGCTGTTATAGACAAGGGGATAATGTCACCGGCAGATTCGAAAAATTTTAAGCCTGACGGAAAAATAACCATCGCAGAGGCGTGCTCCATGATTTCCAAGGCCTTTACCTTTAAGACTCGTTCGGAAGGAGTTTATACTAAATTAAAAAAAGGTCAGTGGTATTCTGAAAGTGTCCAGAACATATTTAATTTAAGAATTTTAACTCCACAGGATAACATATATAATTCTTTTAACGAAAACAGCAATGTATCCAGGGGGAATTTTGCAATGATGCTAAGCAGAGCACTCTCAACCTACTGATAAATATTGGAGGAGTTAGATTAATTAGTATTCAGCTTCATAGATTTCAGCATTAAATTCCCATCGGGAAATACAAGACATACAAATGTATATGACTTTTTTTATAAGGCAATAATTTTATTATCAAGATAATCAAATTTATCTTAATAAAATTATTGTTTTTTTATTACCTTAAGACGGTGGCAATTTTAGTAAAGCTACCGACTGGGGATATGGAGGATTTATGAAAAAGACACTTTTTGTATTAACAGCATTGGTACTTGCCGCGGCAATTGTCGGAACAACTTATTACATAAACACTTACAGAAGCAATGCAGGTGAAAAAATTTCAATTTCGGATGCTTTTAAAGCGTCTGGTGCGAAAATGGTAGTAAATGAGTTATATTTTTTTGCCAGGGCAACAAAAGATTTTAAGAAGCTCGACGATTTATCAAAAGTTTGCGAGGATGTTTTTAAAGGCTTGGAAGTAGACAATTATTCAAAGAATTCAACAAGCACTGATACATTGATAAAAACAGATATGTCAGGAACAACAAAATCTGGCGTTAAAATATCAGCAATGGCAAGTATTGTAGGGAATAAAAGTGGTGATGGAGACAAATATATAACTATAGATGCGACAGAAACCGTTAATGGTTCGGCATTGCTTTTAAGAAACAAAATAGAAGAAATTTTCCGTAATTACGGGTTAAAACCAGTAGTCAACTCATGTATAACCGGAACCTATGAAGGAAATCTGCAGGATTCGCAGCTGGAAAATATCTGCAGAAAAGTTCTTGATGACAGTGATGCTAAAAAGGTTGACAGTATGAGGCAGGAAAACATTATCAGCGTATCTGCATTCTCTCCAATGATTGAAGATAAGCTGAATATTGATGGTAAGAACATTAACCTCAGTCTTGCCATCAGGTACAACAAAATAGAGAACAAGACTTACCTTTGGGTGGCGACACCTGTGGTGAACACCGAATACTAAGTGCAGCAGTACAAAATATAAAAAGAAGGGAAGAGCTCACTTGGCAAAATATGTTATAAGCGAAGGTGTACCTTTAAAAGGCAAAGTAAGAGTAGATGGTGCAAAAAATTCAGTCCTTCCAATAATGGCAGCATCCCTTTTAGGTGAGTCAAAAAGTATTATTGAAGAAGTGCCGGATTTATATGATGTCAAAATGATGTGTGAACTGATAAAATCACTTGGAGCTGAAGTCGAGCAGTTGCCCGGAACTAATTCGATCAGTTTTCATGCTAAAGACATAACTAATTCAACTGCACCCTATGAATTGGTAAATAAACTCAGAGCATCTTTTTTAATAATGGGACCCATGCTTGCCAAAACGGGATTTGTCAGGGTTGCATTACCCGGAGGCTGTGCCATTGGTTCAAGACCTGTGGATTTGCATTTAAAAGGCTTTGTGGCTTTAGGAGCTGAAATCACACAGGGTCATGGTTATATTGAAGCAAGAAGAACAAAAAGATTGATTGGAAATAAGATTTATATGGATTTTCCCAGCGTAGGCGCGACGGAAAATGTTCTTATGGCAGCAGTGCTGGCTGAAGGGCAGACAAGCATAGAAAATGCAGCCATAGAGCCTGAAATCGTTGATCTGGCCAGTTATCTGAATAAAATGGGTGCATGCATAAAAGGTGCAGGGACCGATACCATTAGAATTACTGGAGTTGACAGGCTTCAAGGCTGCACACACACCATAATTCCTGACAGGATTGAAGCAGGAACTTTTATGGTGGCAGCAGCAATTACGCACGGTGATGTTGAAATTCAGAATGTTGTTCCTGATCATTTGAAGCCAATTATAGCAAAACTTAAAGAAACCGGTCTGGAAATAAGTGAAGAGTTGACATCTATAAGAATAAAAAGCAATGGGGTTTTAAAGCCTGTTGATGTAAAAACCCTTCCATACCCCGGTTTCCCTACTGATATGCAGGCTCAAATGACTTCACTTTTAAGCTGTACGCAGGGGACAAGTATAGTGACAGAAACTATTTTTGAGAACAGATTTATGCATGTGTGTGAATTAAAACGAATGGGTGCGAACATTAAGATTGATGGCAGGACAGCAGTAATCGAGGGCAGACATTGCTTAACGGGTGCAACAGTTAAGGCCACAGATTTAAGAGCGGGAGCTGCGTTAGTTCTGGCAGGCCTTTCAGCTGAAGGCGCAACAGAAATCGGCGAGATTCAGCATATAGACAGGGGATATTGCAGCCTTGATAAAAAACTTAAAGCACTGGGTGCCAAAATTGAAAGGGTGGAAGAATAAGCAACAGAATGGATAATAAAAGTAGATAGCTATAATTATTTCGGTAAATCGAAATAATTATAGCTATTTTAATGTAACATAAATTAAACCTCAAGATAATATAAATTAACATGTCCCAATAAACTAAGCTGCAGATGAAAATAGTTTAGGGTTGGAAGACATTAATATTCTTTATTGTTTGAATGCGCTTGCCTGAAAAAACAATATTCCTGCTTGCGCAGATTGGGGTTATAATGAAGAAAATATGCCTTTACATAATTCTAATGATTGTTGTTATTATATTTATACCTCTTATATTGGTCAGGAATTTTGATGTCATTCAGGAGCAAATACAGAGCAAGGCACAAAATGGGAATCCGTCTAAGGTAATAACTGTAAATGTCTATATGGCTGATCAGAAAAAAATAATAAAAATGAATTTAGAAGATTATCTCGTCGGAGTTGTAGCAGCAGAAATGCCGGCATCTTTTGAAATGGAGGCGCTTAAAGCACAGGCTGTAGCTGCCCGGACTTATGCCTTGGGGAGAGCGGTGAAGCTTTACGGATCATCAGAAACCGTACATGACGGGGCCGATGTTTGTACCAGTCCTGCTCATTGTCAGGCATGGATAAGTAAAGAAACGGCGATGAGACGCTGGGGGCTATTTTCCTCCTTCAAGTACTGGAATAAAATTTGTAAGGCTGTCAATGAAACCTCCGGGCAGGTAATTGAGTATAACAAAATAGTAATAAATCCGCTATTTCACTCCAACAGCGGTGGACATACGGAAAATGTGGAAGATGTCTGGACAGGAACCGCTGAACCTTATCTTCGCGGAGTTGAAAGTCCCGGCGAGGATACCTTTTCTGAATATAAATCTGAGGCTGTTTTTGAACAGTCAGACATAGTTAAAAAGTTAAAAGATTTTAATCCGGAATTCAAACTAACTACAAGTGATATCCTTTCATCGGTTGAAGTTAAAAAGTACTCTTCAGGAGATAGGGTTATGGAAATGAAAATCGGAAACATAACTATAAAAGGCACCGATTTCAGAAAGATTTTTCAGCTTAAATCTGCAAACTTCAAGCTTTCAAGGCAGAAAGACGGAAAAATAGCCATAACCACCATCGGATATGGTCATGGGGTCGGAATGAGCCAGTGTGGAGCTGATTATCTGGCGAAGCAGGGTTACACATATTCGGATATTTTAAAGTATTATTATAAGGGTGTTGAAATAAGCAAAATTACTTAAAATATCATTTTACCTTCATGTATATTGTTGGAAATATAGGAAACAATATTTAATGGAGGTGGAATATATATTATGAAGAAACTTATTCCAGACGAAAAGAATTGGAAAAACAAACTGTCAAAATTCTTCAATAATAAAGGATTTTATGTTATTTTAGCAGTTTGTATAATCATTGTGGCAGCCACGGCAATTTTTGTTACTACTCAGAACATGAACTCTCCTGATACCGGTATCAACAGTGAAGGTAAAATAATCCCTGGTGATGCCAATGCTAATCAGGGTATTCAGGAAGATCAGGCAAAAGCAGTTGCTGGTTCTTCTGATAAAAGTGTAGCCAATCAAGCCCCTGCTTCAAACACAGCTAAAGAACCTGCCAAGAGTTCAACACCATCAAAGGCCAAGGCAGCTCCTTCAAAAGCGGCCATTTCATTCAGCCGTCCGGTTGACGGGTCAATAATGAAGGATTACACCAGAGATGTAAATACTTTCTCAGAGTCAAAGACAATGGGAGACATAAGAGCTCATTCAGGACTTGACTTTAAAGTAGACAAGCTTACAAAGGTAAGAGCTGTTGCTGACGGTACCGTATCGCTTGTCGAAGATAATTCAAACGGTATAACCGTGGAAATTACTCATGGAACCAGCGGTTTAAAGACCAGATACGCAGGTCTTTCAAAACAGGGTCTTGAGGATATAAGCTGCGGACTGAAAGTTAAGGCAAATGAAATAATAGGCCTTGTAGGGGACCCTATTCAAAGCGAATGTGAAGATGGTGCACATCTGCATTTTGAAGTTCTAAAGAATGGAAAATCAGTAGACCCAGCACCGTATTTGAAAGCCTCTACAACTACAAACAGCGCTAAATAGCCATAAATGAATCATTCTTAAAGGATTAAATAAATAGTGAGAAAATGAGTTGTTTTCCGGCGAATTTCCGGACTGCAGCTCATTTTTTTACATCCTTAAGTGTTTAAAGTATCAGATGGAGGGTATATAAATAGCAGGCCTTTAGAACGAACTAAAAATACCGAAGGAGAAGGAAATATGAGCAAAGTAAAGCAGATAATCGAATATGCTATGAGAATGGAAAACGACGCTGAAGAGTTTTACAGCTATAATCTGGAAAGAGTTAAGTCTCCTGAGCATAAAAAACTTTTTGAAGAGTTAGCTGAAATGGAAAAGACTCACTACGCAGTTTTAAGCAGTATATACGACATTCTAAAAGTGACTCCACCCCCAATTGAATTATCCTGGGTTGTAGATGATACATCAAGAGAAAGAAATGTTTCTATTATAGCTGACAATTCGGAGCTTATTGCTGATGATAGTGCCATTTCAGACTTATCAATTATCAGACTGGCATATTTAATGGAAAGTGAATTTGCCGTATTTTATTTTAACGCTGCCCAACAGGTCGAGGACGATGAAGCTAAGAGGTTTCTTCTTGAACTGGCCGATTGGGAAAAGAAGCATGAAACAATGTTCAGAGTTAGGTATGAAAAGCTTTTGAAACAGACCTGGAGCGATGTGGCAGGTATTTTGTTTAAATAACGCCAATCTCCCTGATGGAATTTAAATAGAGAAAAAAGTGTAGGGATTTATCGCAAAAGAGCCGTTTAATTTATCCGAGAGGATAAGTTACGGCTCTTTTGTCACGTTGCCTTATTTTCTTGTATTATTGGTACTTAAATAGTAAAATGTAAAATATAATTTAAATGATATCTGCAAAAACTGGCAGAATTATTATGATAATCGAAGCCCTGATGGTTTCGTGCATGTGAAGTCAGGAGGTAATTATGGCAAAGAAAAGAGTAGCTGTAATATTTGGAGGACAATCCTCCGAGCATGAGGTGTCAAGAGTATCTGCTCAATCAGTAATTGAAAACATAGATAAATCAAAATACGAAGTAGTTATGATAGGTATTACCAAGGAAGGGCAATGGCTGAATTACGAAGGTCCTGCCGATAAAATCGGAAGCGGCGAATGGGAGAAGCTTTCACTGACCGCAAATCAGAACCAAAATTGTATAACAATGACTCCGGCAGCTGAAGCTGAACACTCAGCTGCTGATAGCAGTTCTGTTAGCGGTGCTGCTCAGACAGGCGGGGTTATGACTACAAGTAATACGGCCAGAGGCATATTGGGGGAAGACTCAAGAAAACCTATCGATGTTGTTTTCCCGGTTTTGCATGGCTGCAACGGTGAAGACGGTACCATTCAAGGTTTATTTGAACTGGCGGGCATACCCTATGTAGGCTGTGGCGTTCTTGGATCTGCCGTAGGTATGGATAAAGCCTATACTAAAATAATATTTGAGAAAGAAGGACTTCCTCAGGGGGATTATCTTGTGTTCAACAGGAAACAGGTTAATTTCCAGTCGGAGGAGGTTATAAGAGAAGTAGAGGGAAGACTGACATATCCATGTTTTGTTAAACCCTCAAATGCAGGTTCTTCTGTTGGGGTTAACAAGGCCTCGAACCGGGAAGAATTGAAAAGGGCCCTTGATATAGCGGCAAAGAATGACAGAAGAATTCTTGTAGAAGAATTCATAAACGGTAGAGAAATTGAATGTGCAGTGCTGGGAAACGATAACCCTATTGCCTCAACAGTTGGCGAGGTAGTTCCCTGTAATGATTTTTATGATTATGAGGCAAAATATCAGGTGGGTGACGATTCAAAAATAATAATTCCTGCCGAGAATCTTCCTGCCGAGACCATTCAAAAAATAAGAGAGTATGCGGTAAGAGCCTTTAAATGCCTTGACTGTGCAGGCTTATCCAGGGTGGATTTCTTTGTACATAAGGAAACCGGTGAGGTATTTATTAATGAAATCAACACTCTTCCGGGCTTTACCCAAATCAGTATGTATCCGAAATTATGGGCTGCCAGCGGTATTCCATATGACCAATTGATAAACAAATTAATTGAACTTGCATATGAAAGGTTTGAGGACAGCAAAAGGGAATTTACAAATTCCTGATAATTATTGTATATTATATTGGAAGTAGTATTTGAGGAGGAAACTGATGAGTAAAGACGTGATAATCAATGTAAAGGGTATGCAAACCGATCTTGAAAATGATCAGAATACTCTTGAACTTATCACTGAAGGAAAGTACTATCAAAAAGGTAATAATTATTATATTACTTATAAGGAAAGTGAAGTAACGGGAATGGTCGGCACCACAACCACCTTAAAGGTTGGTGATGGTGTTGTAACATTAATGCGTTTCGGTAAAGTTAATTCGCAATTTGTTTTCCAGAAGGGGCAAAAACACATTTCGTCTTACGAAACCGAGTATGGGGTTTTTACAATAGGTGTGTATGCTAACAATGTGGATATCAACATAGATGATTCAGGCGGAGAAATACGTGTGGGTTATCACATAGAAATAGATAATCACGATACAGGAAGAAATGATTTATATATGCAAATTAGAGAGGTAGGAGCTTCAAATGAAAAATATAACAGAGGAAATACGCCAGCAAATTAAGTCTACTGTGCTGGGTTCGGTCGACAAAGCCGTCAAAGCAGGAGAGTTGCCTGAGATAGAGATTAACGATATTAATATTGAGATACCCAGAGAAAAGGGACATGGTGATTTTTCAACCAATATTGCAATGCAGATAACCAAGTCTGCAAAAAAAGCACCTCGTCTTATAGCTGAAACAATTATAAAGTACATGGACCTTACAAATACTTATATTGTTGAAGTAACCTGCGCAGGGCCGGGCTTTATTAATTTTACACTGGATACCAGGTATCTGTATGATGCTGTAAGGACTATTAAAGAAGAAAAAGAACAGTTTGGCCGTATCAACATAGGAAACGGTAAGAAAGTAATGGTTGAGTTTGTAAGTGCAAACCCAACTGGTCCGCTGCATATGGGTAATGCCCGCGGCGGCGCTCTCGGAGACTGTATAGCAAGTGTACTCAGTGCCGCGGGCTACGATGTAACAAGAGAATTCTATGTAAACGATGCCGGAAACCAGATAGAAAAGTTTGGTGTGTCTCTCGAAGCGAGATATATACAGCTTATAAAAGGCGCCGATGCCATCGAGTTCCCTGAAGACGGCTACCACGGTGAAGACATTACCGAGCATATGAAAGACTTTATTGCTGAGCATGGAGACAAATATATTGATGTTCCCTCTGAGGAAAGAAAAAAGATATTTGTAGACTTTGCTCTTCCAAGGAATATTAAAAGAATTAAAGAAGGTCTTGAGAGCTACGGTATCAGTTTTGATGTATGGTTTTCTGAGAAATCACTTCACCAGAGCGGAGAGGTGACTGAGACAATCGAATTACTCAGAAAGAATGACTGCACTGTAGAAAAAGACGGAGCACTTTGGCTTAAGGGTTCAGTCATAGGCAGTGACAAGGATGAGGTACTTGTAAGAAACAACGGTATTCCCACATACTTTGCTGCAGATATCGCATATCATAGAAACAAATTTGAAACCAGAGGCTTTGAATGGGCTATAAATCTATGGGGAGCTGATCATCACGGGCATGTGGCAAGAATGAAGGCTGCCATGGCTGCAGTGGGAATAAATCCTGACCGCCTTGATGTTGTATTGTTCCAATTAGTCCGTTTATATAGAAACGGCGAAATCGCAAGAATGTCAAAGAGAACAGGGAAATCAATATCTTTGACCGATCTGGTTGAAGAAGTAGGCAGAGACGGAGTAAGATTCTTCTTTAATACCAAAGCCTCCGGAAGCCATCTGGATTTTGATCTTGACCTCGCTGTAAAGCAGTCAAATGAAAATCCTGTATTCTACGTTCAATACGCTCATGCTAGAATCTGCAGCATGCTGAAGCTGCTTGAAAGTGAAGGAATAACTATTCCTGATATCAATACCGCAAAACTTGAACTGCTTGACAAGCAGGAGGAAATTGACCTTATAAAAAGACTTTCCGAGCTGCCGGATGAGGTCAGAATTTCTGCTGAAACTCTAGAACCAAGCAGACTCACAAGATATGTACAGGAAATAGCAGCCCTGTTCCACAGCTTCTACAACGCCTGCCGTGTCAGGGGTGAGGAAACCGAGCTTATGAAGGCCAGACTGGTACTTGTGGACTGTACAAGAATAGTTATAAGAAATGTGCTGGATCTGCTTAGCATAAGTGCACCGGAAAGAATGTAAAAGTAATTGTTACTTAATTAATATATAAGCTAAAATTATGATGAAATTATGGGGCTGTACATCATTACCTTTCAGTGAGAATGATGTACAGCCTTCATTTCGTTAAAACTATGCTTCTATGGCAGTCCAATTCTACCTTGTGAAGCAAATGGGATAAAAAGCAATTTAAGGAAATAAATTGTTAACAAATAATAATTAATATATAATAATCTCTAACATAATTTAATACTTTTTATTATTTAATGGGGGAGAAATGTAACTGCAATTTTTAGCAATTGTTACATTCATTTATACATGAATATTAATTATGAAAAGATTAAGCTCATTATTTGGGATTTGGATGAATGTTTTTGGAAGGGTACCATTAGTGAGGGAGCCATTGAACTGCCAACAAAAAATAAGGACTTAATCATACATCTTTCCAAAAGGGGAATTGTCAACTCTATTTGTTCCAAAAACGACGAAGGTATAGTTAAAACAGAACTGAAAAAATTAGGGTTGAGCGATTACTTTGTTTTTACTTCTGTGAACTGGAGTCCAAAAGGCTTGAGAATACGGGAAATAATTGATTGCATGAATTTAAGATCAGAAAATGTACTTTTTATTGATGATAATATTTCCAATCTTAAAGAAGCTGAGTTTTATTGTGCCGGTATCATGACATCTTTACCCGAATGCATAGATGAATTGATTATAAAAGCTGATTTCATAGGTAAGAATGACAGTAATTTAAGCCGCTTAACCCAATATAGACAATTGGAACAAAAGGATGCTGCAAAAAGCAATTATTCATCAAATGAAGAGTTTTTGTATGCCAGCAATATAAAAGTAGATATATGTAATGATGTTGAAAGTGTAGAAAGCAGATTATACGAGCTGATGTTAAGAACTAATCAGCTTAATTTTACAAAAAAGCGAGCTACACCTGAAGAATTTCATGAATTGATATTAGATTTTGAAATAAAAAAAGGATATGTCAGTGCGCGAGATAAATTCGGCGACTATGGTATTGTAGGTTTTTACGCTGTAAAGGAAAATAAAATTCTTCATTTTCTTTTTTCCTGTAGAACTATGGGAATGGGTATTGAACAATATGTATATGCCATGCTGGGCTTTCCGGAAATTGAGATTCTTGGCCCTGTATCCGGTAGCCTTCAATCCGATTTATGCCCAGGATGGATTAATTGTATGGAAACAGAGGACAAAGAAAGTGCAGTATTTGGTAATATATCTTCTTCAAAAGCTATCGTTAAAGGCCCTTGTGACTTAGGGGGTGTAGTGGAATATTTGCGTTCTGATGCCATTGATACTGAATTGTATTATGTGAATGATTTTAATCGCCAGGTAGAAATTCAATGTGCCACTCAAAACATAGTAAACTGTAGCCTGCTTTCGGATACGGATAAAAACTATCTTTCTGAAATTATGCCTTTTTATGAAGAAGACGTTTTCAAGACTAAGATTTACGATTCGTCATACAAGATAGTTATAATTTCAATCGTTCCGGACTTCAATTTCGGGGTATACAGGCACAAGTCAATGAACATAAAGGTTGCCTTGGGACAGAACTATAAAGATATAACAGACCCTTTGAATTGGGACGGTTATATAAGCGGTGAAATATTCAATTCCAATTACAAATTAAATAAGGCGCAATTAGAGCGTTTCGCAAAGGACTTTTACAAAGTGCCTTATTCAGCAAAAGATATAATTGAAAATATTAATTACATATTAAATCATATTTCAAAAGATGCAAAACTTATCATTATGCTTGGTAGCGAGCTTGAGTCACCTAAGCTCAAGCACGAGGGAAACTACCAGAACAGAGCAAAGCTGCATAGGATGGCTAATGAAGTTATTAAAGAAGCTTTAAAAAACAATAACCGCCTATATTTTGTTGAGCCAAGTAAATATATCAAGTCGGAAAATGATTATCATGACAATAATATAAATCATTATTCTAAGCGTGTCTTATATTACCTGGCTGAAGATATCTGCAATATATTAAAGGGCTATGGCATTGATTCAACCAGATCCTCTACTAAAAGAGTTATAATAAATAAAATAATAAAAAGGTTGAATCCATCAGTTTTACTTGCTAACAGGAAAAGAGCTTGAAAAGTAAAAAAGTTTTTATACCTTGAATTTCGCTACATATTCCTTTAAATAATCTGAAGCTTCTCTTGAACTCAAAGAGACATCGACTACTTCATTACCTTTTTCCATTATCACTGAGGTCTTAATAGCTATATTAGTGGCGCCTTCTGCCGCTTCATTTGTAGAAATGGTAACTTCATTGATTGCTTTATTCATATTGCTTATTGAAACCAGCAGCTCCTCAGCAGTTGAACTAAAATCCAATACCAATTCATCTATGTGTGCAGCGTCAGCACTATACTGCTCACCGGCTTCAACCTGACTGCTGTAATCTTTTATAACTGTGTTCTCGATAAAGGACAATATGTTTTGAGAGCTTGATACCAGGTTTTCCACTGCAAGGAATACATCGCGGGTAACACCCTGTATTTGTGCTACTGCCTTTTTCGAGTCCTCTGCCAACTTTCTTATCTCATCAGCTACAACTGAAAAGCCTAAGCCGGCTTCCCCGGCTCTTGAAGCCTCAATTGCTGCATTGAGTGCCAGCAGGTTCGTTTGACTGGTAATCTGCATAATAGTATCTGATAGAACTTTTATTTGTTCAATAGATTTGCTTTGCTCTATAGCATGGGTAAGTTCAGTGTTGGCTTTTTTATAGATGTTATACGCATAATCCTTTGAATCTCTGGCTGCATTTCTTAGTGAAAGAGCCCTGATGCTTATATCATTTGCGGCAAACGAGGTTTCCTGAGATTTTTTTGCTATATTTTCAACAGCTGCCTCAATTTCACTGGAGGTTGCGCTCATTTCCTGCATTGTAGCAGCTGTTTGCTGCATTCCTGCAGAAAGCTGCTCTGTGGTAGCAGAGACATCCTCAATATTGGCATTTAGATCAGATATCCTGTCTACTGCCGAATTCATTGCTGCATGTATGTTTTGGGATTTTTCTATTACTGATTGAATTATGCCTTGAACAGCCTGCTGTACAGAGTTTGCCGACCTGGATATCTCGCCGAGTTCACTCTTTGAGCGTGTAACCCTTTGGTCCAGCTTATGACTGAAATCTCCTTCAGCAAACTTGTTTAGCTGGACATTTATTTTTCCTATTATCTTTTTAAAGGAATTGCCAATAAAATATGCCAGTGCCGCACCTAAAATAAGAGAACACACAATTATGATTCCGATGGTTCTTACGGTATTGAATATCTGCTGATCTACCACTGTTTTTTCGACACCAATAAACCACATTCCAACGATCTGGCCGTTATTATCCTTTAAAGGTGTATAGTAAGTAAAAACTTTCTTACCGGCAACAAGGGTTTCACCGTGGAAATCCTTTCCTTCGGTAAGAACAGTACTGATCACTTCTGTGGAAGCTTTTGTACCTATAGCTCTATCTCCGTTGTCCAAAAGAACATTTGTTGAGACTCTGGTATCATTCCTGAAAATTGTTGCAAGATAACCGCTTTCTTTCTGGATGGTATCAACAAATTCCGTGGAGTCCTCAATTTTTACGTTCCCCTTATATAATACTCCATCAGTAAGCGCCCAATCCCCTTTAAAGCTTTCATTGAAAAAAGCAAGAGATAATTTCGCACTTTTTTCAATATTGGTTTGGTAATTCTCTACTATTATTGAAGACACACTGAAATTGACAAGAAAAAAAATAATTGCTGAAAAAAGCAAAAGTACTGAGGTAAATGCAGCAACTAATATAGTTTTTATCTTCATTATGTGAGCCACCTCCCGGTTGATCAGAAATATGTTTAAATTTCTGTATACAAATATAAAATACCACGAATGTATTATTAAAAACAAGGAAAACGTCATAATCAGACCAATATGGGAAAAAACTTGTTATGTAATGAAACTTTAATAATAAATATGGAAAAAAAGCCGATATAATAAGCATATACTATAAATTTGATTGTAACAGGGGTCATATAAATGAATATATTTAAGTCAGCTAAAGTGCGAAGAAATTCCAGATCCGTTTCAGGGCCCATTTCTAAAATAATTGCTGCAGTTACAGTTGCGGCGCTGCTGGTACAGCCCGGTACCGTGCATAGTGCTGTTAGCAAGGAGCCGATAATAAATTCATATACTGCCTCACAAAACGGGCAGGCCGTTATAAATAATCTTACATATACAGATATTGCAAATGGAGCTTACGACTTAAAAGATGCTGTTTATCAGAATGGAGCACTGGATCTTTTAAAGGGCTTTGGAAACTCAAAGTTCAATCCAAATGGTACAGTGTCCAAGGAAATGGCTTTGTACTTAGCCTATATGGCTGCCGGCAGAGTTCAGGATATCACAGCTCAGGGGCAGGCACTTAATGCAGTCAGAGCTGCAGATCAGAAGAAGACCAGCCTTCAGGCAATCCTTTTTGATGGAAGCTTGCAACTGGCAGCCAATGAGGGGTTGATTACACAACAGGAACTGGCTAATGCCATGAACTCAGACCAAAGCAGTCTGGAGTCGGGAGATTTTAAAAGAGGAGCTGCCGTACAGAGGCAGGAGTTTGCCACCTGGCTGGCCAAGGCACTTATGCTGCCGCCTGCATATGAGGGACAGGAGCTCTACAACAGCTTTTCCGATTGGAACAGCATTATTCCGGAAAACGTACCCTATGTAGAAGCAGCATTGCAAAATAATATAATGAGCGGGGACGGAAAAGGTAAATTCAACCCCACAAAAGCATTGACCAGGGAGCAGGCGGCCCGCATTCTCAAAAATGCCGAAAGTATTATTCTTCCTTTAAAAAAGCTGGAAATGAAAACAGGAACAGTAGAGGATATTCAAAGAACAAAGGACTCCTCCAAGGGTTACAGAATTGATTATACAAATCTTGTTGTCAGAAACTCAGACGGTCTGCTGGATGAACTTGTAACTGAGACAAGATACCAGTCTCCTGTGTCCACTTCAAATGAACAGACCGGAAAGACACAAGCCATTTATAAAACTGAAATACCTGTGTTTAAAAATGGTACAATCACAAACTCCCAGAGTCTGAATAAAGGTGACAGATTTGAATATATAGTGGGCATTGAGGATAAGGTTGTCAGGTATGCACGAGTGCTTTCCAACAGCGGAGAAATGAAATATGAAGCAGCAATTGTAAACAGCGTTAACAGTGTAAACCGGACATTAAACTACACTCCTCTAACGCAAACTGTCAAATATCCCAATGAAGACATTTCAGAACCCATAAAGAAAACCGTAAACGGCAACATAGTATATGAAAATCGTACTTACTCCAATAATATTTTAAACGCAGTATCAAAAGCTCCGGTTGATATGACCGGTATAAAACCTGATACTGTGGTTATTGTTGGTATAAAGCAGGGTGTGGTGGCCGAGATAGTTCCTATTACCGTAAAAAAGGAACGTGAAGCAGGTATTGCTTCAGGTATTGTTGAAGAAAACAACCCTCAACTGGGGTATATCACTCTATATAATATAGACGGCTCGGGTAAAACACCGCTTGAGCTATCTTCTTTAAGATCCTTTAATTATGCCGATCCTAACAGCATAGAAGTGTATAAAAACCATGAGCCTGCTGAGCTGGAAGATATTGAGGCAGGTGATACGGTTTTTGTAAGAATAGATGATACCGGGGCTATATCTTCCATCAGCAGCGTTGAGAATTACAAAATACGATATGGCAAAATGCTTGCAAAAAAACTGAGCTCAATTACTGTTGAAACTGAAAAGGGCACAGTCAAACAGTACAATACCGACGGAGTCACAGTGCTAAAAAGCGGTAAGCTGGTTAAATTAAGCCAGTTAAAGGATGGAGACAGGGTCAAGCTATTGATAAATGAAGCTCCTAACCTTACAAAACTTAAGGAAATTACTATTGAAAGCGGAGACAAACTTGTTTCAAATGTATACAAGGGCATCTTTGAGAGATATGATTCAATGACAGGCCAGATACTTCTCAGCGATCCTTGGATGTTGAGTAAGGGCAGCTGGGTCAAGGAGCAAGGAGAGACCATGAAGACCTTAAAGCTTGGTGACGCTTTTGTGCCATATTTTGATGGAAATGTCCAGTCATTAAAAGATCTTAAATACCTGCCAGGTAAAATGGTTTATGTGGTAAGTGAAAGGGACTACGGCAACAGAGAAAATGTAGTTATGGCAAACTTCACTGATGATATTGAGGTGCCGTACAACGACAAAATTTATACTGCCGGCACAAACAAGTTCACACTTCAGCAAGCGCAAGCTACAATTGCTTTCGACAAGGGAACCATAGTTGTCAAGGATGGCAGACTGGTGCAGGGAAGCAGTGTTGCCGCCGATGACTATGCTTATGTAGTAGCTAACAGGGAAGCAGAAAGCGGTAAGCTTATAGCGGGGGTAGTAACAATAGAGAAACGCCCCGGAACTGAGGCTGTTCAGTTATACAGAGGAAGAATTTCAGGTATAAACCAGTATAATAGTGTAACCCTGGAATCCTACTCGAAACTCAGCGGGGTTAACTGGGTTTATGCAAATACACCTATTACTTTTACGCTAAACTCAAATACCAGAATAACTGATACCGATGGAATAGTCGGGCAGGTTGATTTCCATAGCTTTAACGGCATAGATACCTTTAAGGGCAGAACGATATTTATTCTCAGTGATGGCACAAATGCAGTGGAAATTAGTACCGCTCCTTATGGTAATGTGAATGTAACAGGAGAATTAATTACAGCTTCGGGAGGCACTTATGATACGGAGGGCAACCTTCTTACTCAGCCAACTACGCTGGAGCTTAGGAATTGCAGATATTACAATCCATCAACAAACCTGTATGTAAACATTGCAGACAGCAAGTTCAGCCTGCTGACAAACTCATTGATTATTAAGAACAATGTGCGGATAAATCCTTCAGAACTTAAAAAAGGCGACAAGCTCAGAATTTTAAAGAAGGATAATGCAGCGACAGGGGATGCGTACATTGTTATTGTTGAGGAGTAGAAAAAGGTTGGATGCCGGGGTGTCGGATTACATCTGGAAGATTTTTTGGACAGATGTATGGCTACATTGCGGGGAATAGACTAAAATAGTGGAGGTCAGGTATTTTGCATAAATTACTTTTGAAACTTAGGGATGGAAGAGTGAAAAAACATGGGGAAAGAGGCAGAAGAGCTGTAGCTGGGATTATACTTTCAGCGGCAATTCTTGTATCACTGATTCCTGGAAATACTTATGCAAGGCAGGGAGACAGCGGCTACGAGGGGGGGATTTCTTCAGGGGAAACTCCCAGTATGACTTCACTTTCAGCCTCCAGCAAGTATGAGTATCAATATCAGGAACCCTGCTTTCTTACAGGTGTACCTGTTATTTTCACCGGGAAGCTTACGCTGACCAAGAAGCTTAAGGAGGATACAAAGAACAAAACGCAGGTTTTGACTACTACATATACTTACTCACTGAAAAACGGTTCTGATAATACACTTGCAAGATCACTTACCTTTATCACAAATATAACAGCTAAGGATAATGGGCAAAAAATTGAATCTACCCAACTATCAAAGGCAACTGAAGCAGTAAAGGTGGGAGGAACTGTTTATTCAATTGGTTCCGTGGCTGACTACGACCTTACAAAGTCAATCCTCAATGATACAAAGCCCGCAGTAAATTATTATTCTGGTGAGATAGTCAGCAGAAAAAGATACAAGATGGGAACCTCCGGTTCTGACTACGTTGTGGTTAACTCTACAGGTAGCTACACTGGTTATGACCAGTACTGGAGCTCGGCGGAAACTCAGCTTATCAACCAGACCATTGAACAGCAAAGGGTTGGGAAAGAACCAGTCACTGTGGGAGCTGTCACAATGGAGGTTTCTACTACTACTAAAAAAGATGTAAAATATTTTGAAAACTTACCGGAGCAGTCCAGTATAGCGGGAGGCTATGTCCAAACTCAGTCAAATGAGAACGTCTTGAAGTACACGGCAAAATTAAATGAATTGGATAAAAAGAAAATGCCTACGACAAAGAGTGTTACCTATACTAAGGACTTAAAACTTGAAAGCTTTCCTACCTCCACCAGGCTGGTCTCTCCAAATCTGAACCAGCTTAGAGGTCATGCGTCGGAGGAAAACATAACACTTTTATTTGGATTGGAAGCTTTTAAAGCAACGGAAGCCGCAAGCTTTGATCCTCAGGAATATATCAGCAGAGCAGAATTTGTAGATGCATTCCTGAAAATAGCACCTGAGGTACCTCTTGATCCGGCATTTAAAGCAAAGAAGACCACCTCAAGGACAACAAAAAATACAACAGTAACCGCAGCCTTTTCAGATGTGCCTGTAAGCCATTCTTATCTGACAAGTATTAATGACGCTGCGAAGCGAGGTATTATTTCAGGAAACGGTAAGAGCAAATTCAGACCGGATGAGTTAATAACCATGGCAGAAGCGGTGGCAATGATGGTTAATACACTGGGCTTAAACGGACTTGCCCCTAATCCTGTACCTGTAACAAATTTTAAGGACAACGACAAAATACCTGCCTATGCCAGAGCACCTATGTATGTGGCAGAAAAGATCGGATTGATATCCGAGGATTCCAAAGGTTATATATATCCCAATAACAAAATAACAAAAGCCAGATTTGCAGATATGATGAAGACATATATAGACTATATGGGCAAAGATATCAGAAAAGAGTACATGGATAAGCTCATCAGCTATTAATGTAATATAAACTACCGAGGGAAAGGACAGAAATTAATGAATAAATTTAATAAAATCACAGCTATCGTATTGACATTAATTATAGTGTTAACAGTCTTAAGCACCAGTACGTTTGCAGCTGAAATACCGGATAACGGTCAGGCTCAGACAACTGAACAAGCACAGCTGACAGAACAGAAAGAATATCTTGACAGTGTCCGAGAATTCATCAGACAGAAGTACAGCGGACAGATACCCGAAGAGGCTTTAGACAAGGCAACTAATCTCAAGGATATGTTTGAAACTCTGGATGACTATTCAGTATTTCTCAATATTGATGAGTTTAATACAATGGTAAATTCTTTATCCGGTTCTGTAGAGGGAGTGGGTATCTCGGTTTATCTTGAAGATAAAGCTAAGTATATAACTGTTGAGAAGGTTTACAAGAATTCCCCGGCCTGGAAGGCTGGAGTTCTGACCGGAGACCAGATAGCAGAAGTTGATGGAGTATCTGTTGCAGGCATGTCCCTAAATGATGTAACCGGCAAAGTTAAGGGTCCGGCAGGAACGACGGTAAAGCTGGGGCTTCTCCGACAGGGTGTAAAAAAGGTATTAACACTTGAAATGCAAAGGGCACAGATTGATATACCAACTGTGCATTATGAAATCAGAGGGACTACCGGATACATACTGATTGACACCTTTTCAGTCAATACCTTCAGCGGAGTTGAGGAAGCTCTTAAGTATTTTGACAGTAAAAAAGTTACAAAGGTTGTTCTAGACCTTAGAAATAACCCGGGTGGATATGTTGATCAGGCAATTTATGTGGCCCAGCAATTTGTTCCGCAAGGCTTGATAACAAAACTTGACTATAAGGATGAAGCTGTATCGGATCAGTCGTATTATTCAAGCAGAACCAGCCTTAAGTATAAGCTGGCTGTACTGGTCAATGAGAATTCAGCCAGTGCTTCTGAAATTCTTACAGGTGCCATTAAGGATACTAAGGCTGGAGTTGTTATAGGAACAAAAACCTTCGGTAAGGCAAAGGTTCAATCCTTTTTCCCGATTTTAAATAATGAGACATTTGTAAGTTTGAATAAAGCTAATCAAACCAAGAAGGTAAATGCTTTTGATTTTAATTACTATCCGGAGGACAGCCAGCTTGCAGGTTGGGCTAAGATGACGATAGGGCTATACTATACCCCGAATGGAGAATGTATCGATCTTAAGGGAATAGAGCCAAATGTTAAGGTGACGGAAGATTACAGTGCTGACGATGTACCTGTCAATCTGCTTGAACCGTTGACTGTTACAGTAAAGCCAAAGCTCGGTACTAAATATTCTGATGTATTCTATGCTGAGCATATTTTAAAGCTGCTAAACTATAATGTGGATAAACCGGATATGACACTTGACAAGAAAACAGTTGCGGCTATAGCTAAATTCCAGAAGGATAATAAGGTTTACAGCTACGGAGTGTTGGATTTCTGTACGCAGAACCTGCTCAACAGCAAGCTTGCTGCTATCAAGCAAACCAAGGACCCGGTCTATTCAATGGCAGCCAAACTATTAAAATAAGCTTTTAAAATATTTCAATATGATTTTTAAGACCTTGAAGAGTAGATTTATATAGTCTTCAAGGTCTTTTTATGTGCAAATAAATAATGTTTTTTTCGGCAAATTTTATGTAAATTCTGAAAAATATAATTTGGAAATGTATAAAATATGTAAAGCTAATATTGATAAATTTATATCAATATGTTACAGCGGCATACGAAATACAACATAGATTCTTACATATATTTAATACTTTATGTAGAATTAATGTTTTATTCAATGGGAAATGACGAAGGTATTCATTTTACAAAAACTCTGAGAGGAGTATAATTTCAAATTGTACGGAATAATTTAACATTTATTCTAATAATTACATGAAGTATGGGACGGAATAGGAATATGAAGTACAAAACAGAAGAGAAATGGTACGCATTGTTTGTAGCAACCGGGGATGAGGACAAGGTTAAGGAACGAATCAACTTCAGGATGCAGTATCAGGTAAGAGCTATTGTTCCCAAACGAGGAATGAAGGAAAGAAAAGACGGAAAGTGGGAGTATAAGATAAGAATCCTGTTTCCGGGCTACGTTCTTCTGAACGGGGTCATTACGAGTGAAACCTATGAAACTCTAAGAGATATTCCGGGAGTTATAAGGCTCCTCAGAGATAATGACGGCCTACAACAGATTAATGAGAAAGAAATTGAAATCATCAGCAGACTAACAACAGACAGTGAAATAATCGGTAGCTCTACCATTTATGAGTCGGGCGGAAGAATAATTGTAATCGATGGCCCGCTTTATGGACTGGAAGGATCTATTCAGTCTTTTGATAAGAGAAAAGGCAGAGTTAAAGTAACACTTAACCTGATGAATGAACAAAGAATAGTTGAACTCAGTGTGGCATTGGTTCAGCCGGCATAGGATCCCTGATGGCACTTTCCGCTGTTTCGGCGCGGAAGGGGAATATGGGTGATATATGGATTGAATTGTAACGGAACATAACTTACTTGTTCCGGATGGCGAAGCACTGCCATTTTAGAAAAGTTAACCAAGTTGTATTTCAGGAGGATAAATAAATGCAGACAAAGGCTTTTTCAGAGATCAATTTAAGAAATCGTAAGGTACAGAATGCTTATTCTACACTTATAGGAAACATACATATTAAGTGCATGGAAACTCAAATTAAATCGATAGTTATTACCAGTTGTAATTCACAAGAAGGAAAAACGCTTCTGGCAACTGATCTGTCAATTAGTCTGGCTATTATGGGTAAAAAAGTTCTGCTTATAGATATGGATTTTAGAAAGACTTATTCAAAAAAAAATGACAAGACCCGAGTTGTAAGTACTTTCGGAATATACCAGTATTTAACCAGCGATATTAAAATTGATGAGATATTATATAAAACAAATTTTGATAATCTGTACTATATAAATTCCGGAAGACCAAATGGTAATCCAATGTCAATCATATGCTCGGATAAATTGAGCGATTTTATAAAACAGGAAGAGGAGAATTTTGACTACATAATAATCGACTCCTCCCCATTGTGTGATACTCCTGATTCAGTAATAGTATCAGTTATAGCTGATGCCGCAGTATTGGTAGCCAGGAAAGACTTTACCAAACTTACTGATCTTGTCAAAGCCCAGGAACGGTTATCAGAGGCAGGAGCAAATGTTATCGGTACTGTTCTTAACAGGGATGGAAAAATAAGAAGAAGGGATACTGCCGCAATTGAGTATTATCACAAGGTACAAACTGTTAAAAATATATCTGTTGGCAGTATATGAAAAAATATTTTTTGATAAAAACATAAAGAGAAATTCATATATATTTTGATGGCTGCACTGATTGCAGCAAACACGGAGGTTACATATGGAAATTAGACGTTTTTTAAGTGCTGTTGTTAGAAAAATTTGGATAGTTATACTTCTTCTTTCATTATGCGGAGGTGGAATGTTTTATTTTGAATATAGCAATAGTTATGATCGGTATGAGGCAACTACAACAGTATTTACAGTAACAACCGGAGATGCTTCTGCAAATACTCTAAACCCAGGGAAGAGAATAAGCTATGATGACATAATAATAGGACGTGAGTTTGAACCTGATTTATTTGATATTATGCAGAGCGAAAAAGTTATTAATGATGCTGCAAACAGTCTCAAAGACAACGATGTCAGTGCGGAAGAAGTGTTGGGGGCAGTTTCCCTTAGTTCACAGAAGGAATCTAATATCATCAAAATAACTGCAACCTCCGAGGATGCCGAAAGAGCTGCATTAATTGCAAATGCCGTTTCAAAGGCTTTTGTAAACAGGATAAATGACATAACTAAAACTAACATATTCGGAATACTGACCGAAGCGAAAAAGCCCAATATTCCCATGCCTACAGATTTGGTAAAGAGAACTATAATGGGTCTTCTGACAGGTATAGTATTGGCTTTAGTGATTATATATATCACAGAATTATTTGATACACGAATAAGATCAATTGGGGATATAGAGTATAACACTAATCTCAGGGTGCTGGCAAAAATTCCGAAATACGCAGTAAAATAAGTTATCATGGAGAACAAAATGATGAAAAAAAGCTCAGACTTGGTTGATTACCTGATTTTGTGCGCTGTTTTAATTTCTCCGTTTAAAGAACTGTTTGTTTTAAGTATTGGGATAATTGATTTCAAGCTGCCTCAGCTTTTGTGGTTTTTAATTTTTGGAGTATCCCTGCTGGAGAAACTGGGTAAAAGACATAAGGTTGCTTCGTTGGTCAATCATAAAGAAATAAATAACAGCCTTATATTTTCATTATATATCTGTATGCTGCTGATATCATGTATCTTTTCAGTCGATATAAGCCAATCTGCTAAAGAACTAATTCAATACGTATATATGTTTGCTGCAATGTACTTAATTTATATTAAAGCAAAAGAAGAAGTATTTATGGATTTGGTAATAAAGGCAATCATACTGTCAAATGTAATTATGGTATCAATTGCGCTTGTAAGTGTGATATTGCAGAGATCAATAATCCCTACCGTAACGATATTTTCCAATGGATATGTGTACATTAACAATGAGCTATTTTGGAGCCAAAGCCTGGTTGAGACGGGAAGCTCTATAAATAGATTAGATATTTTAGGCATGGGACCAATAGGAATATCATTTTATATCATTCTGCAATCTCTTCTGATTAATTACAAAATACGCGTGAGCAAAGGTAAAATTCGTATTCTTTATATTCTATTAATGTGTACCAATGCAGCTGTAATTATTATGGGATATTCAAGATTGGGTATTATGTTATTTTTCGGACTTAACGTATTAACTCTATTTGGCAAGGATATTTTAAAAAATATCGGAATTGTCCTTATAACGGGTTTCGTGGCATATATCTTCCTTAGCAATACTCCGGAGCTGTTTTTAAGAATAATGGAGACCTTTAATACTCAGGAACAGTCCTCCAGATATCATTTTGTATTCTGGCTTATTGCCTTAAAGACAGGCTATGACAATATTCTGACCGGAATAGGTCTGGGGAATATGGTTTTTGTGCCGGCAGACAATTTTGCATACCTTTTTGATAAGTTTAACTTATATAGAACTTCCTATGTGCCTACCCATAATTTTATTCTTCAGATATGGTCTGAACAGGGAATAATAGGTCTTTTATTAAATCTGTTGATACTTGTAGTACCGGTTGTTTATTACATTAATGCCAGGTATATAAGAAAAACTCTCCCACCAAAGTCAAAATTTTATTTTATGGTTTTAGGTTATATAGGTGTCATGATATACAACCTTACCAACAATAGTTTCTATATTGAGGGCTTATGGGAATATATAGGTTTGATGTACGCAATGAAGTATCAGCTTATCAGGAATCGAAAGCTGTATATTAGTAATCCGCTTTATGGAGGCTGCTATGGAAGGAAAAAAGAAGATCATATTCTTGGATGACTGGTCTCAGAGCTTTAACCATATCGTAAGGAAAATGGTAGACATCCTGGGGACGGAGAATATTACATATAAGTTTATCCACATGGATTCCATCAATAACAGGGGAAAGGCAATAATCTATAAGAATATTGACGGAATCGAAGTCAGAGATGTAAAAACCTATTCTAAAATGTATAACATCATTAAGGTTCTTATGCTTGAAAAGCCCGATCTTGTAATTGTCTTTGATAAAGGTTCTCTTACACAACGCGCTTTTGTACACGCTTGCAAAAAACTTCATATTAAAAGCATACAATTGCAGCATGGGCTTCTGATAACCTCCGAAGATAATAGCAATCTGACTAAATCAGATAAAAAGAGAGGCCTGAATTTTTATGTTCATAGTATCAGCAAGGTCGCAATTTCTGTATTTATATACATCAGCACATGCTTGAAGGAAGACCCTCTGTTTTTCTTGAAACGAAATGGCGCAAATTATCTATTTACGTTTTTTACAAATTATAAGAGGTTTTTTCATGATAAACGGAATGATATTCAATGCGATAAAGTATTTTGTTTTTCTGAAAAAGACAAAAACACTCTGGTAAATTGTGATGCTTATTCTCCGGAAGCTGTAAAAGTTGTGGGCAATTATTTTATGGAGGATGTCCTGACCTATCTGGATAAGCCGCTGGGAGACTTAAAAATGGAGTTCTGCAGAGAGAATGATTTTTCGGAAAATTGCGAAATTATAACTCTCGTTAGTCAGGCGCTAGGAGAAGATAACTGGGAGGACTTTAAAGATGAAAAGATATGTAAGTTTCTTGAAGATATTTACTATGCCATCCTTAAGAATGAGAATAGGTATCTTGTTGTAAAACTGCATCCCAGAGAAAATCTTAATAAATATAACAGGATAATTTCAGACTATGAAATATCTAAACAAATACGTTTTGTGAAATCAGGAGATATGAATGCCTTAATGAGAGTAAGTGATATAATTTTAGGCTTCTTCTCGGCAGCGCTTATGAATGCAATGATATTGAACAGGCCGGTTTACATTATAAAGTGGCTCACAAATCAGGAATTTCCAATAGATTATTCAAAACTAAGAATGTCAGAGGAACTTAAAAGCCTTATGGAACTAAAAGAACTGATTGACAGCCTGAAAGCTCAAAGCAGAACACCAAAGGATACCAGTCAAGCTTTCTATATAGGGCCTCCGTTCTCAAGGAATATGTTTAAAAAAGAAGTGATGGAGTTACTTTAGCGAAGGGAGAATTTTTTATGAAATTTATTGCAATTATACCTGCCCGATACGGTTCTACAAGATTTGAGGGTAAGCCTCTTGCTGATATATGCGGAAGGCCAATGCTTTGGTGGGTATATCATCAGGTTAAAAAGGTTACAGCTATATCAGAAGTATATGTTGCTACAGATGACTGTAGGATTTCAAAGGTCTGTGAGCAATACGGTATGAATTATATCATGACTTCGGATAGACATCCCAATCATATAAGCAGGGTTCATGAGGTTTCAGAAAATATACCTGCAGACCTTTATATCTGCGTTAATGGTGACGAGCCGCTTATTGAGTCTGAAGTAATAAATTCTATCTTGCCGGATGAAAGCGAAGCAATTGACAAGAGGCAGGTATTCGGGCTTATGAGGGATCTGACCGATCCGGCAGAAACAATTGACTTTGCCAATATTAAGATAGTTACAAACCAACTGGGTGAAGCACTTTATATGTCAAGAAATCCTATTCCATATCCAAAAGGCTCTTTGTTTTTCAAGTATAAGAAGTATGTGGGAGTAGAAGGCTTTACCAAGGAGGCGCTGGATTTCTTTGTAGAGGCACCCCAGAGCGAATTGGAAAAAATAGAAGACATTGATCATTTAAGGTTTCTGGATAATGGAATTAGGATTCGGTTTAAAAAGGTTGAGTCACATTCTCTTTCGGTGGATACACCAAAAGATCTGGAAAAGGTCAGAGCAATCTTCAATACTATGGAGGAAAGGAAAAGCGCTGTATGAGTAACATAAAGATACTTGACTGTACCTTAAGAGACGGTGGATATATAAACGACTGGAGTTTTGGAGAAAAAACAATAAAAAGTGTGATAAAAAAGCTCTCCCAGTCGAATGTTGATATAATCGAATGCGGTTTTCTTACTGACGAATATTTTGATAAAAATAAATCTCTGTATAATGATGTTAATAAAATTAAAGATTACATTAAACCCAAAAATCCAAATACTTTATACGTTGGTATGATTGCATATCCTGACATAACAATTGACAAAATTGCCAGTTATGACGGGAAATCCATAGATGGTATACGTGTTACCTTTCACGAGCATGAAATAGAAGAGGCACTTTTTTTATGTAGACAGTTGATGGAAAAGGGCTATAAGGTTTTTATCCAGCCTGTTGGAACGACCAGCTATACAGATTCAGGTCTTATTTCACTAATAAAAAAGGTAAATGAATTAAAGCCTTATGCATTTTATATGGTTGATACTTTGGGTGTTATGTTTAAGAATGATCTCATGAGGCTCTACTACCTGGTTGATAACAATCTGGACAAATCCATTGCTATCGGCTTTCATTCCCATAACAATTTACAGTTGTCCTTTTCAAATGCTCAGGAATTAATACAACTACATACCAGAAGAGAAATTATTATCGATTCTTCCGTTTTCGGCATGGGCAGAGGAGCGGGAAACTTGTCCACCGAGCTCATTACACAATATATTAATGTCAATGTTAATAAAAGATACAATATTGAGCCTCTGCTCGAAATTGTTGATGAGCATATCGGACAAATATTCCTTAAATACCAGTGGGGTTATTCGGTGCCTTACTACATAGCGGCTATTAATAACTGCCACCCTAACTATGCCTCTTACCTTATAAACAAGCAGACTATTTCGGTTAAAGCCATAAACACAATAATAAGACAGTTAAGTGATGATAAAAAGGCTCTTTTTGATAAGGATTATATAGAAAAGCTATATATTGAGTATCAGAAGCATCTGATTGACGATTCAGCAGCACTGGATAAAGTGAAGACTGTTATTGGAAAAAGACCTCTTCTCATCATGTGCCCGGGAAAATCTCTCAGCATAGAAACAGCTAAAATTGAAAAGTACATTCTAAAGAATAACCCCTACATTATTTGTGTTAACTTTTTACCTGAAAATTATAGGTGTGATGCTGTATTTTTCAGTAATTCTAAAAGATTTGACTCTTGGAATGAGGCCGAAGTGTACAGTCTTGAAGGAGGAACTGTTATATTGACCTCAAATGTACAGGTACAAAATAATGATTCCTTCGTAATAATTAATTATTCGGATTTACTTATTGACGACAGTGAGATTTCAGATAACTCAGGGCTAATGCTGCTCAACCTGCTCAGGCGCCTGGATATAAAGCATGTAAGTATAGCCGGTCTGGACGGCTACAAAACAGATGTGAGAAATAATTACTATACTCAGGAAATGGTAAATAACTCTGATGTGGAAGAACTGCTTAATAAGAATTATGCAATTAAGAGATTCCTTAACAACATAAGAAATTCCATAGAAATTAAGTTTGTTACTTCCTCCATTTACAATGAAAACAAGCTTATATTTGGAGAATTGGTAGAGGGCCTATGAGATATGAAACTGTATTATTCGATTTGGATGGTACCTTACTGGATACCTCCGAAGGGATTATAAAAGGAGTAGAGCATACCCTTTCAGAAATGGGACTTCCGCAGCTACCACTTGAGAGGTGCAGAAGTTTCATAGGGCCTCCGATCCTGAGTTCTTTCATCCGTGAATGCTCGCTGAGTGAAACCGATGCAAGAAGAGCTGTCGAGATTTATCGCCATAGGTATAAGGAAGTCGGACTTTATGAATCAAAGAAATATAAATATATTAAACAGCTGCTTTTAAGCCTTAAAAGTAATTATTGCTCAGTATCAATAGCAACACTTAAAAGAGAGGATTTTGCAAAAAAGCTAATGAAGCATTTCGGGCTTTATAACTATTTTGATTCAATTAGGGGCATTGATCAGAACGATTCATTAACTAAGAAGGATATTATACTTCAATGCCTTAATGATCTGAAACAGGTTGATTTCAGCAAGGCAGTATTCATTGGAGACAGTGAGTATGATGCCATGGGAGCACAGGAGGCCGGAATTGACTTTATCCCGGTTACTTATGGCTTTGGATTTATTAACAAGGAAGAAGCAAGCCGTTTCAAAAATGTTTTTGTAGCAGAGAATCCCAAAAAGTTAATATATTATCTATTAAGTCAAGAGAATTTAGTCGGTTAATTAAGCAGCAGATAAGAGGTTATTGTGAACAGTAAAAAGCTTGTATATTCAGCATTTTTGGTTACAGTTTTATCGTCAATCGGAAAGTTTTTGTCCTTGTTGCGTGAAAGCAGTATTGCATCGGCCTTTGGAGCAAGCAATAGCACGGATGCCTTTAAAGTTGCTTTTTCTGTACCGGATATATTTACAGCTATATTAGGTGCGGCTATAGCCCAAACCTTTATCCCCGTATACAGTGATGTATTAAAGGAGAAAGATGAGAAAAAGACAAGAAGGTTTTTGAATAATATTGTTAGTATAGTTATCATTATATCTGTTCTGTTAACAATCATAGGAGTACTTTCCAGCAAGCTGCTGATTGGCTTGATGGCGCCTGGATTTGATAGTGTTACAAAAGTCCACGCCATAAACATGACTATAGTTATGCTCCCCGGTGCAAGCTTTATGATTCTTGCGAATCTTGCTTCCAGTTACTTGCAGACTCATGGCAAATTTTTATCCTCTTCATTGCTCTATTATATTTATAACTTATGTATTATTACAGGAATAGCCTTCTTTTCCAGATTGGGTATAGCGGCCGCGGCTTGGGGAACGCTTTTTGGTTTGACAGGAATGCTGCTGATACAATTGCCCGGCCTGATTAAGCTTGGATACAGGTTTTCACCGGTTATAGATCTAAAAGATAAAAATATCAGGCTTATAGGAAGCCTTGTCATACCGGTATTTATCAGCTCGTCCTTCAATCAAATATATCTGATTATAAACAGGATACTTGCCTCGGGACTAGGAAGCGGGAATATCAGTTCTCTGGATTATGCAGGAAAAGTATCTGTAATTATAAACAGTGTATTTATATCTTCACTGGCAACTGTATTATACCCATCCTTTGCTAAAGCCAGTGACAATATGGGCAGCTTCACTATGATTTTTGCAAAATCAATGCGTATTGTTTCTCTAATAACAATCCCTCTTGTATCAGTTCTTATTATATTAAGAACCCCGGTCATTCAGGTACTCTTCGAACGCGGGGCGTTCACCTCTAAAAATACAAGGATTACTGCAGACACCCTGGCTATAATTGCAATTGGAATTATAGGTGTCGGTTTCAGAGAATTCCTGAATCGTGCTTTTTTTTGCTTAAAGGATACAAAAACTCCCATGATTAACGGGTTGATTGCTATTAGCCTTAACATTTTATTCAACATTACCTTTGTAAGGTTTATGGGTATTTACGGGCTGGCCTTCGGAACTGCGCTGTCAAGCATTATAAGCTCGGCAATGCTAATGGTGAGAATTAAACACAGATTAAAGGATATCCGGGGTCATTTGATTTTGGATGGATTTATAAAAGCCCTCCTTGCTTCTGTCGTTATGGGTATTGTCGTATATATATTGGAAAGTATTGTAGAAAATTTGTTCTTCGGAAGTACACTTATGAGGCTGATGAATGTTGTAATATGCGGTAGTGCCGGGTTGTCTGTTTATGCTTTAATGTTATATATTCTCAGGGTGGAAGAAATAAGGGATATATTGGGCTATGCCAGAAACAAATTACTCGGGTCAGCGCGTCCGGCTCCCGGAAGCTAGCAGTCGTAACTTAAGCTGATATATATTTTTTCATGCAGCAAAATACAATTGGTTTCTACAAAAATCATGTGTTCTGCAATGCAGTGAATGGAGGACAAAATGAAAATACTATTTATAAACAAGTTTCTCTATCAAAAGGGTGGAAGTGAGACCTACTTGTTTAATCTTGCAAGTTACATGAAAAATCAGGGGCACAGTATTGATTATTTCGGTATGCAGGATGAAAAAAACATTGCTGGAAACAGTATGCAACTCAGTGTATCCAATATGGAATTTAAAGGGGTCACTATCGGAAAGGTATTATATCCTTTCAAAATTATATATTCTCACGAAGCAAGACAGAAAATAAGAACTATAATTGAAGCGACAAAGCCTGATATAGTACATTTAAATAATTACAATTTTCAGATTACTCCATCTATACTTTATGAGATAAAAAACTACAACATACCTGTTGTGATGACTTTACATGATTTTCAGGTAGTCTGCCCAAATCATATGATGTATCTGGCTAGCCGGCAACAAGTATGTGAGGAGTGTAAAGGGCGTAAGTATTTAAACTGTGCCAGAAACAAATGCATACACAATAGCCGGATCAAGAGTTTGCTTGCTGCCTTTGAGGGAGCATTATATTACAAACTCGGAACATATGAGAAATATATCGACTTATTTATCGCACCCAGTCACTTTCTGAAGAATAAACTTGTAGAGTTTGGTGAAAAGGAAAGTAAAATAAAGGTTTTACATAATTTCACAAAAGAAAGTCCAAAAGAATATACTGCTAATAAGCAAAAGTATGTACTTTACTTTGGGAGGTTATCTTCGGAAAAAGGAATAGACACTCTTGTAAAGTCTTGTAAAAAACTACCTCAGATTCATTTTAAATTTGTAGGTTCAGGTGAACTGGAAAATGAATTGAAGGGAGTAGATAACATTGAGTTTCTAGGCTTTAAATCCGGAACTGAATTAAGTAAGTTAATAAGTGAAGCGTTATTTTCAGTCTACCCGTCAGAATGGTATGAAAACTGTCCCATGTCTGTATTGGAATCACAAATGTACGGGACTCCGGTAATAGGAGCAGATATTGGGGGTATACCCGAACTGATAAGAAATAATGTTGATGGATTGCTGTTCGATCCAGGGAATGAAGACGAGCTTTCTAAAAAAATCAGGTACTTATATGAAAACGAAAAAGTACTTAGTCAATATTCGGAAAACTGTTTTAATAAAGCAAAGGATTTTTCAATTTCAAAGTATTACAAAGATTTAATGACATACTACGATATAGCAATTGAGAAACACAAAGGTCAAAAGGTGATGTCAAGTTAATAATTACGCCCCTTGGGTAGTGCTGATTAACCAAATTTGCGCCATAACATACTTTTGCACATATAGAAATATACACAAATATATATTTGAACGGGAGAAGCATTAATGAAAACAAATGCAAAAAGATTAGGTATCTATTTAACCTGTATTATTATTGCGTTAATATTTACAGTCGGAATATATATCATTAAGACCTATAGCCATCATCCCGATTCGATAACCGTAAGTGCTAAGTCTATTAAACCCGGAGGTAAAGTTATGGATGACAATACTACTAAATCTTCAAAAAGAACGATTAACAAAAACGGAAACGCTGATTACTATAACCTGAAGGATGGACTATACTATGCAGATAAGGATTTTAAGGTAAGAGCAAATGATAATACAGAATATCTGCTTAGCTTATTTAATTCAGGAAAGGATGTAAATCTTCCTGAGGGAAATTTTCTGTGCAAAGCAAACATTCCGCTAACCGGACGAGAATTAAAAGTTACAGGAGTTAAGGGCAAGACTAAAATAATTTTTGAATGCAAGGATTTCTCTTATATTATTACCGGTCCTTTCAGTGAAGGCTTGATTGTAAATAGAAACTACGCAAATGAATATGTAGAGGCTACAGCCCAGGTTATCAGCATAAGCAATATTGATTTTGAATATAAACGATATCAGGAAAAATCACCGGTTACAATGATGCTCTTTAAAAATGTAAAAACTTTGAATATAACAGGTTGTTCTTTCTTATCTGATCTTTCAAATGAAATAGGTGTAACCAATCTGGATTTGTATAATGCCTGTAAAAAAGTTACCGTTACCGATTGTTATTTCAATAATAGAACCAAGGCTAACCATGGAGGATGTATATGGGTCCGGAACCTGACTTCCCAGTCAACGGCTGTGGAGGGTAATACAACTGAAAATGTATATATTAGAAATTGTGAGTTTGATAAAGACTCCAAGGATGAAGTTATATCGGTATATTCAACCATTGGAAATGTAAGAGATGTAGTAATAACCGACTGCAAAATAAGAGATTACTTTACAGGCCAGGATACAGTGCTCAGTGCAATTTCAAGTGAAGATAAATATTACGGTACTGTTGACAGTGTTCTAATTGCTAATAATTATATCTATTCTGCAAACTTTAATGCATTCATGATATCAACAGGACTTGAAAACAGAAAGAAACCAACCAGAAATATTGTAATATCAAATAATGAGATTATTTCGGATTCACAAAGTACACGGAGAAGAATAATCATATACAACCCTTCAAACAACAGGGGAAGTAATATTATAGTAACCGGGAATAAAATATCGTCAAAGCCAAATACAGCATTCTATGCAATAGCTAATGCTACCTATGCAAATGAAAATATAATTACCGGTAACATAGAAAGCGGAATTGTGGGAGGGACAGTCACCAACAATGTTATTACTGGAGCTGTTAACGGAATAGTAAATCCTGAATCTGCTTCTAAAAATGTTGTGTCGCAGGCGAAATATGGGATCAGAGTGTACCAGAATGACAGTTATCTATACTCAAATAGTATTGAACTGGATAAAGCCACAGGAGTTTGCGGAGTTGAGGTACTCTCTGCAGATTATGTAACTGTTGCAAAGAATAAAATTCAAACTACAGCTGCAACTCAATATGGTTACATTGCAAAGAATCCTAATACCTTTCTTCAAGGAAATCAGATTTCAGGTGACGGTAAAACGACTATCGGCTGACACTAAGAATGTTATTTATTGCATGAGATCAACTCAAGGTCTCATGCAATTTTAATTTTGTAAAAAACTGAAAGAGAAGAGGAGGACATCATGTCAAAGAGAACACTATACGGTTCCATTATAATTACATACCGCTGCAATGCAAAATGCAACATGTGTGACTGTTTCAAGGACCCAAGCAAGCCGGATGAGGAAATAACCCTGGACATAATTAAAAAGCTGCCAGAAATGGCCTTTACCAATATAACCGGAGGAGAACCATTTATTCGTAAGGATATACATGATATTGTCCGGGAGCTTTATAAAAAAACCAACAGGATAGTTATTTCAACCAACGGATATTTTACAGACAGAATCCTTGAACTGTGCAAGGAGTTTCCTGAGGTGGGAATAAGAATAAGCATCGAAGGGCTGCAGGAAGCTAACGATACCATAAGAGGAATACCTGACGGGTTCAACAGAGGCTACAATACCCTTAAAAAGCTGGTTGCAGCCGGACATA
>JAEWOH010000059.1 GCA_023460955.1 Bacillota bacterium | reverse complement strand
TCGCTAGGCTTAACTTTCTCTGCCTGAGAATCAGTAGCAGCTTCAGAAATTTCAATTTTATTTGGCAGTTCTCTCGAAAAAGAATCCTTTATCGCATTTAATAGATTCTGATGGAGATGAAACCGATCTGCAATTTGCATTGCATCAGGCAATACTTCGGATATTACTTTTGCATAGGCACTAGCACGATCTCTTGTAATTATTTTCACATGTTTGTTGTTTAGAAGCCATTTTTTCAGTTCTTTACCGTCACGACCATCAAGCAAATCTATAGGTTTATGAGTCTTTCCATCACAAATTATGGTGCCATAAGTATGTCCCTTTTTATATGCCCAATCATCAATGCCAATAATTTCACTTGGAAATGATTCTTGTTTCTTAGAATATCTCTTTATTAAACGGATTATTGCATCTCCGCTAACATCAATTCCCATATGGTTACATATTCGGGAGCAGCCCTCACAACTGGTGTTAACAGCGATGGTAATAATCATATCTTCCAGTCGTTCTGTTTTCCGTCTATACCATCCGGCAAACCCTCCCAATTCCTCAGCAAAAACCTTTTGCTTACATTCAGTATTGTCACAATAATACCTATAAGCAGTTATATCAAGTATAACCTTTTTCCCAAGTATGGGGAGGTCTTGTATTTTTCTGCGGTAAGTACTGTGATAAATTGATGACTTCTTTTTACAAGCTGGACAAATCGCTTCATGAGTATTTGATTTCATGCTTAGTTGAATTAATCCATCATTTATTGAACTGCTGATAATATTCATAGTATCAGGATAAAAACATTGCAAATTAAAGGTATCATGCGTAGCCATCGCCATAAATCTCCTAAAGTTATACATATATTATATAACATAAAAGGATATTTATAAATCACTTATACTAAAATATGCGGAAGAGCCCGGATAAAACCGGAATCGCCGTCCGGATGTGCCGGAATATGCACTACTACTACAATTTATGTACCATAGTAAGGTAAAAACTCTCCTTTTAACTCTATTGAGAGAGATAAACATTATGATATAAAAATGTTTGTTTATGGATATGGTGAGCAGGTACGGATATACAGAGCATGTTTTTGATGATCTAAGACGTGGAGAACAAGGCTCATTGTATAGGATGGTAATTATTGATAGAATATACTTACTATTACATCGTATTTGTTTTATAAAGTGAACTGGTTAATAGTATTTATATGAAATATGGGCAAGTTACCGGAGGATGTCAATAATGAATATTAATTTAAATGAATACTTTAAGAAACAAAATAAATTTAGTGGGAATGTATTGGTATCAAAAAATAGTGAAATTATATTTAATGAATCATATGGATATTCGAATAAGGAAAAAGGAATTAAAAATACACCTCAAACAAAGTTCATGATTGGATCTATGACAAAGGCAATAACTGCATTATGTATTATGCAGTTATCAGAAAAAGGTATGCTTTCAACACAACAGATAATTGAAGATTATATTCCAGACTTCTACAAGGGTCATGGAATTACAATTCATCATCTTCTAACTCATACTTCCGGGATACCTAACTACATAATGCTAAAAAACCAAATAAAATGGGGAGAACGTCATACACCCCAAGAAATACTACAAATTGTAAAAGGTTATAAATTGAAATTCCCAGTTGGTGAAAAATGGTCGTACAGTAATACTAATTATCTTATTCTTGGCTTGATAATTGAAATGGTTTCTGGAATGAATTATCACCAATATGTTAAAAATAATATATTTATTCCTGCTAAAATGAATAATTCAGGTTTTATTGATGAAGAACAAATAAATGTAGCCAACAATTATATTATGGGTGAAAAAGGGTTCTATATAAACCCATCAATATGGTTTGCTTGTGGTGATATTGTATCAACTGTTGGTGATTTTTATTTACTTGATAAAGCAATTCAGGATGGTAAACTATTGAAAAACCAAATAGTAAAAGAAATGCAAAAGCCTCACTATGACGGCAAATATGTAAAATATGGATATGGATTGCTTGTGAAAAAACATTTTGATTGTAAAAGTATATGCCATGGTGGGTCAATTCCAAATGGTTACACTTCTCATTTTGAGAAATATATTGATGACGATATCACCATTATTGTATTAAGCAATGATTTAGTAAAATACCAATTCCTATCACTGAAAGGGGCTGGCGGTACATATATAAGTAGAGAGATTGCTTCATTAATTTTTGGTAAAAAGTTAGGTGCTTTGAAGAAGATATTCTAAAAGAGCTTGTTAATAAAATGTTAAGGTTTATTCTGCAGCAGTTTGATAAGGCGAATTAAATGGAGGCTATTATGGTAGGAAAGTATAAAGTAATAACTTTGTGCGGGAGTACGAAGTTTAAAGATGAAATCTTGAAAGTACAAAAACAATTAACTCTAGAAGGGAATATAGTTATTTCAGTAGGATTTTTTGAACAAGCGGATGACGGGCTTAAAAATGTCATCACTCCTGAAATTAAAGCAATGTTTGATGATATGCATAAAAGAAAAATTGATATTTCTGATGAAATTTATGTAATTAACAAAAACGGATATATAGGAGAAAGTACAAAAAGTGAAATAGAATACGCTATTAAGACTGGGAAAAGGGTTGATTATTTAGAGTGCCATAATGCCTAGTCTGTTTCACAATGTTCATAAAGTTTGTATCAGTATAACAATGTGAAGTAAATTAGGAGGATTGAAGTTGGATTATATTAAACAAATTCTTGATTTTAATGCAGCAAATTATCAAGAAGCACAAGACAAAAAGGTAATTCTTGATTATATAGAAAAATTCTCTGATAATATTCTACTGAGAGAAAATGAATTTGCACATATCACAAGTTCTGGTTTTATAATGAATAGAGCACTAGATAAAGTTCTAATGGTTCATCATAATATACGTAATACATGGGCATGGACGGGAGGTCATGCCGATGGAGATACAGATTTTTTGCATGTTGCAATCAAGGAAGGGACAGAAGAAACAGGTATCAAGAATATAATACCACTTTCGAAAAATATAGCATCTCTTGATATTTTACCTGTATATGGACATGTAAAAAAAGGCAAATATGTTAGTGCACATCTTCACCTTTCAATAGCATATATTCTTATTGCAAGTGAGAAAGAAAAATTAGTAATAAATGAAGATGAAAATAGTGGTGTTAGCTGGTTCCCGGTGGATAAATTTACTGAACGTAACTTCGACATATATGATATTTATTTATATAAAAAGCTCATTCAAAGGGCGAAACAAATAAACAATGATAGTGAATTGATGTTGTAAACAGAAGCGATATATCATAAAAATGAACTTTATAAAGAGGTCGGACTTCGCATATTTTGTATATCAAAAAAGTCATAGCAATAGGGAGACGATTTGATTGTGATGAGGTTCTGTCTGTTTTTTGATTACGCCAAGGAATCTCCCAGGATAGAGATACTCCCTGTAAGCTGCGGTAAACCATTTTTTTTATCAGAATAGATCAAAATACAAAAACCGTACAGAATAGGAACCCATTCTATACGGTTTCTTATTATCTATCGGTGGAAAGTAAGCTCGGAACATTACATGTTGAGATTTTAAACCTCCAGTGCGGCAAAATATCCGTCCTCAATAGCGGTTGCTATATTTCCTACCTTAGCACAATCACCGACTTTTATCACATTGAACTTCTGCGCGAGCTTTTCATAAAGTGCGTTTTCTGGAACTGTACCAAATGCAAGAATAATGTTGTCGCAAGGTATGGAAACTGATTCATTGGTTTGAACGTTAACCGTTTCAACACTGTTGCTCTTAAACTCTAAAATTTTGGTGTCGGTATAAATCTTTGCACCAGACGAGTTAAGGATGTTTGTGATCGTCAGCATGGTAATCAGTTCTTCTTTGAGCGCGATAGCAGGGAGCATCTCGATGATGGAAACCTTGTAGCCGTTTTCAAGCAGATAGTGGGCAGTTTCACAGCCAACCTGACCGCCTCCAGCAATTGCGATATTCCCGGAAAGAGAAATATCCCCCTTTAGTACTTGTTCTGCAGTATAAATGTTCGGATTATCAATTCCGGGGATATTGGGAATGAGGGCCTTTGCTCCTGTAGCCAGAAGCACAACATCTGCGTGGATAGAATCCATATTTGATTCGGTTACGGGGTGATTATAGTGTATGTTTACGTTTTCCATGCGAGACAGCTGCTCGGCAAAATAGCCTGGGATATGTTTGAGCACACCCTTACATGGGGGAACCATAGCAATATCCAGCTGGCCTCCGCATAGCTTGTCTGTGGCCTCGTAAATATCCACGTGATGACCGCGAAGACCTAGGATGTATGCGGCTTCCAATCCCGACGGACCTGCGCCGATAATCGCAATATTTTTTATGCTTTCGGGTTTTGGTAGACCGCTTATGAATTGGTTTTCGCGTCCAGCCTCTGGATTAAACGCACATCGGATCGGAAGATTGTTGAATACACGTGTCCCGATGCAATGGTTGCATGTGAGACATCTTCTAATGCTCTTTGCATCGTCCTGCTGAATCTTTTTTACCCAGTCAGGGTCACACACCAGGGCGCGGGACAACAGGACAAAATCTGCTTTGTCATCTGCAAGAACACCTTCTGCTACAGCTGGATCGTACAGTCGTCCCTGGGTGATTACAGGAATATTGACAACGCCTTTAATTTCTTGAGCAAGGGGTACAAGGACTCCTTCCGGCAGGTAAAGGGGTGGAATCAACATATGCATTGATTCAAATATTCCAGCACTGCAGTCAATTGCAGCAACTCCGGCTGCTTCCAACCTTCTAGCAATCTCTTTTGATTCTTCAATTCCCCTTCCGGCATCACCCATATATTCGTCAATGGATATTCTTACGATAATCGGAAAATCTTTTCCGGCATGTTTTTGACATGAAGCGATTAGTTCCAGTAAGAAACGCATGCGATTTTCGAGACTCCCGCCATATTCATCATCCCGATCATTAAAATAGGGTGTTAAAAATTGTGAAGCGAGGTATCCACCAACTGCATGAATATAGAACGCATCAAAACCGGACGACTTTGCTCTTCCGGCGCAAAGTCCATAGGCTTCTACTGATTTATGGATTTCCTCAACGGTTAATTTACGTACAGGTCGCTGTGCAACCATGGAACGCTTTTCGCTGGGACCGACATTGGATGTCTGATGAATGCCCTGACTTCCTTTATCATAGGGAAAACCTAAGGCCTGAGCGCCTCCTCCCGGAGAAACCAGCGCTGCAATTTTGGCTCCTGCTCGATGAACCTCCTCTGTAAGCACAGACAACATTGGAATGTAAGCATTGTCATCCATGCGCAATGAGCCAGCATAGGGGTCAATTGGATCTATTTTAGTATTGCCCTGTGCAGAATGAAGAACGATTAGGCCAACGCCACCTTTTGCTCTTCGAACATAATAATCGATGAGGGGGCGGGTAACTTCACCGTTGCAGGAAGCGTAGAGTGTTTCTGTAGGACCCATAATGATATGGTTTTTTAGTTCTAGGTTACCAATTCTTCCAGGTGAAAGCAAATGAGGATATTTGTTCATAACAATACTCCTTTTCTAACATTGATAGTTTGTTAAAAATTTATTATACTTTAACTATAAACTTGAGAGTAACTCGGAGGTCAAGAGGAGTTTTTATGACAAATGACGGATTTTACTATCCCGGTGAGTTTGCTAAGCTATGCGGGATTTCAAGGGACACATTAGAATATTACGGAAGGATTGGTCTGCTGCCGCCATGTAAGAAAGAGAAGAATGGGTATGGACTATATTCACCGGAACAGGTTTACTCATTGCAGCTCATTCATATGCTAAAAACCACCGGATGCTCTCTTAATGAGATAAAGAAGTTTTTATACGTCGGAGGAGTACCGGAATATCAAGCAATTATCGAAAGTAAGCGAGAGCAGCTGGAAAAACAGAGGGCACAAATCGATAAGGTCCTTCGAGAGTATGATTACTACGAACATTTCAGACGTACTACCCTCGACCTTGCCACAGCAGAAATTCGTATCGTTCTCAATCCGCAGGCTTTTTATATCTTTTGTACAAAGGTGGATCCTAAAAAATCTCTTGATACAGAATATCGTGAATTGAAATTCCGCGAACATGTAATGCGTTGCAATGAGCGGGCAGCAGAGATCATGGGTTTTCCGGTTGGAAGCATTTATCCGGAAAGCTCTCTATATCTTGAAACCCAACCTGGGATTAGCGGGTTTTGCAGTTATTGCAATTGTATACCTAAAAATCCTGAAGATTATACTATGGCGCCATCGGCATACTATTTAACTTATCTCTATAAAGGGACGCGACGGGATTTGGAAGTTACACTCCTGAAGCAGCTCGTCGAATTTGCGTCTGAACAGGGGTATCGACTGGTTGGCGATATTTATGTAATACCGTTTACAAATATGATTAGCAACAGTCATATCAGCATGTATGACTGCAGAGTTTTTGTTGCAGTTGAGAAACTTTAAAGTAAATAAATAATAAAGAAAGTACGATAGGATTTCAAATATAGATATTACGAAGATGGACAAACCCCTGAGATATGAACAGATGAAATTATCTGACAAAATTCATACTTATTTTACATTTATTGTTGATAATTAAAATATATGGCTGTACAATGGGAGTGAATATCAGTGTGGAGGGATAAGTTTTGAATACAAAAATTCAAAAATATAAAAATAACTTTTTAAATGAACGTAATTTAACTATTAGCCGTTTATATGTATCGGACTCTGAAAATGAAGTGATGCTAAAGAAGTGTAAAAAATCTAAAAACGATAGAATTGAAATTGAAAGCCAGTACAAAACTGAAACAGATTTAAATGGCAAGGTTAGATTTTATACTGAGGAAGCCGACGAAGTATCAGATGAAGAACTTTCTCAATATATTGCAATGAAAACACTTGATAAATTGTCAAAATTAGATGAACAAGTATATATAATTAGGAATATTATGATATTCTGGCTTATACTTACAATTATAGGCATTTTAGCTTCTTTTTATATGGCAAGTAGGTAAGTAATCGATAAAGAGAAACTCAGACGGTCAAATACATAGAAGAGACACAGGAATATTGGACAATGCGCAAAGTAAAGGAAGGTAGGACAAAGAGATATTCTTGAACGCAATTAATATTGCTGTTGTATCATGATGCGAACTAATCTTTTCTATGGAGGATTGTGATGACAAGTTTGGATAAATTATACAAGATAGAAAAAGACTTGAGCGTAATTGGACTTATATTAACAAGAGATTTTCCACCATACTCCTGTACTCCACAAAACTCCACTGTTTTTGCTCATCTTGGTACTGATGGCATTCATTTTTGCATTGCTAATAGTGGAGATCAAATTGATAATTCCCCAGTTTATGTGGTAAGCCCTGATATGCCTGGGCATTATGTAGAATTAGTTGGAAGGAATCTAACTAAAGGAGCAAAGTAATGATTATGTTCATCGATTTTTGGAATTTCAAAAAGAAGAACCAAGAAAATTTTTTCGATTTGCCATAATACTAAAATCAAATTTCAGGCTTATTGGTGAATGTGGTCTTAACTCTCCTTACCATGTTCATAAAGAAGGTAAACTAGTATACAGGTTATCCAAGGACTATTGGTGAAAAGGTTATGCAACCGAAGCAGTAAAAGGAGTAATTTCATTTGGATTTAAGGAATTATCACTTCATAGAATTGAAGCACTGTGTGATTCAAGAAATTCTGATTCCATCAAGGTGCTGCAGAAAGCAGGATTGAAATATGAAGGTTGCATTAGAGAACATAGATGGGTAAGAGATAGATGGCGTGATTCAGTTTTATATTCAATACTTGTTTCAGAATACAAGTAAATCAAATTGCTAAGAAGGTTGTCCAAAAAAAAATAAATTTTAATGGGAATACCTTTTACAATTGTTATATATTTTGATGTAAGTACTATTTTGTATGATAGGAGATTAAGCATGTTAAAGTTAAAAAATAGTGAAGAGAAAAAACTCTATTCTAATATTTTAAAATATAGCACTCATGATATTGCTGAAAAAATTGCTTATGGTATTGACATAGTACCATCATCAAACAACAGCGAGAATGCAGAATGGGTAAAATACATCTCAGCTGAACTTGAGAAACATTTTGAAGAACACACAATAAAGAATATACGAATGGGTTGTTTTTGCAATGAAAATGGAAAATTAGACGAATCAAAAGAATTCATTAGAAATATATATAAGTCCTCAAATTCGATGAAGGATTTTGTTAATAAAATGAATGAGCACGGAGCAGGTTGGTACATAGAAGATGGATATTTATTTACCAAATATTTTTCGTGCCCATGTCCTATGCTTGAAAGTGTTGACATTTTACCTACAAAGACATGGTGTTATTGCACAGTTGGATATAGTAAACAGATCTTTGAATATACTTTTGATTGTGAAGTTGATATTGAATTACTTGAGAGCATTAAAACAGGAGGTAAGCAATGCCTTATGAAGATTGTCACATCAAATAAGGATATCCTTCCATTATAAGGAACAGCATTGTGTATATGCGCATTTTTAAATATTGTTCACCCAAGTGGTTTTATGGAAAGAGGTAACAAAGGTTTATCAAAATTTTTTTGGAATAGTTTTACATAATTAGAGAAATCATATTCGGAGGCTTAAATGAATGTATTAGTATTAGGTGGTACTCGCTTTTTTGGGGTACACTTGGTCAATTCTCTATTGAGGAAGGGACATTCTGTAACAATTGCAACAAGGGGAAAAGCAAAGGATACTTTTGGACAAAAAGTTAACAGAATTACTATTGAACGTATGGATCCAAATAGTTTATCCAAAGCTATTGGAAACAAGTATTTTGATGTTGTTTGTGATAACCTTGCTTATTGTTCTTATGATGTCAAATATCTATTGGATTGTCTAAAATGTGGAAGGTATGTGATGACATCTTCTGCATCAGTATACATCCATCAACACATTTCGACCAAAGAAAGTGAATTTGATTCAATGGCATATCCTTTAAATTGGTGTTACCGTGAAGATTATCCTTATGATGAAGTTAAACGCCAAGCCGAATGTGCGGTGTTTCAAACGTATTATCAATTTCAAGCAGCAGCTGTTCGTTTTCCTTATGTTATTGGTGAAGATGACTATACTAGAAGACTGTTCTTTTATGTTGAACAAATTATTAAAGGAAATCCCATGAATATAGATAATTTACATGAACAAATATCTTTCATAAATTCTGTTGAAGCAGGAGAATTTCTTTCATGGGCAGCAGAACAAAAATTTAGTAGTCCAATTAACGGCAATAATATTGGCACAATATCCTTACAGGATGTAATTTATTATGTGGAAAAAAAGACTGGAAAAAAAGCTATATTATCAACAGATGGATTAAATGCGCCATATAATGGTCAAAAATCATTCAGCCTTGATGTTTCATATGCTAATGATTTAGGATATAGCTTTCCGGAACTTAATGGGTGGATATATGAATTGCTGGATAAATATATTGATATGTTGATCTAGTACACAGTTTGTTGGTTTCGTTGGTTTAACGAGAAGATAAATCTAAGGATTATTATACTTAGTTAATTTTTGATGGTGGATACCCTTCACTTATCGATAAAAAATCCATTACACAAGGTATTAGTTGAAAATGATTACAGTGAAAAGAATTGCAAAAGAAAATTGGAAAAAAGCATGTCAAATAGAACTTAAACAAGAGCAACAGAAATATCTTGCTGCGGATTCAGAATTGATATGAGATTCCAAGGCTTAGGCTATTCAAAATTAGCATTGAACCAGATTAGAAAATTATTAGAAAGTGATTATAAAGATTGTGCTGCAATACAACTTTTTGTAGAAGATGATAATATTCCTGCAAAGAATTTATACCAAGGCTTTGGCTTTTGTATTGTTAATAAGTATGATGATGGCTTGATACATATGGCATATACTCTTAAAAATAGTGTTGAATTAAAACTGATAAGTATAGATTGTCTTGATGATGATTAGGTCTCCCGATAATGGTAAATACCTCCGCGCATTTGATAGGATACTTATTGATTATGGGGAATTACCTAAATGATGCAGAATCCTTTTCTTTACATATGTCCGGGGATAACTAATATGTGAATTAATAGAGCAGGGTTGATGAACCCTGCTTTTTGAATACTAACAAAATAATTTAGACATGGTATTTTATTAAAAAACTTGAGAAAAAGTATTAATTATCCTGACTTTTTATATTTGTAAGTTGTTATACATAATGAAAAGTGTTTATAAATCTGTAAAAGGAGGCTTATATTGGACAAGGACTTGTTTCTGATACGGAGAATGAAGCAGGGCGATGAAGCTGCGGTTAATGATTTTGTGCTTCAATACTATAGTGAAATCTACAGGTACTGTTATTTTAAACTTAATGATAAATACCAGGCAGAAGATGTGACACAAGATACATTTGTCAGCTTTTTTGAACATTTAAACAACTACATTCATAAGGGCAAAACAAAAAACTATCTTTATGTTATTGCAGGGAACTTTTGTAAGAATTCATATAAACGGCAAAGGGGAATGTCTGCTTGTAACCTGGAAGAAACTATACCAGCTGATATAGAACCACAAGAGGCTATTGCTGTAAAAGTAACAGTTCAATATGAGATTTCAAGGCTTCCGGAGGAGTTCAAGGAAGTCATCCTGCTCTACTATTTCCAGAATCTGAAGATAAGAGAAATTTCTGAAATACTTGGTATAAAGACTTCGCTTATAAAGTACCGGCTTTCGGAGAGTAAAAAGATGCTTGGAAAAAATATTGCTAAGGAGGATTTTTATGAATATTCATTTAGATAAGGAAATTCCAGCTTATGATGAAGAAAAGCTGATACAGACAATTGAAGCTGCCAAAAAGAAATATCGCACGCAAATGCTAATGGCACCTTTGAGCAGGTGGGAGTTCCTGTTTCAGCAAATGTTATCTTTAAGTAAAACATATTGGGTGACACAAATTATTGTTTTTTTTACCGCAGCTTTTGGATTAAGTTTTATGAGCTTTGATATGAGCAATAAAAAAATTAGTTATTGTGCCATATATGCCCCATTATTGATTGTTTTTTCAATCCCTGAGCTATGGAAAAATATATCCACTGGTACATATGAAGTTGAGAATACAACATACTTTGATTTACGAAAGGTATACCTTTCCAGATTATTGTTGGTGGGAATGTTGGATTTGATATTAGCAACTATGTTAACAATAATAACAATTAAGACAAGTGGATTTTCAATGTATGAGGCAGTAATCTATTTTTTCGTGCCGTTTAATTTCAATTGCTGTATCTGCTTTTCCTTATTGGGCAGCAGAAGTGTTATGTTTTCAAAAATTCTTGCTGTTGGTGCCTGCAGCAGCGGAGCTGCTTTCTGGTATCTATTGGTCAAAGATTACCATGTATATGAATTATTGCAGCTAAGAATATGGTATGTACTTTTAGCACTTTCTTTTGGATATCTTATTTTCTCGGTAAAAAGAATAGTAAAATCCAGCAGAAGTTATTTGGAGGTGAGCGATTGATATTACAAGTAAATGATCTATGCAAAAACTTTAAAGAAGTTACAGCTGTTAATAAAGTGAGCTTTTCTTTGCAAAAAGGTGTTTACGGTCTACTTGGTGCAAATGGTGCAGGAAAAACTACTCTCATGAGGATGATTTGCACTCTGGTTACACCTTCAAGCGGAACAATAAAGTATGATGAAGAAGATATCCGTGAAATGGATGAAAGATTCAGAAGAATTATTGGCTACCTGCCACAGGAATTTGGATATTACCCGGAATTTTCAGCAGAGGATTACCTGTTATATATAGCAGCATTAAAAGGATTAAAGCCTTTAATTGCAAAGAAGCGTGTAAATGAATTCTTGGAAATAGTTTCGTTAACAAAAGTAAGAAAAAAGAAAATAAAAACTTTTTCTGGTGGAATGAAGAGGAGGCTTGGGATAGCCCAGGCACTTCTTAATGACCCGAAGCTTTTAATCTTGGATGAGCCTACAGCCGGACTTGATCCTAAGGAACGAATCAGGTTTAGGGCACTCATAAGCAGGATAGCTGAGGATCGAATTGTGTTATTGTCTACACATATTGTTTCGGATTTGGAATCCATAGCAAAAGAAATATTAATTATGAAAGACGGAAGTATAATCGCACTGGGAGATATAGAGAAATTGTTATCTGAAGTGAGAGGCAAAACGTGGACTTGCATAACAGATTTAAGAGAGGCAGAAAGTTTACGTTCTACATATTTATTGAGCAATGAAAAGAACTATTGTGATAAGGTTGAACTCAGAATAATTTCAGAGTCAAAGCCTTCGATATCAGCCATACAAGTAGAGCCTGCTTTAGAAGATCTGTTTATATACTATTTTGGCGAGGTGAATGAAATTGCAGATTTTGAAATATGAGATAAGAAAAATTTTATATAAAAAAATTTCCATTATAAGCTTAATATTATTAGGGGTTTGGATGGTAACGATGCTGTTTTCCTGTTTATCTAATACCACATTTGTTGATTCAGAGGGAATCGGAAATAGTGGAACTAAAGCAGTAAAGTTACTAAGGAATGAAAAAATGAAATGGAATGGCAGTCTGACAGTGGAAACCATAGGAAGGGTGATAAGAGAGAATACGAGGATAGAATCAGATAATGACTTTACCGGTATGAAGGAATCGGATATTAAGCTCTCAAATATCAAGTACTCCAGGAAACAGGGTTTTATGGATATACGGGATTTAATAAATTGCTCTTATGGAGAGTTGCAATCCTATGATTATTATCTGATTGACAGTTTGCGTGAAGATGTTGCATATCGGTTTTATTCAAATCGAATTGATCAGCTTAAAGCTTTACTGGACAGCCAGGAAGCTGACCACCTTACAAAAAATGAGAAACAATATTTAATAAACTCGGCAGAAACCTTATCCATACCATTTAATTATTCTTATGCGGATGGATGGCTGATTGCATTAGAGAGGAGTGCCACAGTAATTTTTGCAATTGCATTTGTTATTTGTATCATAATGGCACCTGTATTTTCAATAGAATACCAAACTGGTAGTGACGCTGTTTTACTCTCCACCGAGCATGGCAGGAAGAGAGGAATTTTATATAAGCTGATTGCCGGATTACTTTCCACTTCAATAGTGTATTGGATCACTACCTGTGCGGTATTTGGATTTATATTTGCAGTTTATGGGACTGAAGGAGGTAGTTGCGAAATTCAGACCTCCGTTCAAGGATGGAAAAGCTTTTATCATATAACGAACAGCCAGGCTCTTTGGATGGTATTGCTCCTTGGGTATTTAGGGTGTCTGTTTATTAGCAGTTTGGCTATGTTCCTTTCATCAAAGGTAAAATCATCCTTCGCAACAATTATTTTTTTAGTTCTAATTATTTTAGTCCCTTCAACAATTGGTAAACAGGTTATTACAGGAGGCTTGTGGGATAAACTTTTGAGCCTACTTCCACATCAGATGCTTCTGGGGTGGACCTTAGTACGAATTTATAAATTTTATGATGTTTTCGGAATAGTAATCACACCTTATCAGATATTACCTATTTTATATGGTTTACTATCAGCTATACTTTTGCCTTTTGCTTATTCTTCATTTCGGAAACATAAGTTAGCATAACAGAAATAATTAGAATCATTTAATTGAATTAAACACACTTTACATATATACCCAATTCAAGTGATCTTATATAATTATATAAGCCACAATAATATTTTGTTTAATAGAGAGGTATTAAATGAAGCTAATTAATGATCTATGTGAGCACCTTGCAGGAATAAATATAGATTGGCATCTCTGTGGAGGATATGCTATTGATGCTTATATTGGAAAGAAGACACGTAAACATAAGGACTTGGATATAACAGTTAGTTTTGATGATATGCTAAAATGCATCGGATATCTTAAGGCAAAAGGATGGGAAATTGATGCACCTGTAGGGAATGGAAGGATAGCTTCAATTGACTATGTGCTTGAACATAGCGAGTTGAAGTTTGATAATATTTGGTGTTATAGAAAAAATGCTGACTTTATAGTTACTGAGGAAATAGACGGCGTGTTTAGATATGCAAAATATTTACAAAGAGAACAGACTCAGCTTGATTTTATTGAAGTCCTTTTTAATCACATCGTTGACGGCTATTTTATTTATAAAAGGAATCATTCAATTACGCTTAGTTCCGATAAAGCATTTATAAAAAAGAAAGGATTTAGTATACTTGCTCCGGAACTTGTATTACTGTATAAGTCTACAAATTATGATAATATGGATTATACAAATGACTTTTATATGACCAGAGTAAAACTTGAAAAAGAAAGGTATGACTGGTTATGTTCTGCAATGAATATTGAGTATCCAAAAGGGCATAATTGGATAAAAAATTAACTTAAATATTTTAGTAATGATGTATGACGAGGTGAATAAAATGGTATACAGACAGGCAACAGAAAAAGATATTCCAATGCTGTCAGAAATGCGATGGGAGCACGAAGGCGAAGAAGAGGGACATTTTGAAATATCAAAGGAAGATTTTATAAGTGAATGTAGTTTATTTTTAATTAATGGCTTGAGAAATGGCTCGTGGGTGTACTGGATCGCGGAGGATGACAACTCAGTTGTAGCCAACATATACATAAATAGAATAAGAAAAGTTCCAAAACCGCAAAAATTATTTGCAGAAATAGGTTATGTTACAAATGTTCATACAAAGGTTGAAGTTAGGAACAATGGTATTGGAACAAAATTATTAGAAAAAGTAAGACAATGGGCTTCAGACAATAAAATAGAATTACTATTTATTTGGCCAAGCCAAAAATCATTGAGTTTCTATGAACGACAGGGCTTTTCAATACATAATGAAATAATGGAGTTGAAACTGTAATTACTCTTTATTTTTTTATTCTGTTATATAGATAAATATAGTTATTGGGAATGTTGCAATACACCTGTTTACGCCTTTTTGCCAATATTTATAAGGAACGTCAATATAGGCGTCTTCTTAATATATTTCCGCCTTTGCGGGAGGGAAAAGCTTTTGATTAGGTTTTCCCTCCAGGTCAATATCTCGTCCACTGCCGAATTGTCCGCTAAGGCAGATTGACTGCCTCTCATTTGGAACCTTTACCCCTTCCCAGTTTTTTCAGTATGTCACGGTTTAACGACTCGCGCCAGTTTTCGGTGTATGTGCTTGCGCTGCGCAGGAGTTCTTCACAAAATGCTGCAACATCCTCGCCGGTAATGTCCAGAACGTGCTTTCCATCAGCTGCGCCGATCTCGAACAGCTCTACCAGGTCATAATGTATCTTCATCATGTCATAGCCCGATCCCGACGCGAACATCCACATGTGTCCCTGTATTTTCTTGAATACATATTGATAGTCTTCCGGCAAAGCTTCCACTCTTGCCATTTGCTGCTTGTATTCACGCTTGCTCTGTATTATTTTTTTAACATTTAAATAGTTATCAAAAAATTCAGACATCTTATTTCTCCTCCTTTAATTGCTGGATTTTAGACGCAACGAATTCCCATTTTTCCCAGAACATCCTCAGTTCCTCGCGCCCAGCGTCATTTAACGTAAAGAACTTTCGCGGCGGCCCCATATCTGACGGTTTTTTTGTAATTTCCACCAACTTATTTTTCTCTAACCGCACTAATATTGTATAAACTGTTCCATCCACGACGTCTGAAAATCCTAGTGCATTAAGACGCCTTGTAATTTCGTAACCGTAGATTTCCTCATGGCTGATTATTTCAAGGACACAGCCCTCCAGCACACCTTTCAGCATTTCAGTCAGGTTTTCCAACGCAATTCCTCCTTGCTATTCTGTATAACTGATATTCAGTATTACTTACTACCACTATATAGTAACACTAAGTAGCTGAATTGTAAAGAGCAATTTTAAATTTATAAAAATAAAGACCGTTAAAATTTTCGACATAGTATTTTCATAAAAGTAGTCAGAATTATCGGTTTATATAGTATAATATAAAAATGGCGATTGATAATAAGTAATTAATTTTATATTTAAGCATTCTGCCAAAGAAAGAAACTGTTTTTTAAAATTTGCATAGGTTCGGTGAATACGATGATGAATATCCTTATGAAAGTAAATTATAGAGATAAAATGTTTAACATTGGAGATAGCTTTTTAAAGTGGCTAGGTTCAAAAAAATTAACTGTGAAGATATTTACTTTTGCACTGCTCAAATTCTATTGTAATGTGAAGGTTATAAATAAAGAAAATTATAATAAAAATAAAAATTATTTAGTGGTTGCAAACCATACTTCAAACCTTGATGGAATTGTATTACATCTCTTATTGGATAATATAAACGTGGTTGCTAAGAAAAATATCTTTTATGCTATTGAAAAAGATCTTAATTATTATTCTAATTTGTGTTATAAAACTATTATTGCATTACAAAGAATTGAAACTTGTTTTAACGAAGTTTTAAGTCCTGAAATAAAAGGCTTTATTTCTGATACAATTAACAGAATAAATGATGTTGTTGATACTGAGAACAAAAATTTAATCATAAATGAACTGGAAGAAGTTTATAATTATTATAAAACTATTAAAAACAAACAACTTAAAAAAAGCTTTAAAAAGTTAAAAAAGGATAGTGAAATGATTTCCATCAATTCACTTGTAAATAAGAAGCCAATTACATGGTGTGACAGACCTAGACTTTGGGGTAATGTTCTAATGAATAGAGGCTTGATTCCGGTTGACCGCAGTAACTTATTAAGTGCAGGTCGAATAATTCCTACATGCATAAAGAGATTAGGAGAGGGTCAAAACGTTGCATTCTTTTTTCAGGGAACAATTATGGAGGTAAACAAAACTACTCCTGAAAATATTAAAGGCGGGGCTTCAAAAATCGCATATAAAGCAAAAGTAAACGTTCTTCCTATATACATTCAAGAGTTTGATTACAATAAATTAACCAAGTATGGAAGATTTCCGAAAATGTTTAGCGATTACAAGATTTTTATCGGTGAAGAGATTTCTTTAGAAGAAACAGATAAACCGACACCTGAACAATGTAATCAGTTAGATGAAAAGGCATTAAATGCAATTAAAAAGTTAAAAAAGGATTCTGAAGGACAGCTTATATGACATTCATCGGTGATACAAGCTTGTGTCGAAAAAATACATCAATGTAAAAATGTACCATATAATACATGAATTTGATAATTTACATAGTAAAGTATGTGCGTTATTATTGAATCATAAAGGGGCCGGTAACTGGTAACACAGCCGGAACAATTTCTAAACACCGTCGGTGGTGTTAACAAGATAAATCGTTACATTTTACTCGCGACAGCTATAGTACATTCCGTTTCACAACAATCCCATTAATTTTTACAATTAGTTTACTGCAAGATTTTTAGTTTGGATAAATATGGACAAGCTTAAGTAGATTAAATAATTATGTGAACAATAAAATTGTTCTAATTTTTAACTGCCACGGATGTATTTATTTACGGCAAACGTTTATTTTTCATACCTTTTTTCAAATACTGACGTTTAATTTAGCTTTATATCAACTCATAGACTAAAACCGTTTTTTGACGTTTAAGAGAAATTTCGCAACTTGGTGAGGAGGTGGAAGTCATGGTCTGAAGTTTTACCCTGAGGATTATTATGTAAAGTTAATACTAACAATGGATGGGATGCCGAGCAGTGAGGGATCTGTATTTGCTATCTGAAAAAGGGGTGATTTATGAAAGATAATATTCAAATAGTATGTAGGTAGGTAATAACAAATAATTAAAATTTAGGAGGAGTATAGTTATGATTAAGTTAAATAAGAAAGTCCTGGCGATAGTTTTTTCACTTTCAGTAATATTTACCAGCATGTTTTCGGGAACCACATTAGCAGCAACCGACTATTTTCAAAATTGGACAGACGGTGGTGGAACTGTAAATGTAACAAATGGATCTGGCGGTAATTTCGCCGTTTCATGGTCAAATTGCGGTAACTTCGTTGTAGGTAAAGGCTGGGGAACCGGTAATGCCTCCAGAGTATGTAATTATAATGCAGGCGCATTTCAACCCTCCGGCAATGGTTATTTAACTTTCTATGGGTGGACAAGAAATGCCCTTATTGAATATTACGTTGTTGACAGCTGGGGAACATACAGACCTACCGGAACTTATAAGGGTTCAGTTAGCAGTGACGGAGGGACATATGACATTTACACCGCTACGAGATATAATGCACCTTCCATTGACGGTACCAAGACTTTCACTCAATTCTGGAGTGTCAGACAGTCTAAGAGACCTACCGGAAGCAATGTTCAAATTAATTTTGCAAATCACGCTAATGCATGGAGAAGTAAGGGGATGAACCTGGGAAGCAGCTGGTCCTACCAGGCATTATGCGTAGAGGGATACCAGAGTAGCGGTTATGCTAACGTTACAGTGTGGTAATAGTTAACAGCAGGCTTGGTAATTGACGGCCGCCTGACGTTGAAGTCTTAATCATTTGATATTAAAAAGGTCTGGGGCATGTAGCCGGAGACCTCAGTATATCAAACCTATACTTACCTACATACTACTTGAATATTACCTTTCATGATATTGAAGTTATTTTATTAGTACCTCTTAAATAAAGGAGATTTATCATGAGAAAACTTTCGATTTTCCTATTAGTTCTGATAATGGTATTATCCTGTTCCTGTACTCAAGAGAGGCCTCGGGATATACCAGGTAATTTTGTACTTGTAGAAGGAGGGACTATAGTAAACACAAAGTCCAATCTCTATGGGAAAAACGTGAATATATCAGATTTTTATATTTGTAAGAATGAAGTTACTCAGAAAGAGTGGAAAGAGGTAATGGAAAGCAATCCTTCACAGTTCAAAGACGATGCTCTTCCGGTGGAAATGGTAAGCTGGTATGACAGCATTGAGTACTGTAATAAGAGAAGTTTAAAAGAGGGTTTGGCGCCTTATTACGAAATTGACAAGGATAAGAAAGACCCGAATAATACTAATGAAAATGACAATATTAAGTGGACTGTAAAAATCAATAAAGAAGCTAATGGTTACCGGTTGCCTACTGAAGCCGAATGGGAGTATGCTGCCGGAGGAGGTCAGTTGAGTAAGAGTTATACATATAGCGGTAGCAATGATGTAAATGAAGTAGCATGGTATTGGAAAAACTCCGGAGATAAAACCTTGTCAGGTGACTGGTTCTGGCCTAACATCGAAAGTAACAAAAACAAAACTAAGCCCACCGGTACAAAAAAACCTAACGAGTTAGGGCTTTATGATATGTCCGGTAATGTAAGGGAATGGTGCTGGGATTGGTATGGAGATGTTCTTAACAGTAAAAGCGGTTCTGTTCGGGTCTGGAGAGGCGGTTGCTGGCTGGCTGACGAAAAAGCCTGCGAAACGTCATACAGGGGCAACTTTGAAGCATATAGCAAAGGCTTTGATCAGGGTTTCCGCGTGTGCCTGAACGGTTAATTTAATGTTATTAAATACAAAAAACAGATTACATTGGTAGTCTGTTTTTATTTTTGCAACTATATGAAAGACGTTTTAGAAGTCTGTTGAAAGTATCTTCTATACCAATTGAACTTATTGGTAATTATTGATAAAATGGACCTAATAATCACACACTGAGCAAAGTTGGTTATGTGTATGAACATTGTAAAAGTAAATGAATCGAATATTAAATTATTTATCGAGGACAAGCCTATGAAAATAGAAATTGACATAACTAAATATAGATTTACTGCGGCGCTCCAAATAATTGTAACAATAATGCTAGCTATATGTCTGGTAATTGCGTTTATTCTGGAGACTCATAAGACGTTTATGTTTTTATATTTAGTGGGAGCAGTTATTTTTATCTTTCTGAACAAATATCTGCACGAAGGGTGTCATTACATAATAGGCAGACTTCAAGGCTTTAACTGTCAAATAAAATACGGATTTAAATTATCTGAATGCAGAGTACTGGGAACACAAACCTACAAACAGGTAATAGCACTTTCGCTTGCGCCCATTTATATTTATATTCCGGCTATAGTAATAATTTTGCTTTCTGATGCTGCAATCAGTCTGAAGTTTTTGGCGCTTGGTATTTTCGGATTACTTATGGGTGGGATGGCAGGAGACTTCATATATGTTTATGAAGCATTCAGAAATAAAACGGGAACGTTTACTGATACCGGACATATTCTCTTAATTGAGAAGTAGGAGGAGAAAAAAATGGAATTTACCGGAATATGTATAGTTACTGATAAAGTTGTTGAACTCACAAATTTTTACAAGAAACTATTAGCAGTTGATGCGGATGGAGATGAAAATCACACTGATTTGAGAACGAATGGAGCTGCCATCTCTATTTTTTCAAAGGAAGGTATGGACGGCCTGGCACCAGGCTCCATGGACAGCTCTGGAATCGGAAATATAACTCTTAACTTCAGAGTTGAGAATGTGGATAAGGAGTACGAAAGGGTAAGTGCTCTTGGAGTAGAATTTATCAAGCTCCCAACGACTCACCCCTGGGGAGCCAGGTCTTTCTGGTTCAGAGATCCTGATGGCAATATAGTAAACTTTTTCGGTATATTAAGATAATAATGATGCAGCGATTACCTTTAAAGTGTTAAAAAAGAAAATTATCGGGAGAAATTGTATGAATTTAGACAAAATCCGTGAGCTTGCCTATACCCATCTGGCTGACAGGAAAGCTCATAAGGAAAGAGAAAAAGGGTTTATTTTTTATCATGGTGAGAGAACCGGAAAAATTGCAGTTAAGCTCAGAGAGTTATTAATCCCGGAAAACCCTGAAAAGGATGACATTTTGATTGCTGCCGGCTTGTTTCACGATATAGCAAAGGGTATAGAACCACATGGAGAGTATGGTTCCCTTCTTGCACGTGAAATATTAAAAGATCATTGTTCCAAAATTGAGCTTGATGAGATAGCCGAGTTAATATACTATCATCAGAAACGAAAAATGAGTCCTGATTTCTCAGATTATATTAAAATATTCCAGGATGCAGATACTCTAGACCACTTTGGTACAATAGAATTCTGGGTCAATTTTCACTACTATTCTTATACGGAGCAACCGATTTCTGAATCTGTAAAGTTCTATCAGAAGCATTTTGAAAAACAAGTGGAAGATATAAGACAAGCTTTGAATTATGAGCTCTCAATAAAAATTTTTGATGAAAAAATAACCTTTGCTTATAATTTTACAAAAAGGATGGCTATAGAAGCAGAAGGGGAAATCTATGGCTTGGAGAAGATCTTAAAGAGATAGATTATGTTTGATAAGAATGTCCAGATAATATCTTTTAGGAAATGTATTTTTTGATATTTTTAGTATTTTAGAGTACTTTACAATTAAAATAATGCCCTCGGCAATACATCCGAGGGCATCATAAACGATAGAAGATTATTACCGGATTCTACAATGGGCAGGTACTAATGGATTACTGTTTTTGTGTTGGAGTAGTAGAACTATGCCAACTTGTCTGGTAACCCTGGCTGCCTGACTGATTCTGATAGTTCTGGCTGCCAGATTGACTCTGAAAACCCTGACTGCCAGACTGACCCTGGCTTCCTGATTGTGACTGCTGCTGGGTCATAGTGCTTAACTGCTGCTGAGCTTGGTCGATTATCTGACTCATCTGACTGAGAACCTGATGAGAAATAATCTGCTGTCTAGCCTGATTAAGATCGTTAATGGCATGCTGAACAGAGGTCTGAAGCTGCTGCTGAGCCTGCTGCTGCTGTTGCTGAGCCTGCTGTCTGAAACTCTGAATCTGGTTCATAAGCTGTGCGGCAGCCTGTTGACTCTGCGGACTTTGCATGGAGCCCTGTGAACCGGATCCACCTGTCATATTTGTAGATTTAAGCTGATTTAAAGTCTGTTCCATTACATTGAGCTGACTCTTTAAATCGCCCAATTCTTCACCGAATTCAGCATCATTTTTCTTCATAAATGATTCCAAAGCCTTTTTATTCTTCTCATCCATAGTATGATTGTCTCCTTTTTGATTGAAATTTTTTGTTTCAAACAATATTATTTTGACCTAGCCATAATAAATTATGCTGTTATTAATTATCACAAAATATAAAAAAATATAAAAAAACTTATCAATGAAGATAAGTTTTTTTAGGTTAAATTTTGATTATTTTTTAATAAATTCTATATGCACATTCGAAATGGTTAATCCAGTAAGACTGATTTATGGAGGTAATTCTAACTTTCCCCTTACTTGAAGAGGCATCTATCATCTGGCCGTTACCCAGCGCTATACCTACATGACCCCTATACGAAATTATATCCCCTCTTTGGATATCTTTCATACTCGATATTCTTTGATATCTTGATGTTCCCTGCCAGGAAAAAGAGGTCATATAACTCTGTCTTATACCTGCTTTATTAAGTACCCAATAGACAAAGCCGGAGCAGTCAAAAGAATTTGGACCTTTGGCACCATAAACATATCTGGCACCAAGTTTCGATTTTGCTATGGATACTATCTTGCTTACCATCGACCCGGAGGAATAACCTGAATCATTATCACCCGGGCTGTTCGCACCTGAATTACCGCTTCCTGAACCCGCGCCAGAACCGCCGCCAATAGGGCTTCCGCTCCAGCTTTTTGCGTTATCTGAGAGTAGCTTGTTTATTGTCTGAGAACCAACTTTTCCATCTGCCGACAGCCCGTTACGTTTTTGGAAATTAACGACTGCGTCATTGGTATCAGATCCAAAATAACCGGTTACACTTTTTAAATAATTCAACTTTTTTAAGTACTTCTGTATATTTTCCACATCATCACCTCGGTCACCGGTTTTAAGACAGTATTCCTCGGCATCACCTGACATCAGAAGCTCCTTTGTAGCTGGACCCATATAGCCGTCAGCTATCAGGCCGTTATTATCCTGAAAATGTTTAACAGCTGAAACTGTGTCGTTTCCATACTTCCCATCAGGTTTTGAAGTAAGATATCCAAGTTGGATTAATCTATTCTGGTACTTTAATATCTCATCATTCTCGTCTCCGAGGTAAAATGACAAAGGAATAGCCTCGGTTGAATATAACTTCTCACGTGTGTTTTTACCAACATTGCCATCAGGTGAAAGCCCATTCCTGTTTTGAAATTCTTTAACTGCAGCTTCAGTATCCGTTCCGAAATAACTTGTAACCTTATTTATGTATCCCAATTCATAGAGACGATTCTGAAGCTGCTCAACATCTGTTCCTTCAGCACCTATGTAAACAGTATATTCCTTTGCCGATTCTGACATCAGAAGACTGTAAGTGTCTGCATCAACTTCACCGGTGATTTTTAGTTCGTGCTTACGTTGAAAAAGTTTAACAGCAATTTCAATTGCTTCACCAAATTCTTCAGTTGGCTCGTCAGACTCGAGATAATCAAGCTCAACCAGCCTTTGCTGGATAACCTTAACAACTACATCCTTTACTCCGGTTTTTATTATGTCACCTTTTAAAGGATCTAGTGGAGACTTGTCACCACGTGAGACTTTACTGCCTGCCGAAAAAGCTGACATGTCTGTTGTTGCTGAAGAAATATCAGCCTTTTGAGAATTCTCATTATTTAGTAGAGAATTTGTACTTGATAAAGCAATGCTATTAACAGCCTTTTCTGCTATTTGGGCTTCGTTTTGATTTGTTGCCGGAAGGTTTAAGGCAGCCGTAATTGACAAAGTCACTATCACAGCTCCCGAGATAGAAATAATAAAATATCGGAATTTTTTAGGGTATTTTGTTTTGTAATGAACAATTTTTTCTTTAATTTTATGTAGATTACCTATGTTTTTCTTCTTCATATTTTCTCCAGTAAATTATGTCATTATTTAGTTTGATTTGAACGGCTTGTAAAATTTAATCGTAAAAAAAACCAATCTCCAAATAAAAAAATATAACTGGGAATTGGTTCTCGATTTGAAATAATTAAGAAAGACCAAGTTGAAAAATATATATTGAACATAAAAATAGATTTGTAAATTAACCTATAATAATTTAGACAATTCCCAGTAAGCATAACTTTTTAGATGTTAGCTATATGTTAACACAGTTTGACTACATTTGCATTGTGGTCAGTTTACATTTATCAAGAATATGTGT
>JAEWOH010000058.1 GCA_023460955.1 Bacillota bacterium | reverse complement strand
AGACAACTGTCGATGCCTATATGCCTGTTTTCGCACTGATCGCCCTTGTTGCCTACTCTGTCAGCCTCGCGCTGATTATTCCCGGACTGCTGCAAAAAAACAGCGGCTGGCGGCGCATGGCTATTCTGTCGGCGGTGATCGCACTGATTAGTCACGCTTTTGCGCTGGAATCGCGCATCATTCCCGGTGACGGCAGCGTGCAAAACCTGAGCGTGCTGAACGTCGGTTCGCTGGTCAGCCTGATGATCTGTACGGTGATGACCATTGTCGCCTCTAAGAATCGCGGCTGGTTATTGCTGCCCATTGTTTATGCCTTCGCGCTGATCAATCTGGCCTTAGCAACCTTTATGCCCAATGAGTTCATTACGCATCTGGAAGCCACGCCGGGCATGCTGGTGCACATCGGCCTGTCGCTGTTCTCTTACGCAACGCTGATCATTGCCGCGCTCTATGCCATGCAGCTCGCCTGGATTGACTACCAGTTGAAAAACAAAAAACTGGCGTTTAACCATGAGATGCCGCCGCTGATGGTCATTGAGCGTAAGATGTTCCACATCACCCAGGTCGGCGTAGTATTATTGACCTTAACGCTCTGCACTGGCCTGTTTTATATGAAAAACCTGTTCAGCGTGGAGAATATCGACAAAGCGGTGCTCTCCATCATCGCGTGGTTTGTCTATATTGTGCTGTTATGGGGCCATTATCATGAGGGCTGGCGCGGTCGTCGCGTGGTCTGGTTCAACGTCGCGGGTGCGGGCATTCTCACCCTTGCCTATTTCGGAAGTCGCTTCATACAGCAATTTGCTGGCTAAGTAACAAAGGAGTTCCCCCTGGAACACATCTCTACCACCACGCTGATCGTTACGCTGATCGTCATGGTGGTCATCTCCGCCTATTTCTCTGGCTCGGAAACCGGCATGATGACCTTAAACCGCTACCGGTTACGTCATCGTGCTAAACAGGGTAACCGTGCCGCACGTCGCGTTGAAAAGCTGCTCCGTAAACCGGATCGCCTGATAAGTCTGGTGCTTATCGGTAACAACCTCGTCAATATCCTCGCCTCTGCGCTGGGCACCATTGTCGGGATGCGCCTGTACGGCAACGCCGGGGTCGCGATTGCTACCGGCGTACTGACGTTTGTAGTGCTGGTGTTTGCGGAAGTGCTGCCCAAAACCATCGCTGCGCTTTACCCGGAAAAAGTGGCTTACCCGAGCAGCTTCCTGCTGGCACCGCTGCTGATCCTGATGATGCCGCTGGTCTGGCTGTTGAATATGGTCACCCGTATCCTGATGCGCATGGTCGGCATCAAAGCCGACGTCGCCATCAGCAGTGCACTCAGCAAAGACGAGCTGCGCACCATCGTGAACGAATCCCGCTCGCAGATTTCACGCCGCAATCAGGACATGCTCCTGTCGGTGCTGGATCTGGAAAAGGTCAGCGTTAACGACATTATGGTGCCGCGTAACGAAATCGTCGGGATTGATATTAACGACGACTGGAAGGCCATCGTCCGCCAACTGACCCACTCCCCGCACGGACGCATTGTGCTTTATCGCGACTCCCTGGACGACGCCATCAGTATGCTGCGCGTACGGGAAGCCTATCGCCTGATGACCGAGAAAAAAGAGTTCACTAAAGAGGTGATGCTGCGCGCCGCCGACGAGATTTACTACGTGCCGGAAGGAACGCCGCTCAGCACGCAGCTGGTAAAATTCCAGCGTAACAAAAAGAAAGTCGGCCTGGTGGTCGATGAGTATGGCGATATTCAGGGGCTGGTGACGGTCGAAGATATTCTGGAAGAGATTGTCGGAGACTTTACCACCTCCATGTCCCCTTCTCTTGCGGAAGAGGTCACACCGCAAAACGACGGTTCGGTGCTGATTGACGGCAGCGCGAACATCCGCGAACTCAATAAAGCCTTTAACTGGCATCTGCCGGAAGATGAGGCTCGCACCATGAACGGGATGATTCTGGAAGCACTGGAAGAGATCCCGGCGGCGGGCACACGCGTGCGTATTGAGCAGTACGATATTGATATCCTGGACGTGCAGGACAATATGATTAAGCAGGTGAAGGTCCTGCCTGTTAAACCACTGCGCGAAAGTATCGCGGAATGATGTTGTAGGCCGGGCAAGGCGAAGCCGCCGCCCGGCACTACGGGACGGCAAATTACGCTTTCGCTTTCGCCACGGTCACCATCGCAGCACGGATGGTACGGCCGTTCAGGGTATACCCTTTCTGCATCACGCCCAGCACTTTACCGGCTTCAACGTCTTCTGATTCCACCATCGCAATCGCCTGGTGTACGTTAGGATCCAGCGGGACGTCGGTATCGGCAATCACTTCCACGCCGAACTTACGCACCACGTCCAGCATGGATTTCAGCGTCAGTTCGATACCTTCGATCATTGCCGCGTTGTCCGGATTCGCTTTATCAGCCACTTCCAGGGCGCGATCGAGGCTGTCGATTACCGGCAGCAGTTCGTTGACGAATTTCTCCAGCGCAAACTTATGCGCCTTCTCAACGTCCTGTTCGGTACGACGACGCAGGTTTTCCATTTCCGCCTTGATGCGCAGAACACTGTCGCGTTCGCGATTCTGTGCTTCTACCAGTTGGGCTTCCAGATTCGCAATTTTTTCATCGCGCGGGTCCACCTGCTCAGCAGATGCGTCTGGCTCTACAGCCTCAACGTCATCGTGCTGTTCCGTGATAATTTCTTCAGGGGCTTGCCCCTCAGGCGTTTTCTGTTCTTTACTACTCATGAATTTCTCCGCGTTTTTCTGCATTCATCTCGCTAACTTCGCTTATTATGGGGATC
>JAEWOH010000057.1 GCA_023460955.1 Bacillota bacterium | reverse complement strand
GTAGAGGCACCCATTAGGAACAGCAACATACTGACTGATTTTAGTCGTTTTAACATAGCTGTGATTTTTTAAAGTTTATTGAAAATCAAGTAATTCCGTTTCATTAGTTCCTTCAGAACTACTCTTGTAGCTATGTATCTGAATATCAATGTGTTTTATTTTTATGCCTCAAAAAGAAAAATTGTATTTAAAAGTCTATAGAAGGACTTTTAAATACAATTTTCTATCTATTTTCTACCGAAAAGAGCACTAATATAGAAAGCCGAATAACCATAATGGTATTTTATTATTTATTCCATACTCTATATCATCAGCGACAATATATGCATCAGAAAGTCCATTTATTTGTTGTTTACCTTTATGTCTACCACCGACTTCAAAAGTATAGCGTCCATCAATAAAGAAATCACTCTCTTTAGAAACGTTTATTCTGTGGCAATAACGCAATTGGTTGGCAAAAAAAGTTTCCCTGACATTTCCAATATCAATCTGACTGGCAGACAATGCATACATTAAATTAGGATTCTCCAAAAACAGTTTATCAGGTTTTTGCAAGCGGCTTATGCCGGAGCCTTCTTTTTGGAGATTCATAGTCAGACAGCTGTCATGGAGGGCATCCAGATAGGCCAGCAATGAATTACGTGAGATTCCTATCCGTTCACTTAGTTTGCTGACATTAGGAATAAAAGGCGCCGACTCTGCAATGATATATAGTAACTGCTTAATTTTAGTTGTATATGAAATATCAACCCCTCTTAACTGTGGAATCTCCAATTCCACAATCAGATTGACCACTTCATTTATTCTTGAATAATAAAGAGCGGGTAATTCATTGTAATAAGGATAATATCCATGTTTCAAATAATCAGAAAAATGTTTCAGAACTTTAACTTTGTCTACTATCCCGACAGATAATGCCAGATGATTGTCCAATATATTATTTAAAGTCAATATCGGCAATGATAGTTTTTCATTCCAGTTTAAATACTCGCGAAAAGAAAAACCTTGCATTTCATAAACAATAGCCCGCCGGCTTAAATCCGATTTGGCATTTAAGATTTCAAGCAAGGACGAACCTGTAAAGACTACATGAAGTTCAGGTAAGTCATCATAAATATTTTTCAGTTCTTGAGACCAGTTGGGGTATTTGTGTACTTCATCCAGAAACAGATATTTTCCTCCCCGCTTTACAAAATCGGAAGCTAAATCATAAAGTTTATGTTCACTGAACCAAATATTATCCACACTGGCATAAAGTACGGTTTTATCCATTGGAAGGTTCAGTTTGATATACTGCAACAATAAAGTTGTTTTTCCAACTCCCCGGGCCCCCTTTATACCGATAAGACGAGCTTCCCATTCTATCTCATTCATCAGGCTACGTACAAAAGAAGTATTTGTTATAGCCAGTTTCTTGATAAAGGATTCAAATAATCGTTCCATTTCTTCTTTTTGTTTATCACACATTACAAAAATAGTAATAAATTGTTCATCGCGATAAACAAAACGAGTTTTTTTTTAAAGTTGCAGCAATAAAATGCTCACATTGCCATTTGTTTAAATAAAGTTCAGACCTTCGCCCAAGTGTACTGCCCTTTTTTATTTGGCTTATGTTAAGTGGCTCTATGACCTATGCATAATATGCTTTGCCGATATCAGAATATCAAATGATTTTGGGTATAATAAAAAAGGAAGAGAATATATCACATAACCTCTTCCTTTTTTATTAATAAACTTGGACTAGCGTCATATTTCAGACTGTTTTTTCATTAATTCAAATTAGGTCCTTCGCCAAATTGCGGATTTCCTTCATCTACCCATACACGCTGAGAGTTTAGTTTGTCAGGATCTGCATTGTCAGTACCATAAGAGAACCCTTGCGCTTTATATGCTGCAATTGTAATATCACGCATCTGATCTGTAGGAGCAGGTTCACTTACTTTGAAACGTCTCGGAATTAATGTTGAATAATCCAATAAATCACTAAATTCCTCCCAAGGTAATAATGTACTGTTTTTCATGGGAATACCGGAACGACGTACATTTATAAACTGATCAAGAGGGCTCATTATATAGTGGATGTACTGCTGAATATATACCTTTTCCAAATCAGATTTAGTATCACCAGTTAATTTGAAAGCATCATGAGAGAGCATTTCATTAACCATGGTATCATCAATCTTAATAGTAGCATCGAGCGGGTCATTTACACAAGTACGTGAATAATAAGGAACTTGATTGAGTTCCGCTGCTTTGTCATATACATAAGCAGATAAACGACAACCTTCTGTCAGATATTCTTGAGCCGATTTAGGTGCATTAGCTCCTAATAATTTAAATTCAGCTAATAATAATTGTACTTCTGCTGCTGAGAAATAAATGCCATACCATGGGGTTATTTGAATATCTTTATCAGGTGTTACATCCGGTGCATCTGGATAAGTGAAGTCATAAATACCTTTTACTAATTCCTGATTGCGGAATGACAGCGCTTCATAATCTCTTGTTCCACCTGCGGAAGTTTTTAACTGGAACAATAAACCTGTAGGGTCAAAAATCCATTTGTTATTCTCTTCCAAGCCAGCACCAATCTTTAAAGGGGCTCCGTAATAACGTACCCATGGTTCGCCTGGACCTGTCCAGCCTTTAAATTTACCGTCTTCGATAATAGCGTTTTCGGCGATATAAGGAGGAATTTCTTTACCTTGATCCAAGAATGCTTGTATTACAGCTCCGTTAAACTCATTCTTTGTGAAGGCACTTAACAGACGTGTGTCGCGGTTGTCTTTCATAAAGTCAATTAATAAATCATGTCCGGCACCTTGAGGGAAATCATTGTTCCAGTGATTGTTTGTTCTTCCGCGATTATAAATAAAATCATCAGTTGCGGATTCTAATATACCAGCCTGATTGGCTATGACTTCATTTGCTATCTTAATGGCTCTGTTTCTGTCTTTATTAACAAGACGTGCTGCTAGCTTTAATTTTAAAGAGTTGGCGAATTTCGCCCATTTTTTGACATCGCCATTGTATATGAAATCCTGATTACCTAAGATATCGCTAATATTATTAGTCGTAAGATAGTTAATAGCCTCGTCCAATTCCTTCAACCAATAATCATATAATTCTTCCTGTGTGTCAAATTTGGGATACAATGTGCCTCCATAACGAGCCATCTCTGCTTCCGTGTATTGAAG
>JAEWOH010000056.1 GCA_023460955.1 Bacillota bacterium | reverse complement strand
ACAAATAGCAAACTTAAGAAAGCAGGACTAATTTCTCTATTTAACACGTATATGAAAGTATGTTAATTCTTATTGAACCGCCGGATACGGAACCGTAAGTCCGGTGGTGTGAGAGGTCGGGAATTAAAATAATTAATTCCCTCCTACTCGATGGTTCATTTGGACTTGGCCGGCATAATACCCGTGAATACTCTGAATTTAAGTAAATCTACTACATAATACTACAAACCTAACATATACAAACCAGGGAATAAATGCTATATTTGTGTAAGAACAATTTTTATGTAGGTACTACAGATTAGTTAGTATGCTAGCATAAATACATTGTTCCAAAACTGTAAAAGGCATCATAAGTAAAACAAGGAGTATTAAAACAAGTGAAGGTCATAGATATAATTAAAAAAGCCCTATGGTTTATTGTTCTTCTAATTTTACTATACCTCATACAACATTTTGTGAATTTTTTAACGTACGATAACAATGGACCATCAACATATTTAATTAAATTTTTTTCTCCACTAGGAATTCAAGAGGAGTTCATTCGATTTGCCCTATGGTATGTATATCAAATTATTATAACCTTCATTTGCTTTAAACTCTTTTTTAGAAAGTCTCTAAAAGAATTAGGATTTAATTTTCAAAACTACAAGATGGGAATTAAGTACATCTCCTTATTTTTGATAGCATATACCTTAATTAATGCCATTGCATGTCTGATAATTTACAAATTATCAGGAGTTGATTTGTTAATAGCAGGATTAACTAATAAACCACTCTCTTACATAATTCAGGATATCCTTCTTTATGGCACGCTACCTGGTTTAGGAGAAGAGCCCCTCTTTAGAGTTTTTGTTATACAATTTTTACTTATCACTATATTTAAGGGAAAAGACTTAAGTGATAAAAATACAAGAATATGGATTGTCATAATTTCAGCAATATGCTTTACATATGGTCACATTTATATAGTATCCTGGGCACCCTTTAGAATAAATTACAGTGTAATTCAGTTGTTTACAGCATTTGCATTAGGTATATTCTATGCAATTACATACATTAAAACCAAGAGTATATTAGCTGCGGTTGTTTGCCATAATTATTCTGATTTTATTTATAAACTAGGTAGTTACATGATATTTTATTTAATGAAATAGAATACCATTCTTTGCTAAATACACAGAACAAAAAACGCAAAGAAATGAGTAATTGTTTTGATAGCCTGATTTTTTTAAGCACGCACAACCTAATATTGATAAGCTGCTTTAGACATATCAGTGATAATAATGCTATTTGATACTATTAATATACTTTTTCAAATCTTTAAGAGTGGTAAATCTACCAATACCATACCTAGTTATAGTCAGTTTTTGAGAAGAATTTGAAAGATTTCCCTTATCGGTGGTGAAACCTAGAGTATAGTACTTTTGGGTTTGGGTTATAATGGAGTTGTTGAAATCACCATAGGGATAGGCGATTGCTATGGGATATTTACCGGTCAATTTAAAGATGGCATCTTTTGAATTTTCAAGCTCATACTTTAACTCTGATTCGGGCAACTGCGACAAGTGATGATGCGAAACAGTGTGGCTTTCTATACAAACAAGGCCTGAACGTGCCATCTCTTTTATTTGATCTGAAGTTAGATAATGATCTTTGTTTATAAAACGAGTTGCTACAAATATGCATATTTTTACCCGGTATTTTTTTACGAGAGGGAATACAGTAGTATAATTATCCGAATAACCGTCATCGAAAGTTATAAGTATTGGTTTATGGATATTCTGGATAGTTTTAAGCTGGTCGGGGAAAATGGTGGTATACCCACTATTATTTATCCACCTTAGCTGTTTTTCAAATTCCTCCGGTTTTGTGAAAAGGTCCTTATTCTTTGAAAAAATATTATTTGTTACTGAATGGTACACCAATATGGGTATAGGCCCTGGAGCAACGGAGGAAACTTTATGGAGTGTATATGAGTTAGCAGAATTTATACTACATCCTGTTAAAAATATTGATACTAAAAATACAGAAAATAGCTGCTTCTTCGAAAACATAAATTATCAACTCCTAAATTATATTTACCCTGATATTCTTAATTTATATTTAAAATATTATTCTGTTTTTAACGAAGTTTGAACTTTATGAATTAACTATTAATTTTATTTATAACCAAGTAATATTATCTAGTTTTAATTTATGGCAAATAGTGTTATAATATATTGAGTTAATTAATAATTTTTGTATTTGATGAAATTAGTCATAAATATGTTTTTTAGAAATAAGCATTAAGAATAATTTTATAATCAAGAATATCAGGAGGTTTGTTATGATCGTAACTCCAAAGTTCAGAGGGTTTATTTGTACCACCTCTCACCCCGCAGGCTGCGAATATAGTGTAAGGCAGCAGGTTGAATATGTAAATAAGCAAAAGAAGATTTCCGGTGCTAAGAAGGTATTGGTAATTGGAGCTTCAACAGGTTATGGACTTTCATCAAGAATTGCAGCTGCTTTTGGCTGTGGTGCAGCTACTATCGGATTGTTTTTTGAGAGACCGGCTTCAGGCAACAAGACAGCATCAGCAGGTTGGTACAATACTGCCGCTTTTGAGAAATTTGCCGCTGAAGAAGGATTATATGCTAAAAGTATTAATGGAGACGCATTCTCAAATGAGATAAAACAGCAAGCCATCGATCTTATAAAACAAGATCTTGGGAAGGTTGATATGGTTATATACAGTATTGCCTCTCCAAGAAGAACTCATCCAGTCACGGGTGAAGTCTTCAATTCAGTTTTAAAGCCTATCGGTAAGGCAGCTACTGTCAAAACCGTAGATTTTCATACTCAACAGGTTTCGGAATCAACAATAGAGCCTGCAAATGATGAGGAAATCAGACAAACAGTAGCAGTTATGGGCGGGGAAGACTGGATTATGTGGTTGGATGCTTTAAAAGCTGCAGACGCATTGGAGCAGAACGCCGTTACAGTCGCATATTCCTATGTAGGACCTGAGATGACTCACTCCATTTATAGAAAAGGAACTATTGGAAGGGCAAAAGATGATCTTGAGGCAGCTGCCGAGAAAATGACAGAAGATAATAAGGATATAGGCTTAAATGCTTATGTTTCAATTAATAAAGCTGTTGTAACTCAAGCCAGTGCTGCCATTCCCGTTATATCAATATACATCAGCTGCCTGTTCAAGGTAATGAAGGAAATGAATATTCATGAAGGAACTATTGAGCAGATGTACAGAATGCTTAAGGACAGAATTTTTTCAGGTGACCTTAAGCTTGATGAAAAGGGTAGAATATGCATGGATGACTGGGAAATGAGACCGGAGGTTCAGGCAAAGGTCGCTGAATACTGGGATAAGGCAAATAACGAAAACATCAGGGAAATATCCGATATAGAGGGTTATAGGAAAGAGTTTTTCAGGCTTTTCGGCTTTGAATTTGACGATGTAGATTACAGCGCTGATGTTGATATTGATTTAAAGATACCAAGTATAGATTAAATACAAAGTAATACACTACAAGACACCAAACGGTAGAATCGTTGGGTGTCTTGTTCTTTAGAAGTGAATAGTCTTTAAATTAGCTTATCAAGTGCAATAATCTCTCCTGAAATACTTTTCCCATCAACTTGTAAAATGCCAAAGCTGCATTTTTCCAGGCGTCTCTTATCCATAGCAGAGCCAGGATTAAAGTAGAGCTTACCGTCTATATTTTTATTAACCGGAATATGACTGTGACCAAATACGACACAGTCAACTTTGTCATTACGGAAGGCTCTTTCGGCATTTACAGCTGCCGTCCCGCTATAATTATGTCCGTGAATTATTCCTATACTAATGTCTTCAACAGTGAGTATCCTTTTTAGAGGCAGTAATTTTTCAAGGTATTCATCATCGTTGTTCCCAAGTACTGCGATAACAGGGGCTATCTCCTCAAGCTCATAAATAACATAATCCTTGCATATGTCACCTGCATGAATTATCATATCAACCCCTGAAAGGCGTTCCATAAGGAAATCAGGAAGTTTGCTACCTTTCCGGGGTATATGTGTGTCCGATATCACACCAATTTTTATCATAACGTTTCCTTATAGTTTATTATTTGTTTTTCTGACCTGAACAGGCGTCGTTTCGGTTATATTTTTAAATATCTTATTAAAATTCGCAAGATTGTTAAATCCACAATCCTGTGCAATATGGGCGACAGTATAATCCGTTCCACGAAGCAGCTCGATGGATTTTGAAACACGCATTTTATTAATATATTCAATAGGTGTGAAGCCTATTGACTGCTTGAAAAAAGTAGAAAAATAGTTAGGTGACATATATGCAAGCTCGGCAAGAGTGTTCAGCTCAATTTTTTGTGAGTAGTTCTGACTTATGTAATCAAAGACTTTTTTCAGCTTTTCCAGTTTTATGCTTTTTGAGATAATACTTTCCGAGGTTCTGCTGGAATCCTGAAAATGTCTTATAAGGTAAGTAATAATATGCAGCAGCTTTGCCTTTATCATAAGCTTATACCCGACAGTTTTATTGATGTATTCTTCTTCAATTTCTGTAAGCAAAGAAAATATTTTTTGTCCTATCTGACTTTTGCTGTCTATTCTGTTGTTAAAATTTGAGCCTCTATCAAAAAAAGGTTCCATATAGCTATAATCAAAAAGATTCTCCGAAGTCCATATTAATTGAGGCTCAAACATTATCACAGGCATAATCATGTTTTGCGGTGGTAAAACCTCCATGTAATGCGGTTCAATATTATTAATTACAACAATATCCCCTTCGTTCATTTCATAAGTCCTGTTTTCAACGTAGTAAATGCCCTTGCCTTGTTTTACAAAGGCTATCTCAAGATAATTATGCCAATGAAAGGTATGATTCATGCAATAATATGGCTCCATATCGGTAAACTTAATACTAAACGGAAAATCCAAGGGAAAGGCTTTGGGCTTATATACTTTTGAAGCTTCCATCTGGTACCTCCTTTTATTTTTTGATAAAACCGTAAAATAGTATCAGAAAACAATAAAATAATCAGAGAAATCTGCTGCTGTTTCTCTTTATAATGTTATTATAAATGCAGTAAAATTGAAAGCTTAGGTTAAATTGATTATTGGCTTTACTCTAAAGAATGAACAATTTGATTGATATTTATATCATAAAATAACAGAAGGGTTGCGTTTAAATGAATAATGCGGCGTACGAAATTGAAAGATTACTTCAATACGGTATAAAACATGGTTTAATTGACAAATTGGATACTATAGTTGCAAGAAATCAACTGATGGAACAACTTCAACTGAAAGAACCCTATATGGGAGAGGTTCCGGAGGAAGACCTTGATTACCCTTCTGAGATATTAGGAAGACTTACTGATTATGCAGGAGATGAAGGTTTTTTTGATCGGGAGGTTTTTGTAAACAGGGAGTTGTTTGATACCAGGCTAATGGGATTTCTTATGCCAAGAGAGTCTGAAATAGTGAGAACCTTTATCGAATTGGCAGAGAAGATATCAATTAACGCAGCAACTGATTATTTTTACAAGCTTTGTAAAGCTTCAAATTATATAAGAACTGCTCAGATTGCCAGAAATGTCGGATGGAAGTTCAACTCTGATTACGGCGACCTGGAGATAACCATCAATCTCACAAAGCCCGAAAAAGACCCGAAAACTATTGCGCTGGAAAGACTTCAGCCCCAGAGCGAATACCCCAAGTGCCTGCTTTGTGTAGAAAACATAGGATATCCAGGCCGCATAAACTTTCCTGCCCGGCAGACACATAGAATAATACCGGTAACTCTCTGCGGTGAACAGTGGTATTTCCAATACTCACCTTATGTTTATTACAATGAGCACTGTATCATTTTCAGTGAGAACCATGAACCAATGGAAATATCCAAAAAAACTTTTGCACAGCTTTTTGACTTTGTAAGACAATTTCCTCATTACCTTTGCGGTTCAAACGCAGATCTTCCAATAGTGGGAGGCTCTATACTGAACCATAATCATTTTCAGGGAGGAAATTACGTATTCCCGATGCAAAAAGCCCCCGTAATAAAGCGCTACAGGTGTGAGGAGTTCAAGGATGTGGAAATTTCTATCGTCAAATGGCCGCTATCTGTTATTCGCGCCGCCAGTGACAGTATTGAGGAACTTGTGGAGTTCTCGGGACATCTTCTGGAGACCTGGAAGCATTACAGTGACCCAAGTGTTGAGATACTGGCGTTCACCGAAAGTGAAAGCGGCCGTGAGAGGCATAACACAATTACGCCAATAGCAAGGGTAAATGAAGCCGGAAGGTACGAAATAGACCTGGTACTGCGAAACAACAGAACATCAGAGGAGCATCCTGACGGAATATTCCATCCTCATAAGGAAATACATCATATTAAAAAGGAAAATATCGGCCTTATAGAAGTAATGGGTCTTGCCATCCTTCCGGGTAGACTGAAAAATGAATTGGAGCATATAAAAGAAATACTTACAGGGGTTACTAATATAAACGATATAAATACTAAGGAACATTTGCTTTATAAGCATACTCAGTGGATAAACGAGCTTGTGAAAGCTTACGGCACGAGTCTTGACTCTGATCAGGCGGAGGAGGTGCTGAAGCTGGAAACAGGAAGAAGGTTTGAAACCTGTCTTGAACAAACCGGCGTGTTCAAACAAACAGGGGAAGGGTTAATGGCCTTTGAACGCTTTATGAAAAAGGCAGGTTGCATGGAGTATTCTGTTCATGCTTAATTTTGTTCGAAACAAATAAAGGAACAGGAACTTCTAGTATGAAAATTTGTAGTAAACATTTTCTTTGGTGAAAGGTGAATATAAAATGTTAAAAAATTACGAGGAACTAAAAAGAAAATTTTGTGAGATATTCGGAGGAAGTACAGAGGGTCTGAGAGTGTTTTCAGGTCCGGGGAGAGTTAATCTTATCGGTGAGCATATAGATTACTGCGGAGGCTATGTATTGCCTGCAGCGCTCAGCCTTGATTCAACCGTAATAGCAAGGGTAAATGGGGACAACACTTTAAGGCTTGCTGCGACAGATTTGGCTGAAAAAGTTGAATTAGAAATGGATAACCTTGAAAAGGCAAGGAGCTTACGCTGGGGAAATTATCAGGCAGGTGTTGCCTTACAGCTGCAAAAGGCCGGTTACAGACTCACAGGAGTTGATATGCTGTTCCATGACACAGTACCGCTGGGATCGGGGTTATCTTCCTCGGCAGCAATAGAAATGGCAACTGCCGTCACCCTTGTTACGTTGGGAAATGAAGCCCATGGAATTAATAAATCTATTGATATGATTGAAATGGCTGTATTGGGTCAGAAGACCGAAAACGAATTCTGTGGAGTAAGCTGCGGAATTATGGACCAGTTTGCATCTGCCATGGGTAAAAGAGACCATGCCATGCTTCTGGACTGTGCTTCACTTAAATATGAATATTTGCCGTTAAAGCTTGAAGGTTATAAAATTGTCTTGGGAAATACTAAGAAAAAACGGGCTTTAGGTGAATCAAAATACAATGAGAGAGTCAACGAATGTGCGGAGGGCTTAAGGATTCTTCGTCAGTTCCTGCCCGAGAAAAGTAATTTATGTGAAATAACAAGGTCTGAATTTGAAAAGTATGCCCATAAGCTTGAAGACCTCACAATCAGAAAAAGAGTCACCCATGTGATATATGAGAACGACAGAGTGCTTAAAGCTGCTAAAGCGTTAAAAAACAATGATATCATAGAATTGGGCAGACTTTTGGTGGAAGCAAATGCATCCATAAGGGATTTATATGAGGTAACAGGAAAAGAACTTGATACAATGACTGCAGAGGCTATGAAGGTCGAGGGAGTTATTGGTTCAAGAATGACCGGCGCAGGCTTTGGAGGTTGTACCGTAAACATTGTTCCCGAAGACAGGGTGGAGCTTTTTATTGAGCAGGTGGGCAGAAATTACAAGGAACAAACAGGTATCACACCTGAGTTCTATATCAGCGAAATTGGCGACGGAGCAAGAGAAATAAAGCTTGTTTAAAGGCATAGCTTTATTGATAGATAATAAGGAAAGTGGTATTTTCAATAACTTTATTGGAGATATCACTTTTTACATTATTTTCAAGGAATCCAAGACATTATCAAAAAAATAAGGTATTATATATAGGATTAGATTCCTTTATCAGACGTGATATCAAGTAAATTGAGCAAAGGACTTAAATTTAATGTTTCTAACCGATTATTTAATAATCTTAATTTCAAGTTTTATAATGTGCCCTGTGCTATCACAGCTGGCTGTTTTTAAAGATGCGCTTCTTTGTTATTTAAACTTAGGAGTGCTAAGTCTTTGCCGAAAGAGTATTTCAGGAATCATTTCTATAGAGCTTGAAATATTATGCCGTGAAAATGAGCAAATAATTAAAACCCTTCATAGGTTTAAAGAGCCCGCCTGCCCCTTGTTTTTGATAAAAAATTAAAATCAAATACAGGAGGTTTTTATGTTTAATAAATTATTGAAGAGGATGGCTCAGCCCACAGAATATGCTTTATATCAGAAATTACTGCATTGCATAAATCAATTCGACTTATCAGGATTATCAGCCTTAGAACTTGAAAATTATCTAAAATCACATAAAGATAAATTTCATAGATTTTTATGCCAAAGAAGCAAAGGGTCCGGCGATATCGACACCGTAACCCTTAACATCATATTAAGAGAGACTGCTATAGCAGAAAACTTCCTACCGGAATGTTTTGCAATTACAAAAGAGTTGTGCAGACGCAGCTTTGGACTTCGGGCTTATGACTCACAGCTGCTTACCGGAATTGCGCTTCATTTCGGCAATATAACTGAGTTGCCCACGGGTGAGGGAAAAACTATGGCTGCAGTGTTCCCGGTGGTTCTTAACGCTCTTACCGGTAAGGGTGTTCATGTGCTGACTTTTAATGATTATCTTGCAAAAAGAGATGCACTTTGGATGAAGAGTATTTACGACAGCTGGGGGCTTAAGGTTGATTATATACAGGAGGGTATGGAATATGAAAGGCGTAAATCAGCCTATCTTGCCGATATAACCTATATGACTCCCAAAGAAGCGGGCTTCGATTTCTTAAGGGACACTCTTGTATACAGTGTAAATGAACTGGTACAGAGACCATTTAACTATGTCATTGTTGATGAAGCGGATTCAATTTTAATAGACGAGGCCAGAGTCCCCCTTGTGATAGCCGGAAAAGTAAATGACCAGTACGGAGCAATGGACGAGAAGCTTGTCAACATGGTCAGAAAGCTTACACCGGGAATACATTATCAGACTGATGAAAACAAAAGGAATGTATTTCTCACAGATGCAGGTATAAACTGTATTGAGGAAGAACTTAACTGTGGTAATCTGTTTAAAGACAATCTTGAGCTCTTGACGTTTATTAATAATCTTCTACATGCTAATACCTTATTAAAAAGGGATGTAGATTACATTGTAAGGGATAACAGACTGGAAATTGTAGATGAATTTACCGGGAGAGTAGCAGATAAGAGAAAATGGCATGATGGGTTGCAGATGGCCGTTGAAGCGCTGGAAGGCTTAAGAAATACTCAGAACAGCAGGATTCTTGGAAAGATTACAATACAGAATTTTATAAGTCTTTATCCAGAAGCAGCCGGGATGACTGCAACTGCTCAATCCTCAGAGGAGGAGTTTCTGGATGCTTATAATCGCAGGGTATACGTAGTACAGCCTCATAAAAAATGTATTCGAGTTGATTACCCTGACAAGGTTTATACTCATAAGGAAGCCAAGGATGAAGCCATTGTAAGTGAAATATTGAAGGTAAACAAGACCGGTCAGCCCATCCTTGTCGGTACATCAAGTATTGAGGAATCCGAAAGACTGGCTGGCAGATTGAAAGCCTGCTCGGTTAATTGCGTTGTACTGAATGCAAAGAATGACACAGAAGAAGCAGCTATTATTGCAAAGGCCGGGAGGCTTGGAGTAGTTACTGTTTCAACAAACATGGCAGGCAGGGGTGTGGATATAAGGCTGGGAGATGGTACAACAGACTCCGAAGAGACCAGAAAGGTCATTGCTTTAGGCGGTTTGTATGTTATCGGAACTAATAAAAATGAATGCATCAGAATAGACAATCAGCTAAGAGGAAGGTCAGGAAGGCAAGGAGATCCCGGAGCCTCCAGATTTTTCGTAAGTCTTGATGACAATCTGATGGTTAGGTTTGGAATTCAGAAAAAGCTGCCAAGGAAATACCGTAAGTTGAAGCTTGATGATTTAATCAAGGATGGCAGGCTTAATTCCTTAATTAATCATATCCAAAGGGTTATAGACGGACAGAATTTTGAAATAAGGAAGTCGCTGGGTAAATACTCCTTGCTTATGGAGTATCAAAGGAGAATGATAACCCAAAAACGCAACGAAGTAATGTATTCGACGCAATCACCCTTTCTTGCTGCTGAAAGGCCGGAACTATATAAGGAACTGAGTAGGAAGTTCAATGCCGAAAGGGTAAACACCATTGAGCGAAGAGTAGCCATTCATTATATTGACGAATGCTGGTATGATTTCCTTGAATACTGTGAAGACGTTCAGGAGGGTATTCATTTAGTCAGAGCTACAAGGAAAGTACCTTTGGATGAGTACCGCAAACTTGTTATTGAAGAATTCGACTCTCTCATGAGTCAGATGAACTTTAAAATACTTCAGGAATTGGAACAGACTGATTTTGGAATAAGTGATGGAGAGCTTCTGAGCAAGGGCTTTAACACTCCGACAGCCACCTGGACTTATATAATAAATGATAATGTAAAAGTTAAAAGGTTCTCACTGTTCGGGTTTTAAAATGTGACAGGTTTATAGAACTACTTAGGTTAAAGTGGAAATATGCAAATAAATTAAATTAACTTAAATTGGAGGATTTGCATGCTGGAATTATTAAAAGAAAAGCCGTCATTTGTAATTGAGGCTGAGAAAGCGCATTTCAGACCGAGAGTAATTTTTCAGGTGCTGATATTTGCTTTGGTCTTTATAGTAACACAGATTGCGGCAAGTTTACCTGTAATAATTGTCACATTTGTTAAGACAATTACAGATATTACCGGTGGACGGACCGACCTGGCCAATCCAGCGAACAGCCAGGCTTATGCTAATGAATTGATGAACAGTAATTTCATGAGCCTGCTTACACTGTTCTGTACAGCCATTGCCACTGTTCTTGCAATTATTTATTGTAAATTTATTGAAAAAAGAAGCTTGTATTCCATGGGGTTTACAAGGAAAAAAGCAGGAATTAATTATTTTTCCGGTTTACTGATCGGTGCATTGATGTTTGGTGGAAGTGTACTGTTGTGCTGGGTTACAGGTGCTCTTGAATTTAAGGGTATTGTGATGAGCGGCGGCATAGTAATTATAGCTCTCTTTTTTCTGGGCTTCCTTCTTCAGGGTATGAGTGAGGAGGTTATATTAAGAGGCTACTTCATGGTGTCAGTTGCAGCGAAAAAAACAGTGCTTATGGGTGTCCTACTCAATTCAATTTTATTTGCATGTCTTCATCTTGCAAACCATGGTATTTCATTTCTACCCATAATAAATCTTACGTTATTCGGTATTTTCGCTTCATTGTATATGCTTCGCACAGGTAATATATGGGGTGTTGCAGCAATACACACAATGTGGAATTTTGTTCAGGGGAATGTTTTTGGAATTGCAGTAAGCGGGAAAACTATTGACGCAACGGTTTTTTCCTTTGTATCTACTGAAGGGAACGATTTGATCAACGGCGGAAACTTTGGACTTGAAGGTGGCCTCGCCGTCACTGCAGTACTTGTAATATCAATTGCAATCACTGTTTTCTGGAAAGGAAATCTTAAGATTGCTGAAAGTAAAAACGGTCTTAGCAATGAAGAATAATTAAGCAGCTGGTGCTTTGTTTATTCCTTTATTATTATCCCAAGCAATTTAGACAAGCCCAGGGCTTGATATTCGTTAACAATAACACCCTTTAGTTCGGGGCCTCTCAGAAGCAGACCGTCAATATCACAAGAGGTTAAATCTATACCTTTAAGCATGGTTCCTGCCAATTCTGCTGAAGTAAGATTACATTCTTCAAAGGTCAAATCTTTTTGAACAGCTTCCCATATATAGCTGTTTGAAAGATTTGACCTGCAGAGTGTAACTCTGATAAACTCCGCATTGGAAAATATGGCGTATCTCAAACTGCAATCGCTTATTGCAACATCGTACAGCTTAGCTTTAGTCATATTTATACCTGTCATGTTGCAATTAATAAACTCGACACTGATGAAGCTGGCTGAAGCAAAGTCCATATTTGTCAGGTCACAATCTTTAAAAACAACATTTTCAAAGATATAATTACATTTACTCTTTTTGAAGTTACATTTTTCAAAGATACAATGATAGAAGATAAGAGTTGCAGCTGCAGGGGTATAAATGGTATCACCCTTAAAGTGAAAGCTTTCTATATCAAAGCCTGCTTCCAACTGCTCGCTAACTATTCTGCAGAAATCTGATGATAATGTAATATCCTTTGGTATTTTAGGTTTTTGTATTAACATATAAAACTCCTGTTCATTGAGGTAAAATACTATTTTAGTTTAACAAATATTACATAAAATGTCATGGTTTAAAAAATAAGTTGTTGTTGCTGAACAGATGTCAGGGTGGTGACACCAACTTCTGTTAAAATACTAACAAATCTATTGAAATAACAGAGAAAAAGTTGTAAAATTACTTTGGCTATTTAAAAAAGAATCTGATAACATATTTGTTATACTTCAAAAGAACCATATAGCAAAGTTGTAATTATTCTTGGGAAATTTGGATAACATACATAGTATGTAAAAGAGCAGACATAGCGGATTTTCCACAAATTTTGACTCAGTTATCAAAAATATATAGGAGTGTGAACATATGGGTATGATGAATAAGAAGACCATCGAAGATATCGATGTGGCTGGAAAGAAAGTTATTGTAAGAGTAGATTTTAACGTTCCATTGGATGCAGACAGAAATATTACCGATGATAAGAGAATTGTTGGTGCTCTTCCTACTATTAAGTATCTTGTAGAAAAGGGTGCAAAGACAATATTGGTTTCTCACCTGGGCAGACCAAAGGAAGGCTTTGAAGACAAATACAGCATGAAGCCTACTGCCGTAAGATTAGGTGAACTTCTTGGTAAGGAAGTTATTATGGCTAAGGATGTTATCGGTGAAGATGCGAAAGCAAAGGCTGCTGCACTAAAGAACGGTGAAGTGCTTATGCTTGAAAATGTAAGATTCCATAAGGAAGAAACAAAGAATGAGCCTGGTTTTGTTAAGGAACTTGCAAGTCTGGCTGAAATATTCGTAAATGATGCCTTTGGTACTGCTCATAGAGCTCATGCTTCAACTGCAGGACTTGCTGATTATTTGCCTGCTGTTTCCGGTTTCCTCATCAAGAAAGAAATTGAATTCATGGGTAAAGCGCTTGCAAACCCTGCAAGACCTTTTGTTGCTATATTAGGTGGCGCTAAGGTATCTGATAAGATCGCAGTTATTGAAAACCTGATCGATAAGGTTGATACATTAATAATCGGTGGTGGTATGGCTTACACCTTCTTAAAGGCAAAAGGCTATCACATTGGAAATTCAATCTGTGAAGATGACAAGATTGAGCTTGCAAAGACTCTGATGGCTAAAGCTGAGGCTAAGGGAGTTAACTTAATGCTTCCAATAGGCAGCATGGTTGCGCAGGAATTCAAGAATGATACTGAAATAAAATATGTTCCTTCAGATGCTATGCCTGACGGATGGATGGGTATGGATATCGGATCACTTACAATAGAGAAATTCTCAAAGGAAATAAGGAAGGCAAAGACAGTTATCTGGAACGGACCTATGGGAGTATTTGAATTCCCGAATTTCGCTACAGGAACAAAAGAGATTGCTAAAGCAGTTGCCGAATCAGGTGCTCTTTCAATAGTTGGTGGTGGTGACTCAGCTGCAGCAGTTGAACAACTCGGTTTTGCAGATAAGATTACTCATATATCAACAGGCGGCGGAGCTTCTCTGGAATTCCTTGAAGGAAAGGTTCTTCCCGGTATAGCAGTTCTTTTGGATAAGAATCCAAGAAAGACAATAGCAGCAGGAAACTGGAAGATGAACAAGACTCCAAAGGAAGCTGTTGCTTTCGTTAATGAATTAAAAGCAAGTGTAGCCGACGCTTCTAATGAAGTTGTTGTAGGTGTTCCATTTGTTTGCCTCCCTGGTGTTATCGATGCCGTAAAGGGTACAAACATTAAGGTTGCTGCTCAGAATATGCACTGGGAAGAAAAGGGCGCTTTTACTGGCGAAGTTTCCGGACCAATGCTGGCTGATCTCGGTGTTGATTATGTTATAATCGGACACTCAGAAAGAAGAGAATATTTCGGTGAAACAAACGAAATGATTAACAAAAAGGCACACGCAATATTTAAATATGGTATGACTCCAATAATCTGCTGCGGTGAAACACTTACTCAGAGAGAGCAGGGAGTTACTGCAGACCATGTAAGATATCAGATTAAAGTAGCATTACTTGGCTTAACTCCTGAACAGGTTATGAAGTCTGTTATAGCTTACGAACCAATCTGGGCTATCGGAACAGGCAAAACTGCTACCAATGAACAGGCAAATGAAGTTTGCACAATAATCAGACAGCTGGTTTGCGAACTCTACGGTGAAGAAGTTGCAGAACAGGTTAGAATTCAGTATGGCGGAAGTGTAAATGCAAAGAATGCTGCTGAATTGTTCGCAATGTCTGATATTGATGGCGGACTTGTTGGTGGAGCAAGCCTCAAGGTTGACGAGTTTACTGTAATTGCTAATGCTTAGGAATTAATAAAAATTACAGACAGGTCAATTTGCGATACTTGAACACATTTGCTATATACAAACCGAATTGATTTAGTGTATTATTGAATATGTTATTTGACCCTCCGGTAAGTGCTGGGGGGTCAAGTTGTAATCTTACAACTTTTATCCTTGCATTTGTTTGTCACAAGCTATAGTGTGGAAATTATATTGTGTGATGAATGTAAAAAAGCTTATCATATAAAAATATAGTAAACCGTAAGTTATAAGGGAGAAGATTATATGGGAAAAAAATTAGTAACGCTCGTAATTCTTGATGGTTTTGGTAACAACCCAAGAAAAGATGGAAATGCAATTGCTGCGGCAAATAAACCTAATATTGATAAATATCTGGCTACCTGCCCAAATACAATAGTTCATACCAGCGGTATGGATGTAGGTCTTCCCGAAGGACAGATGGGAAATTCGGAGGTTGGTCACACAAATATCGGCGCAGGCAGAATAGTTTATCAGGAGTTAACAAGAATCACAAAGTCAATTAAAGACGGAGATTTCTTCGAAAAGGATGAATTCCTGAAGGCAATTGAAAACTGTAAGAAAAATAATTCCAAGCTCCATTTATTCGGTCTTTTGTCAGACGGCGGAGTTCACAGCCATAATACTCACTTGTACGGTTTGCTTGAACTGGCAAAGAGAAATGGCATGAAGGACGTTTTCATTCACTGCTTCTTTGATGGAAGAGATGTTCCCCCGGATAGTTCCAAGGTATATGTAAAAGAGTTGGAAGCTAAAATATCAGAAATCGGAGTCGGCAAGATTGCCTCTGTTATGGGAAGATATTACTCAATGGACAGAGATAATCGTTGGGACAGAGTTCAGCAGGCGTATGAAGTAATGGTAATGGGAAAAGGCTTGACTGCCGCTTCAGCAGAGGAGGCTGTTGAAAATTCCTTTGCAAAAAAGGAATTTGATGAATTTGTTAAGCCTACAGCTATAGTTGAAAATGGCAAGCCAGTTGCTACAATAGCAGCCAATGATTCTGTTATTTTCTTCAACTTCAGACCAGACAGAGCAAGAGAAATAACCAGAACTTTTGTTGACCCGGAATTTAAAGGTTTTGAAAGAGCAAACGGCTTCTTCCCGCTATTCTATGTTTGCATGACTCAATATGATAAAACAATGCCAAACGTAGTGGTTGCCTTTAAGCCTCAGACTCTTGATAACACCTTCGGTGAATATATAAGTAAATTGGGTTACAGACAATTGAGAATAGCTGAGACTGAAAAGTATGCTCATGTTACCTTCTTCTTCAATGGTGGAGTTGAAACTCAGTATGAAGGAGAGGATAGAGCCCTGATCCCTTCACCTAAGGTTGCTACTTATGATATGAAACCTGAGATGAGCGCCTATGAAGTTGCTGACGAATGTGTTAAGAGAATAAATTCAAAGCAGTATGATGTAATAATTCTCAACTTTGCAAACTGTGACATGGTTGGTCACACAGGAGATTTTAATGCTGCAAAAACAGCTGTTGAAGCCGTAGATACCTGCCTTGGTAAAGTAGTTGACGCTGTAACAGCACAGAATGGAATAGTACTTGTTACTGCTGACCATGGAAATGCTGAACAGATGATTGATTATGATAACGGCGGAGCTTTTACAGCCCACACTACTTATGTGGTACCTTTAATCGGTATCGGTTTGGGAGATGCGAGGCTCAAGGAAGGAAAGCTTGCTGACCTCACACCTACTATCCTTGATATTATGGGAGAGAAAAAGCCTGCAGAAATGACAGGTGAATCTTTACTTGTGAAATAAGAACAAAAAATATAAGCCCTACCTTTATTAGGTAGGGCTTAATAATTATCGGTTATTCTTCGTCATCATAATAATCATCGTCTTCATCTGCACTGTATACGGTAAATTCCTGTGTTTTGGTTATATTGCCGCATGTGATGGTGATTGTTGTGGTGCCGGCACCTACAGGTTCAATAATACAAAGGCCTTCTTCATCAGGGTTACTTACGGTTGCAACTTTAGTGTTTGATGATGTTACGGTTATAGTGCCTGGGGCATTCTCAGGTGTTTTGTATATATACAGTTCAACTGGATCATCACCTACAGTTGCTTCAGTATCATCAAAATCAATGTCCAGCTCCTCCAATACAACCTCTTTTACTGATACTTTACAGGTACCAATAAATTTACTCTTGTCAGCAGTATTTGTATTTTCATAAATGTTTACTTCTGTTGTGCCAACTCCTTTGCCAGCTAAGTAATACTCCTCACCTTTTTTTGTAATATCAACTATATTTTTATCATAGTCCAAGTAATAGTTTACGTCAGATCTGAAGTTTTGTATTAACTCAAATACCCATATATCTGAGCCTAAATCAATGTCACTATTAGGAACAACAGTTGCTTTTTTTACTGTATATTTCAGTGTACCAACTGTTCTGGTAACCTTGTTGTACGTTTCTTTGACTGTTATGGTATAAGTACCTGCTGCAGTTGCAGTAAAACTCTGTTTTATGAAGCACATACCATCAAAAGTACTTATGGTTTCTTTAATGGTAAAATTCTTGCTGTTTGAGGTGTAGGTATATGTTCCATCATGGTTACGGTTTGTGAAATAAATAGGTTCTAGAGATCCATTGCCTAATGGTAAAGTGGGTATTGAATCCTGGCTAACAGTGGCATTTTTTACTGTGACAGCGCAGGTTCCAACTTTAGTTGATTTTCCGTTCAACTTTTGAGTACAGGTTATAGTTGCGGTTCCAGCTTTTAGTCCTGTCAAATATGCTTCGGCGCCATTGGCTTTTACTGCAACCACTTTTGTATTGCTTGACGTAAAGGTATAGGTTGCTTTCTTGGTAGGGTCAGACACACGAATTGAAAATTTCTGGTCTTTTTCATAATAATCGAAGTTTGTTATTGTACTGCCCGTTCCAATAGTGATTTTTGATGGTATTGATGGTTTTGCAGCAGCCTCGGCTGAATTCATTAAAAGCCCCGCAGGTAGCATTAATGATGCTACTAGAATGATGCATACTATAACTTTTAATAATCTGTTTGTTGCTGTTTGTTTCATAATTTACTTCCTCCAATTGAATTTAATTACTGCATATTTTTTTAAAAATATATCATATTATGTCAATTATATTGATAAATTTGGTATAATTATATAAAAAATATGGTTTTTATAGCAAAATTATGTTTAAGGATTTGGTTATTAATAATTTCGGAGGTTGATTTGGACAATATACTAAATGAGAAGCTTTTTGTACGAAGGGAGAATAATAATAAACACATATCTTATGATATGGAAATGAGTTTTTATGAGCATGTAAAGAATGGAGATGTGGATGGAGTAAAGGATCGATTAGAGTTACTTAAACTCGGAGAATACGATGATTTTGGTGTTTTATCAGAGGATCCTGTCAGAAACCTAAGATATCATTTTATAATTATGTCTGCAATGATATGCAGGTTCTGTACAGAAGGTGGACTGGAGTATGCGTCCGCTTATAACTTAAGCGAAATATATATACAGAAGGCTGATAAATGCAATTCGATCGGACAGATTGAAAGGATAATGTATGAAATGGTATTAGATTATACAAATCGGATGAGAGCTAGCAAGAAAATGAATATTTTCTCTAAAAGAGTGGTGTTGGCCATAGATTATATTTTTGACAATCTCCATAGTAAAATAACGTTAGAGAAGCTGGCCCAAGAAGTTAAAACTGATGAAAGTTATCTGTCAAAGCTTTTTAAAAAGGAAACCGGGATGACTTTGAGTGCCTATATTCGAAAGCGTAAGATTGAGTATGCTCAAAGCATGCTCAAGTATGGAGGATATAATTATAGCGAAATCGCAGAATATCTGGCCTTTTCCTCTCAAAGCCACTTTATAGATATATTCCGTAAAGAAACAGGATTAACGCCAAAGGAATACAGAAACCAGTATTATAGGCGGATTCGGTAAAAACATGAAATACGACTAAAGTAACATAAAAATGACTCACCTATTTGATAAAAAATAATAGCTCTCAGTAGTCTGAGAGCTATTATTTTTCAGAATCATTAATATTATGGCTATATTTTAAACGCATAAGTTCAACATATTCTTTCACTTTCTCAACCGCCTCTTCGGGAAGATCACTAAGGATAATACCGTAATCTGATACGGATTCTGCAACGAATTGACTGACAATCTTGTTGTTGTCGGATCTGTCAACAAGATAATCTATTGAAACTTCAAAAAAATCAGCGAGTTTTTTTAGTATATATTCATCCTTTGGAAACCTGTTATTAGACTCGTAATACCCGATTACTCTGTCGGATATATTTATTATCCTTCCTAGTTCCTTCTGTGTAATACCTTTTTGCTCTCTTAACTTTTTTAACCTGTCACCAAACCCCATACATTTTTTCCCCCGAGTATTACTATATCATGTAGCTGTTTTTTTTATATACAAAACGAACAAAATATTCTAAATTTGTGTTGAATTTGAACGAATTATACGCTAAAATATTTATTATTGTGAAAATGTTTTCTTTTTATACATTATTTGTAAATTATTCTACTATTTTTATTATTTTTTGACTTCTTTTGGAGGATGCTAATGACTAAAATAAATAAAAAGCTTAGTATAGAGATACAAGAACTCAGAGAACAGTTATACAGATATATTGACGAGAAAGGTATAAACAATGAGCCTGAACTGCTGAAGATAAATAGCAGGTTAGATGAGCTAATTGTTCAATACCTTAAAGAAGAAGTCAATAATTTATGACAGATTTAGTATTAATAACAAATTTTTGTGTTTAATATTTTATCTTGTAGGGTAAATTATTATTGATGTTAAAAATAGCATTTTGTATTATATTAGAATTTTAACATATAATACTTAATGGTATAAATAATGATTTACAGGGAAATATTTACAAAAATAATATTGCAATGTTATTCTAAATACGAAGAATTTACCTTGAAGGGAGAAGTTGTATGAAACAATATATACCTATTGAAAGCGTTTTTGCCAGAGAAATTCTCGATTCCAGAGGGAATCCTACTGTCGAGGTTGAAGTAATTGCTGAGGGCGGATTTATTGGACGGGCATCAGTACCTTCAGGAGCATCCACAGGCGCCTTTGAAGCTATAGAACTCAGAGACGGAAATAATGACCGCTACATGGGAAAAGGTGTTGAAACAGCGGTTGAAAATGTAAACAGTATAATTGCACCTGAAGTTGAAGGAATGAATGTGTTTGACCAGGTTGCGATAGATAAGTTGATGATAGAATTGGATGGAACTCCAAATAAGGAAAGGCTTGGAGCAAACGCTATTCTGGGCGTTTCTCTTGCAGTTGCAAAGGCTGCTGCAGAGGCTCTGGGATTGGGATTATACCAGTATATTGGCGGAGTCAATGCAAAAACGCTGCCAGTACCTATGATGAATATAATAAATGGTGGAAAGCATGCTGATAACAGCGTTAATATACAGGAATTCATGATTATGCCGGTTGGGGCGGAAAGCTTTAAAGATGCTCTGAGAATGTGTGCTGAGGTATTCCATAATTTAAAGAAGGTTTTGCAAAGTAAAGGTCTGAGCACGGCCGTTGGTGATGAAGGTGGTTTTGCACCGAATCTTGAAACAGACGAACAGGCTATACAGGTAATTCTGGAAGCAGTTATTAAGGCTGGCTATAAGCCGGGTGATGATTTCAGAATAGCAATAGATGCAGCTGCGACAGAAATGTACCAAGAAGATGGCACATATTTCTTCTGGAAGACCAACATCAGAAAATCGAAGGAAGAAATGGTTCAATATTGGTCAGATTTGTGCGACAAGTATCCTATAATTTCTTTGGAGGATGGAGTTTCTGAAGAAGACTGGGAAGGCTGGAAGATGCTTACCGATAAACTTGGAAAACGTATTCAGCTGGTTGGAGATGATTTGTTTGTCACCAATACAAGAAGACTCGAGAAGGGTATTAAGATGGGAGTAGCAAACTCAATACTTATTAAGGTAAACCAGATAGGTACTCTGACAGAGACTCTTGATGCAATTCAGATGGCAAATAGGGCAGGTTATACAGCTGTAACTTCTCACAGATCCGGTGAAACCGAGGACGCCACAATTGCAGACATAGCAGTTGCTACAAATTCAGGCCAGATTAAAACCGGTGCTCCATCAAGAACTGATAGAGTTGCCAAATATAATCAGCTTCTGAGAATTGAAGAAGAACTTGATGAGGTTGCAGAATTTCCGGGATTAAAGGCCTGGTTCAATCTCTCAAAATAATTTACCAAAAACAAGTCTTCGGACTTGTTTTTTTATGTTGCTTTTTACAATTGGATATGCTAGAATGTTACTTGTCTATTTTAGGAGGTGTTTTAATTGGTAATTGCAAAATGGCTTGTTAATATAATCCATATTATTTTTGCTATCTCGATTATTGTTATTGTTTTACTGCAGTCTGGAAAGCAAGCTGGTTTATCAGGTTCAATAGCAGGAGGGGCCGAAACCTTCTTTGGAAAGAACAAGGGACGTACAATAGATGCAATGTTAAGCAAATATACTGCGTTTGCTGCTATCGCATTTCTTATTACTTCAGTTGCTCTGTACTTATTAATAAAGGCAATATAAAAATCGAAATAAGAAAATATGAGCCCAGTCAAATGTACTGGGCTTTTTATTATTCATTTACTGATGTTGTTACCGATAAGTACAGTACTTATTACATTTATTCAATTTTCTGTTGCTCATAAATTGCATATGGGAGGGGTTACATTGAACAGGGATCAGGCATTTGAAGAATTGAAACTACGCGTTTTTGATAAAGAAATAATTTTTAGGTCATTAGTTGTTGAGGCAGTAATGAAAGATCTTGCAAAACACTTTAATGCCGATGAGAATTTATGGGGATTAGCAGGTTTACTCCACGATATAGACTATGAAAAGACTCTGAATCGCCCTGAACAGCACGGTATTGTTGGTGCCGAAATACTTGATAACCTCAATTTTGATGAGGCTATAATTTATTCAGTAAGAGCTCATAATGACATTAATGGTATACAAAGAAAAAGAAAAATGGATAAAGGGTTATATTTGGCAGATTATGTCGTACAGCTCATTATGAAATTAAAAGCTCAGAATATCACCAGTGATGAAGTACTATTATTAGAGGTTTTAAAGGCTATTGAGCAAGAACCGTCACAATTGGACAAATTTGATGAACTTGGTCTGGAAAAAAGTGAATTTATTGAACTCATTCTCGGGACTATGGGAAGAATTATAAAAGAATAGTTTATTTATTGAAAACATATAAGATAATATATGGTTAATATAATAATTTGAAAATAACATAAGAGACTTCTTTCGGCTAAGCGTGAAGGAAGTTTTTTTATTTATGGTAATCTGTGTATATAAGGTATAATAAAGATAGGTTGTTTAAAGGAGAACGATATGGAACATAAGGTTTTGATTATAGAAGATGAAGAAAGCATAAGGGGCTTTCTAAAAATAAATTTCAGAAAAAATGATTTTATTGTTTGTGAAGCGGGTTCAGGGGAGGAAGGCATAGTCAAAGCCAGACAGGAAAAGCCCTGTGTTGTTTTGTTGGATGTTATGCTTCCCGGTATGGATGGTTTTGAGGTGTGTGAAATATTAAGAAAAGAATTCTCTACGCTGGGGATAATAATGTTAACTGCCAGAGGTCAGGACATTGATAAAATAAAAGGTCTGGAGTTCGGAGCAGATGACTATGTAATTAAACCCTTTAATACCACCGAACTCATTCTTAGAACCAAATCTCTCATTAGAAGACTCGACAATGCGAATAGTACGGTCAAGGAGGAAACAATGAAATGCGGAACCTTTAGGATAGAGATATACTCTCAAAGGGTTTTTAAGGAGGATGTAGAGATAATGCTAACTCCAAAGGAATACTTGCTATTGAAGTTGTTTCTTGAAAACAAGGATAAAGCATTTTCTCGGGACGAGCTGCTGGACAAAATTTGGGGTTATGACTTTATAGGAGATACGAAGATTGTGGATGTAAATATAAGAAGGCTAAGAAGTAAAATTGAAGATAAAAATTCGACTGCCAAGTATATAGAAACAGTCTGGGGAACAGGCTACAGATGGAGAAAGGAAGACTGACATGCCTGTATATAAAAGGGACAAGGCAGCATCAAAAAGCATCCGGACGAGGCTCGTAGGTAATTTCTTAATTATAATTTTTATAAGCGTACTGACATTTGAAGGACTTCTAATCTACTTTACCCGGTTTTATTTTTACGGAAATGTAGAAAATATTCTGACGAATGAGCTTAAGAGTTCTTCGGACTTTTACACACAGTACTTTTCGAATGTCTCACTTGAAGTAAACATCATAGATAATGCGGATATATTCTGGAGGCAGACAAGAGCTCAGGTACAGATTGTTCAAAATGACGGTACAGTACTTCTTGACTCTGAAGGCTTGAAAAGCGAACAGAAAATTGAGACCGGAGACGTCACAGCGGCTGCCGGGGGAGAAGTGGCCAAATGGACAGGCCACGTCAGCGGGGGTGCCGGAAAGATACATGTTATGTCGGTAGCATGCCCTCTTGAAGCAAACGGTCAACAGGTTGGAATACTTAGATTTATTACTTCCTTAACTGATATAGATAAAATGATTTTTAACATAACTGTAATATTTATTTGCATAGGCATGGCTGTAATCATTTTGGCGGTGATTATTAGTTTAGTTCTTGCGCATAGCGTTATACATCCCTTGAGAAAGCTCACTTCTGCTGCTCGAAGTATGGCAGAAGGAAACCTTGACCAAAGGATAGAAAAGTACAGAAATGACGAGATAGGGGTTCTGACAGAAACGCTTAATTATATGGTCGCGGAGGTTCGGAACAGGGAAAATGTCAAGAATGACTTTATATCAATGGTTTCCCATGAACTCAGAACCCCGTTGACTTCAATTAAGGGATGGGCAAATACAATAATAGATGATGACTATGCAGACAGAGAAATTTTGCAGGACGGACTTGGAATAATCATCAAGGAGAGCGACAGATTAACTAATATGGTGGATGAATTGCTGGATTTTTCCAGGTACGTTTCAGGTAAAGCCGAGCTGAATATAGAAGAGACGGATGTAGTCGAATTGGTGGAAACGGTGCAAAAACAAATGGTTGGTAATGCTAAAAAGGATAAGATTAATTTTGCCACTGATTGTGAAAGTTTTCTTAAAGGTAAACTGGACAAAAATAAAATAAGGCAGGTATTGCTGAATCTTTTGGGAAATTCCTTTAAGTTCACTCGTCCCGGAGGCAATGTCATACTGAAAGCCTTTTCCGACAAAGAAGAAATTATTTTCAGAGTAGAGGATGACGGTTGCGGAATTAGCAGTGAAGAACTTCCAATGGTCAAGGAGAAATTCTATAAAGGAAAAAACAGCAAGTCACAAACAGGACTTGGACTCTCAATCTGTGATGAAATAGTACGACTCCACAAAGGAAAACTACAAATTGAAAGTTTGCAGGGTCAGGGCACAGTTGTTACTGTAAGAATTCCTAAGTTCTATATTTAATTTCTGGACTTAATAATGTTTAAAAATAGGGTTTATTAGTAAAGGAGAAGGGACCCAGCCAGGGAATTTGGTTTTCGGGATGGGAATAAGACTTTATATGAGACATGTTTTAAGGATGCTTTCGGTGCTGCTACTGTTGATATATTGTTTGCAGGCTGCCGGATGTACCACAATACAATTTGATATTGAAGAAACGATAAAGCCCCCTGAATATGAAAATTTAGCAGTTCAAGGTACTTGGACAATTGAGGGTTATATCCAGGCTGTTTCTCAAAAAGAAAGTATTACAAATGAAAGTATTAAGAAAAACTATATTGGAAAGAGTGCCTTATTTGACAGCGAAATAAGCTCTATCGGTCCGGATATATGCGTTAATCCGCAGTACAGAGTTGTGAGAACACTAGCCGAGGCTTTCATCCAGAGCAAGTATCGTACAGACGGAAGCAAACTCCAACTGGATGGACAGACAATAAGTGTAGTTAATATAACGTCTGAAGATCAATTGTTTTATGAAGTATTGGTAACTGAAAAGGACAAAGCCTATGTATATATGGATAATGGCTTTTTAGTCTTAAGTAAAACCTCAGATAAGGTAGACAGTAAAGTAAAAGCGGAGAGCTTGGCTAATAAGGAGCCGAGTGTCCGAAATGGACAAAATCAGGAAGATCCGTTGCTTAGGTCAGGATTACTTATAGGTATAAGGACACCTGATAATCTTTATAAAACAATTTGGATATATTCAGAAAACAGGGAGATTAAGAGCATAAGCGGAGTAAAACAGCTGTTGGTTCCAAGAGCGAAAGGCTTTTGGCAGCTTGGAACAGTAAATAAAAACAACATACATGCAATTTATGCCGAACCTTTTAATGATAAAATGTCTAGCGACGATGACAGGTATTTTATGAATATACCCGGTAAAAATGTATTAAATGTCAAGCCCGGTACAAGAATTCATTTTGTAGGTAATGATTATATTGGTACTGAAACTGACGGGAAATTCAAAGTTTTTCCTCTGGAAGACCTAAATGGTTCAGCAGTTACTTATGCCCAGCTCGGGGGTACGGAGGCTCAAAAAGTAATTGAAAAAACCACTAAGGATCGGATTGCTGCCATTAAGGGAGATGCAGCAGAACGCTTGATTAATCAGTTTGATCCCACAAATTTCATGCTTGTCAGACGTAATGGACACTGGGTAACAAGAAGCAGACTTTTCTTTGAGCAGCCCTATAAAGAAAAATACATGGACTTCGATATTAACGTACTTTTAACTCAAAAGCTTATTTATTATGATGAACTGGGAATTCAATGGAAGGATATAAAGAAAAAGCTTCCTTGGACCACAGATGCGTTTATGTCTCCAAACAAAGAAATCGTAGTACTGACAGATGAAAACGGGCTTAATGTTTATACAGTTAAAAACGGTGATATTATCAAACAAATTTTGAAACTTCAGCTGGAAAAAGAAGAAACAGTTGTTATGGCTGAATGGTGTGTCGGCAGATATGCAGACATTTGGAATAACTTTGTTAACAAGCTGGACACAATGAATTATTGATTGAATAAGCAGGAATAATAATATAGTATAATTCAATTAACGTATTTTAGTTAGTTTTCTCAACCGGAACTTATGAATTATTAAATATATAGAACTCGAAAGGAAAGAATATGACTGATTTGATTGAACGAAAAGAGAGAATTGTTGCATTTATGCGAGAGTCGGCTTACAAACCGCTATTGTTTCAGGAACTGGTGATGGTACTGGACGTACCTCAGAGCGATATTGAACTTTTCAGCCAGGTGTTAACTGAGCTTGAGGAAGAGGGAAGGATATTTAAAACACATGCTAACAGGTATGGTGTACCGTCCAGGCTGAATCTTGTTTCGGGAAGGATTCAGGGACATGAAAGAGGCTATGGTTTTCTGATACCTGATGATGAAATGGTTGAGGATATATTTATCCCGGCTGACAGCCTTAACGGGGCTATGCATGGTGATAAAGCCGTGGCAAGAGTGAACAGAAAGGGCTCTTCGGACAGAAGGATGGAAGGGGAAATAATAAGAATTCTAAAAAGAGCTAACACAACCTTGGTTGGCACCTTTGAAAAAAGTATGAGCTTTGGGTTTGTAGTGCCTGATAATAGAAGAATATCAGGGGATATATTTATTTCTAAAGGTGAATTTAATGGTGCCAAAAAGGGACAAAAGGTTGTTGTAGAAATATTGAAATATCCTGAAGCAAGAAGAAACGCCGAAGGACGTGTAATTGAAATAATAGGAGACGCCAGTCAGCCGGGTACCGACATACTTTCAATAATAAAGTCCTACAATTTAGAGGAGGAATTCCCTGAGGATGTTTTAACTCAGACTGAGGCTGTAAGCGATATGGTTACCGAGGAAATGATAAAGGGCAGGAGAGATCTTAGAGGTTTAAGAATGGTGACCATAGATGGTGAGGATGCCAAAGACCTTGATGATGCCGTATCAGTAGAACTTCTTCCAAATGGAAATTACCGTCTGGGTGTGCATATTGCCGATGTAACAAATTATGTTACAGAGAGCTCACCGCTGGATATTGAAGCCTTGAACAGAGGAACAAGTGTATATTTGGTAGACAGAGTAATCCCAATGCTGCCAAGAAAGCTTTCAAACGGTATATGCAGCCTGAATCCTCATGTTGACAGGCTTAGCTTCACAGTAATGATGGAGATAGATAAATCCGGAAAGGTACACAGTCACGAGATATTTGAAAGTGTTATAAATATAGATGAAAGAATGACCTACACCAATGTGTATAAAATACTGGTAGATAAGGATGAAGAGCTTATTGAGAGATATAAGCATGTTGTACCGGATTTTCACATTATGCATGAACTTTCCTTGCTGCTGAGAAAAAAGAGATTTCAAAGGGGTGCCATTGACTTTGACTTTGATGAAGCTAAGGTTATACTTGATGAAAAAGGCAAGCCTGTGGAAGTAAAAAGATACGAAATAACAATTGCAAATCAGATAATTGAAGAATTTATGCTTATCTGTAATGAAACAGTTGCTGAGCATTTCTTCTGGACAAATACACCTTTTGTTTATAGAATTCATGAGGACCCGGATGAGGAAAAAATTACTGCTTTAAACGAATTTATATATAATTTGGGGTACAGCATCAAGGGCATAAATAAAATACATCCAAGAGCCCTACAGGACCTTTTGGAAAAGGTGAAAGGAACACAGCATGAGAGAATAATAAGTACTGTTATGCTGCGTTCCCTTCAAAAAGCAAAGTACAGCAGTGAAAGTGTGGGCCATTTTGGACTGGCTGCAAAGTACTACTGCCACTTTACCTCGCCCATAAGACGATATCCTGACTTAATTATTCACAGAATAATGAAAATGTACCTTAAGGGTCAAATGACTGAACAGAAAATAGCACAGCTGGAAGGGATTCTACCTGAGGTGGCAAAACAGTGTTCTGAACGTGAAAGGGCTGCAGATGAGGCTGAAAGGGAAAGTGAAGACCTGAAGAAGGTTGAATATATGAAGGCTCATGAGGGCGAGATATTTAAAGGTATTATTGCAAATGTCACCTCCTTTGGAATGTTTATAGAACTTGATAATACCATTGAAGGTCTTGTAAGAATGAGCAGCATGGAGGACGATTATTACAACTACGATGAGAGACGATATTCTCTTGTTGGTGAGCGTACACGAAAGGTATACAGAATTGGTGATACTGTCAGTGTAATACTTGCCAAGGCAGATATAGCTGCAAGAAAGATCGAATTCATGCTGGTGGATGCAGAGGAAGAGGAAGATGGACTTGCCGACTTTGACGAGAAAGCAGAGGATGACTTTATATTTGGCAGAACCTCAAGACCTAAAGCTTCAAAACCAAAAACTTCAAAACCAAAAGCTGCAAGTGCAAAGCGTAAGGCTATAACTAACAGAGACAGAGCTCTTGGTGCCGAACTTAAAAACGAAAAGCAAACAACTCAAAGAAAGACAAGTAAAAAAGGCAAGGTTGTAGATAAAAAGGTATACGACAAAATTCATGGAAAAGGAAAAAGAAAGAAGAAGTCGGCAGACAGCAGGTCTTAGGCGGGAGCTCGGTAGTCAGTAGCTAGTGTTCAGTAGTTAGAAGTTCAGTAGCTAGTAGTTCAGTAGTTAGTAGCTCAGGAGTTCAGAAGCAGCTTGGAAATAAATCAGATCCAAGCTCTAGGAAAGAAATATAAAGGGAGCCGTACAGCCAAATAAATGGTATGTACAGCTCCCCTTTTTAGCGTTTATACGCTTTGATCCGTTATTTGCCGGTTAATTCAAAAGTTAAAAATGTGAATTAAACTACAAAACGTTTGATTTCTTCGCAGAAGTTTCCGCAATTTTCAACTTGTATTTCAACTCTGATAGGTTTGCTTAAATCAAGGCTGAAAATGCCCATTATAGACTTTGCGTCTACAATGTAACGACCTGATGACAAATCAACATCAAAATCATACTTGTTAACAATATTAACGAAATCCTTTACATCATTGATTGACTTTAAAGAAATATCAAATGCTTTCATATTATCCATCCTCCTTAAAAAGGTAAAAAATCAAATTTGCTAATTTTATACTTTTATATTATCGTCTTTTTTTATTTTAGTCAATCGAGATGTTTGTATACATAAACGAGAGTGGGACAGCAAAGCCTTGAATACTGCCTGTTTCTAGGGTTTGAAGGACTGTTGTGCATATTCTACAAACTTTCATTGCTGTTTTCATTCAATAATATCACTTGTTTTATGGTTTAAGCCCTTACAACATCAGGTTTACGCTTATATATTAATCAAATAGGAGAAAATTATTCTCAAGCAGGTAATTATGATAAGCCCGAAAGCTTCAATTCTGGATTCAGTTTGAAATCATTGTTGAATATGTACTTTTGTGGTATGATTTTTAGTAATTTTAAACTAGTATTGGGGGTATAATTATGTCTGAACAGGATTGCGTTTTTTGTGAGATGCTGGACAATCTTCCTATTGAAAGAGATAAGCTTAAAATTGTTTATGAGTCTGATAATGCTTTAGCCTTCCATGCAACAAAGCCCTTTGCGGAGACTCATATTATTGTTATTTCCAAGCGACACATCCCAACAATATTTGATTTAACCGAGGATGATAACGAACTGAAATTAGAGATGCTTAAAGCTGTTAATATTGCAGCACAGGAGGTTATCCGACTTAATGGATCATGTAGAACAGAGATGTATTTAGGAGCTTTACAATGGGTTAAACATATACACTGCCATGTCATTTATGACAGTACTTTAGATTAAGTATTTATTATGAGATGTTATCTGGTTTCGGAGGACAGGTTTTATGAATGAAAAAGTTAGATGCTCTTGGGCAGGAAATATACCTATATACATAGAGTATCATGACAACGGATGGGGGCGCCCTGTACATGATGATGTAAAGCTGTTTGAGATGCTTATTCTAGAAGGTATGCAGGCAGGGCTTTCGTGGATAACCGTGCTTAAAAAGAGAGAAGCATTTAAAGAAGCCTTTGATGGATTTGACCCTTATGTGGTAGCCAGATATGGAGAAGATAAAATACAACAGCTTATGGCAAACGAAAAAATAATAAGAAACCGTCTGAAAGTAAATGCTGCAGTCAGCAATGCAAAGGCATATCTGAAGCTTATAGAAGAATACGGGAGCTTTGACAAGTTCATTTGGGGATATGTAAATTATACCCCTATTACAGGGCATTGGGAGAAACACGAGGATTTACCTGCAAGCACCCATCTCTCGGATACCATAAGCAAAGATATGAAGAAAATGGGCTTTAAGTTTGTTGGCTCCACCATTATTTATTCTTTTATGCAGGCTATAGGTATGGTCAATGATCATATAACGAAGTGCTTTGCTTATGAGGAAATATTGAAGGGGTAGAGCATAAAAAGAAAACGATGGTGTTCTGGCGATTTTTGTCAGGCTGCCCGTCTTGGCAAAAGTACTCTTCTCGCTATTAAAACTCATTAACTTGTGGTAAAATAACGGTACACTTTTATTTGGCAATGAGGGGAATTATACCTGAATGGAAAAAAATTATAATGAGAAAAATCAAAGCTCCAATGGTAGTGAGCTCTACAGGAGAAAAAAGACAGTGAGCTTCTACACGCTTGGCTGTAAGGTAAACCAATATGAATCTGAGGCAGTGTCGTCTATATTTGAAAAGAACGGCTATAAGGTTGTAGCTTTTGACGACCACTCCGACGTCTATATAATAAACACATGTACTGTAACAAACCTTAGTGACAGAAAATCCAGGCAGGCAATAAGAAAAGCAAAAAAGACCAACCCTGATTCCATTGTTGCAGTTATGGGCTGTTATGCCCAGACCGCTTCGGAAGAAGTTTTGAAAATACCCGGTGTGAACCTTGTTATCGGAACAAAAGACAGAAACAGGATAATGGAATATCTGGAAAGACTAGAAGCAGGGGAGTGCAGAATAAATGCAGTTGACAACATAATGTCGTCCAGAAGCTTTGAGGAATTAAGTGTAGCTACATTTAAGGAAAGAACGAGAGCATACCTGAAAATCCAGGAGGGCTGCAGCCAATTCTGTTCTTACTGCATAATTCCTTATGCAAGAGGCCCTATCAGAAGCAGAGATCCTGAAGCCGTAATGGCGGAAGTAAAAGAACTTGCAACCAATGGCTATACAGAAATAGTACTGACAGGTATACATCTGGCATCTTACGGTAAAGACCTGAAAACTACAAGCCTGCTTGACATAATAAAAAAAATAAATGAGGTTGAAGGAATACAAAGGATAAGGCTTGGTTCAATAGAGCCTACCACAATTACCGAAGAATTTGTGAAAGCAGCTGCTGAAATGCCCAAGCTTTGCCCCCATTATCATTTGTCTTTACAAAGCGGCTGTGATAACACATTAAAAGCCATGAACAGAAAATATACTTCTGGAGAATACCTCGAAAGTGTAGAGCTTCTAAGAAAGTACATTCCGGATGTGGCAATAACGACTGACCTTATGGTGGGCTTCCCCGGAGAGACTGATGAGGATTTTGAAGCTTCCCTGACCTTTGCAGAAAAAATTGGATTCTCAAAAATACATGTATTCAAGTACTCTCCAAGGAAAGGCACACCTGCTGCAGAAGCACCGAATCAGATAGGTCCTGAAGTTAAAGAGAGCAGAAGCGAAAAAATGCTGGCGTTATCGGACAGGCTTGAGGAAGCCTATTTGAACAGGTTTATTGAAAGGGAAATGGATGTGCTCTTTGAGCAGGAACTTCAGGAGCAAAAGGGTTACATTGAAGGACTGACATCTAACTACATCAGGGTTGGAGCTCAGGGTGAAAAAGAACTTACAGGTAAAATATTCAGAACAAAATTAGTAAAAATTAATGGAAACCTGTTTGAAGGAAATATTTTATGGTAAATAAACTATAAAAGTCGAACCTTTGGTTTATAAGCCTATGGAATAAGAAAGTCTGGAAATAAATAACAATTTTGTCGCTGGTGCAGTAAAATTGTTGCAAAAGCTTTAAGGATATATTAGTATTATTATAGAGTGTTAACGAACACAATAAGCTTGTTCTGCAGTTAAGAACATAAAAAGAGAGACTACAGCTGTGCTGGGAAGGTGATTAAATGGGTATTAATGAAACTATGATGTTTAAAGTGGATAAGGAAAAGGATAACGAAGCCAAAGAGATTCTGATATCTGTTTACCAGGCTCTCAAAGAGAAAGGATATAATCCTATAAACCAGATGGTAGGTTATATTTTATCCGGAGATCCTACTTACATCACAAATTATAAGAATGCAAGAAGCATTATTCGAAGGCTGGAAAGAGATGAGCTGCTTGAGGAAGTATTAAAATTTTACCTTGAAAGCAATAATAATGCTGTGGAATAAATATTATTAAGGATTTTAAGGCACTCTAATTAAAGAGTGCCTATTAATTTTCAAGTAGTAAAAATTAATTCAATAATATCTACCGAATGCCGGTATTTGTTATTTGGAGGCATAATGAGAATATTGGGGATTGATTACGGGGATGCTAGGATTGGTGTTGCTGTCAGTGATCCGATGGGGTGGACAGCGCAAGGCCTTGAAACCATAAAGAGCAAGGAGAGCATGAAAAAGGCCATTGAAAGAATTCTTGAAATAATAAAGCAGTATGAAATAAAGGACATTGTAATAGGTTATCCGCTTAATATGAATGGAACGGCAGGTCCACGTACCGAACGAACAGAAGCTTTTATTAAAAAACTTCAGGATTTGGGGGATTTTAATATAGTAAAATGGGATGAACGACTGACAACAGTCTCGGCTCATAGGGCAATGAACGAACTTGGTATTAAGGCGTCTAATAAAAAGAATATTGTAGATACCATGTCGGCAGTATTTATTCTTCAGGGTTACCTTGACAGAAAAAGCAGACTTTAAAGTGCATGCTTCGGTAAAACTTATTATTGGAAATACTAAACAAGTATGATATTATTAAATCAATAATCTTTATTTGTAAAAAATAATTGAAATTATTGATTGGAAATTAATATAACTTATCAAATCGGATGTTTTTTATCCGGAAATTTCAGGAGGGCATATAAATGAGTAATATGGATGAAGAAAGAGATGACATTGTAATATTGGTTGGAGAAGATGGAGAAGAAGTAGAATTTGAACATATTGACACCATTGAAATGAACGGTAATGAGTACGTAGTATTGTTGCCGGTTGAAGAACAGGAAGACGAGGAAGTAGACGAAGTAGTTATTCTCAAAGTGGATCATAACGAAGATGGAGAAGATTCCTTTGTGACAGTTGATGATGAAGAAGAACTTAACAATGTGTTTGAAGAGTTCAAAACAAGAATGGAAGAAGAATACGATTTCGAAGAATAATTAATAAAAATAAGAATTATACAAGATGCCTTTGGATAAGTAATTGTCTGAAGGCATTTTTTTATGGGTGAATTCTTTATACATGCAAATTGAAACTAATGGAGAGTGCGGTACATCCCATACAAACTTAATTAATGGCTTGCACCCAAAGCAGATGCTGAATCTCAGACGGCTCATATCAGGCGTTGAGCCGTCGTAAAACAAGCCACCTCCTGTGTCTCTTATACTCAAAGCGGCGTCCTGCCGCTTTGCCGGCTGAACTGCCTGATTCTCGCCTTGAGATTCAGCACCTGCTTTTAACTGTGCTTCCCATTAATTAAAGTTTGTACTTGTGTACTAAATCAATGTTTTGCATGACTTGTAAAAAATGTAAAACTTAATAACATAAAAACTGCTCCTTTCCCTTATCTATAATTATGTATATTTTTACCGGATTTATTGAATGTTTGAATAAAATTTGTTATAATATTAACTAATATTGTTAATATTATAACAATGTAAATTATACACTTTATTTAAGGGGGGTCAAAATTAATGAGTGAAAATGAGTGCTGCTGCGGTTGCATAGACGAAAACAGCCTGAAACTCAGTGAGATCATTGCAAAGTATAAAGAGACCAGAGGTGCTCTAATACCTGTTTTGCATGAGGCTCAGGAGGTATACGGTTATCTGCCTGAGACAGTTCTGAAAAAAATCTCGGCTGGACTGAATGTACCGCTTGCCGAAATTTACGGTGTAGTAACTTTCTATACTCAATTCTCATTAAATCCTAAAGGACGCTTTAAAATTAACATTTGCATGGGTACAGCTTGCTACGTTAAGGGTTCAGGAGATATTCTTGACAAGTTCAAGGAGAAGCTTGGTATTGATGTTGGTCAATGTACAGAAGATGGAAAGTTCTCATTGGATGCCTGCAGATGTATTGGTGCATGTGGTCTGGCACCGGTTATCATGATAAACGAAGATGTCCACGGAAGACTGGTTCCTGACGATGTTGATGGAATCCTGGAGCAGTATAAAGAATTATAAATCCCTGGAGTACATATGAGAGATTTATCACTTCACATATTAGATATAGTTCAAAATTCAATAAAAGCTAATGCAAATATTATCACTATTGATCTAACGCAAAAATATAATCAAAGACTCCAAAAGAATATGTTGGAGCTCAGAGTATCAGACAATGGTATTGGGATGGATACGGAGCTGCTTAATAAGGCTGAAGACCCGTTTGTAACAACAAGAACCTCAAGAAAAGTAGGTTTGGGTATTTCGCTTTTAAAGGAGTCAGCATTAAAATGTGACGGTGAGTTTAAACTCATATCTCAAAAGAACAAAGGGACAGATGTATTAGCAGCTTTTTTTATAGAACATGTTGACCGGCTTCCTATAGGAGATGTGGGCGATACCATGCTTACTTTGCTTATAGCTAACCCTGAAATACAATTCATACTGATTCTTTCGGGTGATAAGGGTGAGTTCAGGCTGGATACGACAGAAATTGCTAATACACTTAAGGGTGCGATTATTACGGAAGTTGAAATTATAAATTGGTTAAAAGAGTTTGTTGATGAGGGCATCAAAAAAATTTTCGGAGGTGTACTTAATGAAGTCAATTGCTGAATTGGATGAGATCAGAAAAAAAACACTTGAACAGGTCTCACTCAGATCAAATGGAAACGGCCTGAGAGTAATAGTTGGCATGGCAACCTGCGGTATAGCAGCGGGGGCAAGACCGGTTATGAAGGCATTCGTTGAAGAGATAAGCAAAAGAAAGCTTCAAAATATTACCGTATCTATGACGGGGTGTATTGGCGCCTGCAGACTTGAACCCATTGTAGACATTATTGACAATGAGGGAAATAAGGTAACTTATGTGAAAATGACTCCTGAAAAGGCAGAAAGAGTCGTTTTAGAGCATCTTGTAAATGGTAAGGTGTGTACTGATCTGACTATTGGGGCAGAAGAGTCTAAAAAATAATGAATTAACAGGAGGGTTTTAAAATGCAATTTTATAGAGCACATGTGCTGGTTTGTGCGGGTACAGGCTGTACTTCCTCCAACTCATTAAAGATTATGGAGGAAATGGAGACCTTGCTGAAGGTTAATGACCTGGACAATGAGATTAAAATTGTTAAAACAGGTTGCTTCGGTTTATGCGCCGAGGGTCCTATTGTAGTTATATACCCTGAGGGCTCAATGTACACCAGAGTTGGAGTGGAAGATGTTAAAGAAATAGTTGAAGAACATCTGCTTAAGGGTAGAATTGTTAGGAGACTTCTCGCCGGAGAGAAGGAAGCAGAGGATATATCAAAGGCTCTCGAAAGTGTGGACTTCTTCAAGAGGCAGCACCGTATTGCCTTGAGAAACTGCGGTAGGATAAATCCTGAGAACATTGATGAATATATTGCCTTTGACGGTTATAAGGCGCTTGAAAAGGTTCTGACCGAAATGACACCCGAGGCTGTTATAGACACAATAAAGAAATCGGGTCTTCGTGGCAGAGGGGGCGGAGGCTTCCCCACCGGAGTAAAATGGGATTTTGCTGCAAAACAGACTGCGGATCAAAAGTATGTTTTGTGTAACGCCGATGAAGGTGATCCAGGTGCATTCATGGACAGAAGCGTACTTGAAGGTGATCCACATTCAGTAATAGAAGCAATGTCTATTGCGGGCTTCGCCATCGGTGCAACACAGGGTTACATATATGTAAGAGCGGAATATCCTATAGCAGTAAAGAGACTTCAGATAGCAATCGATCAGGCAAAGGAATACGGAATATTGGGAGATAATGTTCTCGGAACGGGTCATAAGTTTGATCTTGAAGTAAGACTTGGAGCCGGAGCTTTTGTATGCGGTGAGGAAACTGCTTTGATCACCTCAATTGAAGGTCATAGAGGAGAACCAAGACCAAGACCGCCTTTCCCTGCGGTAAAGGGCTTATGGCAGAAACCAACTATACTTAATAATGTTGAAACCTATGCAAATATTCCAGTTATTATACTCGAAGGTGCCGAATGGTTCTCAAACATAGGCACAGAAAAGAGCAAGGGAACAAAAGTGTTTGCTCTGGGTGGAAAAATAAACAATACCGGTCTTGTTGAAGTACCTATGGGAACAACTCTGAGAGAAGTTGTATATGACATAGGAGGAGGTATACCAAAGGGTAAGAAATTCAAGGCTGCCCAGACAGGAGGACCTTCAGGCGGATGTATTCCTGCTTCACATCTGGATACTCCTATTGATTATGACTCTCTTATAGCTCTCGGTTCAATGATGGGTTCAGGCGGACTTATTGTAATGGATGAGGACAACTGTATGGTTGATATAGCTAAATTCTTCCTCGAATTTACTGTGGATGAATCCTGCGGTAAATGTCCTCCCTGCAGAATAGGAACAAAGAGAATGCTTGAAATTCTCGAAAGAATAACAGAAGGTAAGGGTGAAGAAGGCGATATTGAAAAGCTGGAGCTTCTTGCGAAAAATATTAAGGCCTCTGCTCTGTGCGGTTTGGGACAGACTGCTCCAAACCCCATACTGAGTACTCTTAAATATTTCAGACATGAATATGAAGCCCATGTTTATGATAAAAAATGTCCTTCCGGGGTTTGTAAATCAATGCTCCAGTACACAATTGATGCAGCAAAGTGTAAGAGCTGCGGACTGTGTACAAAGGTTTGTCCTATGAACTGCATCAGTGGTGAAAAGAAGGTTCCATATGTCATAGACCAGAGCAAATGTGCTAAATGCGGTGCTTGTTTGGAAAAATGCCCATTCAAGGCCATAGCAAAAGTTTAAAAGGGAGGAGAGTCGTTTAGTATGTCAATGGTTAATATAACAATAGACGGCAAGAAACTGCAGGTTGAAAAAGATATTACTATTTTAGAGGCGGCCAGACGTGCCAACATTAAAATACCAACACTTTGCTTCCTGAAGGATATAAACGAAATCGGCGCATGCAGAATGTGCGTTGTTGAAATAAAGGGGGCAAGAGCTTTACAGGCTGCTTGCGTATATCCTGTTGCTGAGGGTCTCGAAATATACACACAGAGTCCCAGTGTAAGAGAGGCAAGAAAAGTAACACTTGAATTAATTCTGTCAAACCACGAGAAAAAATGTCTTACCTGCGTAAGAAACAGGAACTGTGAACTCCAGACCTTATCTGAAGAGCTTAATATAAATCAGCTCAGATTTGAAGGACAGAGTCCAGAACTGCCGCTGGATAATTTTTCACCTTCAATAGTTAGAGATCCGAACAAATGTGTACTTTGTAAACGTTGTGTCAGTGTATGTAAAGATGTACAGACTGTATCAGTTATAAGTGTAACTGAAAGAGGCTTTAAGTCTACTATTTCATGTGCCTTTGATAAATCTCTTGCAGAGGTTCCCTGTACAATGTGCGGACAATGTATAAGTGTTTGCCCGGTTGGTGCGTTAAAGGAAAAGGACGATACCGAAAAGGTATGGGAAGCACTTTCAAACAAGGAACTTCATGTAGTTGTTCAGACTGCTCCTGCTGTAAGAGTTGCTATCGGAGAAGAATTCGGTATGCCAATAGGTTCAAGAGTAACAGGAAAAATGGTTTCAGCTTTGAGTCAGCTGGGTTTTGCAAAGGTATTTGATACCGATACCGCTGCCGACCTGACCATTATGGAAGAGGGAACAGAGCTGCTTAACAGAATCAAGAACGGTGGAAAGCTTCCTGTTATAACCTCCTGCAGTCCGGGATGGATTAAGTTCTGTGAACACAACTATCCAGAGTTCCTTGATAACTTATCCTCCTGTAAATCACCTCATGAGATGTTTGGTGCGGTATTGAAGTCATATTATGCTGAAAAAATGGGTATTGATCCTGCAAAAATATTTGTAGTGTCAATTATGCCATGTACTGCAAAGAAGTTCGAGGCTCAGAGACCCGAATTATCTTCAAACGGTTTTGCGGATGTAGACGTGGTGCTTACCACCAGAGAACTTGCCAAAATGATAAAGGAAGCAGGAATTGACTTCAAGAATCTGGAGGACGGCAGATTTGACGATCCAATGGGCGAAGCAACGGGAGCTGCCGTAATATTCGGTGCAACCGGTGGTGTTATGGAAGCCGCATTAAGAACTGTGGCTGAGATTGTTTCTGGAAAATCTTTTGAAAATGTTGAATACACCTCCGTCAGAGGTATTGAAGGTATAAAAGAAGCCACAGTCGACATCGGCGACATGAAGGTAAGAGCCGCCGTCGCAAACGGACTGGGCAACGCCAGAAAACTGCTGGACAGCATTAAGGCCGGAGAAGCACAATATGATTTCGTTGAGATCATGGCCTGCCCCGGAGGCTGTGTAAACGGCGGCGGACAGCCAATTCAGCCATCCTCGGTTAGAAGCTGGACCGACCTCAGAGCTGAAAGAGCCAAGGCTATTTATCAAGAAGACGAGAGCCTTGCGATCAGAAAGTCACATGAAAACCCGGTAGTTCAGGAGATGTATGCTAAATACTTCGGTGAGCCCGGAAGCCACAAGGCTCATAAGGTTCTGCACACTCATTACGTTCAGAGAGAAAACTATCCTGACAAGTAGTGTTGAGTATAATTGAATAATTGTATTAACTTGATAATAAGAGTTTATAGGCACCGAGCTTATAAACTCTTATTGTTATAATTTAGTCGAATTATATAAAATTTACTCTAATGAATATTGACAATTTATGAGGGGATAACCTAATATTAATATAATATGGAGGAATGGTCACTATCGTTTATAATATGATTTATATAGCTATAATTATTTCAGGATTATGCCTGATCGGTGTTATTCTAAGTCTTTTAGTAAACAAAAAATTAAATGAATCAAATGCTGTTTTATGGTTGTACATTGGAGTGGTAATTATACTGGCGGGGATATTTCCAAAGGCTGTTGTTAAGTTGTCAGATATTTTTGATATAAAATATCCACCTGCTCTGATATTTACTGCTGCTATAATTATTCTTTTGTTTATAGTTCTTAAAAATACTATAGATATTTCGTTATTATCAGCCAGAATGCAGGAAACAGCAACCGAAATATCAATTTTAAAGCACGAGATTTCCGAATTAAAAAAAGAACTCGAAAATTCAGGGCAGAATAAGAAAAACAAATAAGAGGAGTGATCCTTATTAAGGTTATTATTGTCGGAACATACGGCTTACTCACAGAAACTCTTGTAACTCGGCTGAAAAAGGAAGCTTGCGAGAACTTCGTTATTACAGGCAGTAAGATACCAGAGGAGAACAGGCATAAAAATGTTGTTGAAGAGTATCCTTTCGACTACAGCAACATAAACATTCCTTTTATTATGGAGAGTATAAAAGCTGAAGTTGTCATATATACAGGCGCTTTGGACGAAAGGTTTTCCTTAAGCAATCAGAGTGATGCAATCGCGTATATGGGCGGTTTGTATAATATGCTGATAAGTGCTTCAAAATCCGGGGTGAAGAAATTTATATACTTATCTTCAACCCAAGTGTATGATAAAACGCTGGAAGGAATAATAGAAGAAAATAGCAGGACCACCTCAGAGTATGACTTGGAAACCATGACTATAATGAACGGAGAAGAAATAGTTCTGAAGTATGGTCTCGAAAATGACATGCAGGTGGTAATTTTACGTTGTTCAGAAGCGTATGACTTTTATAATAATAAACTTAATATGGCCAGCTTTTGTACAGAACTATCGATTGAATTAATGAAAAATAATATTGTTTACATTGATAAGAATAAGCAGCACGATTTTATTCATGTGGCTGATGTTGCAGAAGCAATCTATAAAACAATTGTTGTTAAAGAGCTCAATCAAAAAATTTATAATATTTGCTCAGGCAGCAGTTTTACGGAAGAGCAGACTTATCAGCTTGCATCAGAGCTTTTAGAAGAAAAAGGCGAGGTTAAGTACTTAGGTGATTCCCCTGCGATTGACAGGGTATTTTCAAATAAGGCTGCTCAAAATGATCTGGGCTTTACTGTAAAGTATTCCTTTGAGGAGGGCTTTATAAGGCTGATTGAGCGCCTTAAACAATTTAGCCTTAAAAATAATCCTAAAGAGGGAGCTTCTTTTTCTTTTATTGAGTTAAGAAAAAATGTTCGTTCTATTTTAAAATGGCTCTTCCCCTATTTTGAGACTATTGCCGTTTTTTCAGCAGTACAATTAATCACTTATATAACAAGGGATTCTGTCTACTTTAAGGCCATAGACTTATATCTATTATATGTAGTATTTATAGCAGTAATATATGGTAAGGGGCAAACAACAATAGCCTTATTATTAAGTTTTGCAGGTAAAATAGCAATGAAGCCTGATTTTTCTTTTTATAATGCAGCAGTTGATTATAATAATTATATTTGGATGCTTCAATTTCTAATTGTTGGTATGGGAACGGGATATATAAGGGATAAATACAAACAATCCGTAGGCGATAAGGAAGAAACTATTGAATATCTCAATGCTGAACTGGCTGAGATAAAAGAAATTAATCACAGTAATATACGCATTAAAAAGATATATGAAAACCGTTTGATTAATTATCAGGACAGCTTTGGGAGGATATATACAATTTTGTCAAAGCTCGGTGACCTGGAACCTGATAAAATAATGTATGAAGCAGTAGATGTAATCGCTCAGATTATGAACAGCAACGATATTGTTATTTACGGTGTCAGCAACGGTAGTAACTATGCAAGATTAATCGCATCCTCAAGCAATATGAAAACCCCTGTAAAAAAATCTCTTGAACTTGACATCCTTGATGACGTATATGAGGAGATAAAAAAAAGGAAAGTCTACGTTAACCGTTCCCTTGGGAACGACAAACCTGCAATGGCAGGAGGAATATTTCAGGATGATAGTTTAATGTGTATTATCTATATTTGGTATCTTCCGTTTGAAAATACCGGACTTTACTATCTGAACCTTTTTCAGGTAGTCCTAAGTTTAATAGAACAAGCTCTGCAACGGGCACATTATTTTATTGATGAAAATAGAGGAAGCAGATATATTGACGATACAAAAATCCTTACAGAAAAAGCTTTTGAAACTATTAGAGATATCAGAAGGCAGGGCTCTGAAACAAATGTTGCTGAATTTTGTATACTGGAGATTATCAGAGAGGACAGTTCACTAAAAGAAATAAATGATTTGATTATACCAATACTAAGACAACAGGACTATTTAGGTTTGGGTAGAAATGGGAAACTATATTTGCTGCTCTCCAACACAAATGAAAGCGAAGCAGAGAATGTTATAAACCGGTTACTGAAAAATGGGATTGTAGCAAGAAAGGAAAGGGTAAAAAATGACAGAAGCTAGACTTCTATTGTTTATCATTTTGGGCAATGCCTTTATTGGCTTTCTTTATTTTTTAGTGTTGTTTATAAAAAAGGAGAATGAGAAAGCTCTGATAATATTTTTGTTCATATTGATATGCCCAGTTATTTCGGTACTTTACCTTTCAGGTTCTTCTTTACTTGTGAAGCTTCTAAATAATAAAATAATTGACAAGGCTAATTTAAGCTTTGACACAGAAAAAAAACCAATTATTGCAGGCCCTGATATTGATAAGGAGATTAATATAGTTTCTGTTGAAGAAGCATTACTTATTTCTGACAGTAAAAATAAAAGAAGAGTTATTCTAGATGTACTCAAGGAGGACTATAATGATTCTCTTTCGGTAATCAATTCAGCATTGGAAAGCAGCGACTCGGAAACCTCTCATTATGCAGCAAGTATCATAACAGATGTAAAGTCTAACTTTAAGATTACTGTACAGCGTATGAGGGAAAAGCTGGACAAGTTCCCCAACGATCCCGAAATTAGCTGTTTAATGGTTAATTTTATCAATGAATTTTTGCAAAAAAAAGTACTTAGTGAAATTGAGCAATTAACTTATATAGAACAGTCCATTCAGATATTGGACAACCTTTACATGAATAATAAAAAGGCTATTACCAGTGATATGTATAAGCATGTAATTGAGCACTTACTTAGAATTGGTAAAAACAATGAGGCTCTAATCTGGGGGAAACGGTCAATCAATGAATATCCAAATGAACTCAATACGTACAAAGGTATTTTAAAGTTATACTATGAAACAGGTGAAAAGACCAAGTTTTTTGAGGTTTTAAAGAAGTTGAAGGACTCGAATCTTGAGTTTGATAATGAGTGTATTGAACTAATTCGATTTTATAAGATTTAAAGTAAAAAATAAGGAGATTTTCTGATGGTTCTTGACAACATTGTGAGGCTCTGTCTTGTTAGTATATCATATCTTATACTCGTTCTCGGACTTGCAGCTGTTATTTTCTATAAAATACCATCTAAAAGATCATTTACTGAGAGAATAATTCTTTATTTTATAACTGGTAATTTTTATGTTATGAATGTTATATATCTATTATTGTTTTTGAGGTGTACATCCAGAGCTATCACTATTATTACCTTGCTTGCTGGGGCAGTAGGTCTTCGCTACTTAATTGACAGAAAGAGGTTTATACAATCACTTCGAAACATTATCGGGACTTTCTCTTTATTGGCTGAAGGTATATACGGATGGAATTTTTTTCGTAGAGAAAAATCTTACTCAGTCAGAAATAAAATAAAGAACCTACTGACATGTCTATTTCATAAGCATCTGCTTGAAACTTTGGGGTTTGTGGCCTGCTTTGCGATTAACGCCTATTATGTAGGGTATAGATTTGTTAATTATTCAACTTTTGGGATATATGATGAATCTGTTCATCTGGAATGGATTCAATTTATGCTGCAAGGGCAGATATATTACGATGGAGCATATCCCTTCGGATTTCACAACATAATTTACGCTATAGTCAAGGTGTTTGGTTTCACTGCCTTTACAGGCACACGTTATTTTGGGTTTATAATGACTGTTTCTATGGTTTTTATGATGTACGCTTTGGTTAAAAAGCTATTTAAATCTGCTTACCTTCCTATTATCGGGTTGTTTTTATATTCCGCCTCAAATATCTACAACATTTATGTATGGGATAGAATACAGTTTAGTTTGCCACAGGAGTTTGGTATTTTATTTTTGTATCCCATGTTGATTTTCCTTCATAATTGGATAAACAAGCAGGAACAAAAGGATTTATACCTGTTTGGAATTTGTTTTACTGCAACCTTATATATCCACTACTATGTTACTATAATAGCTTTGGTACTTTGTTTTTGCGTAGGAGTAAGCTACTTTGTCAGAATAGTTAAGGAAAAACAACTGATAAAATTGCTGATATGCGGTATATTAAGTGTAATAATCGGCGTAATGCCGCTGGGAGTTGGGTTGGTAACAGGCCATGACCTCCAGGGTTCTCTATACTGGGCAATAAACGTTATACGGGGTATTGAGCCTGAGAAGGAACCTCCCGAAGGAGCTCCAGAGGAAGTAAAAGAGGAGCAGCCTCAGCAAGTCAAGCCTGTAGGCGTGAGCAATAAAATACTCTTTTGGGCAAATACTTTAAAGACACAAACACAAACAATAATTCTTAGAGAATTGGTTTTTAATATAGTAATTGGAGTTATGCTGATTATAGTTATTAGAAGTCTGATTCACATAATAAGCCCCAACAAGAGAACGCAAACTAATCTTCAGTTCAGTGTAATGCTTTATACCGTAATTCTATTAATTCTCATGAGTGCCAAAAAACTTGGACTTCCGGTCATATTGGAGGATTATAGAATATCTGTATTTCTGACTTATATTATACCGGTTTTGCTATGTATCCCCATTGGCTACATTTATGAACTTTTTGAGAAGCGGGGACGGAATAAAGCGGGTGATATTATTGTGCTTACTATTACAATTCTCCTAGTAGGATTTATCTACAAAGTAGGTTACACAAGAGAACTGAGCCGGTTTACCCTTGTTCAGCATGAAAGTGCTGTTAAGACTTTTTATAAGATAGCCGGCAAATATGAAGACTATAAATGGACTATAGTTTCCACTGTTGATGAGTACAGCGTAGTATTAGACCATGGAAGGCACTACGAATGGATTGATTTCTTAGATAAAATGGAAGGGCTTAATAATGACTCAAGTATTAAGATACCTACTGAAGACGTATTCTTCTTTATTGAAAAGAGGCCCCTGGTTCACGGAAGTCTTGTTGAACTTAATAAAGGAATAGGTAAATTTCCGGAATTTACCCAAAAAGAAGCTGAAAAGGCTATTACAGACGACTTCAAGGATCAGGCAAATTTATATTATGTAAATCAGAGGAATGTCATTATGGCTAAGGCTTACTACTGGGCTAAGCAATATAAATATTACTTTCCAAGAGAGATGTCAGTTTTTTATGAAGATGATAACTTTGTTTGTTACAGGCTAAAGCAGGATACAAATTACTTGAATAATCTTGCAGTTGATTATAAGAACAACGTTAAAAAGTAGGGGGTGTATTTATTCAAAAATTACTTTTCGTCATAAATACAATGGGTAGGGCAGGCGCTGAGAAGTCAATGCTTGAACTGATAAACACTTTGGATAAGGATAAGTTTGAAATACACCTGTTTTCACTTATCAACAGAGGAGAAATGTTTGATGAGGTACCGCCAAATGTCAGAATTCATAATAAAAAGCCCGACAGCAGGACGGTGCTGGGAGCAAAATCCTTTCTCGTTAGGACAATATTGAGGTCTATGCTTACAGGCTTTAATTTTTTCTCTTCATTACCGTATATAATTAGAAATTTAATTGACCAGATTAAAAATAAAAGAATTCAGTTTGATAAAATATTCTGGAAGCTGATAAGCGATGGTGCCGAGAAAATAGATGAAAAGTTTGATGTTGCAATAGCATATTTGGAAGGAGGAGCTTCATTCTATGTCGCGGACCATATCAGAGCTGATAAGAAAGCTGCTTTCATTCATATAGATTACAAAAGAGCAGGTTATTCTAGAAAGTTGGATAACGGTTGTTACAATAACATGGATAGAATTTACATAGTGTCTGAAGAGGCAAAAAGTTCCTTCCTTGATATATATCCTGAGTTATTGAACAAAGTTCAAATATTTTATAACATAATTAATAAGAGTAGGATTATAGAGCTTGCCGACGAAGGAGAAGGTTTCCGGGATGATTTTGACGGTTTAAGATTGTTAACTATAGGAAGACTTCATTATCAAAAGGGATATGATATTGTAATACCTGCACTTGCACGACTGATAAGTGAAAACTATAAAATTAGGTGGTATGTTCTCGGAGAGGGAGAAATCAGGTTTGAACTCCAAAAGCTTATAGAGAAGTATCATCTTGAGGACAAGTTTCTCCTTCTGGGAGCCGTTTCAAATCCTTACACTTACTTGAAACAATGTGATTTATATGTACATTGTACCCGCTTTGAGGGCAGAAGTATTGCCATAGAAGAAGCACAGGTTTTAGGCAAGGCAATTATTGCATCAGATTCAAGTGGAAACAGGGAGCAGATTGAGGATGGGGTTAATGGTTTGATAGTAAAGCTAGACGAAAAAGAAATAGCAGAAGCTATCAAAAAGTTACTTAACGACAAGTTACTCAGAGATAGATTTGAACAAATAAATTTGGAAAAAGATTTTAAGTATAGAGATAATATGAAATCATTTTATGATTTTTTGGGGGATGCTAAATGAAGGATACGCTAATTATCATACCTGCATATAATGAAGAGCAAACAATAGGTAAATTATTAGATAAGATGTTGGAAGCCGGCGTTAAAGAGTTTGCCGATATACTGGTTATTAACGATAAATCAAAAGATAACACTGCTGAGGTTGTTGTACGTTATGCACCTCAGGTTAATCTCATCAGTCATATTTTTAATATGGGTTACGGCGCTGCTCTTAAAACAGGCTACCAGTATGCCACCAAAAACGATTATGATTATGTAATTCAGTTGGATGCAGATGGTCAGCATTCAATCGAAAACATCGAACGGCTCTATCACCAAATAAGAAGTGAGCAAAAGACAGATATAGTAATAGGCTCAAGGTTCATAGATGGAAGTATTTCTTTTAAAATTTCCTTTTTAAAAAGAGCGGCAATTAATTTCTTTCGTTTCATAATCCGGATATTTACAAAGAACAATATAACTGACCCCACAAGTGGTCTTCAGGCGATGAATAAGAAGGCGTTTTCCTATTATGCAGGGTTTATGAACTTTGATCCGAAATACCCTGATGCAAATATGATTATTAAAATGCTTTTGCTGGATTATAAAATAAAAGAAGTACCTTCTGTAATGTATGAAAGAACCAGCGGAGAGAGTATTCATTCAGGATTAAAGCCTGTTATTTATATGACTTTGATGATTTTAAGCACACTTACCGTATTGCTGGAGTATAAATTTATTCCTAAGGCTGGTAGGGAGGAAACAATGTGATAAAAAAGATACATTATATACAACTGGTATTGCTTATTTTATTATTATTTTTTCTGTTTCAATTTACATCTATAAGTATCTCCTTTAATAGCTCGGGGAGTGATTATGGCAATGTGCAGGCCAACACCACAGAATACAATTATCGCCTAGCTTCAGGAAGTCCGGAGGTCTTATTGATTTCGGGTGACAATAGAGATGTGGAGACCCGCTTGGAACAGGAACTTGCTTATATGAAAAAAAGCTACAGAGTTGAAAAGAGTTTGATTTCCTATCAGGAGAAAGAACTCAGCAATACTAAAATTGTGATTCTTTGTTCAGATAAAATGGCTGATGTATATAATCTTCAGTTGGTTCAGAAATACATGAAAAAGGGAATCAACGTTATAATGGCAGTTATGCCATCAGACGGACTTGATCAAAATTGGAATAGTTTTTTAGGAATAAGTGAATTGGGGGGGTTATACAAACAGAAAGGTATAACAGTATTTTCCGGCTTTTTCCTGGGAGGGGAGCAAAAATACAAATCATTAATTTTTGACACTTACCATCTGAACGTTTCATCCACCTGTAAAACATACATTGCAGGAATCCCTGAAAAACCTGAACAGCAAAAGCCCCAAGGGCCTTTTCAGGACATGCTTTGGCGTAATATATATGACCGCAGTCAAATATTTGTAGTGAATGGCTCCTTTTTTAGTGACAACGACAGTATAGGCATTTTATCAGGCATTTTTGCTCAAATGTACGAGGATTATATATACCCAGTAATAAATGCTAAAGCATTTATGGTTAATAATTCACCATCATTGGTGCTGGAAAATGAAGAAAAAATGCAGAGCCGTTATGCAAGAAATTCTAAGAGATTTTTCGAGGACATAGTACTTCCCGATATTGTAGCATTGTCATTAAGTACTGATAATGTACCTACCTTCTTTGCAGTAAGCAGCATCGATTACAGTCTGAGGAGTAAACAGAATTACGATGCCTCTGTTTTACCTGCCTTACAGCAGGAGCTGCAAAGAATCGGAGGTGAAATCGGTGTATCAGCTTATGATCTCAAGGATTCCAGACCGGAAGATAAGGTATTAAACGATGTTAAAATATTTAATAATTATCTGAAGAACTATAGCTTTCAATCGATTAACCTTATGAATTATGATAGGGCTTTTCAACAGGAACTGCTTACTAAATTGAATAGAATTTCTGTTGTGTCATCAATAATTACTGATGGTGATAATGATACGAATTTTTCGATGATTAACAAATCTGTTGTAAATATACCTGTTATATCAAAAGGCTTTTCAGAAAACGACAGGGAACTCTATAAATTTCATAATGCTGCCACAGCCTTGGGCGTCATTTCACATGAAGTAGATATGAAGGACATAATATATGCAGAAGATAATGCGGAAGATTGGACAAGCGCTTCAGTTAATTTAACAGGTTTGATAGGGGGCTATTGGAGGGATTTTAAGGTTCTTGAAAGTACAAATATTACTAAAGCCGGAAAAAGAGTACAGAGTTTTCTTGAAATGAGGCCTGAAATTCAGATTAAGGATGGCAGAATAAAAGTTTTAATTAATAACTTTGACAGCGAGGCTTATTTTATACTTCGGTCTGATAAAAGCATAGCTGATATCAGCAACGGTAAATTCAAGAAACTTGAAGATAATGCCTATCTGATATACAGCTACAACTCGGAGTTTGAGCTGACACTTAAATAACATTTGCTTAATAATACGATTTTGAATCAGAATGGGTACTTAATATGAAGATTTGCTTAATAGTAGAGGGGTGTTATCCCTATATAATAGGTGGGGTTTCAAGCTGGGTACATGGTCTGCTGGCAAAAACTCCTGATATTGAATTCTGTGTACAGACCCTCGTTACAGACAGACGTCAGAGCGGTAAATTTCGCTATAAACTTCCTGATAATGTGACAGAAGTACGGGAGATTTTCCTTCAGGATCACGATTGGCTGGGTAGTAAAGGCAGTGTAAAAGTCAAGCTGACGTCCAAAGAGAAAAACGCTCTAAGAAGTTTGATCTTTTCAGAGAATGTGCTGTGGGAGGATTTATTTGATTTATTCTATTCCAAAACCCTTTCTGTAAACGGTTTACTGATGGGGAAGGATTTTTTTGACATTGTAAGTGAGTATTATTCGGCTTCCTTTGGAAGAATAGTGTTCACTGAATTTTTATGGACTATGAGATCAATGTTTCTACCTATGTTCCTGGTCTTAAAGCATAAGCCGGTTAAAGCTGACCTTTATCACAGTGTTGCTACAGGCTATTCGGGATTATGGGGAAGTATGGCCAAGTACATTCACAAAGCTCCTCTGATAATTTCTGAACATGGTATATATACAAGGGAAAGGGAAGAGGAGATTATTAAAGCTGACTGGGTCAAAGGTATATATAAGGATGTTTGGATTAATCAGTTCAGCCGGTTCTCGGAATGTGCCTATAAATATGCAGACAAGGTTATCTCACTTTTTGAGGAGGCAAGAAAGCTTCAGTTGGAGATAGGCTGTCCAGAGAAAAAGACACAGGTTATACCTAACGGAATCAATGCCTCCAGATTCACTAACATTAAAAGAAAAGATCCAGGCGATCAATATATTAATGTTGGTGCGGTACTTAGGGTTACACCGGTTAAGGATGTTAAAACAATGATTCATGCATTTTATTATGCAAAGCAGAAGGTCCCCAACTTACGACTGTGGATTATGGGCCCGTTGGATGAACAACCTGAATATGCTGATGAATGTATTGAAATTGTACGGTCTCTGGCGTTAAAGGATGTGGAATTTACCGGACCAATAAATGTTATGGACTATTTGGGAAAGATGGATATGTTTTTGCTTACAAGTATTAGTGAAGGGCAACCCCTATCAATACTGGAGGCTTTTGCCGCAAAGGTGCCCTGTATTTCAACAAATGTTGGTAACTGTCAAGGATTGGTTTATGGTGATAGAGATGATTTTGGAAATGCGGGGATTGTTGTGCCTATAATGTCTATTACGAAAATTGCTGATGCAATAATTAAACTTGCCGAAAACGAAGCTTTAAGAAGAGAAATGGGAGAAACCGGTTATAAAAGAGTGCTGAAAAGTTACTCGGAAAGAGAATTTCTGGAAAGCTATCACAGATTATACCGTCAATTGTATCTCAATGAAAACAAATAAAAAGGGAGGTAACGGCCAGTGGCTGGAATAGGGTTTGAACTAAGGAAAATATACAGAAAAAAACATATATACAGTTTGTTGCAGGGGATTGGCTATAGCTCGGCTGTGACCATAGGCCCTACAATTATTACAATAGGTGTTATAGTTATAATGTACAGGCTTTTAGGGGTACTTGATGTCAGATATGCAGATAGGGAGCTTTTATCTTCAACGATGCTGTATGCATTTATTTTTCCGCTGATTGTGACAACTCCCTTTAACGCAGTAATGTCAAGATATATAGCTGATAAGATATTTGAAAATAAGATTGCTGATATTCTGCCCTCATACTATTCCGGGTTATTATTGTCGGTGTTGATTCAAGGAATGCTTTCAATACCATTTTATGTTAGATTATATTTAGTCAGTGATTTGGGAGCTTTTTTTGTATTCAGCAGCTATTGTCTGGCAATGGTCATAGCTATTATTTTCTATTCAATGATTTACTTGACCGCTACAAAGGATTACAGGATAATAACAGCACAATTTCTTATAGGAATGGTGCTGGCAGCAAGTTTAGGGTACTTATTTGTAAAAATACTTGATTTTGAAATTATACCAGGCGCTCTTTACGCTTTAACTATTGGATTTTTCTATATTGCTGTTGGGGAATTTGCATATATTAAAAAGTATTTTAATGAAAACAGCGGAAATTATAAGGAAAGCTTATCTTACTTTTTAAAATTTAAAAAGTTATACCTTTCAGGATTATTCTATATACTCGGGTTATATTGTCATAATTTTGTTTATTGGAACTCTGATCTTTCAATTATTGTTGCGAAGAGCTATATATCTGCTCCATCTTATGATATGGCTACTTACCTTGGGATGCTCACAAATATTTCGGCTATGGTAATTTTTATTGTTATGGTAGAAACCGGCTTTCACGAAAGGTATAAAACTTTCTCCGAGGCTATAATAAATTCAACCTTAAGAGATATCGAAAAAGCAAAAAATGATATGTTTCGTCTTCTGATACAGCAAATAACTTATGTTGCTCAGGTTCAGGCCATAATTACCAGTATCATTTTTCTGCTTGTAATTATTTTTCTGCCGTCCATGGGTTTTTCAGGTCTGATTATGAACCTTTATCCTGCATTGGCTGTGGGGTATTTTTGCATATTTATAATGTACTGCAATATTATTTTTCTTTATTATTTTTCAGATATGACCGGAGCGTTTCTTACTTCGTTTTTATTTTTTACAGGAGTTTTAACCGGCAGTCTGATCTCGATGCATTTTAGTGTCAGATTTTACGGAATGGGAACTGTTTTGGGTGGATTTATTGGCTGGACCTTTAGCTTTTTCAGAATAAAATATCTGGAGAAAAATCTTTTTATTCACATCTACCACAATGGAAGCATAATTGATACAAAAAAAGCAGAAATGCCTTCTCAAATAGTATATAGTAAGGTTAGTACAAAACATATTGAGAACACAAAAGGGGCAAAAAATGGATAACGAGCTGCTGCTTAGTATAATCATACCGATATATAATGTTCAGGAATACCTTTGTAAATGCATTGACTCGGTACTTCAGCAAAATTATTCCAACCTGGAAGTGCTCTTGATTGATGACGGTTCTCCTGATAAGAGCGGCCAAATATGCGATGAGTATGCTAAAATGGACGAAAGAATCCGTGTGTTTCACAAAGAAAACGGAGGTAATGCCGACGCTCTGAATTATGGCCTTAAGTATTGTAATGGGGAATATATTGCATTTGTTGATGGAGACGATTACATTGACAATCCGGATGCTTTCTCACTATTAATCAAGGAGGCATTATTCAGTGATGCAGATATTATCGTTGGTAATTATAGTAAAGATATTATGGGGAAAATAGTTTCCACCAGGCCTCATGGTTTTTTGAGGGCTACCGATTCTGAAAGCCCTGATTTTAGATTCGAGGGGTTTTATTCAATAGGACATCTGGCTTACACCTGGGGAAAGCTATATAAAAGACAATTTCTTATGTCCTGCGGCTTGAAGTTAAAGTCTTATGTGTATGCATTGGACAAGCTTTTCAACATCGAATGTTATTTGAAGAAGCCTAAGTACAGCTTTGTACAGGAGTCGGTTTATGTTTACAGATATAATACCTCGTCGATTTCCCATAGATATAAAGAGCATTTTACCGACATCTGGCTTGCTATAACTGAGGAAATACATAACAAAATTATAATGGCTGGTAGAAATACATGGTATGATTTTGTTGCTTTTAATGTGCTATTTGCTGTTTTCTTCAGCTGCAAACAGGAGTATCAACATTTAGGCAGAAGACTCGGGTCTGTGAATAACGAATTAAAAAAATATATGAGTAATGACTTGGTCAAAAAAGCGGTAAAAGAAGTATTCCTTTGTAAGCATCTTAATTTTAAAGGCTTATTTATGTGGAAAATCTTTTTATGGGGGCTGTCAGCAGGACTTTATCTCAGGTGCCATATATTTATTTCTTTGGGAATTAAGCTGCTTGTAGATCTTGATATTGACGGCAGACTATCCAGCACGGGTAAATTGAAAGCTGAGAATTGATTTATTGTATTAGTTATGTAATTACAAAATGAGTTATAAGTGGGAGAAATATGTATGCAGCGGTTAAAAAATACACTAAGGAATATGATTTGGAATTTTTCCGGACAGTTCGTATTAATTATTGCCGGATTATTAATGAAGAGAGTGTTGATCAATACCGTTGGAATAGAAAAGATCGGACTTAACTATGTTTTTAATGATATTGTAAGCTTATTATCCATTGCTGAGTTGGGGCTGACCGGAATAATAGCGTATCATTTATATGAGCCCTTGGAACGAAGGGATCAACTTCAGATTATAAAGATAATGAGATTTTTCAGAAAAGCTTATTTTGCCATAGGCTGTGTTGTTATTCTGGTCGGTATAGGCATTGTTCCTTTTCTTGGATTTTTTATAAAAAATACAGCTTCCATAAGTTATACATATATTATTACGGCTTTCATTCTGTTTTTATTTCGCAATTCAGTGGGTTATTTTACCTCATACAAGTTCATTCTGCCATATGCTGACCAGAAAGAATTTTTAGTTATCAAGGTGGATATAGTTACAACCATCGTATATTGGCTTGTTGCCTACTTTGTAATTATCAATACTCATAACTTCCTGTTAATTTTATTCTTGGAGATTGTGAAAAAGGTTATAAATGATTTAATATTGATTGGTTTTGTTAATAAGCGTTATCCCTTTATTAGAAAAATGGATAAAGTTAATCTTGAAAGATCTGAAATTAAGAAAATCGGCTTGGATATAAGGGATGCATTCGTTAGCAAAATCTCGATAGCAGTAATCTCCACTACAGATAATATTTTGATGTCTAAGTTTCTTGGACTGGGGATAACCGGACGTTTTTCAAACTATACACTGGTACTCTACACAGTTCAGAAAATACTCAAACAAATAATCAGCTCGGCTCAGGCCAGTATGGGAAACCTGGTATTAACAGAAAAGAAGGAAGTTGTGAATTCCGTAGTAAACAAAATGACTTTTATATCATTCTTTACGGTTTCAATATGCGGGTGCTGTTTACTACAGCTTTCAACGCCTTTTGTTGCTTTGTTTTTCGGCAAAAATTATACTTTAAGTCAAATAGTAGTACTTGTCAGTGTATTTAATATATTTCTGGATATCATGCAGTTAACTATGGTACAGCTGTCAGAAGCACAAGGACTCTTTTCACGGATAAAGAAAATTAACCTGTTAAGCTGCATAATTAACGTGATATTATCGGTTATTGGGGTTAAGACAATCGGTATTGTTGGAATTCTTCTTGGAACTCTTATTTCAAGAGCTATAGAATACTGTCTACGCATAGTTCTTAATTTCAAGGAAATATTGCCTGACAGCAGCAAAAATTATATGCGCAAGATAATTATATACATATTTATTTTTTCTGCTGAGCTTATTGCTGTTCAGTCTATATGTTATTTCATAAATGCCGGCAATCCGTTTGTACAATTTGCAATATTTACGCTGGTTGCAGGAGGAGTTCCTTTGATTATAAACTGTGTTATATTTCGCTCCTCCGAGGATTTCAAGTATATGCTACAGTTAATCAATTATTTTTGGCATAAAACGAAATCCAGTGTCTAACTTATATTTATAAGGGGAATAAACATGAAATTTATATTAGAAAAGCTGCATTTCGCTGCATATAGACGATGGCTCCTGTATTCCAGTCCCAGAAGAGCCGTTATATTAACCCTTCACCGTACGACGTCGGGAAGGGTGTGGGAAGAGCAATATAATAATCAGCCGGAATACTTGTGTCGGCTATTTGAACTGATGAAACAGCAAGGCTTCAATTTTTATTCAATGGATGAAATAATGTCTCAAAAGACATTGAAACAACCTGCTGTTTCAGTTGTAGCAGATGACGGCTTTCTGGACAATTTGATAGAAGCAGTGCCTATATTTAGAGATATGAGTATTCCATATTGTATTTATATTTCTGCTGCAGTTGTTTTAAGAGAAGATATTACTCTCGAGGCAATGGCACAATACATGATGAAGCATTCTCAATGGAAGTGCCGGGGAGTAAAACGGGGGGAAACACCGGAGGAAGACGCCGAGGCTTTTGAAAAGGCAATTAATACAGTAAGAAATGCTGAAACCTTTCAGAAAATAAATAAAGCTAAAGAAAGCTTTTTAGAGGTTAACAAAACTAATTTGAAAGAGGAAATGGATGTTCTTTACTTAAACAAAGAGCAGGTTTATAAAATGACGGATGACAAGCTGTGCACTTTTGGGGCTCACGGGTATCACCATGTTCAAATGAGCAGGCTGACTGAAAGAGAGCTCATTAATGATACTAAAGCAGCAAAATCAATTCTCGAACAAATTACCGGGAAAACAGTGAACCATTTTGCTTATCCTTTCGGAGGCTTCTGTGATAATTATACAAGGGAATTTAAAGCTGTTAAAGCAGCAGGCTTTAGCAGCGGAGCAATGTTCTGGAATGGAGTGGTAACAGAGAAATTCAGAGAACAGGGTTACATGCTGCCAAGGATTCAGGTCAATCCTTTCAAAACTCCAGAGGAGAATGTTCAAAAATACAAGGAAATACTAAGAGGAATATAAGATGGACGATTTGATCAGTGTAATAATTCCGGTATACAACATGAAAAAGTACTTGAGAAAATGTGTTGCTTCTGTTTTGAGTCAGACGTATAAGGCTTTAGAAATCATCCTTATAGATGATGGGTCAAATGATGGCTCAGCAGAAATATGTGATGAGTATTGTAACCAGGATACCCGTATCAAGGTTGTTCACAAAAATAACGGAGGTCTTTCTGATGCAAGAAATAGAGGACTTCAAGAGGCTACAGGGAAATGGATAAGTTTTGTTGACAGCGATGACTTCATTCGGGAAAATATGCTCGAAACCCTTATAAATATGGCTATAGAAGCTGAGGCTGATATGGCTGTATCCGGAATGCTGTATCAGACTGAACTAGGTGTTATTACAAAAAAGTATATGCCGATTAAGCAAACACTTTCAGGCTGGGACGCAATTGCTTGGTTATTAAAAACCGGCGGAGGAAAAGAGTATATGTGTAATAAGCTCTATAAGAAGCATTTGTTTGAGAATATCAGCTTCCCAAAAGCGAAAATATTTGAAGATAGCTTTGTTATGTATCAGCTTATGGCTCTGTGCAACAAAATAGTTTTTACACCTGAAATAGGCTATTATTATATTCAAAGAAAATCCTCATTGTCAAAGGGGTTGAATTTGGCTAGACAGATGGACATTCTGGAGGCAAAGGTTAATAAGCTATACTATTTAGAGGCTCATCGGCCTGAGTTAGTGCCATATTCAAAACAGGAAATTATTCAAACCTGCGGTTGGCTCTTAATCAAGCTTATAGAAGCCAGAAGAGAGAATAATAATAACCAAATGTATAAAGCAGAATATACAAAGCTTATGGCTGAATTCAGGAAGGCAAAACAAGGTGCTGCTTATCCATACTTTACAAATAGAATAACAGTACTGCTGATAAGTATTTCTCCAAAGCTTTATTATAGAGTTTGCAATTTAATGTACAAGAAAAGTAAGATAAACAAAAGAGATTAAAACACATATGATTTTATTGACTGGGCTGACTTTAGCCGGGTATTTGAAAGGATTAAGTACTTTTATGGAAACAAAATGTGCTATTTCGGTAATTGTACCTGTATATAATGTAGAAAGCTATCTGGAACGCTGTGTAAAATCAATACAAGCTCAAACACTGCAAAATATAGAAATTATTCTGATTAATGACGGCTCCGATGATAACTCTGGTGAATATTGTGATACCTTTGCAAAGGAAGATTATCGTGTAAAGGTATTTCATCAAAAAAATGCAGGACTTTCAGCCGCAAGAAATAAAGGACTTGAGTTGGCAGAGGGCGAATGGATAAGTTTTATTGACAGTGATGATTTTATTCACCCTCAGATGCTTGAAAAGCTATTGAAAAATGCTGTTAACAGCCAAACTTTAATAGCGGTTTGTGGTATGGCAAGTGTTAATGAAAAAGGTGTATATATCAATTCATTCGTGCCAAAGTTTCAAACGTTAGAGGGACAAGCCTTACACGGTTATTTTATGGACTATGGTAACGGGTATGTATGTAATAAGCTGTTTCATTCTTCACTATTTAAAAACATACGCTTTCCTTTAGGAAAGCTTTTTGAAGACGGATATGTTCTTACATATTTGCTCGAAGCTGCTCAAAAGGCAGTTTTTGTTGACGAAGTAGGTTATTACTATACCCAAAGAAAAGAATCAATTACCAATAAAAAAATTAAGCAAGGAATGGATATTAGCCGTCAATTTGATGCACTGGAATCAAGACAGATAAAGCTTGATTTTATTAAGGACAGGTATCCCGAATTGATACCAAAAGCTAAAAAGGATTTAATCTTGACTTGTTGCTGGCTACTTTACAAAACATATAAGGCTAAGGGTATAAATTTTAAAGAAAATAAAACTGTGATTATTAAAGCCTTCAATAAGGAAAAGAAAGGCTCGGAGCTAAACGAGATATCAGTTTTAAGCGCAGTATTTCTGATATCTTTGTCACCTTGGCTGTTTTCAGTAGTATACGGCATTTTTGATATGTTTAAAAAAATAATAAACCTTATATCAGTTAGAAAGACAAAAATTAAAAATTTCTTTTAAGAAACGGTGCACAATATGAAGCTGAATGAACTATTAGGTGATTACTTTTGCCGATTTAATAATATTGATATTGATTCTGAGTACAGCCTTGAAAGAATTCCTGCAAGAGCTTTATTCAACCCCGACAGGATTGATCTTATTGTCAAGCTCAAATACATAGAATATAGGGAAAAGGGATATGACCTGACGTTTATAAAAGAGCTTTATAAAGCTCATATTGAAGCATTCACCTATGGTTCTTTCAGAGAACCTGGTGACGTTAACAAAAAATCAATTGATGATTATTTCAGGATTTTTGACGACTTAATAGACAACATTAAAGAAAACGGTGTTGACGAAAGGATATCTGTAATTCCAATAGGAAAAGACAATATTATACTTAATGGCTCTCACAGGGCAGCAATAGCAACATACTTTAATTTAACCATTCCTATTATACGTTTTGAAAATCTTACATTAAGCTATAATTCTGAATATTTTAGGAAAAGACTTTTTAATCAGCATTACCTTGATTATATTATGTTTGAATATTGTAAATTTACTGAAGCTGTAACTATATTAGTTCTTTCATCTGGTTGCAGAAAAATATACCGAACATTAAGCAAATCAGACTATGATAATTACAGAATACTATATTGCAGAAATATAAAGTTAAATAAAAAAAATCAAGGATTGATTAACAAATTTTCTTTCGGGATTCAGGAAGGTCACCAAAAATCCTTGAGAATTAAGGTCTTAATTATAGAAAGTAAAGCACAGGAGAAGGTTCAAGAGGTTTTATCAGATAGATTAGATATGGGAAGGAATTGCTTTTATTTATCAGAGAATCACCGAGAAGCTATTGAAATTTTGGATACATTACTGAACAAATATAATCCAGCAATTAATAGTGCTCAAAAAAACAGTCTGTTTAGTATAACGCCAAGAGACATATTAAGATTAGTTTTAATTAAAAACAAAAATTATCTCATTAGAAATGGTTTGTTGTTTTTAGAGAAGATACATCTTTATAATGCAGTAAGGAAAGTTTATTTATGTTTTAAGTAAAATTTAATCGGGAGTATTAATTTTGATTAAAAAGATTATTTTGATAACACTTATTTTAGTAATCATATTTCTAGGCCTCACCACGACGAAGTATTTTTTAGATAAAAAGGAGTACATTACTCTTCCTTTGAATTATTCTGAAAGTTCACAATCTCTTATGAACCCTGAGAGAGGCTGGTACTCAATTAATTCTTTTATGGTAAATGATACTGGTGACGGTGAAAGTTCGGTGTCAAGCAATTTTAGTAAACAGTATAAAGAAGGGGACAGGCTGGCATTACTGCTTTTTAATATTTCAAATTATAGAAATCAGGAGATCAGCAGTAAAGGACTCGACTATATAACGAATGTACTTGGAACTCTTAGAAAATCAGGGATGAAGGGTATAATTCGATTCGTATATGACTGGGATGGAAAGGGTATTGAAAAAGAGCCTGCCAACATTGATATTGTTATAAGGCACATTGAGCAACTAACACCCCTTATCCAATCAAACAGTGATGTTATATATCTTCTTCAGGGAATTCTTGTGGGCAGTTATGGTGAAATGCATGGCTCAAAGTTTCTGGACAAGAAGGATGTAGATATCCTTTTAAACAAACTATTGTCAGCTGCTGATAACAGAACCTTTTTATCTGTTCGGACACCGGCTTATTGGAGACAGTTTTTTAAAACAAAAACACCCCCTACTAGCTTTGCAAATATACCCCAAACAAGAATTGGGTTGTATAATGATGGTCTGCTTAGTTCAAACATTGATCTTGGTACCTATTCAGACGGTACTGAAGCAAACAATGATTTCTCCAGTAAATGGGAGCGATCGAAAGAGCTGGATTTTCAGTCTGAACTGTGTACCTACGTTCCGAATGGCGGTGAATTTGCACTTGAAAACGAGTATAACAATTTTTCCAGAGTGATTTCAGAATTTCCGAAACTGCATATTAGCTATATAAATAAAGGGTATAACGAAAAAGTGCTTCAAAAACTTAAAGAATCAATATATATTAGTAAAAAATTGAATGACCCTTATTCCGGATTGGACGGATACAAATACTTGCAAGATCATCTGGGATATCGATTTGTACTTAGGGAGGTATCGGTACCTAAGAAAATATATAGAGGTAAATCACTTGGGATAAGAGTTAAAATCGAAAATACGGGTTTTGCCAACCTATATTATGAAAAAACTTTTACTGTATTGTTGAAGGAAGCGGCATCAGGAAAGATAACTTCAATTCCTGTTAACGGGGATGTCAGGTTGTGGAAGTCCGGAACAATAACTCAAATGGATATAAAGATACCCGGTGGTAGTGTAAATGCAGGTGTATACCAGATATTTCTAAAAATTTCTGATAAAACTCAGGGGATACAAATGGCAAATAGTGATATATATGATGAACGACTGGAGGCTAACAGTATTGGAGAACTGCAGGTGTATGACCTTTCGTTAAAGAATATCTGGGGGGATTTTCTGTACAGAGGGAAGGAATAGAAGACTAACATCACGAAGCACGAATTAAGTATTGCAATCAAGAATTTACAATAGATTGGAAAAAAGACTTGCCTTAAAGTGGACTCTAAGGTATAAACTAAATATATCAAGGTATAATTTACCTTGCAATGTGCTTATAAATAGTCTTTCTTTGCGCAAAAATTGCACAAAAAAAAGTTTTTTGGAGGTTTGAATATGCAATTTAGAAATTTTGGAAGTTTGGATTTTAAGGTATCTGCTCTTGGTTTCGGTGCAATGCGTTTTCCAACAAAAGCAGTTGAGACATCATCTGATGGCAACAAGCCACAGAACAAAATTGATGAAGCAGAAGCTATAAAAATGATGCGCTATGCCATTGATATGGGTGTAAACTATATCGATACAGCATACATTTATCATGACGGCTTCAGTGAAATAGTGACAGGGAAAGCATTAAAAGACGGTTATAGGGATAAGGTTAAACTTGCTACGAAATCACCTACCTGGCTAATAAAAAAACCTGAGGATTTTGACAGGATACTTGATGAACAGCTGGAAAAGCTCCAGACAGAAAGCATTGACTTCTATCTGCTGCACTCACTTTCAAGAGACTCTTGGAACAATGTTATAATCAAACATGACATAATAAAGAGAGCAGAAGCTGCAAAAGAAGCAGGGAAAATAAAATATTTGGGATTCTCCTTCCATGATGAAGCATCTGCTTTCACAGAAATAGTTGACGGATATGACAAATGGGATTTCTGTCAGATACAATATAACTACCTGGATATAGAAAACCAGGCAGGACAAAGCGGATTAAAATATGCTGCATCCAAGGGAATCGCAGTTGTCATAATGGAACCTCTCCTGGGCGGAAAGCTTGCCAACCCGCCAAAGGATGTTAAAGCAATACTTAATGAAAGCGGAAAAAATCAGTCTGCAGCAGAGTGGGCATTGCAATGGCTCTGGAATCAGCCTGAGGTTTCAGTGGTTCTCAGTGGTATGAGCACAATGGAACAGGTGACAGATAATCTCGCAGCGGCTGACAGGTCTGGGATTGGAACACTTAACGAAGCTGACTTGAAGCTGATTGAAAAAGTAATTGAAAAGTATGGGGAAAGAGCAGCAATACCATGTACAGGATGTCAATACTGCATGCCTTGTCCCAATAATGTTAACATTCCAAGAAACTTTGAGCTTTATAACAGCAGTGTAATGCATGAAGATATTTACAGTGCAAAATTTGACTATGAAAACTTCTTTGACAAGGCAAACCATGCAGATCAATGTATACAGTGCAAGGTCTGTGAAGAAAACTGTCCTCAAAAAATACAGATAAGCGATTGGATGCCAAAGGTTCACGCAATGCTCGGATAAACCTTATGCCGAGTTAGAAAAAAAGCCTTACGGATAACGTAGGGCTTTTTTTAGGTATTAATAAAAAATTAATAAATTTATATCAAAAAATACTATATAATTAAAGAAGTATTTTAACAATTATGTAAGAAAGTTGAGTGTACATATGAATTTATTAAAAAAAATAATAACAATTACTTTAACCGGGAGCTTAATACTTATGACAAATGCTTGTACATCAAACACAAAACAAATTACAGATAACACAGCAACAGTCGACAGTACTGTCCAGACAAATGCCTCAGTTAACAATACGATGTCAGATTCAAAGGTTAGTGAGGATATTCATATAAATCAGATTGGTTATAGAACTACAGACAAGAAAATTTCAGTTATTAAAGGTACCTTTAAAACTTTTCAAGTAATAGATGCTCTGACAGGAAAATCTGTTCTTACAAAGGATACAAATGGTAAGGTAAACGATGATTCCAGCGGAGATACGGTTTGTTATGCCGACTTTTCAGAGCTTAAGACCAATGGAAGCTATTATATTTTCGTTGAAGGTCTTGGTAAATCCTATGACTTTAAAATTGGAGATAATATGATATTTACAGGAATAAACGATGCTCTTGTAAAGGCAATGTATTATCAGAGATGTGGAAGCACCCTGGATTCAAAGTACGCTGGAAAGTTCGCTCACGATGCCTGCCACACCTCAAAGGCTAAGTTGTACGGCGACGAAGAGGTTGAAATCGATGTGAGCGGGGGATGGCATGACGCAGGTGATTACGGAAGATATGTTGTTCCTGCAGCAGTGACTGCGGCAGACCTTATGTTGGCTTATGAATTTTTTCCGGATACATTTTCCGATAAGTTAAATATACCAGGTAGTTCAAATAGTTTACCTGATGTTCTTGACGAGGTTAAATACGGTCTGGAATGGATGTTAAAAATGCAGGATCAGAAATCTGGAGGAGTATATCATAAGGTTACGTCTGCAAATTTCCCTGATATTACTACAATGCCTGAGGTTGATGTTGATGACCTGTGGGTACTTCCGGTTTCAACTACTGCAACTGCTGATTTTGCAGCAGTAACAGCTATGGCCTCCAGAATATTTAAAGACTTTGATCCCGTCTTTTCAGAGAGGTGCCTGAACGCGGCTGTTAAAGCATGGGGTTGGTTGGAAACTAACAAGGATTTTGTAGAATTTAAGAACCCTCAGGATGTTACTTCCGGTGAATATGGCGACAGCTCCGGGGAGGATGAAAAAGCCTGGGCAGCTGCTGAACTTCTGAGAGTTACCGGAGAAAGCAAATACGCAGATTATTTTAAAGCCAACTTCCAGGATAATAGCTTTGGATTGGGCTGGCAGAATGTAAGCGGTTACGCCGCTATTTCATATTTGTTTTCAGATTCAGATAAGGTCGATTCGGCAAAGGCGGAAGAAATTCGGAAAGCTTGGCTGGAAAAAGCAGATATGTTTGTAAGCACTGCTGAAAAAGATGGCTATTTGGTCGCTATGCACAAAATGGAATACAAATGGGGAAGTAATATGAATGTTGCTAACCACGCCCGTCATTTGCTTCTTGCAGATAAATTAAACAATAACGAAAAATATGTTGAAACGGCCGTTGACTGCGTAAACTATCTTCTGGGAAGAAATACAATGAACCAGAGTTATGTTACAGGATATGGTTCAAAACAGGTTATGCAGCCTCATCACAGACCATCAGCGGGCGATTCGGTTAAGGAACCGATTCCGGGTCTTTTAGTAGGTGGTCCTGACTCAGGTCTGGAGGATGATATTGCCAGAGCTAAACTTACAGGAAAAGCACCTGCTCAATGTTATATTGATGATGTGGGCTCATATTCTACGAACGAAGTTGCAACATATTGGAACTCATCAGCAATTTTTGCATTTTCATATTTGAGCTCGAAGTAAGTATTCTGAAAGGAGTAACGGTTTTGGCTAAACAGATTTGGAAGCCCTCAACAATGTTAAATCCAGTGCCTGTTGTAATGGTTACCTGCACCGATAATACGGGTAAACCTAATATAATTACACTTGCATGGGTTGGAACAGTAAATTCAGACCCTCCCATGGTATCAATTTCGGTAAGAAAGCAAAGGTACTCCTACGAACTCCTCAAGCAAAAGGGGGAATTTGTAATAAATATGCCTTCAAGAAAGCTTACCTTTGCAACAGACTTCTGTGGGGTCAAATCCGGCAGGGATATCGATAAATTTGAGGCAATGCAGCTAACACCTGAAAGGGCATCAAAGGTGGATGTGCCCTTGATAAAGGAATGCCCTGTAAACCTTGAATGCGTTGTGAGGCAGGTACTTGAACTTGGTTCGCATGATCTGTTTATTGCGGAAGTGGTAGCCACTAATGTTGATGAAAAGCTTCTTGATGAGACAGGTAAGCTTAATCTTCATAAAGCGGAGCTTATAGCTTATGCTCATGGTGAGTATTATCCTATTGGTGAATCGCTGGGCTACTTTGGGTATTCAGTAACCAAGAGAAAAAACCTTAAAAGAAATCAGAAACCCAAACACTCCGGGAAGAAGTCTTCGGCAATTAGTGATAAATAAATAAAGCTGGCAGCTAAAATAATTTTTATTCAGCTGCCAGCTTTTGTATTTTGCTATTTCTATTTTAGTAGTAAAAACTAAGTGTTGATTTTATCTGACAAATCTATCTTTGGATTGTGTTTCTCTTTATACGGGAACTGTTTATCGAAAACCTCCAACTCCTCTTTATTAAGCTGAAAAGCTGAAGCTTCATGAAACCGGCCGGCAACACCTATAAGTGCACCCTGGTACAATTCCAATATCATAAAATCTTCGAAATTTGCTCCCCAGGAGGTTTGTACATTAAACTTCTCAGCGTTATCAAAGCCAAAGCGATGATAATAATCGGGATTACCAAAAATTGTAACGGCATTATAACCTAAATCCTGAGCAGCTTTTATGGAATGCTTCATAAGTAAAGTACCGATTCCTTTACACTGATAAGAAGGTAATACCCCAAGTGGTCCCATACAAAGAATATCAAATTCTTGATCTGCTTCACTAATTACTTTTGCTTTTGTATAAATAACAACTCCTACAATTTCTTCACCATCACATGCTACAAAAGCTAATTCTTTAATATAAGCATCTGACTTTCTGATGTTATGAACTAATAAATGCTCATCACAGCCGGGTTTATAAACATCCCAGAAGGCTTCTCTGGTCATGTTCTCTACTTTTTTGTAATCATTTTCATTTTCTAATCTAATTGAGATATTCATTAATCATAAACTCCTTTGATGTTATTATTTCAATGACCAATAAAGGTGGTAAAAGAATAACACGCAAAGTGATAAAACTTATTTAAATCATCCAGGCGCGTTATTCAATAACCACCTTTAAAACAATGCTACAATTACTTAACATAGAAACACTTCCTTTCCTTCTATAATGTTGTTATTATACCATACTTTATAGAAAATGCTAAATTATGTTATGAAAAGTTCTGGCCAGAACTTCAAGCTGTTGGGCTTTTGTCAGTTTGATAAAATGGACTGCATAACCCGATACCCTGACTGTTAGCTGGTTGTATTTCATTGGTTCCTCCATGGCTGCTTCAAGTGTTTCACGATCCAGGGCATTTATATTTATATGATGGCCGCCGTTGATAATATATCCGTCAATTAATGCTGACAGATTATTAATTTTGGTAGTTTCGTCCTTCCCAAGTGCTGCGGGAATTACAGACAAAGTCAGTGATATACCGTCTTCGCAGAAATTGTATGGTATTTTAGCAACTGAGTTAAGCATAGCAAGCATTCCTGACTTATCCCTGTTATGCATTGGGTTTGCACCCGGAGCAAATGGTTCGCCCTTCTTCCTGCCATCTGGGGTTGAACCGGTTTTCTTTCCGTAAACCACATTTGAGGTTATTGTCAAAATAGAAAGGGTGTGTTTGGCGTTTCTATATGTGGGGTGAGTTTTTAAGCTCTCATAGAAGCTTTGAACAACTTCTTTAGCAATACTGTCAGCCCGATCATCATCGTTACCGAATTGAGGGTACTCCTCAAAAAGCTTAAAATCAGTAATAATTCCTCTTTCATCTCTGATAACCTTTACTTTTGTGTGCTTTATGGCACTGAGCGAATCAGTTATAACCGAAAGACCGGAAATGCCGAAGGCCATAAGCCTGTTGACATCAGAATCATGAAGCGCCATCATCAGTCGCTCATAAGCGTATTTATCATGCATATAGTGGATAGTATTCATGGTGTTTACATATAATCCGGTCAGCCATTGCTGGAGTTTCTTGAAATTATCAAGTACAGTATCATAATCAAGGTAATCACCTTGATAGACCGGAAGTTCCGGAGCAACCTGTTCTCCGGTTATTTCATCCCGCCCTCCGTTAAGCGAAAGCAGTAACAGCTTTGGAAGGTTGCATCTTGCTCCGAAAAACTGCATATCCTTGCCAAGGCGCATAGCGGATACACAGCAGGATATGCCATAGTCATCTCCATATAGCGGTCTCATGAGGTCATCGCTTTCATATTGAATTGCGCTGGTTTTCACCGAAACCCTAGAACAATAAAGTTTAAAGCTTTCTGGTAATTTCGGGGACCACAAAATTGTAAGGTTAGGTTCAGGTGCAGCACCGAGATTATTCAAGGTATGAAGAAACCTGTAAGAGGTTTTTGTTACCAGATGTCTTCCGTCAGTTCCGATTCCGCCAATGGATTCAGTAAGCCAAACAGGATCACCTGCAAAAAGTTCATTATATTCTTTTGTCCTAAGGTGCCTTATGAATCGCAGCTTTATTACAAACTGATCGATTAGCTCCTGTGCTTGGATCTCAGTTAAATTACCGCTTTGCAGGTCTTTTTCTATATATATATCAAAAAATACGTTGAGACGTCCCAGTGAATTTGCTGCGCCATTGGTTTCCTTCATTGCGCCCAGAAAGGCCAGGTATGTCCATTGAACAGCTTCGAAGGCATTCTGTGCAGGGCGCTTCAGGTCAAAGCCGTAGGTTTTACCCAGCAGTATTAAATCCTTTAGTGCTGAAATCTGATCATTTAGTTCTTCCCTGAGCCGAATTATCTCTTCAGTCATCTGATAGGGGAGAGCATCAAAATCCATTTGCTTTTGCTGTATAAGTCTCTCCACACCGTAAAGTGCCACTCTCCTATAGTCACCGATAATTCGGCCTCTGCCGTATGTGTCAGGCAGACCTGTAATAACCCCGCACTTTCTCGCCTTGCGCATTTCATCGGTATACACGCTGAAAACACCGTCATTATGTGTCTTTAGCTCCTTGCTGAAGATTCTGTCTATTTCGGGCGCAGGCGAGATTCCGAACTGTTCACAGGCCTGCTTCGACATCCTGTATCCGGTTTTTGCAATGAAGGCGCGCTTTAATGGTACATCCGTCTGCAGACCCTTGATGACCTCGAAGGGTTCATCAATAAAACCCGGTTTATGGCTTGTAATACCGGATAAGGTTTCTGCGTCGATTTCAAGCACACCACCGTTAAGGTGTTCTTCAATTAAAAGACTTTTGCAGGTTTCCCAAAGATGTTTTGTTTTAAGGCTAGGACCGGCGAGAAAGCTTTCATCCCCGTCATAAGGTGAATAATTAGTCTGAATAAAATTTTGAACGTCAATAGAACTGTTCCATTTACCGCTTTTAAAGTCAGGATAAGATAGATCCATAAGTAATGCCTCCCTATAAAATGATCTTGTGCCAAGGGAATTACTCTGCAAAACTAGTAGCAAAATAAAAGCCGCCTGGGCATTTAAGCGCCCAGGCGGCCGGCTTTTAAAAGTCATACTCCCATGTGGTAATCTCCACTTCCGCCAGTTGTATAACAGTTTTAATCTGAACTATAAATTTTGAAATTAAGTTAATTTATATGTTAAGTATAAATTATATTTAATGAAATAGTCAATAGATTTTATGAATTATAGGACGAATTACCTAAAAAATCTACTATATATGCTAATGTATTAAATCACTAAACCATATGTTGTGTATTTGGGGTAACAAATTACTTTTATCAGGTGAGGTTATAAAACCGTAAACCTGACCAAAGAGAGCAGAAAAAGTCGAGAAGGTTTTTTTACATAAGCCTATTATATATGTAGGATACAAAAGACCTTATTGGTTGGATTCTTTAGAACTTAACTTATTAACAGATATTATAAGAAAAGAGGATGAAGTGTTATGAAAAGTAAAAAAACTAAACTTAATCTGGTAAGATATTTTATTATGTTCTTTTTATACTCAAGTAAAAGTACTATGTAGAACATGGATATACCTATTTTATGGAATATGCTGTATAATTGAAATGATCTGCAAATGAAGTAATAGAAGCAATAAGAGAGTTAGTCAATAAGATACTTCAGAAAAATGCACGAGAAATTTCTATTAATCTTGCTGAAGGAAGGGTGGGAGGTAATTGGATATGTCTTCAATGAACAAAGCCGAAAATGTTAAAGAACAATATAAAGACGACAAAAATTTAGTAACCAGAATAAAGCTTCATGTTGAATATAGTACAAACAAGCAGGGATTTTTCCCCTGGCTGTTCGAGAAATACGAGTTTTTATATGGTTATCGTATATTGGAATTGGGCTGCGGTAACGGAGAGCAGTGGAATAACCGAATACAGCAATTGCCTGAGGATTGCCTTCTGGTTCTGTCAGATATTTCGGATGGTTTGGTTAAGAATGTCTGGGAAAGGTATTCGAAGTATAATAATTTTCTTGCACAAAAAGTGGATATCAGCAATATTCAATTTCCTGATAATTCTTTTGACGTTGTTATTGCAAATCACATGTTGTATCATGTACCAGATATACCAAAGGCTATTTCTGAAGTTAAAAGGGTTTTGAAAAACGATGGGAAGTTTTATACATCAACAAACGGTAAAGGTGGATTGAGGGAATACCTTCACAATGCATTCAGAGCTGTTAATCCATCATCCACTGCTTTCACCCAGAACTATTCTTTTAATCTTCAGAACGGAGCCGAAATATTAAGAGAGCACTTTAAAGATGTTAAGAGATTTGATTATGAAGATTCTTTAAGAATTACTGATACCAATGATTTGATTGAATGGCTGAAGTCAACGATTTCAATTGCAACATATTGTGAGAAGGATATAGAAGGCTTATATGATTATTTTGAAGAAATAAGGCTCAAAGAAGGAGCTATTAATATACCAAAGGAAGCTGGGTTATTTATCTGTACATCAATTTAAATACCAAGGCGAGCTTTAATAACAAAAAGCCCCGATAAATATCATTTCCAGATATTTATCGGGGCTTTTTCAGTAAGTTATTAGCTAATTACTTAGTTGCCCAAACCTTCTTGAGTTTAGCAAATCTTGGGAGACCATCTTCCTTAGGAGGAGTTGATTCACCTTGAATTAATGGCAGAGCATAGTCGATAAACTCTTGCTTTAAGCCGTTTCCTGCTTCGTTGATCCACTCTCTTGGAATCTTCTTTTCAGTGTTAGCAACGTCACTAAGGTTAAGCAGCTGAATTTCACACTTGTATTCCTTGCCTTCAGCTCTCTTGAAGCCAACCATCTTGTCAGTCATACCTTCAACTGCATATCTTACAGCCATCTGACCTGACATATAGGATTCATTAACATCGTTCAAGGAAGCACAGTGAGCAGCACATCTCTGGAGAAGACTGAATTCTATTCCACGAACCTTTGCACCGGTTTTTTCTTTAACTATAGCAGCCAAAGTAGCAGCCAGACCGCCTAATTGAGCATGTCCGAAGGAATCCTTCTGCTGAGCAAGGTCTGAACCGTATTCTGAAATATATTTGCCGTTCTTGTCCTTTATACCTTCTGAAACAGCAACTATACAGTTACCATTCTTCTTGTAAATTGCAGTACAGTCTGCAAGGAATTGATCCATATCAAAGTCAACTTCAGGTAAGTATATCAAATCAGGACCTGCACCCTTGTAAGTAGCTAATGCACTGGAAGCTGTGAGCCAGCCTGCGTTTCTTCCCATTATTTCAAGTATTGTAATCATACCTGTGTTATAAACTCTTGCATCGTGGTAAACTTCCATAGTTGAAGTAGCGATGTATTTAGCAGCACTTGAGAAACCAGGGCAGTGGTCTGTTCCATACAAATCATTATCTATCGTCTTTGGAACACCCATAACTCTGCACTCGTAACCAACCTTCTGCATATACTTGCTTACCTTGTTGCAAGTATCCATTGAATCGTTACCGCCATTATAGAAGAAGTATCTTATGTCATATTTTTTGAAAACTTCAACAAGTCTCTTGTAATCTGTATCATCTTCCTCAGCAGATTTAAGCTTGTAACGAACTGATCCGAGAGCGGATGAAGGAGTAGTTTTTAATAATTCGAGCTCATAAGCATCTTCCTGGCTCATATCATAGAATTTTTCATCAAGAATACCCTTGATACCGTGAGCTGCACCATATACAGCTGTTATAGCTTCCTGCTTTAATGCTTCCTGAAATACACCGCAGGCACTTGCATTAATAACTGAAGTTGGTCCACCTGACTGTCCGAAAATAGCGGCACCCTTTAAAACTGTCATTGTATATACCTCCTGATAATTTATATTAATTAGTATAAAATGTACGCTGCTTTTACCAAGCCTTTCTTTTAAAGGTTGATATTACAATACGCAATCACATTAAAATATAGCATATTGAAAATTAAAATGCAATTATACATATTTAATTCTTGCAGAAATTAATTTTATGGTTATTTGCTTTAGGTCTGTTTTATTTGTTCGATATCATTATTAACTATATAGGGAATTTTTATTAAATTTTATTACTTGAACATATAAAGAGTTATGTTATAACCTGAAACAAAAATAACAAATGTATATATAAATAGCTGCATATACTGTAAATGGATAAAATTACATACAATAAACAATGGATTAATTTTATTAATGGAACAGAAAATAATGCTGATACCATTCAAAATAGTGTGATTGACAAAAAAATATCAGAAATTCCCTTGATTTTAAGCAAAATTTTTCATAAAATAGTAACGATGGGTTCTAGAATTACCTTATTATTTATCAAGAGAATAATTTTGTTAAATAATAATTATTATAAATGGAATTCAGTTTTTATTAAAAAACATTGGGTTTCAGGTAAAATAAAATTTAAAAGGAGTGCATTTAGATGGCATTAGTAACTTCTACAGAAATGTTTAAGAAAGCTTATGAAGGCGGATACGCAATAGGTGCTTTCAATGTTAATAACATGGAGATAGTTCAGGGTATAACTGAAGCAGCAAAGGAAGTAAACGCTCCACTTATTCTTCAGGTTTCAGCAGGTGCTAGAAAGTACGCTAACCATACTTACCTTATGAAGTTGGTTGAAGCGGCTATTATAGAAACTAATCTTCCAATCTGTTTACATCTTGACCACGGTGATACTTTTGAACTTTGTAAGTCATGTATCGACGGTGGTTTTACATCGGTTATGATCGACGGTTCACACCATTCCTTCGAAGAAAATATTGAATTGACCAAAAAGGTTGTTGAATATGCTCATGCAAGAGGAGTAGTTGTTGAAGGTGAATTAGGAAGACTTGCAGGTATTGAAGATGCTGTTAACGTATCAGATGCAGACGCTGCATACACAAGACCTGAAGAAGTTGAAGAATTCGTTACAAAGACCGGCGTTGACTCCTTGGCAATAGCTATCGGAACAAGCCATGGTGCTTTCAAATTCAAGCCTGGACAAAAGCCACAGCTCAGATTTGATATATTGGAAGAAGTTGAAAAGAGACTTCCTAACTTCCCAATAGTTCTTCACGGTGCATCCTCAGTTATTCCTGAATATGTTGAAATGATAAACAATAACGGCGGAAAAATGCCTGATGCTATAGGTATTCCTGAAGATATGCTCAGAAAGGCTGCTTCAATGGCTGTTTGTAAGATCAACATTGACTCAGACTTAAGACTTGCTATGACTGGTTCTATCAGAAAGTACTTTGCTGAAAATCCAAGTCACTTCGACCCAAGACAATACCTGAAGCCAGCTAGAGAAGCTATAAAGGATATGGTTAAGAGCAAGATCGTTAACGTTCTCGGCTGCAACGGCAAGGCTTAATAACCAGAAATTTAATAACAGAAACTAATTATACCTATATAAAACAGCTTCCGGATTCTTAATGAATTTGGAGGCTGTTTTGCATAATATTTTGATGTGATGCTTAATGCCGTATCTATAAAGGGAATCTCGTATTCAAATTAGTTTAATAAGGTCAGTTTTATTAAGTAAAATATGGAGGGAAAGTTATGGGATATCCAACAATTGAGGAAGCCGAAATATTACTCAAGGAAGCTGCAGAAATGAATCCCGGTGAATGGGTGGAGCACAATAAGGTTGCGGCACTATGTGCAAATATCATAGCAGGAAACTGTCCGGGTATGGATGAACAAAAAGCCTATGTATTTGGACTTTTGCATGATATCGGGCGAAGGTTTGGTGTTAGTGATTTAAAACATACTATCAATGGTTATAATTTTATGCTTGAGAAGGGTTATACCGATAGTGCCAGGATATGTCTGACTCATTCATTTCCATACAAAGATATCCGCAGCTATAATGGACAAAATGATTGCTCGTCTGAAGAAGCAAGCTTTCTTCAGAACTACATAAATACAGTTGAATATGATGATTATGATAAACTGATTCAGCTCTGTGACGCAATGTCATATCCTTCAGGTCCATGCGCAATGGAAAAAAGGCTTGTGGAAGTCGTCATGAGAAGAGGGTTTAATGAACTGACAATTCCTAAATGGACTGAATATCTTAAGAATAAAAATTACTTTGAAGAGAAAATAAAATGCAATTTAGAGGAATTGTTCAAATAATTCATATACAAGTTAAAATATTGATGTAAATCTAAAATTGGACAGCATTCGGCCACTTGACCGGTTGCTGTTTTTTTGTGGAGCTTTTCCTTCCATATATTAAGAAATTATTAAAAATGCTGATATTTATTGAGAGATAAGGTCGAATGTTTTATATTTATAGTAAGTAATATATTTAGATAATTTTTACTGAAAATGTTGAATTTATTTTATGTGGGGGTAATAATGAGGAAAAAAACGGGAGTAATCTGTCTTTTACTAGCTATTTTGTTGCTTTTTCCTGTTGTGGGAAACAAGGTTTTCACTGATCAGGAAAACGGGGGGAACTTGATAAATGCACAGGGAATATCCGATCAGGCTTCCGCTGTTGAAGATATGCGCGGAGTATGGATTGCGTCAGTAGGTAATATAGACTTTCCGTCAAAGCCCGGGCTGTCAGCAGAAGTGCAGATGAAAGAACTTGATGAGATTGTTGAAAATGCTGCATATATGGGTTTAAATACGATATTTTTTCAGGTTCGCCCTACAGGAGATGCCCTTTATAAATCCTCTATTTTTCCATGGTCACAGTATCTGACAGGTAAACAGGGGAAGGCCAATGACAAAGCTTTTGATCCGCTTGCATATATAGTAGATAAGGGTCATAAAAAAGGAATACAGGTACACGCATGGATTAATCCTTTGAGACTATCAATGGGTACTACCTCCAAACCCGATAAGAGCATAAATATTTTATCGGCAGACCACCCTGCCAGAAAGATTCCTGAGACAGTTGTGGCTGCAGGAAACGGAAAGCTTTACCTTGATCCGGGCAACCCGGCTGCAATAAAACTTATAACTGACGGTGTCGCTGAAATTCTTAACAACTATGATGTTGACGGAATTCATTTTGACGATTACTTCTATCCTTCAAAAGGTGAGTGTGGAGGAAAAGATTTTGATGACAATAAATCCTATCAAAAGTATAAAGGCAGTTATACCAACAAGGAAGATTGGCGAAGAAACAATATAGATACTCTTGTAAAGAATACCTATGATACAGTAAAAGCCATTAAGCCTAAAGTTCAGTTTGGTATAAGTCCATTCGGTATTTGGTCTAACAAGGATAAAAACTCGGAAGGTTCAGATACTCAAGGTGGAATTTCAACTTATTACGATCACTATGCCGACACCAAAAAGTGGGTAAAGGAAGCTTATTTAGATTATATTGCACCACAGTTATACTGGAATATAGGCTTTAAAGTTGCAGATTACTCAATTCTATTGGATTGGTGGAAAAATGTATGTAATGGCAGCAAGGTAAAACTGTATGTCGGACATGCTGCCTATAAGATAAATGATGCTTCACAGGCAAATGAATGGCTTGATCCACTGCAGCTACCGAAACAGATAGCCATGAACAGGGATAGCAAAGCAGTAAGCGGAAGTATATTCTACGGCTATTCCAACCTGAAGGCTAACGTTCTTGGAATCAAGGAAAAATTAAGAGGCATATTTGTTGCCGGCAGAAGCGCAGGAGGTACTGTGCCCGAAGACCGTCAGCTTGTTATTGCTGCTCCTGATAACGGCTACAAAACCTCAGCTTCCAAGGTAAGTTTAATGGGAAGTTGTGATCCTGACCAGCCCTTGTATTTAAACGGTGGGCAGGTAACTACTTCAAAGGACGGTTATTTTGTAATATACCAGGAGCTGCAGGTTGGTGACAACAATCTTGTATTTAAGCACAAGGATAAAGAAACATTGTTTAAGATAACCAGAAAAGCTTCTGCAGCTTCTGTTCCATACCAGATGAACAAGGCCGAATTCAGACCGGGGTATTTTTCACCTACATCATCTATGACAATGAAAACAGGACAGAAAATCGATTTTTCGTGTGTAGCCCCATCGGGAGCAAAAGTATGGGTAGAAATGGGTAATTACAAGGTAAATCTGACCAGTACTGAAAATATGGACAGCAATGGTGGTGCAATTACCCCTTCAAAATATAAGGGTACCTTTGTTCTACCATCAGTTCAAGGAACAGAAAAAGTTATTTCTCTTCAAAAGCCTGTTTTTGTGATGGATTACAATGGTCAGAGAATAACCAGCAAGCAAAACAATACAATAAGTGTCCAGTCTGGAAAGTATAGTAAATATGCTGTTATAAATACTTCCGAGGCTGAAGCTGTTTCTAGATCAGGGCCATCTACTGATTACTCAAGACTTACCCCTCTAATAAACGGTGGGGTTGACCATATAGTCGGAGAGCAAAATGGATATTACCTTTTAAAAAGCGGTGTTTGGACAGACAGCCGGTATGTTAAGGTTGTAAATAATAAAGCGCTTCCCGCTAATAAGATAACAGGTATAACAATAAAGGATAATGGAAGCTATACCGATATTACTTTTAAAATGCCTGTTAATGCTGTCTTTAGTATTGATGCAGCATCGTCTGTTATAACCTTGAATATACATAACACGAATGGTATTAAAAATGTGTCTTCAGTTCCCGAGACCGCTGTATTCAATACAATTGGATATAAGTATGTGGATGACATTGCACAATATACTTTTAATTTAAAGAAACCTGATAATTACTTTGGATATTATGCTCAATATAAAAACGGAGCACTGGTTTTGTCCCTGAAGAATGCACCAAAGCTAACAGGCAGCAGCAGTAAGCCCTTAACCGGTTTGAAGGTATTGCTGGATGCTGGGCACGGAGGTTCTGAAACCGGCGCAATTGGTCCGCTTGGAAGATTTGGATTGTATGAGAAGAGTATAAATCTTGCTATAACGCTCAACGCCAAAAAGTACCTACAAAACCTGGGTGCTAATGTAGTAATGACCAGAACCGGTGATAAGACAGTAAGTCTTACTGAAAGGGCCAACCTCATAAGAAAAGAAAAGCCTGATATTGCTGTGTCCATTCACAATAATTCTATGGATGTTACCGCTGATTATACAAAGCATACCGGCTTACTGGTACTGTATTCCAAGGATAACTCCAAAGCTGCCGCAGCTTTTCTGAAGGATAACCTGGTGACAGATTTGCAAAGAAAAGATGGCGGCTACAGGTGGCAAAGCCTTTCGGTTTGTACAGTTACCCAGTCTCCGGCTGTATTGATTGAGGGCGGCTTTATGTCAAACCCGGAAGAGTATGAATGGCTGGCGGATTATAATAATCAGGTCCAAATAGGTAATTCATTAGGAAAAGCTATACAGAATTGGGCTGTCAAGAATGCAAGGTAGGCCTGGTAATTCAATATATCAGCATAAAGTAAGTAAAGATGTATGAGGTGTTTGTATGCCCAAGGTATTTCTTGTAGAGGATGATCTGGCGCTCTCACAATTGATTGTTAATAAGCTGGCCCAGTATGGTTATTTGGTTGATAAGGTTACTGATTTCAGAAATGTTGAAAAGCAGTTTGAATTATCTGCGCCGGATATTGTGCTTTTGGACATTAATCTACCATATCTGGACGGATTTTATTTTGTGAGGCATATAAGACGAAGTTCCAATACTCCAATTATTATTATATCTGCTAGAAACAGCAGCAGCGAACAGATCATGGGAATAGAGTTCGGCGCTGATGACTATATTACAAAGCCCTTTGAACTGGAGCTCCTTATTGCAAAGTTGGGGGCTTTGCTAAGACGAAGTAATATGGCAGTAAGCAGCACAATTATAAAAGCAGGGGAACTTGAGCTTGATACCGAGAAGTTCACCTTAAGACGTCTAGATAATTTTGTGCTGCTTACAAAAAATGAATATAAGCTTATAAAAAAATTACTGAATACTCCTGGTAAAATAGTGCTGAGGGAGGAACTTTTTGAGGAACTTTGGGACGACACAACCTTTGTTGAGGAAAATACTCTCTCAGTTAATATGACCCGGCTAAAAGCCCGACTTGAAGAGTTGGGAATTAAAGATGCAATAAAAGTTAAAAGGGGGACCGGCTATTTTATTGATATCGAGGCTTTATCGAAAAAAAAGGAAGGAAGAGACTTATGAAACGCGAGATATGGATTTTCCTTAGCTTCCTAAAGGATAAGCTCTTGTTATTTTTACTGTTCTTTTCTAATACCTTAATAATAACTCTTTTCTTCAATTTATCTCTTAACAGTACAGAATGGATTTATCCCTGCGTGCTTTCTGCCTTCGTTTTCGGACCTTATATATTTCTAGAGTATTTATCACATCGGAGAATATTAAATATGTGTGATATAGGGGAAACCAATATGCCCGACGAGATTTACTCCGGTAACAACATTATAAAAAAACTAAACTCAACTCTGATTAAAATCTATAAAGACTACAATGTCAAATTATTTGAAGAAAAGCAGAAGAATCTAGACTTCTCAAGGTTTATTTCTCAGTTCATCCATGCTATGAAAACACCGGTTACAGTAATTAATCTTGCTGTTAAGAATACACCTGATATATCTTGCTATAGTGAAAAAGAGTGCAGCTTGAGCAGTACAATAAAAGATATTTCCGAGGAAAATCAAAGACAGCTGGAGATGCTCAACAACTTGCTGAATTATTTAAGAATAAATGAGTTTAATAAGGATTATAAGCCGGTCACTGTGGATTTATATTCCGAATTAATAAGTATAATCAACAGCAAGAAGCGAAGCTTCATTTACAACAATGTAAAACCAAATATTATTACAACCGAAGTTCAAAAAGCAGAAGTCCTTTCAGATTCAAAATGGAACGCTGTCATGCTGGAGCAAATAATATCCAACGCAATAAAATATTCAAATAAGTCTCCAGAAGATGATATAAATATTGCTTTTGTTGAAAACTCCGATACTTCAAAAAAGATGAATGTTATTGATTTTGGAATTAATATAAACGAAAACAGTACAGTTTTAAGTATTCAGGATTACGGCATAGGGATTCCGGCTCAGGATTTACAGAAAATAATGGACCCCTTTTTCACCGGGGAAAACGGTAGAAAAATGAAAAATGCCACCGGCATAGGCTTATACATAGTAAAGCTTATATCTAATGGTCTTGGACATGAGGTTATTATAGAATCAGAGCCGGGTGTTGGTACCCGCGTTTCGGTTATATACCATAAAAACAAGTCCTTACTAGGTGATTAATTTTATTAATATGAAGGGTTATTCTTTCAAAAATGTAAGCTTACTGAAAGCCATATGAATACTTATATATTCTCCGTCAATTTATAATTTGATTAAAGGGAATCAAACGGAGGGAATAGAAATGGCATTAATAGAAGTTAAAAATCTTATCAAGACCTATTATGGTCAAAAAAACAAGCAGAGCACCAATGCACTAAATGGAATCGAGCTTTCAATACATGAAGGAGAATTCCTTGGGGTTATGGGACCTTCGGGAAGTGGGAAAACCACCTTATTGAACATGATCAGCGGCATAGATGCTCCTACCGGTGGCAGCATAACAATTGAAAATCAGGACTTGTTTTCGATGAAGTCAGAGGAATTGGCACTTTTTAGAAGGCGGAGAATGGGCTTTGTATTTCAGGAATTCAATCTGCTGGATAGCCTGACTCTACGGGAGAATATCATGCTGCCACTTATCCTTGATAAAAAACCCATGTCTTTTATTGAAGATAAGATAAACAGATATATCAGGTTGTTTGACATTGAGAAGGCTGCCGACAAGCATCCCTATAATGTTTCTGGAGGACAGCAGCAAAGAGCTGCGGTCGCAAGGGCACTTGTCAATAAACCGGCAGTAATATTTGCAGATGAACCTACAGGAAATATTGACTCCAAGTCAGCAAAAGCTGTAATGGGCTGCTTTGAAAAGATAAACGTGGAGGAGAAGGCAACAATCCTCATGGTGACACATGATCCCTATGCCGCAAGTTATTGCAAAAGAATAGTTTTTATCAAAGACGGACAGATTTGCTTTGAACAACTAAGGGACGGTACACGAAGTCAGTTCTTTGAGAAAATTATTGACAGCCTGGCTGTATTGGAAGGGGAGGCTGATAGCAATGACATTTAGCGGAATCGTATGGAAAAATTTTAAATACGGAATTCGTAAATATATAGCATTTTTTCTATGTAGTACTTTTACCATTGCAATATTTTTTATCTTCTCAAACCTAACCTTCAGCAAAGAAATCGATGATTTTATGAAGTCAGCAGGGATGGGTGCCGAATATGTCTTCTCGATAATGGTTGTAATTCTGTCACTGTTTTCTGTAGGCTTTATCAGCTATATTAATAACAGTAAAAATAAGAGCAGGTCAAAAGAATTCGGACTTTATATGACAATGGGAATGACTAACAGAGATATTACCAAGCTGATAATTTTTGAGGATATGGTTATCCTGTTAGCTTCAATTGCATCCGGAATAGCAGTCGGCGCTGTCTTCTCCAGGCTGGTGTATATGATTAATATGAAATTAATCGGAGAGGAAAACGGAAAATTCGTTCTTGACTATAGAAGTTTTTTGCTTACTGCCATAGTATTTATTGTTATATATGCTGTAAACATTTTTATCACAATTATTTCTAAGAGGAAAATGAATATACGAAGACTCATGACGTCTGACAGAGAATCGGAGTTTACTGCAAAAAGCCACGGTTTCCTGGCAGTTCTGGGGTTGATATTAATGGCTGGTTTTGCTGCAGTAGCTGTTGCAGCTGCTGCAAACAGAGATATTGCCATGGAAAAGCTGCCTGTTCTTCTGGCAATTGTGGCAGGAATGGCAGGTATGTATATTTTCATATCTAATATTACGGGAATTTTATCTGCAGCGGTAAAAAGGAATAAGGAGCTTTATGGTAAGAGTCTGCTAAACCTGTCTGAATTAAAATATACTTCCAAGAAAAATGCTAAAGTACTTTTCTTATTAAGTATACTTAGCGGAATGATTTTATTATGCTCAGCATCAACCTTCGCATTACTCAGTATAGCTGATAAAATAGTCGAATCAACACCAGAACAGGTAATTACCTATATCGAGGCGTTAGGTGTCAATAAATTTGACGAGGGTTATGTGGACCAACTGGTAGAAGAAAGTGGTGCAGGACTTCAGAAGCATTTAAAATATCCCTGTACTTTTTCCTTCAAGCAGAAGGATGTACTCTCGGAAAACACCGAGCCCGGTAACGGTCAGGTAGATAATGATTTAAAAGACATTAGATCGACCCTTCCAATTTGTATTATAAGCGAGACAACCTTAAAATCGATGACCGGGGATGAAGTCCGGATTAATAAGGGGGAAGCGCAGATACTTGCACCAGATCCCTTGGCTTCGCCTCCTGAGAGTCAGCTTAATGAAATAAGTATAAGTAATGGGAGTTTATCTGAAAAGCTGGTTATAAAAGGTACTATTTTCAATAATCGATTTAGCAGTGAAATTGTTATCGGAAACAGATATATCCTGGTAGTTGATGATAGTGAATATAATAAATTCTACAATTCAAACAAAGCTTATAGAGGTACTATAAATGATATCCGTGTTGACAACTGGAGAAAAACCAAAATGGTTTTCGACAAACTCAATGAATTGAGGGATAAGAGCAATCCACTGGCAAAGCACTTTATGGTATTCGGCGATTATGCAGGGTATGATCTTATGCGACACCTCTACTCAACCTTTGTATTTGTAACTAATTTCATAAGTATTCTGTTTTTTGCAGCTACGATACTGATATTGCTATTCAGACAATATGAAAATACCGATAAGATGGCGAAGAAATATTCTCAGCTGAGAAAACTAGGTGTAATAAGAAAAGAGTTTAAGAGATTTGTAAATACCCAGACAGGTTTTTTATTTATAATCCCTCTTATTCTCGGGTTGTTTATGGGTGTATGTCTTATGCTGATAATACAGTCAATCATGGGTGGGAATGACCTTTATAAAGAATTTTGGAGCGCAAGCGTAAAAATAGCAGGAATATACATCGTTCTTCAGCTAATATTCTGCAAGGTAGTTTCGGATAATTATTATAGAAGAATAATTGAGAGAGCCTCAGTTAAATAAATAAAGTATAACAGCTTAAATCCACGTCAATAATGAATTGAGAGTGGATTTTTTTTTATGCTGTTTATTGCCGGTAAACAGGTAGTTAGGCTTGATCAATTTAAATTCAATGGCTTTTGATGGAGGCGTGATGATAAAAGTAGGAATACCCAGAGGATTATATTACTATAAGTTTTCTACACTGTGGGAAAACTTTTTTACAGAACTGGGTGCTGAAATAGTAATATCTGATAAGACAAATAAGAACGTTTTGCTGGATGGCGCAAACAACTGCGTATCAGAGGCTTGTCTGCCGATAAAAGCTTATTATGGGCATGTTATAAATCTTCTTGGTAAAGTTGATATGCTTTTCTTACCCAAATTTACAAGTATTTCAAAGAGGCAGTATATTTGTCCGGAAGTCGCAGGGATTCAGGATATGATTAGAAACACCGTTAAAGTGCTGCCCAGAATAATTGATACTGAAATAAACCTGCGCAACTCCGAAAAGAACTCTTGGGTTGCGGCCCAATACACAGGGGAGTTTATTACAAAGGACAAGCAGAAAATAAAGGATGCCTATAAAAATGCGTTGGAGGCATACAGAAACGAGAGAAAGGTTATGAAATCCGGAGTGCTGCTGGACGAGTTCAAACAGGAAGTAGGCACAATGCCTTTACGAGTAATTCAAAAACGAAGTACAAATATTACCGTCGCTGTGTTGGGACACTGCTATACGGTTTATGACAGCTTTATAAATATGGAACTGATCCGAAAGCTGAGAGGTTATGGTATCGGTGTTGTTACTCTGGATATGCTTGACTATCAGGAATCATGTGAGAAGTGTCAGGAACTCGATAAAAAACTCTTTTGGGATTACGGTACACGAGCTTATGGAGGAACTATTCAACTGATTGAAAATGGCGGAATCGATGGGGTTATAGCTCTGACCTCCTTTGGCTGTGGTGTTGACAGCTTTGTTATTGAACTTGTAGAAAAGAAAGTTAGGACTGAAAGTGATATTCCTTTTATGAAGCTGGTGTTGGATGAACACTCAGCAGAAGCAGGCTTTTGTACAAGACTTGAAGCATTTGTAGACATGATTGTCAGGAGGGGCGCAAATGAAAATAACATTTCCTCATATAGGTAATACTTATATTATAGCTAAATCCTTTTTGGACGATTTTGGTACAGACTGTATAGTACCTCCCTTTAATACCAACAAAACCTTGGAAATCGGGTCGAAATATACAGCTGAAGCACATTGTCTTCCCTTTAAGCTTTTTGTTGGGAATATGCTTCAGGCTCATGAACTGGGCGCCGATACCATGCTGATAACCGGAGGGTGTGGACCATGCAAACTTGGGTATTTCGGAGAGATGTTAAAAAAGACGGTAAATGATATTGGAATTAAAATGGATATAGTTACGCTTGAGGTTCCTGAACAGGGAATAAAGGAACTGGGTGCAAGAGTGAAAAAAATTAGCGGCAATTCAAACTATCTAAACGTTGCCAAAGTAGTTAATTCGGCTAAAAATGTGGCAGTTGAACTTGACAATCTGGAAAAATTGTCGAGGATAGTCCGTGCAAGGCAGCTTGAAGCCGGAAGTGTCGATAAAATTTACCGAGGGTTTCAGACAGATATTCTGAAAGTAAATGGTTCAAAGGATATTCTCCGGACTATCAAACAGACTGAAAGGAAGCTTAGAAAGCTGCCTTTAAACAATAAGGCAAAACCCCTGAAAGTGGGAATTGTCGGTGAGATCTACACCACCATTGAACCATATGCAAATTTCTCAATTGAAAGAATTCTGGGAAATATGGGCGTTGAGGTTACAAGACAAGTAACTGTAAGTGGTTGGATTATAAATGACATGTTTAAAAAAGCACTTCATCTTCCTATAGAATCTGAAGAGGTGAGGGCATCTAAACAATATATGAGCGGTATGGTCGGAGGACATGCTCACCATACCGTAGGCAATACAGTTGTTCATGCCAAAGAAGGCTTTGATGGTGTAATACATCTCTATCCGTTAGGCTGTATGCCTGAAATAGTTTCGCAAGCTATTCTTCCGGCGGTTGAAGAAAATTATCAAATACCCGTAATGACAATAATCCGTGATGAAATGACTGGGGAAGCAGGGTTTAATACAAGAGTTGAAGCATTTGTTGACTTAATTAAGAAGAGAAGGGATGAGCACTTTAATGAGCAGAATAAAATGTTATATGGGTATTGATGTTGGCTCTGTAAGTACCAACATCACACTTATTGACGAAGACGACAAGGTTCTTGACAAACAATATCTACGTACTGAAGGACAGCCAATTGAGTCTATTCGCAGGGGGCTCAAAGATATTGAGAAGCGTATTGGCAAAAGTATTTCAATAGAAGGCGTTGGGACTACAGGCAGTGGCAGGCAGCTGGCAGCTGCAATTGTAGGCGCTGATGTAGTAAAGAATGAAATAACAGCCCATGCAGTAGCCTCCCAAAAGTCCATCTCAGATGTCAGAACAATTATTGAAATCGGAGGGCAGGATTCCAAGATTATACTGCTCAAAAATAAAGTGGTATATGACTTTGCAATGAATACCGTGTGCGCGGCCGGCACAGGGTCATTTCTGGATAGACAGGCATCAAGAATAGGCATTGCAATTGAGGATTTCGGCTCCTATGCCCTTAACTCAAAAAACCCTGTAAGAATTGCGGGCCGCTGTGCTGTTTTTGCTGAAAGTGATATGATACATAAACAGCAGATGGGACATTCGAGAGAAGATATCATCGGTGGTTTATGTGAGGCCCTGGTAAGGAATTATCTTGCCAATCTTGCAAAAGGTAAAAAACTTGATTCTCCCATAGTATTCCAAGGGGGAGTTGCAGCAAATATAGGAATTGTCAAAGCTTTTGAAAAGGCACTGGGAGTGCAGATAATAATACCCGAGCACTTTGATGTTATGGGAGCTTATGGAGTGGCACTTCTGGCAAGAGAAAATATAGAGGCAGCTTCAGGTAAAACCCACTTTAAGGGTTTTGATAAGCTGAATGGTTCCTACACCACAGAAAGCAAGGAATGCTCAGGTTGTTCAAACTGTTGTGAGATTGTACAGATTACTTATAATGATGATCCTGTTGCCTGCTGGGGAGACAAGTGCGGAAAATGGAGCGGAACAGCTTGAATTTATTAAACGAAAAAGCAGTCGTCATTGAGCCGACTGCTTTTGAATGTGCCTTTTTATTTGATTCTTTTTTTATTAGTAATTACATTACCCACCTGATGAGCCCCAAATCAAATCTGTTGATTATATCCGGGTGCTTAGGAGTTGCTCTGAAGGTGTAGGCATATTCTCCTCCATCCTCGATATTCAGGTTGATTTCATACCTGTATAGATTTTCACTGAGCTTTTCAACGCAGTTCATCTCTAATGACTGGGCATTGACAATACGACCATTTTCTAGATTTCCATAATACACTTCTACTTCTACATTTGTCGGATCGATAGCTCCCAGCTGAGCGTTCACTGAGAGGTAGATTTCCTGACCCGAGCTGGATTTATAATCTCTGAGATCATTTGCATTTTTCTCAGCTATAAGCTGTACCTGAGCCCAATTATTATTTATATGTTGCTCAAAAGAACTGTAGGCTCTGGCAGGATTACAGTAATCATTCAGCATTTTAAAGGCTCCTGTCATTGCCGGCAGGTACATCCTTTCTGTGTATTCCTTGACCATTCTGTCAGTACTGTAATTCCACGCCAGAGACTTTATTGAATTCTTCATAATACGAATCCATTCTTCCGGTATTCCTTTATCGTTGAGCTTGTAGAACAGAGGAACGATTTTTTGTTCAAGAGTATCATAAATGGATTCGCTGTCTATATTATCCTGTGAGTTTTCATTGTCAAATTCAGTTTCATCGCCGATAACCCAACCGTTTTCACCGTCATAGCCCTCGCACCACCAGCCGTCCAATATACTGAAATTGATTACTCCGTTTATGCAAACCTTCTGGCCGCTGGTTCCGCTTGCTTCAAGAGGACGTCTGGGATTGTTCATCCATACGTCCACACCCTGTACAAGGTTGCTAGCAACTGTCATATTGTAATTTTCCAGAAGTATTACCTTTCCATAGAAGCCTTCCTGCCTTGCAATATCATTTATATTCTTTATAACGTCATGGGCCGGTCCATCCGCAGGATGAGCCTTTCCCGCAAAAATTATCTGCACGGGCTTTTCCGGGTTATTTAATATATTCTGAATTCTTGCAAGATTTCTGAATATGAGATTAGCTCTCTTATAGGTTGCAAATCTTCTTGCAAAGCCGATTGTCAGAGCATCCGGGTCAAGGAAGGAATCTACCTGACGTATAGCTTCCATTGATTCACCGTTAGCCAGCCTCTGAGCTTTAAGTCTATCCCTTACAAAGGCGATGAGCTTGTGCTTTAATTGCTTATGGGTATTCCATAGTTCCTCATCAGGAATACTGTCGATATCTTCAAAGGTTGATGAATCGTAGATATTTGTTTTCCAGTCTGGCTTCAGGTACTTGTTATAAAGCTCCTTAATTTGCGGTGATAGCCAGGTAAGTGTGTGAATTCCATTGGTTACATGAGTAATTGGAACATCATCCTTTGGCACCTCCGGCCAAACATCTCCGAAGATGTCTCTGGATACAGCACCGTGAAGTCTGCTCACACCGTTTTTCCTGCCGGCCAGAGTAAGGGCCAGTACAGTCATGTTAAAATTCTGATCCTCAGGTTTCTTCAGCCCCAACTCAAGAAAGTCATATCTGCTCAAACCCAATTGGCCCCAGAAGTCCCCGAAGTACTTATCCATCATATAAAGAGGGAAGGTATCGTTGCCGGCAGGAACAGGGGTATGGGTGGTAAATATTGCAGAGTTGGACACAATTTGTTTTGCTTCCTTAAAAGTCAGATGCTTTTCATTAATAAGCTTCCTTATCAATTCCAGACCCATGAAAGAGGAATGTCCTTCATTCATATGATACACAGTTGGATGAAGGTTCAAGGCATCCAAAACACGTATTCCGCCAATACCCAGGAAGATTTCCTGCTGTATTCTGGTTTCCTGATCTCCTCCATAAAGCCTTGCGGTCAACGATCTGTCTGAAGGACTGTTCTGGGGTACATCGGTATCCATCAGGTAAAGATTGATTCTTCCGATTTGCACCTTCCAGACTCGGGCATAAACAGTCCTTCCGGCAAAGGTTATATTAATTTCAGCCTGTTCACCGTTTCCGTTTAATGCGGGAAGGATAGGCAGCTGAGAAACATTTAAATTATTAAAGCAGGTTTCCTGCCAGCCATGTATATTTATTCTTTGGCTGAAATAGCCCTGCTTGTAAAAAAGTCCTATGGCCGTAAATGGCAAACCAAGGTCACTGGCTGACTTACAATGGTCTCCGGACAGCACTCCCAAGCCTCCGGAATATATAGGAAGAACTTCGCTAAGTCCGTACTCCGCAGAAAAATATGCTATACTTCCGGCACCCTCCGGATGATTTTTTGAATACCAGGTTTCTTTTTCGGACATATAGCTGTCAAAAGTAGCAACAACCTTATCCAGTTTATTCATATATTCCGGATCCTCCAGCTTTGACTGGAGCTTTTTTTGACTTACCTCCTGAAGAAATCTAACAGGGTTTTTACCGAGCTTTTCCCATAAATCAGGGTCAACGTCCTTGTAAAGTTCGATAGCTTCAACATTCCAGGACCACCATAAGTTATATGCTATGTCATTTAATCTCTTGAATTTCTCAGGTAAAGCAGATATTACGTTTATTTTACCAACTAGATACATACAAAGCCTCCGATCTCGTAATTGATGTAGTTATATTATTTCTACCCGTAATTTATAAAATCAAAGCTGAAATTTACAGCTTTATAATTTTTAGACTCTATTAGTTCAAATTGAATATATGCGTTATGATAACATAAAAGAATTATCATTGGTAGTATTTGTATTGAATAAATATATATTTACTTATTTTAAGAATTTAAAAAATATATGGAAAAAAATACTTTTGTTAAATTATGAATTTCATAAATAAAAAGTGCCATTATGTGATAAAAATATATATTATGATAAAACGATTCTTTATTTATGGTATTATCGGCTGGAGCATGGAAATAGTCTGGACCGGACTATATTCCTTAATGAATGGCAACATGACGTTGGAAGCTTACACCAGCCTGTGGATGTTTTTTATATACGGTTGCGGTGTGTTCCTTGAACCTCTCCATGATATTATCCGGTCATGGAATGTGGTTCTGAGAGGATTAATTTGGGTTGTAATAATTTGGGGTATAGAATATTCTACCGGCAAATTAATTCTTAGCATCCTGCACGTCTATCCATGGCAATATTTCGGCAGATTTGCTGTTGAAGGTATAGTCAGATTGGATTATGCCCCTGCATGGTGTCTGGCAGGCTTAGTGTTTGAACGTGTTCACAGAGCACTGGACAAACTTAGAATTGGTGCCTGACCTTGTTGTCAAACAATTTCTTATAAAACAAATATTACAATTATTAATTTTTTGTGATTTGTTTGAAATCTACGCCGCAGAATATTATAATATAATTACTTTTTATATTTAAAGATATAAGTATACACGAAGGTGTATGCTTTTTTCTTGTAAAGAACCTTGTTATAAAACTTGTTAAAAGAAAATATCAGGTAATAGTGAGATTTTTCGTTTTTTTGCTTAGGGGGTTAAATGGATAACTTAATTATAAATGAACAGCAGCAGAATCAGCTCAGGCAGGTAAAAAAGAAAAAGCCGAAATCAAAGCTGAGGAGCTTTGCTTATTTTTTGATTTTCGAATTTTTATTTATGTCACTGACAACACCGCTATTGGTTTTCTATGGCCCATTTGATAATGTTAAGAGAACGGTTATCGGTATGACTTGGAATTCCTTTACTCTTCAGAAAATACCTAAAACCTTTCTGTCTGAAAACGCCATTGCAAGAATCCTTGGTGACGGCTACGCAATATCAGATGTGGATACAGAAGCAATTAAATTACTCAAATTCGGAATAAAGCATACAAGAAAAATTGAAGTATTTGATATTGAAAGCGGTAATTTTAACGGAAAGATGCTCTTAGTACAGGATCCCACCAGAATAAAGGTAGGGTATTCCAATCAGATGCCAAGAGCAGGTGAGACAACCAGCAGTATAGCGAGGAGAAATGGTGCGGTAGCTGCTATTAACGGCGGTGGTTTCATCGATACAAAGTGGGCGGGTACCGGAGGGGCTCCACTTGGATATTTAATAAGTGACGGTAAATATATAAGCGGACAAATTAAAGATAAAAATAAAAAAAGAGATACAATAGCGTTTACAGAAGATGGGATGCTCATTGTAGGAAAACATTCTGAAAATGATTTAAAGAAATATAAGGTTAAAGAAGCTATCAGTTTCGGCCCTCCCTTGGTAGTTAACGGTAAGCCTACCGTAAAAGGTGACGGAGGCTGGGGTATCTCGCCAAGAACAGTCATAGGTCAGAAGGAGGATGGCTCCGTGCTGCTTCTTGTTATTGACGGCAGAAGTCTTAAATCCTTTGGAGCAACCTTAAAGGAGGTACAGGATATTATGTTGAAGCACGGTGCTGTTAATGCGGCAAATCTTGATGGAGGTTCCTCTGCTACAATGTATTATGATGGAAAAGTAATTAATACACCATCTGATGCTCTGGGAGAAAGATCGGTTCCGTCAGTATTTATGGTAATGCCTTAAAAACTTATTCACACTTTATAGCTCACCATGGTGTGATTACTTAAATAAAAGTGAGCTGGAAAGGCTTATGGTACTGAAGTGAAAACTTTAGCAAAGTGGTATAAATGGATTTTATTAGCGGTCATAATTCAATTTTGTTTATTATTATATATTAACAACATATTTTTAAACTCTGACGGCTCAGTAAATGTTACAGCCAGTGAAACAAAGGTAAAACCTTTAACAGGCGACTTTACTGTTTCTGAAGGTGTAACACAAGTGAAGGTATCCTACAATGCAAGATTCGGCGCTTTTATCGATAATTCAGGCGCGTTGCATATTATAGATATTAAAGCTAATAAGGATAAAAAGATAGCAGGCCTTGAAAATGACAAGATATCGTATTTCAAATGGCTTCCAGACAGAGATATGATTATTTATTCATCAAATACAAAAGACGGTAAAAAGGGAGTTGTTCAGATGTCAACCTATGAGGCTGATTCTGGAACAATAAGGGATTATCCTGAGATTACAGGTCTAAATGCTCAAAGTAAAGTAATGGACGTAGACCTGTCACCCTATACAAATGTGGTTTATGCTAAAATCAACACGTCAGAGACCCGGTCTAAAATAATAAGGTTTAATGTTATGAGCCAATATGCTCACGTAATGAACCTGGGCCCCGATGCTATAATCAAGGAAAGCAACTATTTTAACAAACTTGTTTACCAGAATCCCGACGAATCAATTTATGTTTATGATGGTATTAACAAGACTAAAACAAAGATAGGACTTAAAGAAAAAAACGTAAGGATACTAGATATTGATGCAAATGATACTCTTTATATAGGTGTATTAGATACCGGTGGGAAAGTGACACAAATTTATCAACAGAAGATTTCTGACGGAAAACTCACTGACAACTGGGTTAAAACAATTTTGAAACAGAGTGTGCTTCCAGGGGACATAGTTATATCTGTAAACGGTAATATGTACTTTGTTAACAGGCAGGAAAATAAAATTGTAAATTTAACGAACGATTTAAAAGCATCCTTCAGAGGCGAATTTCTCGAGGTGCTGGAAGGTACTTTGGTTTCAATTGATGGAAACAAAGTAAATATTACCTCACTGAAGGAATATTAAACCTGTGTAATGTTTAATTATTATTCAATTGGGTATAAATAAACTAAGTTTTTGAAATAAACATGTATAATCAGGAGGAAATATTATGTCAGGTAAAATAGTAGATATCACTAATGATACATTTGAGGAGACAGTCCTTAAGGCTGATAAACCTGTGGTAGTTGATTTTTGGGCATCCTGGTGCGGACCTTGTAGAATGGTAGCGCCCATAATGGAAGAACTGGCTGATGAATTTGAAGGTAAAGTTAACATAGCCAAGGTAAACGTAGATGATCAAGGTGAGCTTGCAGCTCAATTCAGAATAATGAGTATACCAACGGTACTTGTTTTCAAAAATGGTCAGGTTGCCGAAAAGATAGTTGGTGCAAGAGCAAAGAGTGAATTTGTTGAATTAATAGAAAAGCAACTTTGATAATACTTAACTTCTAGGAATCTCCTATGAGCAGTCGATTTATGGACGGCTTGCCCACAGGAGATTCTTTTGTTATAATGGAATATATTGAAAAAATTATTATTTATTCCTAATCTTTTTGTGGGAGGATGTATTATGGCAGGGGAAAAATTGTTTTCTACAGCTCTTTTGGGGTTTAAGAAAAGTAATGTTTCAGATTACCTTGATAAATTAAACAAAGAGTATGAAGAAAAGCTAAAGGCGAAGGAAAAAGAAATAGCTGAAGTTAAGGCCCAATATCGTGATATCAAAGCCAGGTATGACGAGGTGAGCAAAAATCTCGAACAAATACAAGAAGATAGGGAAAAGATAGCAAATGTACTGATTACTGCTCAGGAAAAGGCAGATACAATTATAAATGAAGCTAAAATGCAGGCGATAAATGAAAAAAAGACTCTTGAGAAGCAGGTTGAGGAAGAGAAGGAAAGGCTTGTCGACATAAAAGAAGAGCTAAAGGTCCTGAAGGTTGAAGTAATAGATAAGCTTAAAAAATATGAAGGTGAGCTTACAAATATTATTAAGGAATAGCTTGAATTAAAATTTAAAATATTTTATAATACTTTTTAATATACATGTAAATATTTATATATTTAACATATAATAATAGCAAGTAAATAAATAATTCAAATGCAGTGAATGGGAAGAGTAAACAATAAATCAATTAAAGAGAGCCGGTAAACAGTTATGTTGGTGGAAATCCGGTATTGGTTAGTGTTGAAGGCAGCCCTGGAGCAGATTTCTCAAACCAAGTAAGGCTTGTCTTGGCAGCTTCTTCGTATGAATGACAATCCTTTATTCTAGTAGAGAAAGACGTGGCGTCACGTTACAGGCGAGTAGTGTAAGCATAAATATATGCCGCACTGTTTTTGAGAGAATGCTTAACAGCATTAATTAGGGTGGTACCGCGGAAACCTTCGTCCCTGTTTTAGAGGACTTAGGTTTTTTTATTGTCTGTAATTATCTGATCAGATATTAATATAGGTCTTAACGACCAAAACCAAATTAAAAAGGAGAGATTGATATGGTAGAGATTTTGGAAATATTGGAGAAGAATAGTAGGGTTACAGCGGCCGAAATAGCGGTGATGCTTGGAAAAACAGTTGATGAGGTGGAAGCCGCCATAAAAAAATATGAAACTGATAATGTAATAGTCGGATACAGCACGTTAATTAATTGGGATAAAACCGAAAAAGAAAAAGTTACCGCACTGATTGAAGTTAAAGTTACACCTCAGAGAGGCCTGGGCTTTGATAAAATTGCAGACAGGATATATAAATATCCTGAGGTAACAGCTTGTTATCTGATGTCAGGTGGCTTTGACCTTACAGTTATAATAGAAGGTAAAACCATGAAGGAGGTTGCCCTCTTCGTATCGGAAAAACTAGCACCGCTTGAGTCTGTATTAAGCTGTGCAACACATTTTGTACTGAAAAAGTATAAAGACAAGGGAACCATATTTGAAGAAAAACCTACTGATAGAAGGGAGCCTATATTTATATGATTATGAAAGATATGATTTTGGATAAAATAAAAAAGGTACCTCCGTCGGGGATTAGAAAATATTTTGACATCATTAACGAAATGAAGGATGTTATTTCGTTGGGGGTAGGGGAACCCGATTTTATTACTCCCTGGAATATAAGGGAAGCAGGTATTTACTCACTTGAACACGGACATACCCAATATTCTTCTAATGCAGGGTTTATCGAACTCAGGGAAGAAATCAGCATGTACCTTAAGCGAAAATTCTCTCTGGAGTATAACCCTGTTGATGAAATCCTGGTTACTGTGGGCGGAAGTGAAGGAATTGATGCAGCTCTCAGAGCACTGGTAGGCCCGGGGGATGAAGTTGTAATACCTGAACCCAGTTTTGTCGCTTATAAAGGATGTACCGGCTTTACCGGTGCAACTGCAGTAACAATTCCACTTAAGCAGGAAAACGATTTCAAGCTGACAGCACAAGAGCTAGAAAATGCAATAACCGAAAGGACAAAAGTTGTAATAATTCCTTTCCCCAATAACCCAACCGGTGCTATCATGACAAAAGAAGAATTATATGAGCTGGTCAAGGTTCTTAGAGATAAAAATATTGTAGTTTTATCGGATGAAATATATTGTGAATTGACTTATGAAGGCAAGCATACCTCTATTGCAAGCTTTCCAGAGATTAAAGAACAAACCCTTGTGATTAACGGATTCTCAAAATCCTTTGCCATGACGGGCTGGCGTTTAGGTTATGCCTGCGGTCATAAGGACCTGATAAATGAAATGAAAAAAATACATCAGTATGCAATAATGTGTGCTCCAACAACTGCTCAGGATGCAGCAATTGAAGCTCTTCAAAACAGCGATGATGACGTTGAAATGATGGCAAAGGAGTACAACAGACGCCGAAGGGTAATGCTGGACGGCTTCCTGAAAGCAGGGTATTCAAGTTTCGAACCTAAGGGTGCCTTTTATGTATTCCCGAATATAAAGAGTTCAGGACTAAGTTCCGATGAGTTCTGTGAAAGACTACTGATGGAACAGAGGGTGCTTGTAGTTCCCGGAACTGCTTTCGGTGAATGCGGAGAGGGATATGTCCGTGCATGTTATGCCTCATCAATGGAAAATATAGTTGAAGCAATGAAAAGGATTAAGACCTTTACCGAAAGTATTACCAAATAATCTATAATTAATAATGGCGAAGCAGACGCAGCACGATATGTATAATGGAGGAAAATCAGATTAAATGTACAAATTAGTGGCAATAGATTTAGACGGAACCTTGCTTGATATGAATAAGGAAATCTCCGAAAGAAATAAAAAGGCTATTAAGCTGGCAATGGAGAAGGGTGTAAAGATAGTTGTATGTTCGGGCAGAGTTTTTACCGGGGCAAGGCTCTATGCAAAGCAGATAGGATCTGCCGACCCCATAATAGCGTGCAACGGTGCAATTATTACCGAAAGTCACAACGGCAATATCCTGTATTCAGATTATATGAAGCTGGAAGTATGTTTGAAAATTAATGAGATTTGCCAGAAACATGGAGTATACTACCATGTATATGCCGGGGATACTATGCTGACAGAAAAACTGGGCTATACCTCAAAGAAATATTTTGAAAGAAACAAGACTCTCCCGCCGGAAGATCGTGTGGACATTGAGGTTGTTGCAAGTATGGAAGCTAAGCTCAACAGTATACCGGGAAAAGTACTTAAATTTGTTATAGTATCTGATGACCTCCAGCTGTTAAGAAGAGTGAGACAGGATATGGAACAATTAAGTGAAGTTGATGTCATGAGCTCAAATTATGATAATTTTGAGGTTATGAATAAAGGTGTCAGCAAAGGAGCAGCCCTGGAGAAACTTACCGATATATACGGTATTCCCGCACAGCAGATGATCGCCATCGGTGATAATGAGAATGATGTTTCAATGTTTGATTATGCAGGTCTTAGTATAGCCATGGAAAATGGAGAGGCAATTGCAAAGGCTGCTTCTAAATACATAACAGCTTCTAATGATGCCGATGGTGTAGCCCAGGCAATTGAAAAGTTTATTTTGGCAAAAAGCTGAGCTTTAGTTATAATGTTAATATATATAGTTAATACAAATAGTTAATAGATATAAGCACCTCTGGTGCACATCTAAAATTTTACTTACGAGAGGGATGATTAAATGCTTGAGTTAGAACAATACAAGCTTGAACTTCAAGGCTTGGAAAGCAATTTAGAGGAAATGAGGGCTTCACTTTGACATCGCCAGATTGAGTGATGAAATAATGGAGCTTGAACATAAGGCATCAGAACCTGAGTTCTGGAACGATATGGAGAACTCACAGAAGATTCTTCAGAGGACAAAAAATCTAAAAACAAAAATAGAACGTTTTACTAACCTTACTTCTCTTTATGAGGACTTGACAACACTTTCGGAGCTTGGACTGGAAGAACAGGATGAAAGTGTAATACCTGAGGTTGGAGAGGGTCTGGAAAAGCTGAAGAGAAATCTGGAAGCCTTACGCTTGGAAACCTTACTTACAGGTCCTTATGACAAAAATAATGCCATACTTACACTACATGCCGGAGCTGGAGGAACCGAGGCTCAGGACTGGGTAGAAATGTTATTGCGAATGTTTACAAGGTGGGGAGAAGCAAAAGGCTATGAGGTAAAAATTCTCGATTTTCTTGACGGTGATGAAGCAGGAATAAAGAGTGTAACAATTAATGTAATTGGGGAAAATGCTTATGGGTATCTCAGATCCGAAAAGGGAGTTCACCGTCTGGTAAGAATTTCTCCATTTGATTCATCAGGAAGAAGACACACTTCCTTTGCTTCTCTGGATGTAATGCCTGAGCTAGATGATACAATTGAAATAAACATCAGTCCCGATGACCTTAAAGTTGATACTTACAGGGCTTCAGGAGCAGGTGGTCAGCACATAAATAAAACAGACTCTGCCGTAAGAATAACGCACCTTCCTACTGGAGTTGTCGTAGCCTGCCAGACAGAACGTTCACAGTTCCAGAACAAGGATACTGCAATGAAAATGCTGAAGGCAAAGCTTTTTGAATTAAAGGAACGTGAACAGAAGGAAAAAATTGAAGACCTAAAAGGTGTACAAATGGACATAGCCTGGGGAAGTCAAATAAGATCCTATGTTTTCTGTCCTTATACACTTGTTAAAGATCACCGTACAAATTATGAAGAAGGTAATGTTAACGGTGTAATGGATGGTAACCTGGACGGCTTTATAAATGCATATCTTTCAATGGAAAAGGGCGAGACCAGCACAGGTAAATAAATCTGCTTTGGGTGCAGCCCAGTAATTAAAGATTGTACAGACTATATTATGCAGAAAGAAGGAGTACGATGAATTCTGAAGAATTGAAGGCATTGCTTGAAGGAGTAAAAAACGGAACAATTGAGATTGACCGCGCCTTCAAGGAAATAAAAGCACTCCCGTATGAAGATTTGGGCTTCGCTAAAATAGATCACCATCGCAGCATCAGGGTGGGTTATCCTGAAGTCATTTACTGCGAAGGTAAAACCAGCAGACAAATAGTTGAAATCATAAAAAGATTAATGGAAAAGAATAACAACATACTGGCAACAAGAGCGTCCAAGGACGATTTTGCAGCAGTCAGTGAGGTTATTTATGACGCGGAATATCACGAGGCTGCGAGAATAATAGTAGTAAAAAGAAAAGAAATAGTTGTAAATGAAAAGCAAATAGCCGTCATAACGGCCGGAACTTCTGACATACCTGTTGCAGAGGAGGCTGCCATTACAGCTGAGGTACTAGGAAACAGGGTTAATCGAATTTACGACGTGGGAGTAGCAGGAATTCACAGATTATTGTCAAAAATGGAGGCTATTTCACAGGCTAATGTGGTTATTGTAGTAGCAGGTATGGAGGGGGCTCTTGCCAGTGTAGTAGGAGGTCTTGTTGATAAGCCTGTCATCGCGGTTCCCACAAGCGTGGGGTACGGAGCAAACTTCGGAGGATTAGCTGCTCTTCTTACCATGCTCAACAGTTGTGCCAGCGGGATTGGAGTTGTAAATATAGACAACGGCTTTGGTGCAGGCTACCTTGCCAGTAATATAAATAAGCTCTAGGATTAGGGTATATCAAAGAAGAAATAATCAAATGCTATTACTGTTAACATAATAATACGGAGGAACTAAATGCGAGTTTTATATTTTGACTGTTTTTCTGGAATAAGCGGAGATATGACCCTGGGAGCCCTATTGGATCTTGGTTTGGATACTAATGCCTTTTTAAGGGAATTGGACAAGCTGAATGTTGACGGCTATTCTATAGAGATTAAAAAGGTTGTTAAAAATGGTATAGCCGGCACTGATGTTAATGTGATTCTTCATAATCAGGAATCCGAGGGTGAGCATGACAATCACCACGAACATGACCATGACCACCACGACCATGACCACCACGAACATGACCATGACCACGATAATCTCCACGATCACCACCACGGCCATGAAAATGATTATCATCATGACCCTGAACATAATCATACACACCATCACTCACATCAGGAAAGAAATCTTTCCGATATAGAAAATATAATTAATAAAAGCGGACTAAAGCCGGGTGTAAAGGCAATGAGCACCAGAATATTCAGAGAAATAGCCCGCGCAGAGGCAAAGGTTCATGGTAAGGATATCAGTGAAGTCCATTTCCATGAAGTTGGAGCTATTGACTCAATAGTTGACATTATTGGTGCATGTATATGCATTGATATGTTAGGCGTTGAACGAATCTATGCATCTGAACTGCATGAAGGAAAGGGTTTCGTAAAATGTGCTCATGGACTCCTACCGGTTCCGGTGCCGGCTGTAATGGAGATGCTTTGCAACAGTAAAATTCCATTAATTACAGAGGATATTCCGTTTGAACTTGTTACTCCAACAGGAATAGGTATAATAAAAATGACCTGCTCCGCATTCGGAAAAATGCCTGCCATGGCTATTGAAAAGACCGGTTATGGTATGGGAAAAAGAAATACGGGACGGTTTAATGCACTCAGGGCTGTGGTTGGTACTCTTTATGATCAGGAGTCTGTTCCAAACGATGAAATATCAATATTGGAAACAAACATAGATAATATGTCACCCGAGATACTGGGCTATACCATGGAAAAGCTTATGGACAGCGGTGCACTGGATGTTTACTATACTCCTATTTATATGAAAAAAACCAGACCTGCTGTAATGCTTACAGTATTGGCAAAATATGAGGATGAAAAGAAGTTTTCAGATATCATTTTTAATGAAACAACAACACTGGGCATCAGAGTATCAAGGTCTGCCCGCTACTGTATGAACAGGGAATTCGTTAAAGTAAATACCATGTATGGAGATGTCAGAATCAAAATCGCTAGTATTGGCGATATACATAAGTATTCACCGGAGTACGAGGACTGCAAAAGTATAGCACTTAAAACAGGCTTATCCCTCACAAAAGTGTATGAGCTCGTAAACGAAACCTACAGGCAGGAAGGGAACGTCATTGCTGTACAATAAATTCTCTCAGTATCTCAAAAACAAATATGGAACCAAGGTATATAAACTCCCGCTAAATCTTCCCGTCACCTGTCCGAACAGGGACGGAAGTCAGGGCTCGGCGGGATGTATTTTTTGCGGTGAAGAAGGGGCGGGCTTTGAAAATCTGTCCTGTGAAATGTCGGTTGCAGAACAATTGGAACATAATTCAAAATATATTGGTCAAAATTATGGCAGCGATAAGTTTATTGCCTATTTTCAAAATTATTCAAATACCTATTTGCCGTATAATTTATTTGTAAAGAATATATCAGAGGCGTGCAGGGATGGGATTGTAGCAATATATATTTCAACCCGTCCCGACTGTATATCTGACAAATATATGGAGTTTCTTTCCGAAATAAAGAGAGAAAAAGGTATGGATATTGTCATAGAACTGGGCTTGCAGACAGTGAACTATCATACGCTTAAGCTTTTAAACCGTGGACACACACTAGCCGAATTTATAGATGCTTCGATAAGAATAAGAAAGTACGGACTTGAGGTTTGCGCCCATTATATAACTGACCTTCCGATGGATAATATTGAGGATGTTATTGAGGGTGCCAAAATAATATCTGCCTTGGGCGTTTCTCAGGTGAAATGCCACTCCTTATTTATTCTACAGGGTACCGAACTGGAAAGGATGTATTCAAAAGGAGATATTAAGCCTATTGAATCCGATGAATTTATAGATAGAACTATAGCTTTTCTCGAGAACCTGAACCCTGATATTGTCGTTCAAAGACTTTTAGGCAGAGCGCCTGCCGAAAGAACTGTTTTCTGCAACTGGAATACCAGCTGGTGGAAGCTGCAGGATATGATTGAGGCTAAAATGAATGAGCGAAATACCTATCAAGGAAAATGCTTTAATTATCTCAATGGAGAAAAAAACCTGAGCAGGTACAAGTAACAATTCATATTAAACATGACTTTACACACAACAATAAGCAGAAAGAAATCGTATTATTCCTATTATGAATAGTACGATTTCTTATATCTTTTTTATATACTTTTAGTTTTATTATATGGATTATTGATATTCTCAAGGTTTTAGTCAGCCTTCAGCAGAAAATGATCTATCCTGAGAAATTGTTTCATTCCCAGGCTTTCTGCAAGATTAATGGATGCTGTGTTGTTTATATTAACTCCATATCTTGGTGTTAAGCCTTTATGTAACAGATACTCAATTGCAGAAGTGACAACAGCTCGGCCATAGCCTTTATTTCTGTCAGACTCAATAGTATGAACACCGGCAATTTCCCAGATAGCTTCATAATTTTGGTATACAAAACAAATACTTTTGATTATCCCTTCGCATATATAGCCGAACCAAACCGACTCATTACCAAAATATTTTCTTAAGCTTTCCTCAGTATATCCATTATTTGTAATAAGTTTAATTGCTTCATCTGTAAGAATATGATGCTGCTGAACATTATCTGACAGGTTTGATTTCTGAACAGCATTATTAACGGAATTACAGGTGTAAGATACATAAGAGCTGCCATGAGAAATTTGATACCTGTTTTTCAGCGGTGAAAAGTCGATGGGCTTATTAGTCCTGATAACATAGTTGTTTTCTTTAAGTTTACCCAGAAGTGAATACATTAGCTCATCAGAGGTTCCGTTTATAAAAACAGTCTGATTCGCATCGGGATAGTTGACCGAGTCGTACCAAAGTAATTCAATTGGAATTGCTATAAGCAATGCCCAATCAAAGGGATCTTCCATCAGGCTGATTTCAACATTATCTTTAAAGAATTGTAAGTACTTTAGTGTCGCTAGGTTTTTTATGGTATCTGTTTTTAAGTATTCAATTGCTTTATTATATAGCAGATCCATGTTTACACCCCCCCATTATTAATATATCTTTAAATTTCTTTTGTTCATATCACTAGAGAAGTTTATCCAGAACTCGGCATAGTATTGAAAGCATTTCGTCAATCTCAGCCTCTTTAACTATCAGTGGAGGCATAAGTCTTATAGTTGAGGGTTGTGGAGAATTAACTGCAAGACCTGACTTCAGACATTCGGCTGCCACTTGTGCCGCTTTAGAAATATTTAGGTCAAAAGCGATAAGCAAGCCCATACCGCGGATATTTGAAAGCTTATACTTTTCCTTAATTATTTCAAGCTTCGAGATAACATATAGCCCCATATTGTGTGCATGGAGGGGTAAGTTACTTTTTATGACCTCTGAAACAACCGCAAAGCCTACGCTCATAGCCAGAGGCTGGCTGGAATAGGAACCCCCCTGATCTCCTGCGTCGAATATATCAAACTGCTTTTTGGTAAGCATGGCTGAAAGCGGAAAGCCTCCTCCAATACCTTTAGCCAGAGTCATAACATCAGGTTCGATGCCGTAGTGTTCATAGGCAAACATTTTACCTGTTCGTCCAATTCCCGTCTGAATTTCATCAAATATCAGAAGGATATTGTTATCGTCGCATATTTTTCTCAGTTCCTTGATATATGAAACATCAGCAACATTAACCCCTCCTTCACCCTGAATTGGTTCAAGCAATACTGCACAGGTGTTTTCTGTAACCGCTTTCCTCACTGCCTCAGCATCATTAAAAGGTACGTGAACGAAACCGGATACTTTTGGCGCAAACAGTGGCTCCCAATGTTTTTTTCCTGTTGCCGACATGGTGGCAAGTGTACGGCCGTGAAAGCCATTTATTGTAGTTATAATTTCATAAGCGCCTGATTTAAATTTTGAGCCGTATTTTCTGGCCAGCTTGATTGCACTTTCATTTGCTTCTGCTCCACTGTTTGTGAAGAAAACCTTATCAAAGCAGGAAGTCTCAGTCAGAAGTCTGGCAAACTTGAGCATTTGGGGGTTATAGAAGGACGGACTACAGTTTACAAGTGTTTCAGCCTGCTTTGTCAATGCTTCTGCCATAACAGCGGGACAATGCCCAAGACAATTAACCGCCCAGCCACCAACAAAATCAAGATACTTCTTTCCTTCCGTATCCCACATATACATGCCCTTTCCCTTCTCCATAACAACCTCAGGTCTGTTTGCAGTAAAAAGGAGGGAGTCATTGTCCAAAATATAAGAGGGCAGGTTTGCCTTAAGCTGCCGGGCGTTATCAGATGAACTTAATGCATGAGCCACGCTGGCAGGAGTTTTGCTGTATATGACCAGACCGTCCTCTTCATCAAACTGCGGATGAATGTCAAAGGCCAGCTGCTCATGCTCCACACTGAATTGGGCATTTATGCCGTTTGTATTGCCGCGCACATCCATTCGTACCCATTTGTTCAGCGATTTCAGGAATACTGCGTTAACTGCATGAAGAACTAACCTTGTGCGCGGAGCACCGGACGCGTCGGGCGGCTCAGCTGTAAATGTGGCAGGCGGCTTGGCAGAAAATGAGACAGGCGGCTCGGCAGAAAATATGACAGGCGGCTCTGAACTTTGGCGGTCGGGGTGTGATGCGTTGGCGGGCAGGTCAACCGGTGTTTCCAGACAAAGACGCTGGTAGCAGATGCCGGACGGGATTCCCGCGTACCTGAGGAGAGCCGCCAGCAGATGAGCTTTGGCATAACACGCTCCATGTCCCAATTTAATTACATCACTTGCAGAACATGCAACACCTTGACCATTAATATCAAACGTGTGCGGAAAAGTATCACGAACATACTCATACGCCCTCTTGACTGCCGAAAGCTCATCTGCAGCCGCCAACTGCAATTGATCAGCCAGTTGTTTTACCTCAATGCTATTGAAGTTAATTAACAGGTCAATCTCAAGATAGTTTTCGATACTATCCAATTGTTTTAGGTTACTTTTCATTACTATACCTCCTAAAAATAGAAGTTAATACGTTTATTACCAATATAGTTTTGATAATGTATAATTATACATGTATATGAATAATTATACAACAAAAATTATACAAAAATAATTTGATTTATTTGCTCAAAATATGGTTTTTGATGCTATGCAGCCCAAATAAAATTCGATATAATATAACGAGCAAGAAAGAAACATGCCTGATTATTTGCTTAATAAAAATATTGAAGTTATTTTTTTCAGTTTTGATTTAAACTATAAATATTACTAATTAAGAGGAGTTGTTATTTTGAATAATGAAATGGTTTTAGTGCTTGATTTCGGCGGACAGTACAATCAGCTGATTGCGCGCCGTGTCAGAGAAGCTAATGTCTACTGCGAGGTTATTCCTTACAATGCATCCTTGGAACGTATCAAATCATATAATCCAAAGGGTATAATATTCACAGGCGGACCTAATTCAGTTCTTGATGAAGGAGCACCGAAATGTGATCCCGGAGTATTTGAACTTGGAATTCCTGTTTTGGGAATATGCTACGGAATGCAGCTTATGAGTGTTATGCTTGGTGGAAAGGTTGAAGCAGCAAAACAGCGCGAGTATGGCAAGGTTGAAATATCTGTCGACAAGTCACAGCCTTTTTTCCAGGATGTTGATGAGAACACAACCTGCTGGATGAGCCACACCTACCATGTAACAAATCCACCTGAAGGCTTTACTGTAACAGCTAAGTCTTCAAATTGCCCTGTTAGTGCAATGCAGCATATTGGAAAGAATTTTTATGCTGTTCAATATCATCTTGAGGTTATGCATACTCCAAAGGGAACATTAATGTTCAGAAATTTCCTTTATAATATTTGTGGTTGTAAGGGTGACTGGGTTATGTCGTCCTTTGTTGAAAATCAAATCAAAGCTATTAAAGAAAAGGTTGGAGACAAGAAGGTTTTATGTGCACTTTCAGGAGGAGTTGATTCCTCTGTAGCTGCAGTATTAATTCACAAAGCAATAGGTAAACAGCTGACCTGTATATTTGTTGACCATGGTCTTTTGAGAAAATATGAAGGCGACCAGGTTGAGCAGGTATTCAGAAATCAATATGATATAAATATGATACGCGTTAACTGTGAAGACAGATTCCTTGAAAAATTAAAAGGGGTATCTGATCCTGAAACCAAGAGAAAAATCATCGGTGAAGAATTCATAAGAGTATTTGAAGATGAAGCAAAGAAGATCGGAAAGGTAGATTTCCTTGTACAGGGTACAATTTATCCTGACGTAATAGAAAGCGGACATGGCGATGCAGCTGTTATTAAGAGCCATCACAATGTTGGAGGACTTCCGGACCATGTTGACTTCAAAGAAATAATTGAACCATTGAGAAATCTTTTCAAGGATGAAGTAAGAAAAGCCGGAGAAGAAATGGAAATTCCGGAGGATATTGTTTGGAGACAGCCGTTCCCCGGACCAGGACTTGCTATAAGAGTAATCGGTGACCTTACAAAGGAAAAGCTTGATACCTTGAGAGATACAGACTATATTTTCCGCGAGGAAATAAAGGCTGCAGGTTTGGGAAGAGCGATAAATCAGTATTTTACAGTTTTAACTAACATGAGAAGTGTTGGTGTTATGGGCGACGAAAGAACCTATGACTACACCCTGGCACTTCGTGCAGTAACTACTACAGACTTTATGACTGCCGATTGGGCGAGAATTCCTTATGACGTTTTAGAGAAAATCTCAACTCGTATCGTTAATGAAGTAAAACACATCAACAGAGTTGTGTATGACATTACCTCAAAGCCACCGGCTACTATTGAGTGGGAGTAAGGTGCAAGGTGGAGCTGGAACGGTTTTAAGGATTCTGACTATATGAGAAAATAATCAAAAGTGTGTATGATGTTTGCTTGAAAAATAGTATATCGTACACATTTTTTTACCCTTTTTTGATGCTTTTTCATGGTGTGTATGATGTAGACACGTCAAAAATCATAAGGAAGGGAAGAATAATTATGCAGAAAGGTAACACCTATGGTAAACAAGTATTTAAGACACCTCAACAGAAAGAAAAAAATCTTAATGAAGTAGCAGAAGATTATTACAATTTATGTACCATACCGAGGTACAGCAGAGGTCACTATAAAGGGCTACAAATCAGCTTTAAAGTACTTTAGTGAGTTCAATGGAGATAATCCCATTGATTCCGATTCTGTTAATATGTATATCCTTTACTTAAAAAAGAATGGATTCAAGGACACAACGATTAATAGCTATATTACTAAGTTATCTCCAATCTTTAAATATGGTTATAGTAAAGGTTATCTTCCAAAGGTAGAAATCCATGAAATAAAAGTTCAGAGAACTTTCAAGGATATTTATTCCGAACAGGAGATGAATTTACTACTAAAGCAACCAAAAGAGAAGGATTTTGTATCAATACGTAATTGGTGCATGGTTTGGGTGTTTGCTAGTACCGCTATAAGGCGTACAGAGCTACTTAATTTAAAAGTAATGAATGTTGATATGGTTAACAGAGTAATTGCCTTAAATCATACAAAAAATAAGAAATGTAGGTATATACCAATCTCCAATTCTTTGTACGAAGTTCTAGAAATATATCTTAGTGTCAGGAATTATGAAAGTGCTGATGAGTATTTATTTTGCTCGGTATATAATACAATTTTAAGTACCAGTACTATAAATAAAGAGTTGGAAAAGTATAATCATCATAGGGGAGTACTACAGACTGGAATCCATAAATATCGGCACACATTTATTACAAATGCCGTAAATAGTAATACTAATGCAATCCTGCTTCAAAAACTGACTGGACATAGTACTCTCAAGGAGCTTAATACTTATTACAATGCAAATACAAAAGATGTAGCCAGTATTATTAATGATATAGCACCTAAAAACCCAAGCAAAAAAAATATATTTAAAAAGAAGTAATAGAACAAATAATCCATACCAATTAAGAGCCTTGCCACAAACAGGGTTCTTTTTCTTACTTTCAATTTTTTGTTATTTACATTACACTGTCACCAGTTATATAATTAAATTAATCGAACAAACGTTCTCTTTATTTAATAGGAGTTGATATAAATGACTGACAAAATATATAACTATGAAAAACAATACGTTAATGTTCAAGTCCTCAACCGAGAGGATGGAGCTTTAATTCCACTTATCATTTATTTAGGGGAGAACCAGTATATTGTTGACAAAGTTCTTGAAATGAAGAGGGCAAGTAGTATTCATGTAAGTGGTGTTGCTATCCGCTATAAGGTGAGTATCCAGAACAAAGAGACCTACCTATATTTTGAAGATAACCAATATAAATGGTTTATAGAACGTAAAACTATGAGATAGTTAAAGCTTTACAACACTCTATACTTAATATACCATTTTATGTTATAATATCATTATATTTGACAAATAAAGTGATGGTTTGTAGAGATAGAGGTAGCCAAATGTATATTCCTTATGACGGAGAAAGATATTGTGCATTTATCGATGAGTCTGGTAACTTTGGATATAAGTTTGATAAATCAGGATGTAGTAGTCATTTTATTGTTACTGCTATTATCGTTAAATACGATAAAGTTGAGTTCTTAAGGAATGAAATTGACAAAATAAGAAATAAGCATTTTGGTAGTGGAGAAATCAAATCATCAAGAATTAATCATAATAAGCGATTTGAAATAATTCAAGAGCTTGTTAATCAAGAATTTCAGATAATGGTTTTCGTTATAAATAAAAAACAAATAAATCCATTAAGTGGACTAGGCTATAAAAAAACATACTATAAATATCTTAATAATTTATTATATAAGCAAATCAAACTATTTTATCCATATATTGAAGTATATTCTGATAACCATGGTTCGGAATCATACATGATGGAATTTGAAAATTATGTAAGAAACCAAGATAAGTATGCTATACTTGATGAATTTTGCTTTAGTTTTGTAAATAGTAAAAATGAACCTCTTATTCAGTTAGCAGATATTATCTGTGGTACAATTTCCTTTGGATTTGAGGAAAGCAAAATATGTAATGACTATAAAGCTTATTATAATTTATTGAAGAGCAAAATTAAATCAATTGATTTATGGCCATTAACATACGAGAATTATTTAAAGAATCTAGATAAGCTAGATAAATCCAACTTTGACAGTAAGATTTCTTCCCATTGCATAAGACTTGCAGTGAAATATATTAAAGAACACGAAAAAACAAAAGATTCCGAAGACAAGCATAGAGTGCTTATATTGAACTATTTATTAAATGAATTATACTCATTTAATTCTAAAAGATACATATCAGCCCACGAATTATTAAATTATATTAACAATAGTATGGGAGCCAACTATAATAGCCAGACATTCAAAACAAATATAATTGCTAAATTGAGGGATAGAAATGTAATAATTTCTAGTAGCGCAACAGGTTACAAAATACCAATATCTGAAAAAGAGCTTTATTCATACACGAATAAAACGTTAAGTAATATTATGCCAATGCTTGAAAGGTTAAACAAATGTAGGGAGAGAATTCTTTCGTTAACTGACAATAACTTAGATATATTAGATGCCCAGGAATATATAAAAATAAAAAGATTTTTTGATGAAATCTATAAGTAAAAAGGTAGTCATACTGGAGGAAAATATATGGTAAGCCTTAGTTGTAAAATAAATGATTTAGATTACGGAACGGTAGAAAGATGTATTACTGATTTCTTTGATATGGGGTATGCTGAGAGTTCTAATTTACCAATAGAATTAAGTGAAAAGACTTATGGTAATTATTATATTAGTGCAACAAAGAAACTCGGTGAATTTTCAATTAGGATAAATGAGCAAAAAGACGGTTCATATTGGCTCTACGCGTATCCAAGTAAATTAAAGAATAAGAAATAACAATCGGGTATTTCCTTGAGAAACAACCTATAGTGATTCAATATAGGAATTAAATGCTAATATTTGAGGGGTAACATATGAGTAAAGGAACTACAACTATTGGATTTGAGAATCCTAATAAACAAAAGAATCTTGGCAGGACTGGAGAAAAAGGTACTGACCATGGGCAGTATTTTTATCAGATGGAATGCCAATTGTGTGGTCACCAGTACAAAGCAAATGGTTCAGATATCTGGCTAAGAAAGTGTCCAAGTTGTCAGGGTGGAAGGGCATAAAAACAGAATCGTATACTTTACTTAAAAGAAAGGTAATAACTTATGAAAGTATTAAAAGTTAAACAAGATGTTTGTTTGATAGAACATGAAAAGATTGGTACTGATGTTATACATGATTATTATTTAGTTGATGATGGATATACTATCCCCAAAAAATCTGTCGCTGGAAGATATGAAATAATATTTTCAGGAGAAAGACAAGATTGTTTAGATTTTACTAAAACGCTTAAAATTCTATAGCAATCTAAAGTGGTTTGCACAACGCCTTCAACGAAACGGAGGCGTTTTTTTGTTTGATTCATATAGCCTTCGATAAAAACTTTACAGATACCATTACGTTCCTTTAAATCTTCTACTTTATATACCCATAAAATAACAATTATGTTACAATTATAAGAAAATGCGCCATAAATGTAATAATATGGTATACTGTTATTAGTTTTTAGGATTATTTTTTCTAAAGATTAACCTCCCAATCATGCCACAGTCGAAAGTAACATGAAGTGTGCATATTCCGGCACATCCGGACGGCGATTCCGGTTTTATCCGGACAGTAAACCGGAGCATCCGGACACCTTGTCTGTAAGTTGATTTTATTCCAGTCTTTCATCTTTTTCAATGTTTTTTATCGTTTTTCCTGCCATGACTTCTCTCATAGATTTTTTTGAATCAAGGGTCAAAATATATGAGTTATGTATTATCCTGTCCATGATTGCATCTGCTATTGTAGGATCAGGAAACAGATCGTACCATTTGGTATGGGATACTTGTCCTGATAAAATCGTTGATGCCTTGTTATATCTGCTCTCTACGATTTCTAGTATGTCTCGGCTTTCTTCAAGTGTATATGATTTCAGGCCAATATCGTCAAGTATTAGAAGCTTAATATTCTGAAGACTTGTCATATATTTTGAATACCGGTTTTCGTTTTTGGCATCTTCAATTTCCAACAGAAGTTCGGGAATTCTGTAATACTTTACGGTATATCCATGTCGGCAAGCTGAGTTGCCAATGGCACAAGAAATGTATGTCTTTCCTGTGCCGGTCTTCCCAGATATCACTATGTTTAGTTTTTGTTCTATGAACGAACAGGTTGAAAGCAGCTGTATATTTCTCTTGTCAAGCTTTCTGTCAGTCGTATAGTCAATATCCTCAATACAGGCATTAAGGCTAAGTGCAGCACTATTTATGAGCCGTTTAATTCTTGAGTTTTTCTTACTTATCCATTCATTTTCAACCATAATGCCAAGTCGTTCTTCAAAAGATAGTTCCTTTAGTGATTGGTCGGGATTGCTTAGCATGTTTGCCATTACTTTCAGTTTTAAATCCCGTAATTTTTCTATAGTTTGATTGTTAAGCATTTATCCCACCTCCTGTAAAGGCACTGCTGCCTCTGACATTTTCATGGGCAATTATCTTTTCAGTTCTATTTTGGGAGGCTTTTGCTGTAACCTGCTTTAATATTATGCTAAAGTACTTATATGAGATGGTGCTTTTATCAAGTGCTTCACGGCTGGCATCTTCCATGATTTCGTTTGAATAGTTACCTGCAAATCTCATGATGCCCATACAAGTACGGTATGTTTGCACAGGATATTCACGGCTTTCAAGGATACAGCTTATGAATTTTTTAGTGTAAGGTCCTGTTTTTTCAGCCCATGATAGAAAGCGGTCAGAGCTCCAGCCATAAACTGTTTTGTGGTTTTCAGGCATGTGCTCTGGCAGGGTTATGTAACGTTTGAATTTGTTGTAGTTCCTTTGATAAGCTGATACTCTTTCACTTCCGATATATATTTCTACTGTTCTTGTAGTAGCACGTATGGAGCAAGGACTGTTTATGTAAGAGTGATGCACACTGTAGAAAAAGCCTTCAAATTCTACATGATAATTAAACTGAACTTTGGCTTCCTTCCACTCGGAATACTCATATTTTGTTGCAGGTAACGGCTGCAAAGCTGGCTTGTCTATCATTTCAAAGGCAGATAATCTATTTCCTTCCATCTTCTGAAAAGGACGGTTTACAAGCTTGATAAGTTCTTCACTGATTGCTTGGTTAATTTCATATATGCTGAAGAACTGCCTGTTTCTGAGTGCTGCGATTATTCTCCTTGACACATTCAATACCATGTTTTCGTCAGCTGCTTTATCCTTGGGCTTAGCTGATCTGGCAGGGAGAAGAGTTGTTCTATAGTGCTTTGCCATCTCGTTATAGCTTTTATTGAGTACAGGATCTATCCTGTCTGGCTTAATTACTGCAGTTTTGGTATTATCTGATATTGTGATTTTCGGAACACCTCCAAAGTATTCATAAGCTCTGACATGAGCATCAATCCAGTTCGGAGTTTTCATATCTTCATAAGCATAAGCAAACGGATAACTGCTTGCAGGCAGTACAGCAACGAATACATATGCAGGTTTTAACTCACCGGTATTGGGATCAACATAGGATATAGTATCTCCAGCCCAGTCAACTTCAACTTCTTCACCAGCTTTATGTTCTTTATGCATTGATATTTTGTTATTGACTTTGAAAATACGGTAGCGTTCACAGAATTGAGTGTACATAATACCGTCAGGATGATTGGTTTTGTACTCTTCCCATAAAAGCATGAGAGTTACATTCTTTTTCTTCATTTCACAGAAGATGTATTCCATATCTGGTTCAGGGGGAGATGACTTACTTTCTAGCGGTGGATAGAGCAATGACATTAATTGCTTGTCACTAAGATCAATTGGCCACGAAATCCCTGCCTTTTCGGCTCTGGATAGTATTTCTGATACCGTCGATTTGCCACAATTACAGGCCTGACCGATTTCTCTTAGTGATAATCCTACTTCATGTTTTAGTCTTAAAATTTCTCTTGCTTTAAGCATTTCCAGCCTCCTCATCGATTGGGCCCCCTTTAATCATACTGATTAAAGAGTACCAGTTGTTTTATTAACTCGACAAGGTGTCCGGATGTGCCGAAATGGTGTCCGGATAATTCCGAAACGCTGTCCGGATGTTGCCGGAATCAGTGTCCGGATGCAGCCGAAATATGCAAAGTGGGAGGTACATGCCCCTACACATTTATAGTATAGGTTACAGATGTAATTTTATACTATTTTAGGGGATTTGTGAAGGGAGAAAAGATGGAAGGAGGTAAAGAAATATTTTAATTATTACCCCTAATTACAAAAATTACATCGAGGAGGTTTTATATGTTTAAAAAAAGTTCAAAAAAAGTACTTAAGAGCTTTGTGGCTGTTTTGATGGTTATAGCTCTACTCTCTACCAATATTTTTATGGTAAGTGCAACTGATATTAATTCAACCAAAGCAAAAAGTAGTTTTGGGATTGAAGAAATTGACCCAAGCATGGCAATACCACTTAATCTGAGTTCAATTAGTTCTAACGGCAAATCTACTATTACTAAAACAATAGAAATAAAAAATGAAAGTAGTGAACAATCAAAAAGTATTTCTACACAAGCTGTTCAGCCAACACCAAGTTTTGTGACTTATACTTTATCGTGTGTGATAATTGGGATCTAAGAACAATTCAGTTGAAGGTCGAATTAACTAATTGTAAAACGCCAATAACTTCATTTAATGGTGTGATAAATATATGTGATCGAAATGGAAATATTACAAGTTCTCATAATTTGTGGGGGTCAATGTTTTATTCATACACATGGACAATTACGAAACCAATAACTTCTACTGTTGAAGAAACTATCTATTTTGGTGGTGGTGGTTTTACACAAGCATTAACAGATTATCAAAATCTAAATTTAGATGTAAAAAGAACTAACCAGATCGGAGGTTCTTATAATTCAATTATTGATGCTATGGGTGGAGAAAGACACCACTTAATTGCGCAAGATAACATTGGTAAAACAACCATTAACAAATATGATTCAAATAAAAAAGTAATTGGTACTGTTACCACTGGGACAGCACCTTGTATTTTGCTAACACCTGAAGATCATCAAAGAACATCAAGTTATGGTAATAGTGCAACCGCTATTGCATACAGAAATAATCAATTACAGCTTCTCAAACAAGGGAAATATTTACAAGCTATGGAAAATGATATGCTTGATATTCGGAGAATTGTTGGTCAAAAATATGATGCGGCTTATATTCAGGCCATGACTTATGCTACTAGCACGCTAGGGTGGTATGAATAAAAAAGATGTAACATAAGTAAATAATTAGTATAATTAGATCAGTAATGTTTAATATGATATTACTGATCTATTTTATGAAGAGGAGAATAAATATGGATTTTAATTTATTGCTTTTCGAAGGTACTGATAGTATTAAATTTGGAATGACAAGTGAAGAAATTCAATCAATACTTAAAACAAAACCCACTTTATTTAGGAAATCAGCTGTGGATTTATATGAAACTGAGGAATATAAAAATATTTGTCACGTTTACTATGAAATGGGTAAAAATGGCTTATTAATATGTTCTGAAATTGAATTTTTTAAACCATCACAAGTGTTTTTTGATAATACTCAGTTGATCGGTGAACGAAGAGAAAAGATAGAAGCATTATTTAAAAGTAAATTTAATGATTACACAGTTGACGATGATAGGTCAAATAATTTTGATATTGGGTTTTATGCGCCAATTCTTCCTCGTAAAAATAGTATCGTAGAATCGGTTGCAATAGCAAGAAAAGGATATAGTAAAGAGCAAAAAATATATTACGAAAAAGCATATTCGCAATATAATAATGCGTGTAATTCAAAAGAGTATTATTGTATATATTGTGGAGCAGTTTCTATTTCAGAAACGCCTTTAGTGGAGTGTTCTAAGTGCAATGTTATAATGGTACCAAAATAGAAAATATTATTAAATTGTGAACTCCTTCCGACCTGATGGCGTTTTTGTTTCTAAAATTTTAATATCTCCCTCTATAGTTAAAAATCCAGAGGGAGATATTAATAAAATGTTAAGCAAAAAATTCCTTGTAAGGATGCTCGGTTACTACTCTTTTTAATTTATGACGTTTAAGTATATCTTCTTTCGAAATATATTGACCTATACCAGTCAAACTTAATCCAGTTAAGCAAATTATATCTTCAATAGTAAATCCAGAATCAAACATTTTACGTATAACTGAAGACCGCAAAAATGAAGGAATAAGAACTTTGTTTCTATCATTTGTGAAATTAAGCTTATTAAAACTTCGGCTTATTATTGCATTATAGTTACCTTTGGACATTTTAGAGTATCCTTTCTCATATTTCCCACAAAATAAATATTTGCAGCATATTTTATTTTTTTGCTTTTGTTTTATTAGTTCTTTTACTAGATTATTAAGATAGCTAGTTAATTTAACTTTTCTTCCATCAGGAAAGGTTAAGAGTTCTGTTTCAAGATTAAAATAGTTATCTTGTAGATTTATTAAATCTTCTAAATCCAGAGCACAATTGCATATTTCGGCTGCATCCGGACACTGATTCCGGCAACATCCGGGTTCTTCCGCATATTTGAGTATATTGTAATAAAATAAAAAGCTAACATAGAATCTTAGCCTTTAACAATGAGAGTCCGGCTCTCCCGTACATAATTCGCTTAATCATTTTTAAACGATTATTGTTACCTTCAACATAACCATTACTAAATGTACTTGATACTGCATTTTCAATAGCTTCAATATCTTTTAACAACCCATTTGCGAAAGACTTTAGATTTCTGTTATCTGAATTTTTATACCTATCTATGTATAAATTAAGATATGCAATGCTTTTCTTAATAAATATTTCTCTGAATTCTCTTACAGAAGCATGTATCTCATATAATACAGGATATTTGTTAAATACAACGTCCTTTACTCCAGCACCTAATTCCTTGCCGAGCCATATAAAATCAAAAATATCACTTCTACTAATAAATCGTACATTGAGTTTCTTTTTGTTAATAGGCATGCCTACAATATTTTTACTTGTATAATATTCTATATTATTTTCTTCCATGATTCGCTTGCAATAATCATAGAAGTTTGTTTGCTTTCCACCATATCCTTTTGATGTAATATGCTTAAATATATCCTTAAGTATTATTCCTTCATTTAGTTTCTCTACTATGAGATTAGAATAACTATCAAGAATGGAAGTTCTCTTGTGTGTGTTAGCGGTGTTTCTACATAAAATATCAGGATCTCCAGACTTATATTTTCTAATCGTTTTATATGTATGTCCAGTTAGTTCTCTAATATAAACTGGTTGGTAACCCTGGGACAACATTTCTTGTATCCGTATAATATCTTCTTTCTTTCTCTTTTCACTGTCAGTCAACTGATTTTTTTTTAA